>CAZLHR010000001.1:0-114281 GCA_964559685.1 uncultured Lishizhenia sp.
AAGAAGGTAAATACGAATACCCAAACTAAATCTACAAAGTGCCAATACAAACCTGTTTTTTCCACCATCTCGTAATGACCTCTTTTGTGATAAGTTCCCATTAGAACACCAATTAATATGATGATATTAATTACCACCCCAGAGAAAACGTGGAAACCATGGAATCCAGTAATGAAGTAGAAAAACTGAGCATATTGCTGAGGGCCATATTCATTTAATCCAAACTGATCATCACCGAAGAATTTTGCACCGTAAATCACTCTATTTTCAACCCCTGAGGTAAGTGCTTCATAATATAATTTTTCAGCTTCTTCTCCTTCAATTCGTTTTCCAACATTCTCTGCTTTAGCGTCTTTTTTGATAATCAAGGTTAAATGATCATCTGCTTTTTTACTAACGTTTGCAACTGATCCATCTTCTAAATGAATTTGAATTTCTTTTCCATGCTTGTGTAAATGACCGGCTGTTGCAGCATGCTGAAATTCATGCATTAATTCTTCAGTAATTTCCTCGCCTACTTTGTGCTCAGTTCCGGCTTTTATGATTGTGAACTTTTCAATTTCACCGAAGTGTCCTTGTACAATTGCTTGAGAACCATTGGACAATTCAACCTTACCAAACTCTGAACCGTGAGTGAAGTGAAACCATTCCCATGCCTGAGAACCTAAAAAGAAGAACCCACCAATGATTGTGGCGATCATCCATTTAACCACCCCTTTTTTATCCATTCTGTGTCCCGCCTCTACGGCTAATACCATAGTTACCGAGGAAACAATAAGAATAAAAGTCATTAAAGCAACATATATTAGCGGATAACCATGTCCTAAAAACGGCAATGAATTAAATGTTTCTTCACCAATTGGCCAACCTTCGGTTCCGGAAACACTCACATCATGTCGTGTAAATCCGTATGCAACTAACAAACCTCCAAAAGTAAGAGCATCTGATACAAGGAAAAACCACATCATGAGTTTTCCATAGCTGGTTTGGAACGGAGATTCCTTACCGCCCCACAATGTTTTAGAATCTAATTCTGCCGAATGTCCTGCCATTATTTAAGAATTTTTTGCAAGTTTAATGAATATAAATCAAAAATAATAGTAAGTACGCCCACAAAAGACCTAAAAAGTGCCAAAATATTGCGCCTGTACGGAGTGATAGATGGTTGTCGGAATTGAATCTGCCTGAAAATGAATTAATTGTGATTTTTATTAAATAAATCATGGCAACCGCGATATGAAGGAGGTGAATGAAGGTAATGATGTATAGAAATGAGGATGCAGAGTCTGCCGCTTCAATGGCCTTTGTTTCAAGTCCAGCGCTCAAAGGTTTCCCTTGGTAAGTCAATTTTCTATCTTTCCCATAACCTAGTTCTTCGCCTTTGTAATAGATTTGAAAGTCTTTCCCAATTTCTCCTTTGGCATAAAAGTCTCCCCTATTGTCTCGAATGTTTTCCGCAAAATACTTTAATCTCAATGCGTCAAGATGTGTGAATAACTCCCCATCCGGTTTACAAACTTTTTGGTCTTTGACGACGATTGGCCGATTATCCATTAGCAAAACAATGGATGAGCTCGGATTGGTCAGTTTCATCACCTTTCCCTGTTCGTAATCTAAGAATTGTGAGGTAAAGTATTGTAATGATTTCATTTCTGAATCGGTCATTTTTTTTCCGTCGATAAGGTAATCATTACAATAAATATCAACTTTTTTATTGTTCATGAGTACTTCGAAATAAGTGCCGTACTTTCCATCCACCACCATGATGTGGTTGTTCGCGGCGTAAAATCCTTTGGCGATTAGCTCTCCATAACCTTTAAACTGAAAGAATATGAAAAGGGCGCCAAGCAATGTAGTAGTACCCATAAGTGTTTTAAGTAATAGCCGCTTGTTTTGCTTTGCGGCACGTATTGCGAAAATAAAAGTGACACTACTTATAGCTACAGTTGCGGTACTGTACCAAAAAAACATCGGCATTGGATATTTCAACCAAAATGAATCTCCCATCAATACAATGTAGGCGGAGGTAAATCCGGCAAAAAGCATGATAACACTGAAAATACCTACATAAACGAGGTTTTTTTTCATTTTTTCTTTTACGGCAGGGTCAAATTGCGGTTCCATATATTAGAGTTTATCGAAAACGTATACGAATTGAATTATTGGTAAATAAACAAACGAGGCAAACATTAGTTTACGTGCATCTTTTGATTCGCAATACATAAATAATCGGTAAGCGTAAACAAAGAAAACAATACCTAGAAGAGATGCAATGATCAGTGTTGAAATACCAACCCAATCCAAGGCCCAAGGTAATAAGCTAAACGGTATTAAAAAAAGTGAATACACCATGATTTGAAAGGCACTTTGTTTGCTTCTTCCAGACGCAGAAGGAAGCAAGGAGAACCCAGCTTTTTTATAGTCGTCGTATAATACCCAAGCGATAGCCCAAAAGTGCGGAAACTGCCAAGTAAACTGAACAAAAAACAACACCCCAGAGTGTAAAGTGAAATCATTACTTTCTGCAATATATCCCAGCATTGGAGGAATAGCCCCCGGAAAGGCCCCAACAAACACGGCCCAAGGTGTTTTTAATTTTAGAGGCGTATACACAAAAACATAAGTGAGAAATGCCAAGAGCCCAAGTAAAGCACTGTAAAGGTTTAATTGAAACAATAATATTGTTCCTAAAATAAGCGAAACGACACACACGATGTAAGCTTCTTTCGTTGTCATCCAACCTTGAGGCAGCGGTCTGTTTTTAGTTCGACTCATCAAAACGTCAAGTTCTCTTTCCCAAATTTGATTGGCTCCATTGGAAGCAGCAGTAACCAAGGTGCCTCCAAGCATTAGGAAGGTAATTTCTAAATAATCGCTCCCACCTGCAAATAAGTACCCGGACAATGCAGATAAAATCACTAAAAAGCTAAGCCTAAACTTTGTAAAGATCAAATAAATCTTCCAAATAGCCGGTTTTTGAACTGCAATTTCAGACATTGGTGCAAATTTACGAATTAATAATGATGAAAGGTAACCCAAGACACAAAGCGATTCGTATTTTAATAGAAGGCAAGTATCAAGAAACTCCTTATCTTTAGAGCCAAACTTTAAAGATTATGTATCAAAATATAATTCTCGAACAAAAAGCTCATTTGGCAATTATAACGATCAATCGCCCTGAACAATTAAATGCATTGAATAAGTTAACGATTGAAGAATTAAATAAGGCATTAACCCAACTAAATGAAGATAATAACGTTGGTGTTATCATTTTGACGGGAAGCGGTGAAAAGTCTTTTGTTGCGGGCGCCGACATAAAAGAATTTGCGGATTTCTCAATTGCTGAAGGGGGCATGTTAGCACAAAATGGACAAAATATCCTTTTCGACTATATTGAAAATATGAACAAACCCGTCATTGCAGCGGTGAATGGTTTTGCCTTGGGAGGAGGACTAGAGTTGGCGATGGCTTGTCAACTGAGAGTTGCTTCTAAAAATGCCAAAATGGGCCTTCCCGAAGTGTCTTTAGGAGTAATTCCAGGATATGGTGGAACACAACGTCTACCGCAGCTTGTTGGAAAAGGAAAGGCGAACGAAATGATATTTACGGCAGGTATGATTACGGCAGACGAAGCGTTAAATTGGGGACTTGTTAATCATGTTGTAGAACAAGTTGATTTACTTTCTACTTGCGAGTCTATTGCGTCTAAAATAATACAACATTCTCCAAATGCCATCAAGGCCGCAATAAGAGCTGTTAACGCAGGATTCTCTCATGACAAAAATGGTTTTCATTCCGAAATTGAAGAGTTTGGTAAATGTTTTGGTACATCTGAATTTAAAGAAGGTACTCAAGCATTTATTGAAAAGAGAAAAGCAAATTTCAGGTCTTAAATGTCTAATCCTATAAAGAGACTTCTTGGTCAAACCGCCGTTTATGGATTGTCGTCCATCGTGGGGAGACTATTGAACTATTTATTGGTGCCTCTTTATACGGCAGTTTTTGCCGATCCAGCGGATTACGGGGTCGTTTCGGAATTGTACGCATGGGTTGCGTTTTTGGTTGTTTTCTTAACTTTTGGAATGGAAACAGCATTTTTTCGCTTTATTCAAGACGCAACGGACCGAAAAAAAATTATATCTAATGCCCTTTGGGTAGTTCTTCTCGTAAATGCTTTTTTCTATCTTTTATTGTTACAGTTCAACAATGAAATTGCCAACGTAATGCTCTTTCAAGGGCACAACGAATACATTGTGCTAATGGGAGCTATTGTATGTATTGATGCTGTTTCGGCGCTGCCATTAGCGGAGTTGCGAGCAGAAGAAAAGGCAAGGCGTTTTGCGACGATTCAATTGCTCTCTATTGCTGTGAATATTGGTCTAAATGTTTTATTTATGGTCTTTTTATTTAACAAATCTAGACCAGAGGAAGGTGTTTTGTTTATTTTGATAGCAAACCTACTGGCTTCCTTGGTAAAACCTATACTATTAGCTGACAGTTTTGGGTTGTTGCGTTTAGGATTAGATAAAGAAACCACAAAAAAAATGTTGATTTATGCATTTCCTTTGGTGATTGCTGGCTTTGCAGGAATTATAAACGAGACCTTGGACAGGATTTTATTGAAACAACTTTTATTTAATCCTAGCGATCCCTCTTCCCTGAGGTATGCTGAAGCCCAAGTAGGAATTTACAGCGCATGCTATAAGCTAGCAATGTTAGTAACCATATTGCTTCAGGCTTATCGTTATGCGGCAGAACCCTTCTTTTTTAATCAGTACAAAAATGAAGATAGAATTAAAGTGTATGTCCGGGTGATGAATTTATTTGTGGCTACAGTTTGTTTTGTATTCTTGCTAGTTTCATTGAATATTGACGTTTTCAAATATTTTATTAGAAACGAGGCCTATTGGGTTGGATTGAAGGTTGTTCCTATATTACTATTAGCGAATGTGTTTTTGGGGATTTATTATAACCAGAGTATATGGTATAAACTGAGCGGGAAAACAAAATTTGGAGCGTATATAGCGATAGTTGGGGCAATAATAACCGTTTCAATAAACTGGTTATTTATTCCAAAATACGGGTTCATGGCAAGTGCCTGGGCAACATTGATAGTTTACGCTTTTCAAATGGTATTGAGTTATTACCTTGGTCAGAAGCATTATCCAATTCCATATAACCTGAGAAAATTTGCCTTGTATTTGCTTGTGGCGCTTGGAATTTTTGGATTAACCTACACGTTAAAAATCGAAGAAACTTACACCAGACTGTTTGTTCACAATATATTATTATTGGCTTATATTGCAATGATGTATAATTTTGAAAAGAAGTCATTTCAATTCGGTAGTCGAAACTCAAAATAAAAAAACGAACTAATTCAACCATTAATTGTTTTACGTACTATTATCAAGTAAATTTGTCCTTAACGATGAACAAATCCTATCAAGCCGGTCCTTTACTCTCACAAATTAATCTTCCTAAAGACCTTAGGGAAAAGTTTGATTTTGAGGATTTACCACAAATTTCAGATGAATTAAGGCAATACATTGTTGATGTAATCTCTGAAATCGGGAACAGCCACTTTGGGGCGAGTTTAGGCGTGGTTGAACTCACCGTAGCCTTGCATTATGTGTTCAATACACCTGAAGACCAATTGGTGTGGGATGTTGGTCATCAAGCATACGGCCACAAAATCTTAACCGGAAGAAAGGATCGTTTTCATACGAATCGTATTAAAGGAGGAATTTCTGGTTTTCCAAAGCGTTCAGAAAGCGAGTTCGATACGTTTGGTGTAGGACATTCGTCTACATCCATTTCCGCGGCATTAGGAATGGCAGTAGCGAATAGATACCTAGGCGACAAAAAGAAACAACACATTGCCGTTATTGGTGATGGAGCTATGACTGCAGGCCTTGCCTTTGAAGGCATGAATCATGCTGGATTTGAAAAAGACGCAAACTTACTTGTAGTGCTGAATGACAATTGTATGTCAATCGACCCCAATGTTGGAGCGCTAAAAGAATACCTAACGGACATAACAACATCGCATACTTACAATAAAGTGAAGGATGAAGTTTGGAAGCTACTTGGTAAAATATCAAAATTTGGCCCTGACGCACAAACCATCGCTTCGAAAGTTTCACACGCCTTGAAGGGAAGTTTATTAAAACAAAGTAATTTATTTGAGTCTTTAAACTTTAGGTATTTTGGTCCAGTAGATGGTCATGATGCGGTTGGTTTAGCCAAAATATTAAGCGATTTAAAAGATATACCAGGCCCTAAAATTTTGCATTGTATAACGAGAAAAGGCGCAGGTTATAAGTTTTCAGAGGAAGGAAATCCAACAAAATGGCACGCGCCAGGAGTTTTCAATAAAGAGACAGGAGAAATAGTTAAAATTATTCCAAAATCACCGCAACCACCTAAATATCAAGATGTTTTTGGCCATACGATTGTAGAGCTTGCCGAAGAAAACCCAAAAATTATGGGAGTTACCCCGGCAATGCCATCGGGATGTTCGTTGAACATCATGATGCAAGCAATGCCTGATAGAAGTTTTGATGTAGGTATAGCAGAGCAGCATGCCGTAACATTCAGCGCTGGTTTGGCCACACAGGGATTGGTGCCGTTCTGTAATATTTATTCATCCTTCATGCAACGAGCATTTGATCAAGTTTTGCATGACGTTGCGTTACAAAATTTGAACGTCATTTTTTGTTTGGATAGAGGAGGATTGGTAGGAGCAGATGGGGCAACACACCACGGCGCGTATGATTTAGCATACATGAGATGTATTCCAAACATGGTGGTTTCAGCCCCAATGAATGAAGAGGAACTTCGAAATTTAATGTATACAGCTCAATTACCTGATAAGGGTCCTTTCTCGATTCGATATCCACGCGGTAATGGTGTGATGACCGATTGGAAAACGCCACTTAAAGAAATTAAGGTGGGAACAGGAAGAAAGGTTTCTAACGGAGAAGATATTGCCATTTTAACAATCGGACATTCGGGAAATTTTGCTCAGGAAGCCATTAAAGAGTTGTCAGTATACGATGTGTCAGCAGCACATTACGACATGAGATTCGTTAAGCCAATTGACGAAGTGATGTTACACGAAGTTTTCTCGAAATTTAAATATGTTATAACGGTTGAAGATGGGTGTTTGATGGGTGGATTTGGTTCAGCTGTTATAGAATTCATGGTTGATCAAGGTTATCAGGCACAAGTTGTGCGTCTTGGAATCCCAGATGAGTATATTCACCACGGCACACAAGAAGAGTTGTGGGAAGATTGTGGTTTTGATGCGAAGGCAATAGTGAGGAAGGTGAAAACACTTCTTTCAGTAAAAGAAGTGGATAAAAAATTAGCCCAAAAAATAGGATGAAGTTAGAATTATAGTAATTTGGACTATAATTTAATTTCATGAACAATCAAAAAACGAATTTTAGCGCTTTAGGAGTACTCACAATAGTATTTTTCTTTTGGGGATTTATTGCCGCCGGCAATAGCATTTTCATTCCATTTTGTAAGAATTATTTTCATTTAGATCAATTTCAAAGTCGATTAGTTGATTACGCTTTCTCTGGTGCTTATTATATTGGTGCTCTTATACTATTCATTACCGGCTCAATTGGTGGTCGGGACTTGGTAGGTAATTGGGGATATAAGAAAAGTATAGTATATGGCCTACTATTTTCTGCTTTTGGAGCGGCAGCTATGATAGTGGCTGTATATGGCAATACGTTTTCGGGCATGTTGATTGGCTTTTTTCTAGTTGCTTTGGGATTCTCACTCCAACAAACTGCGGCTAATCCATTTGCGATTTCTCTAGGTAATCCCGCCACTGGTGCTACTCGTGTGAATTTCACAGGTGGGATAAATTCTTTCGGAACAATGATCGGCCCTCTAATTGTGGCCTTCGCACTTTTTGGTTCGTCTGCTGCGGTTACAGACGACATGATTGCAGAATTAGACCTTATAAAGGTAATAGTCTTGTACATGGTGGTGGGCATTTTATTTATTTTGGCGGCTGCCATATTCGGGTTATCCAAGTCTGTCCCATCAGGTGTTCACGCTGAACCAGTTGAGGCTGCGAACAAAGCCTTGAGAAGTTTATTGATAATGACGGGACTTCTAATTGTTATGTTTACTCCTGTATTTAGTAGCTATAATTCGTCTAAAGCAAAAGCAGTAGCAAAATATGAGACGGCTTTATCCGAAATAAAAAAGGATCAGGGAGACTCGTTGACCTATACTACCATTTCAGAAAAGGTAAAAGAAATGAAAAAACCCTTGGAACAAGAACGAATGTTGTGGTTATCAGGGGCATTAATTTCAGTGGTGGGCATGCTTTTGTTTGCGAATAGATCAGCAATGAACAACCCTGAAGGTTGGGGAGCTATGCGTTATCCGCAGTTGGTTCTTGGGATGTTGGCAATTTTTATCTATGTCGGTGTAGAGGTTGCTATTGGGTCAAATCTAGGAGAGCTGTTGAAACAAAAAGATTTCGGAGGGTTAGAAGCCTCAGCGATTGCACCTTATATTTCTATGTATTGGGGAAGCTTAATGATAGGTCGTTGGGCAGGTGCGGTTAGTGCTTTTGACTTACAAAAATCAACAAAAGCACTTCTAATTGTGGTGGTTCCAATTGTGGCTTTTTGTCTTATTCTTGCCGCAAATTTATTAGCACAAAAAGATGTGTCAGCACTTTATTGGTATATTCTATGCGTTGCTGTTCAAATTTTAGCCTTTTTCTATGTTGGTGAAAACCCAATCAAATCTCTAATGGTATTTGGCTCCTTGGGCGTAGCAGCTATGTTAATAGGAATGTTTAGTACCGGTCAAGTTGCGGTGTATGCTTTTTTGAGTGGAGGATTGTTTTGCTCCATTTTATGGCCGTGTATTTTTTCGTTATCAATTGCAGGACTTGGAAAATTTACTTCCCAAGGCTCTGCCTTTTTAATTATGATGATTTTGGGAGGAGGAATAATTCCTCCTATTCAAGGGAAGTTGGCAGATTTGATAGGAATACAGTCGTCTTATGTAGTCGCTGTTCTTTGTTTTGGATACCTAGTTTTGTTTGCGGCATTGGCTAGAAAAATATTAAAAAATCAAGGTGTTGATCTTGAGGGACAAGTTGATTTTACAGGACATTAATTTACTTTGATGTAGATTTTAGGCTAATTCTTAAAGATTGATATTTCAAACGTTCATTAATATTTAAAGCAAAATTAATTCTACATGCCTTTTTTTCGGATTAACCTCGAAAATTCGCACCTTTACTTTATCTCCGAAATTAAATTCCTTCTTATTTTTTGCTCCTATAATCCTGTACTTTTCTGCATCAAAGTAATAACGGTCTCCAGGTATTTGATTCATTGACACCATGCCCTCGCAGTGATTGTCGTCCATTCTTACAAACATCCCGTGTTCTGCGATACCGGAAATAGTACCTTGAAATTCTTCACCCACGTGCTCGTGTAAGTATAGGGTTTGAAAATACTTGGTAGATTCCCTTTCAGCATCTGCTGCTTTGCGTTCATTTTTTGAAATGCGTTTGCAAACATCCGACAATTCACTTCCGTATCTGTGTTTTTTGTCCGTTAACTCTGTTTGAAGAATGCGATGCACAACAAGATCAGCATAACGTCGAATAGGAGATGTAAAGTGCGTGTAATATTCGAAAGCTAAACCGTAATGACCAATATTTTCAGTCTCATAGGTAGCTTTAGCCATACTGCGAATGGCCATAGTTTGAACCAGTGAGAACTCATTTTCCTCTCTTAATGAATCAAATAAACTATTCAAGTTCTTGGCAATATTTCGTGAGTCAGACAAATCTATTTTATGTCCAAACTTTTCAATAAATACGGCAAACATGGCCATTTTCTCCGGATCAGGTTGGTCGTGTACGCGATAAACCATGGGAATGGTGTCGCGATCTTTCATTGGTTTTGCCAAAATGGTTGCGATAGTGCGATTTGCCAAAAGCATAAATTCCTCTATTAACTTATGCGCATCTTTGGATGTTTTTATTAGAACTTGAATTGGAAAACCTTTATCGTCAAGTTTAAATCGCATTTCTTCTGACTCTATACTCAACGCCCCTTTTTTCAATCTTTTGGAGCGATAGGTTTTTGCAATCCCATCAATTTTTCTTAAAACCTCTTCATGATCACCAGTTTTGCCTTCCAAAATTTCTTGAACTTCTTCGTAGGAATATCTTCGGTTAGAATGAATAACGGTTTTACCAAACCATTCATTCACCACCTTGCCGTCTAGAGTCATTTCAAATAGCACCGAAAATGCATATTTATCTTCATTTGGGCGCAGGGAACAAACAATATTCGAAAGTTGCTCAGGCAACATCGGAATAACTCTATCGACCAAATAAACAGAATTAGAGCGCATCAACGCTTCTTTATCCATAGCAGATCCTGGACGAACATAATGACTGACATCGGCAATATGCACCCCTAACTCGATATTTCCATTTTGCAATTCCTGATAGGAAATTGCATCGTCAAAATCTTTTGCGTCAACAGGGTCTATTGTAAACGTTAAAATATCTCTAAGGTCTTTTCTTTTTGATATTTCTTGTGGGTCTAATTCTATCGGAATGTGCTCTGCCTCTGACATTACCTCGTCCGGAAAAACAGGGTTTATGCCTTGGCTGTATAAAATGGATAACATTTCCGCATCATTAGTCCCAGGCATGCCCAAAATTGCGATAACTTCACCATATGGCATTTCGGATGATTTAGGCCAAACTGTAATTTTTACCAATACTTTCTCGCCATTTCTAGCCCCATTCAATTGATCTTTTGAAATGTATACTTGAATGCCTGAACGGTGATTATCAGGAATTAGTAATGCATATCTGTCCTGCATTTTAAGCGTTCCAACAAATTGAGTGCGTTCTCGTTCTACAATAGATATAATTGCTCCTTCGTCGCGCTGAGTTCCTTCTTTAAAAATTCTGAGCTTAACCAAATCACCATTCATCGCCTGTCCAACATTCTGAGGGGCAATAAATACATCTTTTTCTCGTCCTTCAATCGTGACAAAAGCAGCTCCTCTTTGCGTCATTTGTACTTTTCCTTGAAGGGAAGATTCGGTAGAAGAAAGTTTAAAAGTAAAGTGATTGGATCTAGAGATTAATTTATTTGCACATAAATTCTGCAAAGCCTCGAACACAACCTGACGAGAAACAGGGTCTTTAGCGTCAATTAAATAACAAACTTGCTTGTGAGTTAATTCCGAGTCAGGATTTTTCTCGAATACTTTAATTATTAAGGAAACAACAGCATTTCTTTTGAATGTGGGTTTTGCTCCTTGTTTGGGTTGCTTTTTGTTCTTTTTGGACATGCTTTACGAAAGTAGTAAAAAGCATGATTAAAAAATGAAGTGTAAACCTTATTTAATAATTAACTTTTTGGAAAACGGTTTTGAACCTGATGTTTCAATTGTAACAAAGTAAATTCCGGGTTTAAAATCACTAACATTAAATTTCTTGGATCCATAAATTTGTTCCTTGACAACCAAAGAACCAAATGAATCAACTATTCTACATTGGGCATACTCAGCATTTGCTAACGTAATTGAAATGTAATCACTTGCAGGATTTGGAGTAATTGAAACTGAAGGATCTTGTTTCATAGGTTTAATCGAAGCAGTAAAATCCACAACTAAATCAACAGAGTCAGAATAAACATTTGTTCCAGCTTGAGAGATGTAATACCTGTAATGTGCTTGACCACTTGTAAAATCTTCAGGATTAATTTGTGGCTTCATTTTTCCGTATTCTCCATCATTGATGGTAAACAACACAGCTTGAGAAGCTGGTGATGTCCAAGTATCATAGTTCATTTGAGTAGAGGAATAACATGTCCCGCCGAAAGGATCTGTTGCGTGACCCCAGCACAATGCATCTGCCCAACCAGAAGGAACGCTTAATCTTTTACGCGTGATAACCCACTGTTTGGCACTTCCCGTGTTGTTGTAAACATCGAACAATACATCGAAAACATCATTAGATGGAGCCGTTACTGAATGAGTTGCTCCAGAAATATCAGCAGTTTGGCCATCAACTTTTATACTGATTCCATCTTGTGAAAAGGTTGTAAAGGTTAATACAATTATTGCGCTTACAAAGTATATTTTTTTCATTCTAGCCTAGTTTAATTATCAAATATATCCAAAGTATCGGTCATTTTCAAATTTTGAGCCAATTTTTTTTAGCTATTTATTTTTTCCTACCTTTGATTTCGGCAAGATTTTTGAATTTGCCGTACATTTTAATTCTAAACTATGAAAATATTCTATTTCGCTTCATTTTTTTTTCTTTTGAGTTCCTTCTCCAATGCTCAAAAAGTAGCTGCTGTCAAATTAAAAGATCTTAAAGGAAAAACATACAACACTGCTGAACTTGGTTTCGAAGGACCTGTTGTTATTAGTTTTTGGGCTACTTGGTGTTCTCCTTGTAAAAAAGAATTGAACACCATACATGAATTATACGAAGATTGGCAAGCTGAAACTGGAGTACAACTTGTTGCCGTATCAATTGACGATGAAAAAACAAAAAGTCAAGTGCCAACTTACGTTAATGGTAAGGCATGGGATTACCTTGTTCTATTAGACCCCAATGGAGATTTTAAAAGAGCAATGGGTGTGAATAATGTCCCACATACTTTTTTGTTGGATAAAGACGGTAATATTGTATACACACACAACAATTATGCTCCTGGTGATGAAGAAAAATTATACCAGGAAATTAAAAAGTTGAGCGGTAAATAACATGAAATATCTTTGTTTCCTTTTGGGATTCATTATTTCCGAATCGGCACACTCTCAAGGCGAATTAACAGGAAATATAGAGAGTACCTTTCAATACTTGAATGAAGACACGCTTATTGGCGCCAATCAACCGGCTCAGAAAGGACTTATCAATTCATATATGAATGTATTTTACACGCAAGGTAAATTTAAAGCCGGACTGCGTCTTGAATCATATTTGCCGAGAATTCAAGGGTATCCGAACCGTTTTGATGGAACAGGATTGGGTATGCGTTACGTAGGTTACAGCGATGAATTTGTGGATGTAACGCTTGGTTCTTTTTACGAGCAGTTTGGTTCGGGTCTTTCTTTTCGCGCCTATGAAGATCGTGCGCTTGGTTATGATAATTTAATGGACGGAGCACGTTTAATTGTTCGCCCGAAAAAAGGGATTGTACTCAAAGGTGTATACGGTTATCAACGATTATCTTTTCAAATGGGAAAAATAATACACGGGGATGGAATTGTAAGAGGAATGGATGCAGAACTGAATCTTAACGAAACCTTTTCGAAACTGGAAAATTTCCCGTTAAGCACTGTAATTGGCGCTTCTTTCGTGAGTAAATACCAGGCTGATAACGACGCTGACTTAATTTTACCCGAGAATGTTGGGGCTTACGGAGGAAGAATAAAATTAGGGTACAAAAATTTTAATTTTGATGCTGAATACGTTCAAAAAGAACAAGACCCTTCAAACGATAACGGAAAGATCTACAATTTCGGACATGCCGCAATTTTTAATTTAGGATACAATCAAAAAGGATTAGGTATTTTAATCTCAGGGAAATCTGTTGATAATATGAGCTTTCGATCAGATCGAACAAAAGACTTACAAGACGTTTTCATCAATTACTTACCCGCTTTGAATAAAACGCACACGTACAATCTTGTCGCCACCCTTTATCCATATGCCACTCAACCATTGGGCGAAGTTGCCTACCAAGCAGAAGTACTATATACCTTTAAAAAAGGTAGTTTTATCGGCGGTAAATACGGCACTTCATTAAATGCAAATTTTTCGACAACATATAGGCCAAAACATTTTTTGGACAACATCAATTTACTCGATTCTTCACGAGTAGTTTATGAAAGTAAGCCTTTTGTTATGAGTGATAGTCTATATTGGAGAGATATTAACGTGAATCTCACCAAGAAAATAAACAAAAAGCTTAGTTTGATATTTAGTTATTTTAATATTAATATAAATAACGATGTTGCAAAAATCTCTAACGATGCATCAGGAATAATTAGAGCTCATATTGGCGTCATAGAAGCGTCTTATAAAATAAACAAGAAACACGCTATTCGTACTGAATTACAAGGATTGATAGTTGAGCCGAAAAATGGTCAACCGAACGACAAAGGAGATTGGGCTACCGTTCTTGTTGAATATACAGTTTCGCCTCATTGGTCTTTTGGATTTATGGATCAATATAACTATGGAAATCCAAGAGAAGAACTTCGTGTTCATTATCCGATTGTGACATTTGGATACGTGAAAGATGCTACACGATTTATGATTTACTATGGACGACAACGTGCTGGATTGTTTTGTGTTGGTGGTGTTTGTCGATTTGTTCCTGCATCGAATGGTTTAACTTTAAGTTTCACACAAAGTTTTTAATGAAATGAAGTATTTTCTAGTTATAATTTTAGGTTATATTATTTTTTTAAGCACTTCCTGTGATCGCGTAGAAAATCCATATCCACCAACTGTTCAAACAGATCTTGACACCACCCTATACCCAGGTAATTGGAGTGATTATGTGGCAAACGAATGGCCAGTTTTCACACCAAATACCAATGTGCTTCGCAATGTGTTAATTGAGGATTTTACGGGACATCAATGTGTTTTTTGCCCTGCAGCAGCAGATTTAGCCCATGCTTTGCACGAATCAAATCCATCTCGTGTTTTTACCGCTTCCATTCATTCTGGACCAACAGGAATGGGTGATTTTCAAGTTGTTTCTCTGCCAAACTACCCTACAGACTTCACCAATACTCAAGGATTGGAAATTGGCACTTATTTCGGAACCAACGATGGTGGATTTATCGGAAATCCGAGAGGCACTGTAAACAGATACAACAATGGTTACATTTTCCAAAGTCCTGCTCAGTGGTCTTCAATGATGAACGACCAACTTGCGCAAAATGTATTGAAAGTGAACATACAGTCGGCGTTAAATTATTACCCTTCCACAAAAGGAGCTTTCCTGCATGTTGAAGTTGAAAAATTGGATCAAAATCTTACGAATGAATTAGGAGTAGTTGTGTATTTACTTGAAGATTCATTGGTTGGAGATCAAAAAATGAGTGATAATTCACACAATAGTAGTTATGTGCATCGCGATATTCACAGAGGAAATATTGATGGTCAAACCTTTGGAAGAGTGCTCGGACCTGATGCGCTTATTGGAAATAAATATTATGTAAACTATAGTTTTTTGGTTCCCAATCAGTTGGACGGCAATTTCAACGCTGAAAACATGCACCTTCTCATTTATGTTTACGATCGTACAACTTGGGAAATTTATCAAGTAATAAAGCAAGATATTATTCAATAAGCGCACGATTTCGTATATTTGGATAATTCAAACGTATGGCACTTAGACAGCAATTAGCGCAAAAATTAGAACAACGCCTTTCGCCTCAACAAATTCAACTCATGAAATTGTTGCAGGTGCCAACAATGGAACTTGATCAGCGTATTAAACAGGAAATTGAAGAAAACCCGGCACTGGAAGAAGGAGGTGAAGATCAAGAAGATGAATTCGACAACCAAGAGGAATTTGACGACGACGACGACCAAGAAGAGTTTGACCTTTCTGATTATTTAGACGATGATGTTGCTGATTATAAAACACAAGCAAACAATCACTCAAAAGATGAGGAGGAGCGCGTAATGCCGCTTTCTGGGGAACAATCCTTTCAAGAAAAACTGACAGAACAACTCAATTTATTAGATCTTGACGATAGACAATTTATCATCGCTGATATAATTATTGGCAACTTAGATGAATCTGGTTATCTCAATCGCGACCTAGAAGCCATTGTAGATGATATTGCATTTTCAATGAACTTGTCTGTAACCGAAGATGAAGTATTGGAAATATTATCTCTTGTTCAAGAATTAGACCCTGCAGGCGTTGGTGCAAGAAATTTACAAGAATGCCTTTTGCTTCAGTTAAGACGAAAACAGGATGGCGATATTGTTCGGTTTACTGCACTTAAAATTTTGGAAGATTTCTTTGAAGAGTTTACAAAAAAACACTACGAGCGCATTGCAAAAAAACTCGAAATTGAAGAGAATGATCTCAAAGAAGCTTTAGACGAAATCTTGAAACTCAATCCAAAACCAGGAGGTGCTAGTAGGGAATCTGCAAAGAATTACCAGCAAATTATTCCTGACTTCATGTTATTCGAATCCGATGGTCGGATTGAATTATCCTTAAACGGAAGAAATGCTCCGGAATTAAAGGTAAGTAAAGATTATGAAACGATGCTTCGTAAATATGCAGAGGGGGCCAAAACATCTAAAGCAGACAAAGATGCTTTAACATTTGTTCGTCAGAAGCTAGACAGCGCCAAATGGTTTATTGATGCTATTAAGCAACGACAGCAAACGCTATTACTTACCATGAATGCCATCATGAATTATCAAAAGCCGTATTTCCTAAGTGGTGATGAAACTAAGTTAAGGCCAATGATTCTGAAAGATATTGCTGATATCGTAGGTTTAGATATTTCTACCGTATCCCGCGTAGCAAATAGCAAATATGTTCAGACGAATTTCGGGATTTATCCATTAAAGTATTTCTTCTCTGAGTCATTGTCAACTGATTCTGGCGAGGAAGTAAGCACGAGAGAAGTGAAAAAAATCCTCTCGGACGCCATTGAAAATGAAGACAAAAAGAATCCGCTGACAGACGAGAAATTAATGGACTTGCTAAATGAGAAAGGCTATAATATTGCCCGACGAACCGTTGCAAAATACCGAGAGCAATTGAATTTGCCGGTAGCGAGAATGAGAAAAACACTTTAAAATGCAGCTAACTGCAAAAATTATTTCTTGGTTGTTTCTCCCCTTTATAACACCTCTTTATGGTTTGTGGATAACATTGTATTTACCTGCCGAGGAGTTTTCTGTTGAAACGAAATCTTTATACCTACTTCCTTCACAAATCAAGAAGGTTGTTATTGGTATATTTTTCATTTTTGCAGTACTAGCGCCTGCTATTTCATATTACACGTTATTCCGAAGGAAGTTAATCTCGTCAATTGAAATGGATGATAAAGAGGAGCGTAATGCTCCATTGTTTATTATGTTTGCTTATTGTATGGTCATGTTTACCTTATTTTGGTATAAAGACCCCCAACATCTGTTGCCTAGTTATGTAAACTCCCTTCCTCTAACTGGTGCTTTAGTAGCCCTATCTTTTGCATTAATAAACAATTGGACAAAAATATCCTTGCATGCAGGTGGCGCAGGAATTTTAGTGGGTTATTTAGTTGCGTTTCAAGCAAATCATGTACAATCCTCTGTTGAACCTGTAATAATTAGCGTATTGCTTTCAGGTCTAATCATGAGCTCTAGGTATATCCTAAACAAACATACCTTAATGCAACTTAATATTGGCTGGGCAGTAGCAGCGGTATTTTCATTTTTACTAAACTATTTTTATCCTTTATTTATAAAATGAAACTTTTGTGTTTTTTTGTATTCCTTGTTATGTGCTCTTGTTCTTTTTTAGACAAAGAAAGAAAAGAGTATTTTAATCAGCTAGACCAACTTGAAAGTGAAATTAATGCCCTTGAGAGCAAATTGCTTTCTAATGAAATTGACACCTTGGCAGCGCTGCAGTTGGCAACAAATTCTGTGGAGTTACGCATTAAAAACTATCTAGTATTGGATACCATAAATATGTCCTTAGCAAAAAAACTAAACGATTATAAAGTGATGAGGCGTGCTTTTGGACCATTAGGCTCACAGTTTCAAAAAGGTAAAAAATCATTGAGAGAAGAACGCGAGACCCTGAAAAAACTTAGAACTGATATTGAGAATGGAAGTGGAGAAAGAGAAAAATACAGTGATTACATTTCCTTCGAAAAAGAAAAGATTAAAAAAATTAGCATACTTATTGATGATTACGTCAAACAGAAAAATAAGAACATGAATACGTTCCATAGCCTTCATCAAGAATTAAATGAATTTTCACTTTCACTGTTGACAAAAAATGATGCCTACTGAAGTTAGAATTTTGTTGGTGATTTTATTTTTAGGATTTTCTTCCATGAGCTCTGCACAGCCTGTAGGTCAAAACGATCTGCAATTAGCACAATACTATTATTCTAATGGAGATTTTGAAAAGGCAACCACGTATTACGAAAAGTTATATGCCAAAGACCCATCAAAGCAAGTATTTCTTCGATATGTCGATTGTCTAACGCAATCAAAACAATACAAAACCATCGAAAAAATTTACAAACGTCAAATTAACTCCAACAGACAAGATTTCGACCTTCACGTATCATTCGGACAATTTTATGAGGATATCGGAGAGCTAGAAAAATCAACCAATATTTACGAAAATCTAATTAAAAATTTACCTCCCTCCCCAACAAAAATCATTGAATTATACCGATCATTCCAATCTAGAAAAAAATTAGACTTAGCTTTCGATTGCCTCAAGAAAGGAAAGAAAATTACGTCTTCCGGTTTCGAACTTCAGTTTTCAGAACTACATTTTTTAAGAGGTGAGAAAAAGGAAATGATTGAAGTACTTGTGGTTTTTTTAGGTCAGAATCCCGAGATGCTCGACAACGTACAACAATTACTGGCAAGCAAATTAGATCTTGAAGATCAGTCGAGTGCTGATTATTTAATAACAAAAGAAATTTTAGTTACGGCGGCTCAAAAGTCAAATTCTCCTTTAATAATTTCAGAACTAGTTACTTGGTTGTTCATACAATCCAAGAATTTCTCCGCTGCATACAATCAAACTGTTTCCTTAGAAAAACGACTTGGTGGAGATGGGTATCGAATTTATGATTTAGCGTTAATTTGTATGGAAAATAAAGCATACGAAGCGGCTCGAAAATGTTATTCCTACATATTAAATCAACCAAACTCCGAGTATATTATTGACGCTCAACGAGGCTTGCTTAATGCTCGATATCTCGAAATTACAACGAATCGAAATTACAACGAACAGGAAATTTCTGCCACTATCTTGGAATACGAACAGGCCTTAAATAAGTATGGTAGGCAAGTGAAAACGCATTCCATAATTATAGAACTGTCGCATATTTTGGCATATTATGCCAATAAATCATCATCTGCCATTAGCCTTTTAAAAGAAGCTTTATCAATTTCGGGGTTAACGGATATGCAGAAAGCTCAAATTAAAATGCAACTTGCAGACATCTATGTATTGAGCGATGATATTTGGGAAGCTTCACTTCTTTATATGCAGGTAGATAAGGACTTTAAATTTGAAGCAATTGGGAATGAAGCAAAGTATAAAAATGCCCGGATTTTTTACTTCGATGGAGAATTTAATTATGCACAGGCCCAGTTGGATGTGTTGAAAGAATCAACATCAAAATTGATTGCTAACGATGCAATTCAACTTTCGGTAACAATCACTGATAATTTTGGATTGGATAGTAACTTTCAAGCTATGTTTTGGTTCGCACAATCTGAACTTCTAATAGAACAGCACAAATACAACGAGGCATTTCAATTAATGGATAGTATTCGTATCAACTTTCCTTATCATTCGCTAGCCGACGAAATGATGATGCGCAAGGGAAAGGCAATGGAAATGCAAGGAAATTGGAGTGATGCTATTGCGTATTATGAAGATGTGTTGAAATTTCACCCTAAAGACATTCTAGCTGATGATGCACTTTTTCGCATTGGGGATATTAAAGAAAACATATTATCAGAGAAAGAACAAGCGCTTGAAATTTACAAGCGCTTGTTAATGGATTATAAATCGAGTTTATTTGGTGCTGAAGCAAGAAAACGCATTCGAGCTATTCGAGGTGACCAATTTATAGAGGACGATCTTTAATTAAAGATTCGGCATTTCTCTCGTAAAGGAAGGTATGCCCGTAACGTCCATACCTGTTATCAACAAGTGAATATCATGTGTTCCTTCATAAGTAACAACAGATTCTAAGTTTGCCATATGTCGCATCATAGAATATTCACTTGTAATTCCCATTCCACCATGAATTTGTCTGGCTTCACGTGCTATGTTTAAGGCAATCTCTACATTGTTTCTTTTCGCCATTGAAATTTGAGCCGATGTTGCTTTTCCTTCGTTTCTAAGTTGACCTAAACGTAGTGTTAACAATTGAGCTTTCGTAATTTCAGTAATCATTTCAGCCAATTTTTTCTGAATTAATTGGAAGGCACCAATTGGAACATTAAACTGAGTTCGCTCCTTGGAATAACGCAGTGCCTGATCATAACAATCCATTGCTGCACCAAGGGCTCCCCAAGCAATTCCAAAACGTGCTGAATCCAAACAACTTAGTGGAGCTCCAAGACCGGTTCTTCCTGGTAAAATATTTGCTTTAGGAACCTTTACGTTGTCAAAAATCAATTCTCCAGTTGAAGAAGCACGCAAAGAGAGTTTACCATGCATTTCAGGCGTAGAAAATCCCTCCATACCACGTTCCACAACCAAGCCTTGAATTCTACCACTTTCGTCTTTCGCCCAAACAACGGCGATGTGAGCAAAAGGAGCATTTGAAATCCACATTTTGGCGCCATTCAAAATAACATGATCGCCAGCATCTTTAAAATTGGTAATCATTCCTCCTGGATTCGAACCATAATCAGGTTCTGTTAATCCGAAACAACCCATCATTTCACCAGTTGCTAATTTTGGAAGGTATTTTTGCTTTTGTTCTTCGTTTCCGTATTTCCAAATAGGATACATTACCAAAGAAGACTGAACAGAAGCTGTTGAGCGCAAACCAGAATCACAACGTTCTAATTCTTGCATAATTAGACCATAAGAAATTTGATCCAATCCAGGTCCACCATACTCTTCAGGAATGTAAGGTCCAAAAGCGCCAATTTCACCTAACCCTTTAAGCAAATGCATTGGAAAGGTCGCTTTCTCATAATGCTCATCGATGATTGGAGAAACCTCTTTTTTAACCCACGCACGAGCTGCATCACGAACTAATTTGTGCTCATCGGATAACAAATCGTCCATGTTGTAATAATCTGGGTGAACATACTGATCAGTTCTCATAATTTTATTATTTTGACTGCAAAAATAAGCATAAACTCAAAGACTAGGCTTCGGATTTCTTATTATTTTCGTGGAAATGTTTTGGTTGTCCGTACAGTTTTTAACTTTAGATATAGTTTTGCAAGAGCGCAATACCGGAATGACCTCAGCCCTACTTTTTGCTGTATTATTCGGATTCTTATTGATTGGTCTTGCTAGACTCAGTTACCCTAATCTATTTAGTATTTTATTGAAAAACTTCATTCGGATGAAACCAATAGATAATTCCTTCGGAGAAGATATTAAAATCAGCATTGGTACGAGTTTACTTCTCAATGTAAACTTTGTTTTTAGTCTCGGGCTTACTTTATTTTTACTTGCGAAGAATCAACTTGACTTAGGTATTGCCTTACTCATTGCGGGAGGGGGAGCTTTAACCTATTTCGCCATCAACCAAATAGGCTTTCGTATCGTTTCTCTAGTTTCAGGAGAATCTAAACTGATAGATAACTTGTCTTTTATTAGTTCATCCCTATTAAATTTTGGTGGTATTTTTTTATTAATCTTGGCGTTAATTTGGTCTCTCAACCCGGACCTAACGCTGATATTAAGCGGGACTTTAATCGTCTTTTTAATCATTTTTTATATCATGCGGATTTTCAAAGGATTAAATATTACTTTTCGTCAGAAAATAAGTTGGTATTATTTAATTTTATATCTTTGCACCGTTGAAATTTTACCCGTTTTGGTTGTTTCTCGAATCATTTGGTTAAAGTTTCAATAAAGGAGATTGTTTTATTTAAACATTGAGCGTTGGCAATAAAAAGCATTTTAGTCTCTCAACCCAAGCCAGAAGGTGAAAAATCGCCTTATTACGATTTAGCGGAGAAATATAAACTGAAGATTGACTTTCGACAATTCATTAAAGTTGAAGGTGTTGATGCGAAAGATTTTCGTGCTCAGAAAGTCAATCTACAAGATCATACAGCAATAATTTTAACCTCTAAAGTTGCAGTAGATCATTTCTTTAGAATTGCTGAAGAAACAAGATTCGAAGTTCCAGACACCATGAAATATTTCTGTATTACAGAGGCTGTAGCGCTATACTTACAAAAATATGTGGCTTATCGTAAACGCAAGATTTTCTTTGGAAAACAAACGATTGACGAATTATCGGAAATCATGAAAAAACACAAGGAAGAAAAATTTCTTCTACCTTGTACAGACATTCTTCGAGATAATATACCTGACACTTTAGAAAAGCAGTTATTACCTTTCACAAAAGTTATTTTATACCGAACTGTTGCAGCAGACCTGTCAGATCTAGAGGACGTTTATTACGACATGTTGGTGTTTTTCAGTCCTGGAGGAATTGAATCCTTATTCAAAAATTTTCCGGATTTCAAGCAGAATGAAACTGTCATTGAGGCATTTGGACCCACAACTGCTAATGCTGTTGTGAAGCACAATCTTCGCCTAGATGTTCACGCACCACATCCGAAAGCACCATCAATGGTGGGTGCAATTGAGCTGTTCATAAAAGAGCAACTTAAAAAAAGTAAGTTAGGTTAATTTTAATTTAGGTAAAACTTCTACCGCAGATCCCTGGTATTGTTCAAAAAAACTTGGAATGTTAAATTCATTCACATGGGGATCCACAATTATTTTTCGGCATTTTGATGAAGCTTCATGAATTAGGCCTGCAGCTGGATACACTTGGAGGGAGGTTCCAATTACAATTAAAATATCAGCCGATGCTATAATTTCCGCTGCTTGTTGATAAACTGGAACATCTTCTCCAAACCACACCACATGCGGCCGAAGACGGTACCCATCATCGCAAATATCACTTTTTTTAAGTTCCCATCCGGTTATGGGATAATACTTTTTTTCTTGATTCGGCCCAGAGGATTTTGCTAATCTGATATTGCCGTGAAGATGCAGCACATGACTAGATCCTGCTCGTTCATGTAAATCGTCTACATTTTGTGTGACCACCGTTACATCATAGTTTTTTTCCCATTTAGCAAGCTGAACATGCGCTGAATTCGGCATTGCTGCTATTATTTGTTTTCTGCGATGATTATAAAAATCCGTAACCAAATTCGGGTCGTTTTTCCATGCTTGAGGGGTAGCAACATCTTCAATATTGTATTTTTCCCATAAACCTCCACTGTCGCGAAAGGTTGAAATTCCACTTTCGGCGCTCATCCCTGCTCCCGAAAAAATCACCAATTTCTTTTTCATTGTTGAAAGTTTATGTTAAATTTACCCTACTAATATCATTAAAAACAAATCAACTATGAAAAAATTATTACTTTCTGTGGCTGTATTTGGAACTATTTTTTCTTCGAAGGCCCAGTTGCCTGATGGAAGTTTTGCTCCAAATTTCACGGTAAATGCTTATCAGTCTTGGCTTTCTACGGCTGGCGCAAATGGCAATGGATCTTACACGTTGTACGATTACCTAGATCAAGGATATACTGTATTTCTTGATGTTTCTGCTACGTGGTGTGGACCATGTTGGAACTACCACTTAAGTGGTGCATTAGATGATGTTTACATCAATCACGGGCCTGCTGGATATCCTGGAGTTTCTGCAAATACAACTGATAACGTAATGGTTATTTGGATAGAAGGAGATGGTTCTACAGCTGATGCTACAATGTTAGATGGTTCTGGTGCAATTGGAAATTGGATTGAACCAAATACAACATTAGGTCAAATTCAATTCCCTATGTCGAATCCAGCTTCTACTCTTGCTGATCAAATTAATAACGACTACGCAATTGGCTATTTTCCAACTATTTACAGAATTTGTCCAAATAGAATCGTAACTGAAGTTGGTCAAGCAAGTGCAACTCAATTGTACAATTCAGTTGGTGCATGTCCTCCGCCTGCATCTAACCCTGCAGACGTAAGCGCACTTTCGTATGCAGGTGCAACTGTACATTGTGAAGGATCATATACACCATCTGTGAAAATTCAAAACAATGGAACAGATCCATTAACTTCTGCGACCATTACAATTACTCAAGGGGGTACAACGGTTTCAACAGGAACATACACAGGTTCTTTAGCTACTTATGGAGTTGCTACGGTTAACTGTACGCCTATCGCTAACTTTACAGGTGGCGCTTTAGCGGTGACTGTTACAACTAATGGTGATGCGAACACTTCAAACAACAATGTTAATGCTACGATTGGATTAGCTGCTACTGCTGCTTCAACTTACGTAACAATTGACATTACAACAGATCAATACGCATCTGAAACTTCTTGGAAAATCAAAAATGCTTCTGGTGCAGTAGTTGCACAAGGTGGTGGTTCATGGACAGATTTAGGGGCTGCTGGTACTACAGTTAGACCACAAGCTTCTGCAAATCTTAACGCTAATGCTTGCTATACTTTTGAAATTATTGATGCTTATGGAGATGGGATTTGTTGTGCATATGGCAACGGTAGCTATACTCTAAAGGATGCTTCGGGCGCAATATTAGGAACGGGAGGTGAATTTGCAGATATTGAGATCACGGCATTTAAAACAGGTGTGTTATCAATTAATGAATTAAACACAATCGCATTAAATGTATTCCCTAACCCAGCAACAGAAGCATTGAATGTGGTGTTTGAAGCCACAGCTTCTGATTACGCGGTATCTCTTTCAGACTTACAAGGAAGAAATGTAGCTTCTCAAACTATTGAGAACGCTAACGGAACTCAAACCATCGTTTTCGCAACTGATAATGTAGCGAAAGGTAGTTATATCGTAACTGTCCGTTCGAATGGTGCGACTACTACAAAAAATGTGGTAATTAGATAAATTTTCTTTCTGTTAACTAAAAGGCTGTGAACACACACAGCCTTTTTTATTTGGCTTCATTTTTTATTTTTAAATCAAAATTACCTATCTTCGATGATTAACACGAAATGACGCGCTCCATACTCATTATTCCAACATTTAACGAGATTGACAATGTGGAGCCCATGACGCGCGCTATCTTTAACCAAGGGATGGAATGTCATATTTTATTTATTGACGACAATAGCCCAGATGGTACAGCGAATAAAATAGAACAATTACAAATTGAATTTAAAGGAAGGGTTTTCCTTGAGAAACGTACAGAAAAACTCGGTTTAGGAACAGCCTATATTCACGGTTTCAATTATTGTTTAAGCCGAGGTTATACACATATTTTTGAAATGGATTGCGATTTTTCTCACGATCCAAGCGATTTGATTAGACTAAAAGACGCTTGTGATAATGGTGCTGACCTAGCTATTGGTTCTCGATATTGTAAAGGAGGGAAAATTGAAAATTGGCCATTCTTTCGGTGGTTGATGTCTTATTTTGCCAGTATTTATGTTAGGATAATATTATGGATTGGAATAAAAGATACTACAGCTGGGTTTAAATGCTACAAAAGAGAGGTCTTAGAAAAAATTAAACTTCAAAACATACCTTTCAAAGGATATGCATTTCAAGTTTGCATGAAGTATGCCGCAATTAAACATGGATTCAAATTAAAAGAGGTTCCAATTACATTTGTAGATAGGCAATTTGGAGAATCGAAGATGAGCACCAAAATATTTAAAGAGGCTTTTTTTGGTGTTTGGAAAATGAAAAAAATGGACCTATGACAATCGTTATTAAAAATGGATCGATCGTAAATGAAGGGTTGATTTCGACAGGAGACGTTTTAATTGAGGAAGGAAAAATAATTAAAATAGGAGGAATAATTGAAGCTAGATCAAGCCATCAGGAAATTATTGCAGAAGGGTGTTTTGTCTTGCCTGGTTGTATTGATGATCAAGTGCATTTCAGGGAGCCTGGATTAACCCATAAAGCATGTATTAAATCTGAATCGCGGGCTGCTGTTGCCGGAGGAATAACATCTTTTATGGAAATGCCTAACACTGTGCCGAATGCTTTGACACAGGAGTTGCTTGCCGATAAATATGCATTTGCGGAAAGAGATTCGATTGCCAATTATTCTTTTTTTATGGGCGCATCAAACGACAACCTTGAAGAGGTGCTGAAAACAAATCCAAAAAATGTTTGTGGGGTTAAAGTTTTTATGGGGTCTTCCACGGGTAACATGTTGGTTGATAATGAAAAAACTCTAAATGGATTGTTTGCCAACATTCCGCTTCTCATCGCTACACATTGCGAAGACGAACAAACCGTTCGTTCAAATTTTGCTCACTATAAAGATTTATACGGGGAAAATATTCCGATAAGCGCGCACCCACTCATACGTGATGAAAATGCGTGTTATCTCTCTTCATCTTTGGCTGTTTCTCTGGCAAAAAAACACGGCGCTAGACTTCATGTGCTTCACATTTCAACCGCCAAGGAATTGTCATTGTTTGACAACAGCATCCCATTAAAAGACAAAAAAATCACAGCAGAAGCCTGCATTCATCACCTCTGGTTCTCTGATGAAGATTATGTGGATAAAGGTAATTTAATAAAATGGAATCCTGCCGTTAAGTCTGCAAAAGACAGAGAGGCTATTTGGAAAGCAGTTTTAGATAACAGAATCGATGTTATAGCCACCGACCACGCACCACACACCCTTGAGGAAAAATCACAACCTTATGCCTCTGCGCCTTCTGGTGGGCCGCTCGTTCAACATGCACTTCTTGCTATGCTTGAAAAGGTAAAGGAAGGAAAAATTAGCCTAGAAAAAGTTGTAGAAAAAATGGCTCATTCACCTGCTGTTTTGTTCCGAGTAGAAAATAGAGGTTTCATTCGTGAGGGATATGCCGCGGATCTTGTGATTGTAGACCCATCCTCTAAAACAAGTGTAGCAAAGGAAAACCTGCTCTATCAATGTGGGTGGTCGCCTTTTGAAGGACATACATTTTCTCATAAAATAAAAACCACTTTGGTTAATGGCAGGGTCGTTTGGGATAATAACCGACTTTTTGAACATGGTGCTGGACAACGACTTACTTTTTCATGAATAGACTGATTTTTTTTGGATTAATTTTAACGGCTTGTTATTCTAAAGAAAAACCGGATGTTTTGCCCGAAGAAAAGATGTTGTTGCTAATGGAAGAAATTTATCTCCTCGAAAACTACTATCAAATGACTTTTGGAAGCCCAAGTGTATATAAGTCTAGTTTAGATAGTAGCTATCGGCTTATACTCAAAGAAAATGGTGTTACTCAAAAACAATACGAGGAAAGTTTCTCATATTACGCCAGTCAACCAGATGTTATGCTCAACATACAAGAGCGACTTATTGAAAAATTAAACAGGAAAAGGGTTGGTTTATAAGCTACAAATGAACATGAGATGCTACAACACTCTCTCCAAGAAACATTGAGGCTTTATCATTAAAAACAGATGGATGCTCTGTGGTGAAATAACTTATCCTTGCATCTTTTGATATATTCGCGTCTATTTCCTGATGATTTTGTAAGTACGCGACTAATTTCTTCGCAACTATTTCTCCTTGAGAGAAAACATGAATAGTTGGCCCTGCAATTTTTGAAATCTGATTTTCAATTAGGGGATAATGGGTACACGCAAGCACAATCGTATCAATTTTTTCACTCATTTTTAATAATTGGTTGACGTCATCCGAAATTATTTCTTTACCGGCTGATGATTCGTGATAATTATTTTCAATTAACGGCACCCACATGGGACAAGCGTGTTGAAAAAGTTTTACTTCTGGAGCGAATTTCTCTAATTCTATTGCATAAGAATTAGATTGGATTGTTCCTTGCGTGCCCAAAACTCCCACATGATTAGTTTTCGTCATTGCATTTATTGATTCTGTGCTTGGGCGAATAACTCCCAAAACTCGCTTATCTGGAAAATGTATCGGAAGTTGGGTTTGCTGAATGGTGCGAAGAGCCTTTGCAGAAGCTGTGTTACACGCTAATATAATTAAAGGACATCCTTGGGAAAATAAAAATTGTACGGCCTGCCAAGTAAACTCATGAACCACATCAAACGACCTGTTTCCATATGGAGCACGGGCATTATCACCTAAATACAAAAAATCATAATTAGGCAAGGCCTTTCTTATCTTCCCTAACACTGTAAGGCCTCCATAACCCGAGTCAAAAATTCCTATTGGTCCCATTGAAAAATCAAAGCTAAGAAAAAAGGCAACCCGATGGATTGCCTTTTCCCATTAATACATATTACATTATTTGTTTTTCATTGCTTCTGCGTCAAGCTTAAGTAATTCAGTCATCACCTCTGCCGTACAGTCAATTCCACCTTTAAAATATAACGAAACCGTTTCATCAAAGATATAATTCAATTTTTTACGTTCTGCCACAATAGCAATAGCTTTTTGTGTTCTCTCTAATATGGGCTCCATATATTGCTGCTGATACATTTGGAGTTTACGCGTCATTTCTGGTTCGAAATTCTCTAATTCTTGTTGTTTAACCATCAGCTTTTGTTGCTCCTGCTCTAACATTAGTTTCGGCATTTCAGGGGCTTCCTCCATTAATTTATTGTATTCCGCTTGAAACGCTTTTTCCAACGTTTGGTATTTTGCAATTTCTTCCGCTCGTTTTTGTTCTAGCTTTTTTCCCGCATCCTTGTATGAGGACAAAGTATCTAATAATTTTTGTGAATTAACGTGACCTATTTTTTGTTGTGCATTCGCCCCAAACGCCATCACTAAAAACAACATGCTTACGATTCTTTTCATTCTTATATTTATTTAGTTATTCCCATTTCTTCCAGCACCGATTCACTTATATCATATTCTTTTTCCGCATAAAGTAGATTACTTTGATTGGCCTTATCGAATACAAACGAATATCCGTCCCTTTTGGCTACTTTTTTCATCGCTGTGTATACCCTATCTTGTATGGGTTTCACCAGCTCTTGTCGTTTTTGAAAGTAATCTCCGTTAGAGCCAAAATGCTGTGTTTGCAAATCGATTGCTTCTTTTTCAAGTTTTTCTATTTCTGCCTTACGTTTTGTTTTTTCTTCCGATGGCAGTAGCACCTCTTCGCGTTCGAAGTTGCTCTTTTTTGTTTTTATTGCCGCATATCTATCTTCTATTTCTTTCGTCCACTTCTCAGATAACTTATCCAGTTTTTCTTTAGCAGAAACGTATTCGGGTACATTTTTTAAAATATAGTCCGAGTCAATAAATGCGTAGGATTGTCCCTTGACAAAAGTAATGCCAAGAAGTAAAATCAAAACAAAACAATATTTCACCATGTATTTTTTATTGTTTTTTATGAACGGCGAAGATACACATTTATTGCCTATTTCTATAACTCACCTAGGTTCATTCCAATTGTAAAACTTAGTTTAGGATAAAACCCTTTCTGTTTTACCGACTGATCTGAGGCCTTTCCGTATCCATTCGACCAATTATCTAATTGATCAAACCCTAAACCATAATCAAGGCCTAACATTCCAAACATGGGTAAAAATACGCGAATACCTACTCCAGCCGCTCTCTTAACGTTGAAAGGGTTGAATTTTTGAAAGGTTGGAAATGTATTCCCGGCCTCTAAAAAAGTTAAGGCATAAAAAGTAGCTGATGGATTTAATGAAATTGGGTAACGCATTTCGAGTGTGTACTTTGAAATTAAAGGGTCTCCTCCATCCGACGATACTGTTTGGTCTTCGTATCCTCTCATCGCAATGATTTCTCTTCCGCCAATTTGTCCAACACCTGTTAATCCACTCCCCCCCATAACAAATCTATCAAATGGCGTAACTCCTTTTTCTTGATTATATGCGCCCATGAATCCAAAACCAAAGCGCGACATCAACACTAATTTTTTGTCCGGGCTGACCGGTAAAAACCATTCACCGGTTAATTTGAATTTATAATATTCTAAATATTTAATTCGTTCGGCTGTATTAGCGTTCTTGTAATCAACCCCGTCAAAACAAGAATACGGTAAGGTGGCCTTAGCGGTAAATGAAAAATTTGATCCGCTTTGTGGGTAAATCGGAGAGCTTACAGAGCTTCTTGTTAATACATATTTTAAGGAGATGTCATTAGCATATCCGCTTTCAATTAGAGGAAACCTAAAATCTTTTACCACATCATAATATTGGTAGCCTAATTCATAGTATGCGGAAAAATAATCATCTGGCCATTTTTTTCTTCGACCTAATCCAATTCCTACCCCCGTAATTCCTACCCCTGTGTAGTTAGGGTCTGTTCGCAATGTCCCGCTTGATGAAAGCGCCGTATGATTGACCCAAAAAGAAAGTGAATTCGGTTTTTTGCCTCCTAACCATGGTTCTGTGAAAGAGAAATTATACCCTTGATAAAACCTTCCCGACGTTTGAGCACGAATTGATAAACGTTGACCGTCTCCACCAGGAAGAGGAGACCATGCTTCTTTTTTGAAAAAATTACGTGTAGAAAAATTATTAAATGTAAGACCTAGAGTACCAATTACTCCACCTCTAGTTGTTAAGCCCGCTCCTCCATAACCACCGGAAAGTTCGATTTGATCTGATGACTTCTCTTCAACCACATATTCAATATCAACAGTTCCATTAGCTGGATTGGGAATGGGGTTCACTTGGAAGGCTTGCTCGTTAAAAAACCCTAACTGCGCCAATTCACGTTGGGTTCTCATGATGTCGGACTTGTTAAAAATATCTCCTGGTTTCGTTCGGATTTCACGAAGAATTACCTTGTCGTTAGTTTTAGAATTTCCTCGTATACTAACATCACCAATCCTTGCTTCCTTGCCTTCAAGAATTCGCACTTGATGGTTGATTTCGTTGTTCGTGACATTGGTCTCAAGAGCAATAAGATTAAAAAATAAGTGACCTCGGTTCATGTACAAGGACCTTATGTCTCTTTCGTCCGGACTTCCGTTTAATCGTTGTTCCAAAAGTGTTTTGTTGTAAACGTCACCTTTTTTTATGCCAATTAATGAATCGAGAAAAGTAGAACGGTATTTCGTGTTACCTATCCAATCAAAAGAACCAAAATAGTACTTTTCTCCTTCTTGAATTTTGATTCGAATAAGAAGGTTTTTAGCATCAAGTTTTATGATCGTGTCTTCCGTAATCATGGCGTCTCTCAATCCAACTTTATTAAATTTTTCCATCATGGCTTGTTTATCTCGATCGAAAGAAGACTCTGTAAGTTTTGATCTTTTCCAAAATCGGAAAAACAACTTTGCTTTCGTGTCCTTCATGGCCATTTTTAACTTCCAAGATGGAACAGAATTGTTACCAGTAATTTCAATTTTTTTAATGCCGATTCTCTGACCTTTTGAAATGTCAATTAAAAACAACTCTGAATCATTAATTAGCGTGTCTTTTTCTCTGTTTATTTGAACTTTTGTTTCATAAAAACCTTTCTCTCGGAAATAGCCTTTGATTTTTCCTGTGGTTTGAAAAACTAGATTTTCTGTAATGGTTTTTCCTGCATAAAGAGAGATTTCCTCGCGTATTTTGTCAGCTTCTCTTCTAGAAATACCCTTAAATTTAAATTTAGACAACTTTGGACGAGGGCTTAATTCTATCACTAGGTATAAAACCCCTGCGATTTCTTTTTCGGCATAAATGGAAATATTTGAAAAGATTCCCTCCGCCCATAAGTTTTTAATCGCATTAGTGATTGATTGCCCCGGAATCATTACCTTTTGACCTTGTCTCAGTCCTGCAATTAATTTTATTGCCTGATGGTCATAATTGTCTGCTCCTATAACTCGGACAGGGCCTAATTCATATTCTCTTGGCGCATCATAACCAAAGTCTAGTCCACCTAAGTTCTTTGGGCCATTTTGAGCATGTATTGGTGCATAAGTTAAAAACAAAACAATAAAAAGGTATATTATTTTCATTTTGAAATTTGTTCTGAGACCATTCCAAAACGTCTCTCTCGTGATTGATAAGATAATATTGCTGCCTTTAACTCTTCTTTACCGAAATCTGGCCAATGGATTTCTGTAAAATAAAATTCAGCATACGCCAATTGCCAAAGTAAAAAATTACTTATACGGTGTTCGCCACTAGTTCTAATCAATAATTCGGGGTCTGGAATCTCTCTTGTGGTTAGGTGAGCAGAAATTAAATCAGGTGTTATAGCACTTGCTAAAACCTCTTTTTTCGCAACTTTTAAGGCTATTTCGCGAACACACTCTGTTATTTCCCATTTTGCGCTATAATTTAACGCTAAGACAAGACTGATTTCCTTGTTCTCTTTTGTAGACTCCATTCCATTTATAAGGCTCTCCTGACAATTACTTGGTAGTCCTTTTAGATCGCCAATAACCACCAACCTTACTCCTTGTTGTTGAAGCTCAGGAAGCTCATTAGTGATTGAATCTACTAACAAATTCATTAGTCCGTCCACCTCCTCTTGAGGTCTATTCCAGTTTTCAGTTGAAAATGCATACAACGTCAAAAACTCTACTCCAAAGGATTTTGCTGCTTTCAGAACCTCCCTAACAGCATCAACACCTTTTGTGTGTCCAAACAATCTATGTTCCCCCCTTTGGTTAGCCCATCGCCCATTCCCATCCATAATCAACGCAATGTGTCGAGGGATTTTATCTTGATTTAGTTCTTTCAATAGCGGGTCCATTTCAGCGTAAGATAACGAAGGTAATTATTCTATATTGTTCTATCAAATTCTCTAAGAGATTCGTTAACATGTCTTAACACAAAAAAAGGGATTAGAAAACACCCAATCCCTTTTCATTCTTGATTTATTTACTAGTCCGCTAATACAATTAATTTATTGTTCATTAATTCTGCTACACCGCCTTTAATTGAGACCTCTATTGAAGTACCATTTTTTCTTATTGACGGATGGCTTGCGTCCACATTTCCAGTTGCCTCAATTTTCACCACCCCTTCATTTAAAGAAGAAATAATTGGCGCATGATTATTCAGGACTTGGAAGACTCCATCCGTTCCAGGAAGAGAAACAGAGGTCACTTCGCCATTAAATACGCTAGACTCAGGTGTTATGATTTCCAATTTCATATTATGCCTCGGCTAACATTTTTTCACCAGCAGCAATAACGTCCTCAATTCCTCCTTTAAGATTGAACGCTGCTTCTGGATATTTATCGTGTTTTCCGTCTAAAATATCGTTAAACGCCTTAATTGTGTCTTGAATGTCTACCAACACACCTGGGATTCCGGTGAACTGTTCGGCTACGTGGAAAGGTTGAGAAAGAAAACGTTGCACGCGTCTAGCTCTATGTACCACCAATTTATCCTCCTCTGATAATTCGTCCATTCCTAGAATCGCAATGATGTCTTGTAATTCTTTATAGCGTTGAAGTGTGATTTTAACACGTTGAGCACAATTATAATGTTCTTCTCCAACGATTTCTGGTGTTAAAATTCGAGAAGTTGAGTCTAACGGATCAACCGCAGGGTAAATTCCAAGTTCGGCAATTTTTCTTGAAAGAACAGTTGTTGCATCCAAGTGGGCAAAAGTATTCGCTGGTGCCGGGTCGGTTAAGTCATCTGCAGGAACGTATACCGCTTGTACCGAAGTAATGGAACCGTTTTTAGTAGAAGTAATTCTTTCCTGCATCGCGCCCATTTCTGTAGCCAACGTTGGTTGATATCCAACCGCCGAAGGCATACGGCCTAGAAGCGCAGAAACTTCTGAACCTGCCTGAGTAAACCTAAAGATATTATCGACGAAAAATAAAATGTCTTTTCCTTGGCCTTCCCCATCTCCATCCCTAAAATATTCAGCAATTGTTAATCCCGAAAGAGCTACGCGAGCACGAGCCCCTGGGGGCTCATTCATTTGTCCAAAGACAAACGTCGCTTTGGACTCCTTCATTTCGTCCAGATCAACTTTTGTTAAGTCCCAACCGCCCTCTTCCATTGAGTGCATGAAATCTTTTCCGTATTTTATAATACCCGACTCCAACATTTCTCTCAACAAGTCGTTTCCTTCTCGCGTGCGCTCTCCAACTCCTGCAAATACAGATAAACCACCGTGACCCTTTGCGATATTGTTAATTAATTCCTGTATCAATACTGTTTTTCCAACTCCTGCTCCACCGAATAGACCAATTTTTCCTCCTTTTGCATACGGCTCAATTAAGTCGATTACCTTAATCCCTGTAAATAATATTTCTGTTGACGTCGAAAGCATATCAAAACTCGGCGCCTCTCGGTGAATTGGAAGCCCTCCAGAATTATCCACAACATTTATTCCATCAATCGCCTCTCCAACTACGTTAAAAAGCCTTCCTTTGATTTGGTCTCCAGTGGGAACTTTTATCGCTGTTCCAGTTGCAACCACTTCTAAGCCTCTCATGAATCCGTCTGTAGAGTCCATGGAAATTGCTCTCACTGAGTTCTCTCCAATATGTGATTGAACCTCAAGAATAACTCGAGAACCATCTGACTTCTTAACTTCTAATGCATCATAAATACTCGGCAGAGCAACGCCTCTTTCGAATCTTACGTCAACCACTGGACCAATGACTTGGGAAATTTTACCTTTGATAACAGACATTTTATTGCTTTAAATTAGGGCGCAAATATACAAATTTAATCTGAATAGATAAGTAAAAACAAAATTAAAGCTGTCTTGAAATTATTTTTACCGTTATCCAGGAAAAAACAAAGCCTAAACTCATTACCATAAATACTACAAAAAAGAAATCCGTCCAGTTTAGAACTATTGGAAAACCTTCATTTATATTCCCCATTGATACAAAACCACTATATTGTTGCGCAATACAAACGGAGTATCCTATTATAAGACCTAAAACTAATCCCGCCAAGCAAATTAACATTCCGTTGATAATAAATACCTGTTGTATGTCCGACTTCTTCAATCCAATTGCCATCAACGATATCACATCTTTTTGTTTTTCGATATACTGAATCGTTAGAGAAGCTATTAAGTTAATAGCCGCAAAAACAAAAACAAAAACCATAATTATAAGAACCATCAACCGCTCAGATTGGCTCGTTTTATATATCATTTCGTGTTTTTCGTAATTTGTTTTCACGGTAAAGTTTCGGCGTAATTTTTCTAGGAGTTCTTTTTTGAATTCTTCGTGATCAACCCCTTCTTTTAACTTAATGTAAATATTAGTGATTTCATTTTGATAGCCCAATAGTTCTTGAGCTTGCTTTAGCGACCAAATAACCACTTCTTCATTAACCTCTCTATTAAAATTAAAAACACTAGCACACTGGACTCTCGTTTTTTTAAACATTTCTTGGCCCTGTTTGATTTTCATGTCTCGCTTGCCTGCTAAAATAGAAAACTCCGTTTGTCCCGGCCTAATTTCCAATTTATCTACCAACCCGGGGGCCAAAAAAACATTTTGCTGATCTAGTAATGTATAAAGACACCTATTATTTGTTTTACATGTTGGTTCTTCAACTAATGTGTTTTTCGCGTATTCAACCATGTCTAAATAACTGGGCTCAATCCCAACTATTCTAGCGTTAGCCCACTTTTTATCTTGTTGAAGAACTACGAGCTCTTCGATTCCTTTGGAATAGGTTAATACATCATCGTGTTTTAACAGTTCAAAATTAAACTCTGAGGATAAAAAAGTTTTTCTTTTGCTGTGCGCAATAGTAATGTCTGCGTCGAATTTTCCATACATTTTTTGAATAACACTTTCTATTCCGTTAAAAGCTGACAAAAGTATGATTAACGCCGCGCACACCACAGCCATTCCTGCCCAAGAGATCCTGGTTAAAATGGCGACCATGTTGCTGTCTTTTTTTGAAAAAAAATACCGCTTCGCTATGTAAAAAGTTAGTTTAATGCGCTACTTTTTTTTTAGTAATTCATCTATTTTCATAGCGTAATCAAGAGAGTCATCAATAAAAAACGAAAGTGCTGGCGATTTTCTCATGTTCTTTAACCTACTAGATACTTCTGACTTAACTTTTCCTTTGTTTAAGTTGATGTTTTCTATTACCGCGTCTTTGTCGTTTGTGTTGTAAATACTCAGGTAGCATCTTGCTAAAGACAAGTCAGATGTGATTCTTACATGTGTGACGGTTACCATGCTTCCTAAGCATATTTCCCTGCCATTTCGCAAGAAAAATCCTGCTAATTCAGATCGTATTGCTGATTCAATCTTTTGTTGACGAATTGATGACATATTTTTCAAAGGTAATAATTCTATGGCTTATTGATTTAAAAAACAAGGGGGTTTAATGTATATTTGCCCATGAATTCATGGAAAGACGTATATAAATACGCTTTTAAGTACCGAAAGCTTGCGCTAATCACCATACTTGGTAATTTATTGTTTACTGTATTTAATTTGCTTTCGCTGGTTCTCTTTATTCCGTTCCTTCAGTTGATCTTTAGGGTAAATGATTTAAAAACCGTTGTCGAAAAGCCTGTGTACTCTGGCCAGTTAAGTGACCTTGTTTCATTTGTGGCTGATTACTACAATTATTACATGCGTTTAATGGTGTCCACAGACCCGCGGCAAGCATTATTGTTTGTTTGTGTTTCTGTCTTTCTCGCTTTTCTTCTTAAAAACGCATCGCGCTATTTGGCTATTTGGTATCAATCAGAATTGAGGATGGCTGTTGTTCGTGATGTTCGTGATGATTTATTTAAAAAATCTATGGAATTACCTTTGTCATTTCATTCTCAAGAAAGAAAGGGCGATTTGATGTCCCGTTTAAATAGTGATGTGGGCGAAATTGAAAATGGTGTGGTGGGTATTTTGGAGCTCGTGTTTCGAGATCCTATAGCCATAGTAATTCATGTTTTTTCTTTGTTTTACATTAGCCCGAGTTTAACGTTGGTTTCGTTCTTTCTGTTGCCAATAACTGCTTCTGTAGTATCAAGAATTGGTAAAAGCTTAAAAAAAACAGTTAAAAACAGCCAAGAAAAACTCGGATTACTTTATTCTATAATGGATGAAAGCTTGAGCGGAGTTCGTATTATAAAAGGGTTTAATGCAACAGGTTTTATAACTAAACTTTTTAGAAAAACCAACCTAGAACACCAAAGGCTAGTAACCAAAACTTTTAGAAAAAAAGACGTGTCGCCGCTAATTAGTGAAACCCTGGGTGCAGGAGTAATGATGTGTTTGGTTTGGTTTGGTGGCAACTTGATTCTAGAGGGCTCGTCCAATGGGGAGGGTTTAACAGGTGAATTATTTATTACTTTCATAATTGTTTTTTCTCAACTTCTTCGGCCGATTCAATCCATTGCAAACCAAGCGGCGGTTTTACAAAAAGCCCGCGTTAGTCTGGATCGGGTAAATGATATACTTTCTATAAAAGATCAAATTTTGGAGCCAGAGACCCCAGAAGAATTTAATGCTTTTTCTAGTGAGATTTCCTATAAAAATGTGTCTTTTAAATACGGGGAAGAATTAGTGATTTATGATGTTTCGCTATCTATACCAAAAGGTCACACCGTTGCGTTAGTTGGTGAATCGGGAAGCGGAAAGTCCACATTAACAGATTTGCTCGCTCGATTTTATGACGTGATTGAAGGCGAAATCACTATTGACGGAAAAAACATTAAATCTTTTCGGTCGTTTGATTTAAGAAATAAAATAGGGATTGTTTCACAAGATTCGATTTTATTTAATGGCTCTGTTATAGAAAACATAGCATTTGGAGATGAAAACCCTTCTCTTGAAAAGGCTGTTGAGGCAGCAAACATAGCAAATGCTCATGTATTCATCAGCGAACTAGAGCTGGGGTATGATTCAAACATTGGTGAAAGAGGGAATAAGCTTTCTGGCGGACAGAGACAACGCTTGTGTATTGCCCGTGCTGTATATAAAAACCCTGACATACTTATTCTTGACGAAGCAACATCAGCGCTGGATACAGAGTCTGAAAAATTGGTTCAAGAAGCGTTGGATCGTTTAATGAAAAACCGAACTACTCTTATTGTAGCGCATCGATTGAGCACAATAAGAAATGCAGACACAATTGTGGTATTATCAAAAGGGTCGGTAATTGAGAAAGGAACTCATGATGAGTTGTTTGAATTGAAGGGCGCGTATTTTAATTTCTGTTGTTTACAAGGTATTATTTCGTAATAATAAAACTTAACTCGTTTGGAATATGTAATTTTGACACATGCAATTTAAAAACATTACTTTCTCTTCGAATCATAACGAAGAGTTCTACAAAGAACTAAAACAACGCGTTAATCATTATTTTAAACAAAAAAACATCTCGAAACATGCCAATGCTGCTATGGTATTTAAGACTGTTTTTATGATTGCCTTATACGTCGTTCCTTTAGGCCTTTTGTTCGTTGATTTTTCAAGTCAATGGGTGTATTTTCTACTATGGACAATCATGGGTTTTGGAATGGCTGGAGTTGGTTTGTCTGTTATGCACGATGCTAATCATGGGACTTATTCGAAAAATCATGTCGTAAATGGGGTTATTGGTCGCGTATTGGTCATTTTAGGTGGAAGCGATGTAAATTGGAGAATTCAACACAATGTTTTGCACCATACGTACACCAATATCTCCGAAGTAGATGAAGATATAGCGCCGCCTTCATTTTTGTTGCGGTTTTCTCCACATACAAAGCGTTATTATATTCATCGTTTTCAACACATCTATGCGTGGTTTTTATATGGCTTGATGACTTTGATGTGGTTTATATCAAAAGACTTTAATCAAGCGTTCAGATATAAGAAAAAGGATTTATTGAAGTCTCAGGGTATTACAATGTCGCAACACTTAACCTCAATAGTGATTTTTAAAATTATTTATGCCTCCCTTTTTATAGTTTTACCACTTTTAATGAGTCCTGCCTTTTGGTATGTTTCTGTTTTAGGCTTCCTAATTAAACAGTTTATTGCTGGTTTTCTTCTTTCAATTATATTTCAACCGGCACACGTTGTTCCTTCTTCAAACTTTCCTTTACCTGACGACTCTGGAAATGTGGAGGCAGATTGGGCGGTTAATCAATTAGTAAACACCGCTAATTTTGCTCCTAATGCAAGGCTTTTTTCTTGGTATGTTGGTGGTTTGAATTTCCAAATTGAACACCACTTGTTTCCCAATATTTGCCATATACACTATCGCAATATTTCAAAAATTGTTGAAGAAACTGCAAAGGAGTTTCGTCTTCCTTATCACTCTTATAAGACCTTTTACGGAGCATTAGTTGATCACACCAAGTTTTTATATACACTAGGAAATAAGGATATTGTTGTGGCATAAATCATGACCTTAGATAAATTAAGAGATTTTTGTTTCTCTCTTCCGTGTGTAGAAGAATGCTTGCCTTTTGATCATTTTACGCTTGTCTTTAAAGTTGGAGGAAAAATGTTTGCTTTAATCGATATTACAGATGCAAAATCGGTAAATTTAAAGTGTGATCCCAACAAAATTATTGATCTTCAGGAGTGTTTTAGGGGAGTATTGCCCGGCTACCACATGAATAAAAAACACTGGATAACGGTGCTTCTGAATGAAGATGTTTCAGACGCGCTGGTTCTGGAGTGGGTTAGAGATTCTTACTTTTTGGTTTTCAACAAGTTGAGTAAACGACTAAAAGATGAAATTACGAATCGATAAATTTATTTGGTGCGTTAGATTAACAAAAACTCGGGGCCTAGCCGCGGAACTTATCTCTAAAAACAAAATTAGGCTTAACGATTTGCCTACAAAGGCATCAAAGGAGGTTTCTGTTGGCGACACCATTTTTGTTAACCGTAATTCCGCCGTGTTCACCTATTCCGTTTTAAAATTAACAGATAAGAGACTTTCTGCTTCTTTGGTGAGTGATTTCGTCCGAGACTGCACGTCCCCGGAGGAAAAAGAAAAAAACAAGTTATATATAGCCTCTCAAAAAATTTATCGCTTGTCGGACGGAAAACCTACGAAAAAAGATCGTCGTGAAATAGAAGGGTTTTTAGATCAATGGACTGAATAATCTGCTAAAATTTTATCGGCTAATATATTGCTTAACTTAAAATAACTTTCTGTTGTCCACCCCGCAATGTGAGGCGTCATCACCACCCTCTCACATGAGGTTAAATAAGAAAACTCTTCTGGTAAATTTTGTTCGAAGAACGTTTCAAAACTTTTTTTCTCGTATTCAAGTACATCTAAACAGGCGCCTTTTACTTTGTGGGATTTTAAACCCTCCACCAAGCTTTGTGTGTGAACGACCCTTCCTCTTGACATATTTATTAAAATGAATGGTTTAGCCATTTTGTTAATAAATTCTTCGTTTATAGTGTGCTTAGTCTCCTTATTTAACGGTACATGGAAGGATATAATATCTGCTTTTTCCATGATGGCGTTTAATGTACATTCGTGTACAAAATGATCACCAAATCCTGATTTATATTTGTCGTAAGCCAATACTTTAACGTCAAACCCCCTTAATTTTTTCGCAAAAGCAGCACCATTATTTCCATACCCAATTATCCCGACGGTTTTACCATCTAATTCCTCTCCTCTATTGGATTCTCTCTGCCAAATACCATTTCGAATTTGTAAATCAGAAATATGTATTCTATTCAACAAAGACAACAACATTCCGAGTCCATGTTCTGCCACTGCGTTTCTATTTCCCTCTGGAGAATTGTAACACTTTATGGATTTTTTATTACAAAATTCAACGTCTATATTTTCTAATCCTGAGCCAGATCTTGCGATAAACTTAAGGTTCTCACATCTCGTTAACAACTCTTGTGTTAAAGAAATTTTAGATCGAATTACAAGACCAAAAGCATCGAAAATCTTCTCTGGTATTTGCTCTATTCTGTAGTTAGTAATATCTATACACTTAAAACCTGAACGTGTTAATCGTTCATGTAAAACGCCGTGAACCGTATCAATGAAATAGACTTTCTTATCTCGCACAAGCTAAAGATACGATTTTTCACCTTCCTAAATGAACTAGCAATACAGAAATATCACTTGGTGTTATCCCTGAAATACGAGAAGCTTGACCAATTGTGGCTGGTTTTATACTAATTAATTTTTCTAACGCTTCAGAACTTAGACTTTTAATAGTTTGATAATCAGTATTTTGTGGTATTTTTAAGTCCTCTAACCTCGATAATTTTGCTGCTTGCTCTTCTTCTCTTGCAATATATCCTTCATACTTCATTTGTATTTCTGCTTGTTCGGCGATGCCAATGTCAATAGCGTTCCACTTTTCAAAAACTTTAGTTAATTCATCGGACAAGGGAACCAATTCTTGCAGACTAATATTTGGACGAGTTATTACAGAAGAAAGTTTTACTTGTTGATTTACTGGTGATGAGCTTTTTTCCTTTAGCAAAGGGTTCAATAATGTTGTAGAAACACCTGTTTTTCTTAGCACACCATGAATTTCCGTTACACCAAGGTTTTTCTTTTGTATTTTAATCAACGCTTCTTCATCTTGAATTCCAAGCGAATATGCTAATGGGGTTAATCTTACATCGGCATTATCTTGACGTAGTAAAATTCTAAATTCCGCCCTTGAGGTAAACATGCGATACGGTTCTTTAGTTCCTTTGGTAATTAAATCATCTATCAAGACGCCGATGTAAGCCTCGTTTCTTGACAAAATCAAAGAATCCCTTTCATTTATTTTTAAGTGTGCGTTGATTCCTGCCATTAAACCTTGACATGCAGCCTCTTCATAACCTGTTGTTCCGTTAATTTGACCGGCAAAATAAAGGTTTTCAATTAACTTGGTTTCTAGGGTATGTTTTAGTTGGGTTGGTGGAAAATAATCGTATTCAATAGCATATCCTGGCCTAAACATTTTTGCGTTTTCAAATCCGGGTATTGTTCTCATAGCCTTTATTTGTACTTCTTCTGGCAACGATGTGCTGAATCCGTTAACATAAATCTCTACGGTATTCCAGCCTTCCGGCTCTACAAAAACTTGATGTCTGTCTCTATCAGAAAAACGATGTATTTTATCCTCTATACTTGGGCAATATCTCGGTCCAGTGCTCTTTATTGCTCCGTTAAACATAGGAGAGCGGTCAAAGCCTGTTCGTAAAAGATCATGTGTGTGTGGATTCGTGTATGTTATATGACAAGATCGTTGATTGTTTAATGGCTTTGTGTCAGAAAAACTAAATTTTGCGGGTTTTTCATCTCCTTTTTGTTCTTCCATCTTTGAATAATCTAAAGATCTTCCGTCAACCCGCGGAGGTGTTCCTGTCTTCATTCTTCCAGACTCAAATCCTAAGTGAACCAATTCTTCTGTAATTCCTGTAGCCGCTTTTTCTGCTGCTCTTCCTCCACCAAATTGTTTGTCTCCAAGATGTATTAATCCATTAAGAAAGGTTCCGTTAGTTAAAACTACAGCTTTAGATTTAATGTCTATACCTAAAGACGTTTTTACCCCAATAACCTTGTTTTTTTTAACGATAATTCCAATACACATGTCTTGCCAAAAATCTACATTTGGGTTTTTTTCAAGCATGAACCTCCATTCTGAGGCAAATAGCATCCTGTCGTTTTGTGTTCTTGGAGACCACATCGCGGGGCCTTTAGACATGTTTAACATACGAAATTGTATCGCGCTTTTATCACTAACTATACCCGAACCCCCTCCAAGAGCGTCTATTTCTCGCACGATTTGTCCTTTTGCCACACCACCCATAGCGGGATTACAACTCATTTGAGCTATTGTGTTCATGTTCATAGTAACAAGCAACACCTTACTGCCCATTTTTGCGGCGACATTAGCCGCCTCGCATCCTGCGTGACCCGCACCAACAACAATTACATCATATTCTGCTAACATTCCTAAAAAGTTTCACGTGAAACATTTGTCTAATTAATCTTTTGTTTCACGTGAAACAAAATTATACAAATACTCATTTTCTTTAGCTGTCATCAGGGCCTTCTCTTCTTCTGTTTTATCCTTAAAGCCAATCAGGTGAAGCACCCCATGAAAAACTACACGAACTAACTCTTCCTTTGCTTCTACACGAAGACTGTTCGCATTATCTAAAACACGATCTACTGAAACAAACAAATCCCCACTAACCGCTTGATTATCAGAATAATCGAACGTAATGATGTCTGTGTAATAATCGTGGTTCAAGTATATCTGATTTATCTCTAATAAATAATTATCCGAACAAAAAATAACAGTTACATCACCACACGCCTTATTTTCCTTTGAAATTAATATTGGAATTGACTGAATAAAAAATTCCGGATCAACACCCGGAATTTTCATAATATTATCAATGTTCTCAATGCTAATCATTTACTAAAATACATGTTTACACTGTTGCCTGGTGCATCAAAAAAGACTTCGTCAGCAAGATTTTTCATAAGGAATATTCCCCTGCCGTTTTCTTTTAATATGTTTTCTGGGGATGTCGGGTCTGGTAAATTTGTGTAATCAAAGCCTTTACCTTCGTCCATAACATTAAAACAAAAGCTACTATCGTCATCGCCTACAAATACTGAAACTAACAAGTCTTTATTCATTGCGTTTCCATGCTCAATGGCGTTATTAACAGCTTCGGTTACCGCTATTAATACGTTACCATAAGCGTCTTCAACTACACCTAGTTTTTCGCAAACATTGCCCACTAAAGCCTCAACATCAACTAAGGAGTTATAATCAGTAGGTAATTTTACTTTTTCAATAATACTATAGCCTTCCTTCATTTACTTGTGCTATTAATTTCTATTGAAATATTCACTCGCTTTATCTTTATAATATCTATTATAAAAAGGGTCAACCGATTTAATAATTTCAACTTGTTTTAATTTAAGTTTATTATACTCCTCAAATCGGATTTGGTTACTAACTGGATAATCTTTTCCAGATTTTGACTCCCTTTTCTCTTCAAAACCGCGTTCCATAAGAGATTTTTCGCTTTCTAATAGTCTCGTTAGAATTTGTTTTTGTCTGTTAATCAAATCGTTACCAAATTTTTTGTTGATAAGGTCCTTTTCTTGTTTTTCTAATTCATTTATCAGTGGATTCAATTTATTACCTTGACCTTTACCTTCTTTATTTAGTTCGTTTCTTAGTTGCTCTAATTTTTGTCTTATCGCTGTTTGCTCTGCTGCCATCTTTGCGATCTGTTTGTTTCCTAAACCTAACATGTTCTGCCCTCCCTCTGCCGGTTTGTTTCCTGGTTGATCTCCTGGTTTTGAACCACCTGGATTCATTCCTTTTTGCATCTGCTCAAGTTGTTGTTTTATCATTTCCTTCATGTCTCCAGGTGATGAAGGTCCTGGTTTAGGTCTTCCTCCACCCGGGTTGCTACACTGACCCGATCCTTCCATCTGACTTTGCATTTGACTTTGCATGCTTTGAAGCGCTTCGTTTAATAGTAACGCTAGGTTATTATATGCCGTCATTACTGCTTGTTGATTTCTGTTTATTGCTCCTTTATTGTGATTGTCAATATTATCTATAACTTGTGTGTGATTTAAAGAAATAGTGTTTAATTCTTTGTCTATAAACGTAGCTATGGGTGCTTGTCGTTTTGCTAAAGACAATAAACTATCACGTACAATCTTTGTGTCGTCAATTATTCGTCGTTGTCTCCGCCCATATTTTGTATATGATGGGTCCTTCGTACTTACCCTTGTAAAATCATACATGTTTTTTTCTTGATCAAAGCTTAGTGTCATCAAGCTCTCTAATAACGCTCGTATAGCATCCATATCTTCTGTTTGCTGCTTTTTATTTGCTTGTTGTTGCTTCTGGTCTAAACTCATTGCCAACTGCTCCATTCCGTCTGCTGCTGATTTCTGCTTTTCACCTGCTTTCTTTTCTTTTCCTTCGCTTATGTTTTCATTAGCGTTCTTTAAATCGTTTGAAATCTTCTCTTTTATTTCATTCATATCACCTAATTCCATTGGTCTACTTAATTCTTTATTAAGTTTTTCTAATTCATTTAAATCGTCTTTGAGTTCAGAAAATTTTTTATTTATCTCTTCTTGTTTCTTTTCTGCTGATTCCTTTGAAGTATTTTTCTTTTCAATATCCTCCTTTAATTCTTTTTGTTCTTCCGCTAAATTTTTCAGTTCTTTTTCTATATCATCTATTTTTTCATTTACTTGCATTTTTTTTAACATTTCCAGGCTTCTATCTAACTGCTTTTTCATATCATCCGTCGACTGATTGATTTGCTCCATCTTTTCTTTTAGGTCCTCTTTATTATTCTGTTCTAATAATTTTTCTAATTCCTCTAAAAGTTTCTTCAACTCATCATCCATTACCTCTTCCAATAGTTTCTCTAACATTTCCTGTTTCTCTAAGAGTTCTTTATCTAATTCAGATAGTTGATTCTTTTCAGTAACGCTTTGATCCATTTCATTTTTTACCTGTTCAAGAGATTCTATTAGATTTTTTTGTTCTTCCTGAAGTTGGTTTACCTGGTTTAACTTATTCCAATCACTTGATTTAGAATTCATTGCTTCTTTCTTCAGTTTTTCCACATTCTTCTGGAAATCTTTCGTTTTTTTCAATAGGTTTTCTAAATCTTCTTTTGACTTTTCTTGTTGTTCACTTCTTTTTTCATTTAATTCCTCTAAACTTGGTAATTTATACGTTGAAACTGTTGATTTAGTAGTTTTTCTCCCGTTTACACCATCATTATCTGTAACACTAAAATAATATTCAATTCTATCGTTAATTTTTACTTGTTCTCTTCTAAAATCAACTGCAAAATCGAAAGATGTTTTAGTCCCTGAAACAGGTTTAACTAATAGTTTAATAGATCTTTTATTCCCATTTTCAGAAATTACAGAATAATTAAAGTATAAAGATGTTAATCCATAATCGTCGTCAGCTTCACCTGAGAAATAGCGTACACCTTCAGAAATTGAATCTGAGCTCTCTTGAATTGCAATAGTTGGAAAGACATCTTTAATTACAGAAATATTGTGATAACTACTATCTTTTTTATTAGTGAATTTGTTTGTATACAACAACCCTAATTTAGAATCTTGAACTACTACAGAGCTTTTAGTAAAACCACTTTTTATTTCCGTTACTGATTTATTTAGCCAATTAACCTCACATTTATTGGTGTTTTTTAAAATGATATTCCATGTAATTTTTGTTCCTTCAGGAACAACTAAATCACCAACATTCTGAATTATTTCATTCCTTTTAGCTAAATATGAGGGGTATTCCAATTGTGCTTCTATTTTTCCAATTACTGATTTACCTGTAACATTTAAAAAATAATCACTACTTGTGTAATCACCAGATTTAAAATAAAAAACTGATGATTTTTTCACCTTTCTTATCCAATATTTAAAAGTATTTTTAGTAATACGCTCCATTAAAAATGTTCCATTTTCACATACAAGATAAACTTGCTCAGGAATTTTTTTTCCTCTTAAAGCAATCACCACTTCCGCATCTTGACCTTCTTCAACGGTTAAATTTGAGGTCTGTAATTCAAATGTGAATGGCACAAATTCTTCGTTATAATTAACTATTCGATTCGTTGATTCTGTGATAAAATCTGGTGTAAATATGAGTATTGCGAAAAACAATAAAAATACTGGTAGCACAAAGGGAAGAAACTTCTTGTTTTCTGAAAACTTAATGGCAGAAACAATAGGAATTTTTAAAAGTTTTTCTGTGCGTTGCTGAATACTTGCTTTTAATAATTCTAAATTTCCTTTTTGCTGCTCAATTTCATACTGTAATTGAAATGTATTCTTCAATCGATCATCTATTTCTGGAAAAAATTTTCCGATAATGTCAGCTGCCTGAAATCGAGTTAATCTCGGTCCGAAGGACAATAATTTCAGTAAAGGAAATAAAATAAAATATCCAAGAATTACAGAGTTAGAAGCTATAAACAAATAAAATAATATTGCCCTTCCTAAACTTTTAAATTCATTAAAATATTCTAATCCAGTAGTTAACAAAAATGAAGTAACCAATACAGCAGAAAACAGTAACAACCCTTTTATTATTTGATTTTGATAATACTTCCTAATAAAGGAATCAACATGGTCAATAAGTTTATCAAATGAATTCATAGTGAAATGCTAATTTACGAAATAAAAATTGGCAAAAACCATGCACTATTTAGCTTTCAAGTTTTTAAACAGTTAATAAATTTAAATTTAGATTAATATTTTAAAAGAATTTATTGTTTTTATTAGCCTTGTTAATATGTGAATAACCAAGCGGTTTAGTTTAATATATATAGTTTTAAATAAAATTATACAAGAAATAAACAATAATATAACAAGTACTATAAAGTAATTTATAGAGAAACAAACACCTTGTTTAAAACAAATGTTGATTAAAAAAGTAAGGGTTGTTAATATTGTATTTGTGTAAATCTTAATGATTATTCTTGTAAAAAAATAGATTACATTTTTTTGTTATTTAAAATATATTATGGCTTTTAAAAAACTAAGAATAAACCAAATAAAACTATCAGAAGATATTAACAGGTTATACAGATAAATCAGAAAACAAACGTGTATAAAAAATTATTTAACACACTGATATAGAAATAAATAAATAAGATAAAAGTCTGCATGTTTATAATTTATTATAAACCAAACCAAACCAAAAAATCAAATAATTAACTTTGAAATAAAAATGAAAAAAATTATTTCTATTGGCTGTGATCATGCGGGATATTCTTTAAAATTAGAAATTAAGGAGCAACTCATTAATTGGGGATATGAAGTTTTAGATATGGGTTGTCATTCGGAAGAAAGTATTGATTATCCTGACTTTGCTCATCCGGTGGCAGAATACGTTGAAAATAAAATAGAATCAAAAGGTATTTTGATTTGTGGTTCTGGTAACGGAATTAATATGGCAGCAAATAAACATCAAGGTGTTAGAAGTGCTCTTTGTTGGCAAGCAGAGATAGCTAAGTTGGCGCGTGAACACAACAATGCTAATATTGTGGCTTTGCCCGCAAGGTTTATTTCAACAACTGAAGCTATTAAAATAGTTGAAGTTTTTTTAAATACACCGTTTGAGGGGGGACGTCACCAAAAACGCGTTGAAAAAATAGCATGCGTTTAGTTCTACTTCTACTTACTGTTAGTTACCAAATAGCTTTTTCGCAGAAATACCTGTTTAATGGTAAAACAGACAGTGTTTTTTATCAAAACACAACAAATTCTTTATTTGTTAAACACGGCATCCCTATGAGTATGGATGGGAACTTATTAATTTCAAAAACGGATGATCCGAAAACCTATGCGATAAAGGTTGCAAAAAATCAAACACCTGAGGCAATAATTTACATTCTGTTATATTTAGAAAATCCAGAGACATTAGAAGATGAGAAAGTTGTAATTGATAAATTTCCAGTTTATATTAAGAGTGATTTTTCCGGCGACTCACTATGCTTGTTAGGGTTAAATGAAAAAAACAATCCTTTAGGTATAGAACTTAAAATTTGTGGACCATTAGAAAGAGGTTTAACTCTTCTGGAGTATGATATAATGTTTGATAACCAAGCTTACTCTGTTAAGTCTAGCAGTTTAACGGACGAACTGAGAAAAAAATTAGCTTTACTTCCTGTTGGAAAAGAAGTAGTAATCAGCGCTTTGTGTAGAGATTTGTTAAACAACACAACCAGGATAAAACAAAAACTCGTTAAGTAATTATTTTATGAGTATTTCAACTCTCCTGTTCGCTTCTTTTTGATCGTCATCTACAGGTTGTTTGAAAACGGGTTTTTCAAATCCAAAACCGACAGCCGTAAGTCGATTTTTCGAAACACCTTCGCTAACTAAGTATTTTAAAATTTGTTTTGCTCGACGTGAGGATAATTTTTTAGAAGATCTTTTTGACCCGTCCAAATTCACATGTCCTTGAATTTCAATAGTAACAGTAGGGTTTAACACCATAAAATCACGCAATCTTCGTAATTTAGGCAGAGACTCGTCTAAGATAACCTCACTCCCAGCCTGAAAATAAATTTTATCCAATTTAGCAACAGTTCCTCGCTTAATTTTTTTAAGATAAACGGTGTCTTTTGTGTTTGTTTTACCATCTGTTTTAAAGTAGTGGTTTTCAAAATCTTTCGATAAATACCCTTCAGCATCAACTTTAATAACTCCGTTTTTCACGCTACGTGAAATATTCATAAAAAGATCACTTGCGAGGTATGTGCCGTCCAAATCAGATGAGGACGAAATAACAATTCTAGACGATATAGGTTTTTTTGTTTCTTGATCAAGAACATGAATGGAATAGACAGGTTTAGTTTTATCGTAGACAAGGTTCAATCTCAAGGTGTCTAAAATCTCATCACCTTTAATGTCAATTGCTTGAAATTCAACTTGAAGGGATATGTTGCTTTCGTCCTTATCCTTAGAAAAATATACAATAGTGTATGAATATCCTTTTTCAACATCAATTTGGGCGTTTTCAAGCTCTCTACAATTAGTGTTTGGTTTTATAAAAACAGGCACAGCTTTTTTCTCGTCAATTTCCTTACAAGAAACATTGATATTCGTTCTAACCACAACTAAATCAAATGTGTCTAAATAAATTCTACACGACAGGTTGAGCTTTCCGGTCCGAACAGGTTCAAATAGAAACCACACATTGTTTTTTGAAACATTGGGTTTTTCTAAATATGAACAAATATTAGTTTTTTCAACACCCTTTGCTCCAGTAAAGGGAATATTCAACTCTTGACCCTCTATAATTTTAATGGCACCATTACAATTAGTTCTATCCATTGATTGTTGGGCTATACCAACCGACCAAGACAACAATATTATGAGGAACAATCCTTTCAACACCTAGTTTAACGAATTAGTAGATTTTTAGTTTCATGTCTGCGTTCATCAAACAACGAACCAAGATGTTTTTTTCTTGAATGTAAATATTCTTCACGCCAAAATGTGTTATTTTACCGGATAATTTAATGCCCTCATAAATTTCTTGGTTTAAGTTATTGCTAACAGACTTTTCAATTTCAGTAATGTAAGGCGTAAAATCAAAAGAGCTGTTTTTTTGAAGAAACGAAAGTATTTTGTCTGAATACAACCACTTAGCGGAATTTAACAAAACACTTTTTGTAGAAATTGTATATGAAAGAGATTCAATTTTCAACTGTTGAGAAACAGAATCTATTTTAGGAACCCCCTTAAAATAAAGAACACCTTGTTTGTATCCAGAAAACACGACTCTTAATCCTAGTGTGTCTAAGGAAACTTGAAACAAGGATGCGCTGTCGACAACGAATTTTTTTCGCTCTATTTCAATGGGCGAGTTTTTCAAAGATTTTCTTATTAAACTATTTAAACTATCGTAATTAGCAATAACATCTACAAACAACCCAAAAGAATCAGCAGCTTTCTTCTCTGTTGCCAGGGGAAGCGTTGATTTTTTATTAGCCGAAGATTTATAATTAAGAACTATTGGACTAAAAGTGAGATGAAGGTTTGTGCTAGCTCGTTGATCATTAAACGTTATTTTATCAAAAGAAACGCTTTTTGGTTGTAGGTATAAAAAACCAAAATTATAAAGAGGTATCGGGTCTTGTAATTTGTCCCACGCAGAAATTAGTTGTGGACGTATCGAAACAGCTGAAATTTGTTGATTAATGTCTTTTTCTTGTTTAATTAGTTCTGTTGTAATGGTGCTTTCAATCTCTTTTGTTACGTTAATCTTCATAAAACTGAACTGACACGGATCTAAAAGTTTTACACTTTTTAATTTTGTGTCTGCTACAAGTTGGTAACTTTTGTTTAATTGAATATTGGATTGGAATTGCGTGAATAATTGTCTTCTTGGCTCTCCGTTTGACCCACAACTTCCGTAAACCCGAGGAATCACACACCGCTCGTCTCCAAACAAACTATGACAACTCGGACAATAATTAACATCAAGTCCAAGACCGCCAGACACCGAGAAAAACACAGTATTTTCTTTAAATTCAAATAATATGGGTTTTCTTTCGAAAACATAGGAGTAACCAAGGCCCTCGCAAGGCTGATCAGACCCTTGAAATTTAAGCGGCACCTGCTTTTCAACCTCGTTTAAGCCTTCCTTAAGGTTAATTTCAACAGGAATCGTAATACTTGAAACAAGAATCTTAGGGGGAGGAGCAACCTCTTTTACGGTAATAGGCGCCTCGGGACTTATACTTTTACAACCATACAGAAATAAAAAAAGGAAATAATAGAACTTCATTTTTTTCTACGTTTCAACACCACCCTTTGTGAAAAGCTCGGTAAATAAGCAAAAACCGTTGCGCCGTCTTGACTACTTGTTAACTGATTGTTCATTTTTTTACTTCCGCCAAACAAATTAAACTCCAACATTCCATTTCCCCTGTGAGATAAAATAGAATTAAAGTACATACTATCAAGAACATAGTGATCGTAAAAACAATCATTTGAGAAAAGCAGAGGAATTAAAATACCGCCTTCATCTAAGGTATAAGATCCGTTTATTCCTTTGCGAATGGAATAGTTTTTTTCTATTTTTCCCGAGGGAGCGTTATACACCATGAAATAAGACCATGAGCTATCGTTTTCTAAGGGTTTAATAGAAAGCGACACATCGATTATTTGTTCTGAACCTCTACCTGCTACTTTCATTTTCCCATAAAATGTTCCTAACCAATCTTCTGGAAAAGATTGAGCAAAGGAAAAAACAGGAAAACCAATAAGAAATAAAACAAAAGTTTTCATATGTGTTTTAATTGTTTTTTAACAGACAAATGGAATCGCAAAAAAGATTTATTTATCAGTGTTTGTATAGAAAACCACTTTCTGCTTATTTCGTAAAAACAAAAAAGGCCACTAGGGCCTTTTGTTAATTCATTTTATTTTTTAATCCCTCGTTAAGCGCATCAAGAAACTCTTCTGTATAAACGTAATGTTCTCCATGACTCACCTTATTTCCATGTATACAAACCGCGAGGTCTTTTGTCATAATACCAGACTCAACGGTTTCAACACATACTGTTTCTAAGGTATTACAAAAATCGATTAATTCCTGGTTGTTGTCAAGTTTTCCCCTGAAGGCTAAGCCCCTAGTCCAAGCAAAAATTGAAGCAATGGGGTTTGTAGACGTTTTTTTCCCTGCCTGATGGTCTCGGTAGTGTCTAGTAACCGTTCCGTGCGCTGCTTCAGACTCCATAATTTCTCCATCTGGTGTAATTAACACTGATGTCATTAATCCTAGAGATCCAAATCCTTGTGCCACGGTATCTGACTGAACGTCGCCGTCGTAATTTTTACATGCCCAAACAAAGTTTCCGTTCCATTTTAATGCTGACGCCACCATGTCATCAATTAACCGGTGTTCGTATACAATGCCAGCTTCAATGAACCTTGCTTTAAACTCATTTTGGTAGATCTCTTCAAAAATATCTTTGAACCTGCCGTCGTATTTTTTAAGTATGGTATTTTTGGTTGACAAATAAAGCGGCCACTTTTTTGATAATGCCATATTAAAACAGGATTGTGCAAATCCACGAATAGATTCGTCTGTATTGTACATACTCATGGCCACACCATCACTCTTAAAATTGTATACCTCAAACGTTTGTGCTTCTCCACCGTCTTCAGGGGTAAACGTCATGGTAAGCTTGCCCTTTCCTTTAAAAACAGCATCTGTTGCGCGGTATTGATCACCAAATGCATGTCGACCAACAATAATAGGAGCGGTCCAATTTGTAACTAACCGCGGCACATTGCTCATTACTATTGGCTCTCTAAAAACAGTGCCATCAAGAATATTCCTGATCGTACCGTTTGGAGATTTCCACATGGATTTTAAATTAAACTCTTTTACCCGTGCTTCATCAGGTGTTATCGTTGCACACTTGATGCCGACCTTGTATTTCTTTATTGCTTCTGCGGCGTCTACAGTTATTTGGTCGTTTGTTTCATCTCTTTTTTCGACACTTAAATCGTAATATTTAATATCGAGGTCGAGGTAGGGAAGGATTAGTTTTTTTTTAATATAGCTCCAGATGATACGGGTCATTTCATCACCATCCAACTCCACTACAGGATTAATAACTTTTATCTTCGACATTTAAAAAATTTTAGACAAAAGTAGTGTTTTTTTGGTTTTTCAAAACGGCACAAACTTGTGCCTCAAAGAAATTCTTAGTTTTGTTCAAGTCTTTAAAGCAAAAATGTCTAATTACTTTTACGTTGGGTTAATTCTGCTTGCTTTTACTTCATGTGGTCCAACACAAAAAGCCACTGAAACGACACCTGAATCAGAAGGTAAGGGCGAATTGAAAAATCAGCCTGTGTTTTTATTTGACTCAATCATTCATTATTCCATAGCAATCGAAGAAGACACGCTTTGGGGAATCGAAAGAATTAAAGATAAAACAAAAGATCAGCGACGGTTAATAGAAATTGTCTTATACGAAAAACTTGACACATTGTCAGACACAACGGTTTTAAATGAACTATCTAACCTAGGTTTTACGAAACACCATTTATCAAATGCAAAAACAGAAACCTTACGAAAGGTTTTTTATACTCAACACATGATAGAAGAGGAAAAGGCTGCTTGTGTACCAATTTTTCGTGACATACTGGTTTTTCGATTAAAATCAAAAAACACAGGTGTAATGAAACTGTGTTTCGATTGCCAACACCACACCTTAGATGGCGAACTGATTAACACGAAACAAATAACACAAAAAAGCTGGTTGTTATTAAGAGAGACGTTAAAACAATAGCCTAGTCTAAAGCTCCAATCATTTTTGAAGGATCAACATATAAGTCATACTCCTCATCTGTGACATGGCCCAGCCCAACAGCAGCTTCTTTTAACGTTGTTCCGTTTTTGTGCGCATATTTGGCAATTTCTGCAGCTTTGTAATAACCTATTTTTGTGTTCAAAGCAGTTACTAACATTAAGGAGTTGTCCAAATGCTTTTTAACTACAGGTAAATTTGCTTGAATACCAACAGCACAATTATCAGCAAAAGAAACACAAGCGTCACCCAATAATCGAGCAGATTGTAAAACGTTGTATGCGATTACAGGTTTAAACACGTTCAATTCAAAATGACCATTTGACCCGGCAACAGCAACTGTCATATCATTTCCCATCACCTGTGCACAAACCATTGTAAGCGCTTCCGGTTGAGTAGGGTTTACTTTTCCTGGCATAATTGAAGAACCCGGTTCGTTGTCTGGAATAACAATTTCTCCGATCCCGCACCTAGGCCCAGAAGACAACATACGAATGTCGTTGGCAATTTTCATTAAGGCAACAGCGGCGCGTTTTTGTGCTCCGGAAAGCTCTACCATAGCATCGTGGGCAGCAAGCGCCTCAAATTTATTTTTTGCTGTAATGAAAGGCAATCCCGTAAATTCAGCAATTTTCTGAGCAACAAGAACGTCATAACCCTTTGGGGTGTTAAGCCCAGTCCCCACAGCGGTGCCGCCTAAAGCGAGTTCAGTAACAGCTACAAGTGCATTGTTAATAGCGCGAATAGAGTTGTCAATCTGCGCAACATAGCCACTAAATTCCTGACCGAGGGTAAGTGGTGTAGCATCCATGAAATGCGTTCTCCCTGTTTTTACTACGTCTCTAAAAGCCACAACTTTTTCTTGTAATACATTTCGCAAGTGTTTTAAGCCAGGCAATGTGTTTTCAACGGTTATTTTGTAAGCGGCAATGTGCATTGCTGTTGGGTATGTGTCATTTGAAGATTGTGATTTGTTCACATCATCATTTGCGTTTAATGCCTTTTCGTCATCTAACAAACTTCCACCGCCCAATACATGACCTCTATTAGCGATGACCTCATTACAATTCATGTTAGATTGAGTTCCAGAACCTGTTTGCCAAACAACTAGCGGGAATTCTTGATCGTGCATTCCGGTTAATATTTCGTCACAAACTTTAGAAATCATTTCTTTTTTATCTGAATTCAACACGCCTAACTCAAAATTTGCGTGAGCGGCAGCCTTTTTTAAGTAAGCAAAAGCATGAACTATTTCCAAAGGCATGGAGCCTTCTGGACCGATTTTAAAGTTGTTTCGAGACCGTTCTGTTTGGGCCCCCCAATATTTATCAGCGGGCACTTTAACTTCGCCCATTGTGTCTTTTTCTATTCTAAAATTCATTTTTTGTGATTTATTCGTTTTTAATTTATAATTTTACCTTGTAAATCGTTGCAAAATTAATAAAGATGAGCACTTTTGGAATCGTATTGTTCTTTTTAATTGCCGGAATGGCATTTTGGTTATTATTTTTTCTATTAGGGTTTATTGTACCGTATTGGATTACGTTGGGAGTATTTGAACAACTGCGACCAAAAAGAATTTTTGAAGAAAAAAACGAAAAGAAATAACTGAAGCGGCTTAGCCGCTTTTTTATTGCGCAATAATTTGATCCAAGGTTTTTTCAATTCTACGACAGATATCATCAACGGGAAGGTCGTTATCATCAGTTCCAAATGGATCTTCAACTTCTTCTGCTAGCACTTCGATGCTCACTAAAACATAGAAGAAAAACACAGAAATAATAATAGAGTAATATCCAAACTAAACAACAAAAGCCAAGGGTAGTGTTATTACATAAAGAAAAATAAATTTTTAAAAAAACATGCTGTAAGAATAGGGAATAGGTGTGTTTTTAATTCTTCCGTAGCCGCCTAAACTATCAACCATTTGCGCGAGATGTTTTTCAAGGGCTAAAAAAGTTTCCTCGGTAATAAGACCAGATTTTTTTGAGACGCTAGTTTTTGTTGAATTTGTGTCATTACATACAATGGTGCATGTGTCGTATGTTCTAAGTTTAATGCAGTATAAGGAACGTCGCGAAGATGATCCCTCATGGCGTTTGTAAAATGTACAACTTGAGATTTATACCATTCAGCATCTGTTTTGTGCAGAGCCGCATTAATTTTAAGGATAAAATTTCGCGAGTCATTTACCACGGAACCCCATAATTTTCTGCCTTCCCACCACCTATCGTAGGCAGTATTTGTTCTAAAAATCAATAAGAGAGAAATCACAAAACCAAGTAATTGATATACCGTTGGTAGCTTTTCAAACAACTCGGTGTGAAATAAGTTGTTCAGCATAAACCAAAAGAGCCGTAAGCAAACCTATATAAACGAGTTGTTTCCATAAAATTCTTAAGGTGTCGCTATGGCTTATTGAAAAAATTTAATTTATCCAGTTTTTTGGATTATATTGAATCATTCTAAATCTTATTTTGTTGTAGCTTCAAAAGTACTAAACCTCCTTCTTTTTCTTTAATTTCGTCAAAGAAAAAACAAGGAAATAATGGAGCTTACACCAGAAATACAAGATAGACTTGAAAAGTTAAACAACAAATACGGGGCTTTGGGGCAAGATTTACTATCTTATTTAGACGGCCTTCTTTACGCAGACGTAACAACATATTGGGATTATATACAAATTGACACTTTATTAAGTCTGCAGAAACCAAAAACCAAATTTCCCGATGAAGTGGTCTTTATCATGTATCATCAAATTACAGAGCTGTATTTCAAATTAGCCATACGTGAATTTGAGCAAATTGGACAAACAGTATCTTTAAATAAAGATTTTTTTATTACCCGAGTAACTAGGATTAATCGCTATTTTGATGCTTTAATAAATAGTTTTGACATTATGGTAGATGGAATGGAGAAAGAGCAATTCTTGAAATTCCGGATGTCATTGCTTCCGGCAAGTGGTTTTCAATCGGCACAATACCGTGAAATAGAAATTTACAGTACAGATTTTATAAATTTAGTTGCAAAAGATAAAAGAGAAGCCTATGGTTCAGATTCTCAAGTAAGGGAAATGTTTGAAGAAATATATTGGAAATATGGCGCTACAGAAATAGAAACGCAGAAGAAAACGCTTACACTGACCCTATTTGAGGAAAAATATAAGGAATCATTTATTTTACTTGGTGAGAGATGTAAAAGTAAAAATTTATGGCAAGCGTATTTACGCTTGTCTAAAGAAGACCAAGAAGACCCATCCGTGAAAAATTGTTTAAAAGAAAACGACACCAATGTAAATATTAATTGGCCCCTTGTGCATTATAAATCGGCGGTTCGTTATCTAGCAAAAACAGATAGCGATGTTCCTGCCACTGGGGGCACAAACTGGCAAAAGTATTTACCTCCAAGGTTTCAAAAACGGATATTCTATCCAACATTATGGACTGAAAAAGAAAAGCAAGAGTGGGGTCGAAAATGGGTTGAAAAAGCGCTTAGTTAAGTTTGGGCACTTTTTTATAATATACAGAAGAAAAGTCTAATTGACCCTCCGTGTTTACTCTGAAATCGCGCATGTTTATATTGACAACAAAAACAAAGTCTTGAAGAAAAAGAGGGGTGACCAATGTGTTTTGAATTAAGAAACGATCACAAGTTTGTTGTTTTGATAACCTTTCAATTTGATTAACACTACGAAAAGTCTCAAGATATAAACGATCGTAAAATTCAGAGTTAAATGCTATTTGTTTAGCAAGCGAAGCCTTACTATAAAAGATGCTTAAATACGAATCTGGATCAGGATAATCTGCCACCCATCCATATTTTGCGATATGTATTTCTCCCGCTTTCCACATCTTGTTAAAATCCTCCTCGCTTCCCTTGACTAGGTTTACAACCAAACTAGTATTTTCTTCTATTTGTAGAATTAATGCCTCGACCCACCTCATGCCAAGTTCCGAGGTGTTTTTATTGACAAATAAGTTTATTTTTTCTCCTTTTTTAAAATCACTCCCCGCTTTTCTTTTTTCATAAATTGGTTTCTCTAAAGAATTGTTTAGTGAATTAAAAAAACTTAAAGGCACAAACGCATTTTGTGTTGGTTCACCATCTCCTGCTAAAACATTTTCACATAAGTCTCTCGCATTTATTGCAGCGTTTATTTGCTCTCTATTTCTTTGATTATTAAAAGGTGGCAAACTTAGATTATACACCAAAAAATTTAAATTTTTGTTTTTTATCTGATAAAACCGATGGGGCTGATTTTTACCTTTCATCGCATCATTTAGATTACCAAACAAGCTGTTTAATTTTTCTGAGCTTATGTTTTGAATCATATCTATTTTTTCCTCTTGAAACCAATCACGCTCATTAACAGAGTAGTAGGCCTCAACAGCGTCTAGAAAAGGGAGTTGGTTCCCGTGCTCATCACACCTCCAGTATGCATCATTTCGAACAATTCTGATTTTTTCCTCTGTGATTTTTTCCAACCTAAAGGCTCCGGTCCCCACAGGGTTTTTGAAAAAACCATCGTTGTTGTTTTGAAAATTCTCATAACTCAAAATAACGAGATTAGGGTGACTCAACAATTGAGGAAATTGGGAGTATGGAAAAGTAAGGTAAACATCAATAATAAAATCATCGATTATTTTAGCGCCTGAAAAATTTTTTAGATCAATGTTGTTGGTTTTTGAATCATCATAAAATGTTTTTGCCCCTTTAATTTTATCTATTAATAAGTATGAGTAGCTGTTTTCTTTTGAAGCTGAACATAAAAAGGCCAAAGAAAACAGAACGTCCTTTGAATTCAAAGCCACATCCGAGCCATGAAAGCGAATGTTTTTTCTTAAGTATATACGAAAGGTCATTCCATGGTCCAACAATTCATATCTTTCAGCAAGATTGCCTGCAGATTTTTGAGCAGCGTCTGTAGTAAACAATGTTTCAAAAAGCTGTGAACTGAGCTGCTGTTCGTAGTAGCTATTAGAGGAATAAGGAAAAAGCCGCGAAGGTTTACTGGGAATGGACAGTTTAAAAACCCCTCCATACGATTTACCCCCTTTAGCGATTACCCCAGTATTTTTGTTTGCGACCTCTGATTTACACGCACAGAAAGTAAGCAGAAAAGTTATGTTAAGCAGAACAAGCCGCGTCATTTTTTAATAAAGGATAAATAGCGCCTCTCCCCATTAATAGATATAATTAGTTGATATGCCCCACAGGCTAGTTGTCCCACATTAACAGCTGCTACATTCGCATAGGAGTTTAATTGTCTTCCCGAAGCGTCCATGATGATTACATTATCTACTTGTTTCGAAAAGAAAAGGACTGTTTCTGCTGGGTTTGGATATAGCAAAACACTTGTTAAATCAAATTCTTCAATTCCAACCTCTGTTTCAACAAAAACAGAATCAGTAAATTGACAACCATTTGCATCAGTTACAACAACAGAATACCACCCACTATTGAGGTAAACCGCCAATGATTCCGTTTGAGAATTCAAATCATTCCATTCATACGAATAGGGAGCTGTTCCACCGGTTACATTAACTGTTGCGGTTCCATCTAAACTTATTATTTGAGGTGTTGAAGAAAGAGTAGCATCTAATGGTTGAGGTTCGTTAATCGTTACATTTGCAAATTGAGAAGTACAATTGTTCTCATCTGTAATATAAACAGCGTATACTCCTGCAGTTAAATTTGAATTGGAAGAACTAGTGATTTGTTGATTTATCCAATAGGTGTAATCACCCGTTCCACCTTGCCCTTGAATTAGAATTTCTCCGTTCGCGTCTCCATTGCATAATGCATTTGTAACAACCGTTGAAAGCAGCAATTCTGAAGGATGAGTAATTTCAAATTCAAGCGAATCAACACATCCTCTAGCATCAGAAACAATCACAGAGTAATTTCCTGCCAAGAGGCTATCCGTTACTTGTGTGCTTTCTCCATTGGACCAATTGTAAATAACAGGCTGATAATTGGAGCTCAATAAATCGATAGACCCTAAATTTTCACCAAAACAATTATTTTGAACAATTTGTGTATCAACTATAATTGGCAGAGGTTCAGGAATCCAAACAGAATCTGTAACAACGCAACCTCCTGGGTGATTGATTACAATAGAATGCCAACCACTCGTTAAAGCATTGTTAGGCTTTGTTGTAACACCATTATCCCATAAGAATGTACACGTGCTAAATTGACACGGACAACCTGATGAATTAACTGTAGCCATTCCGTTTACCCCGCCAGGACAGGAGGGAGAAACAACGCCGCCAAAACTTATAACGTAAGGATCAGACAGTGTAAAAGAACGTGTTTCGTAGCAACCTAGTGCATCCGTTACCATTACGGAATAGTTGCCAACACTTAAATTACTTAGTGACGGGTCGGAACTTCCTGTTGTCCACAAGTAGGTGTGTGGGCCAGCCCCTGAATTTACAGACAAAGATATTGACCCGTTTGAAAGTCCATTACATGAAATTTGTGTAACTGCAGCGGTGGTAATTACACTTCCAAAACCACAATTCACAGGGTCCAAATTATAAACACCATCATTAGCTGTTCCTAAATAGCTTCCCCAAGCAATTCCCGCATTTGGTGTTGTGTTGTTTAATTCATCCCGATTTACATATATACCTTTCCAACCAACAGGATTAATACTATCTTTTTTAACTGCATATACGATATCAATTAAATTATCTCCATCCAAATCGGTTATTAACGGTGTTGAACCAAGATTAACTCCAGTTTTTGTGTTTCCAACTTGAGTAATTGTTCCACTGATAAAATTAATTTGTTGTAAACGATGTCTGTAAGCTCCATTTTCCATATAGGTAACAGAAACAAGCCCTTCATCTCTGCCATTGTTGTCAAAGTCTAAGGCGTTTGCAGAAACATAATTGAAAGTCCCTAGACTGTCTTGAAACACAATTTGACCTGTTACCCCATTTATTAAAACTTGATAAAAATCAGAATAAGAAGGAGCAATTCCTTTAAATAAGATCGCCAAAACATCAGGAATGTTATCTCCGCCCACAAAATTACCAAGAACTGGTTCCGCACTTGATTCGGTATTTGGCAATTGTACCTGCCAGATGTTCCCAAAATTGGACCCTTTAATTTTTTTTATTCGACCACCAAAACCTTGAATTATAATGTCATAGCTGCCGTTTGCTGTTTTAGATAGGGCAGCAGGAGCAATAAAACCTTTATTAAGGTCTGAATCCAATGGAATGGAATTAGCTAATGAATTATTGTTTAACAAATCAGTAAGCGGACAAGCCCAAAAAGAACCACCGAGATTTTCTCCTCCTGTTCCAAATAAAACCCAAGAGACACCATTTCCTTGAATATCTGCTACTAAAGGAGAACAATAGGTTTCTGCGCTATCTGGCACTACAGCTTTTGCTATTAGTTGACCATTTAGGGAGTTAATTACCATTAGGTGTCCAGGTGGCCGATTTATTTGCCAATCCGGCGCTGCATGATCCCCTCCGTTTGTAACCAGCAAGTCGGCTATGCCATCTCCCGTCACGTCGTTTATGAATTGTGGATTATAAAAATTGAATAAGCCACTATCAGCTGGGTTTAAAGCATATGGAAAGTAATCCCAAATTAATTGTCCATTAGTTCCGTTTAATGCTAAAAGCTGTGCTTGCCGACCGGAAATAAAAACATCTTTAATCCCATCATTTGTAATATCACAAAAGATGGCGCTTCCAAAGACCTCATTGCGACTACCTTTTTTCCAAAGAAGCGACCCGTCTTGTCCATTAAAAGCCATGATTCCATAGTTGCTAACAACACCATCAGTGCCTCCGCCAATTACAACATCTTTAATGTCGTCATTATTTAAGTCGCACGCCCTTGCAGAAGAAAGGGTTGGAATGGAGTCGGTAAATGACTGCCAAGATTGCGCATATAGACCTGACAAAGCAACAAAATAAATCCCAAAAAACAAAACGAACTTTTTCATTTTCTAAATATAAAATCCAAGAAGAGATTATAAATTACTCATTTCTTATGAGATGGAAGAAGCCATGCCCTTCTTTTGTTGTTCCTGAAATTCCATCTGCTTCATATTTATAAAAATATACACCTTCTTCAGCGCGATATCCGTCCCATCCAGGATTAAAGTTTATCAAATCGGTACTTGTTTCGTCAAACATAACATTTCCCCATCGATTTAATATAATTAGCCTAAGTTTTGTTACATTCTTCCATTCCAAGAAGTATAGTTCATTAACATTATCCTCATTTGGAGTAAATACATTTGGGGCCTCTATTTCAGGTTCTGGATAATAGCAACTACCATTATCTTGAGTTGCGAGCGGATTATAGTTTACAGCTTGAGGGTCAGTGCACCCACAAACTGCGGTTAAAATATTAATAGACAGTGTATCGCTACAGAAAACACTTTGTTGAACAATTAATTGAATAGAGTATTCTTGATTCTGTGTTACATCATCGTATAAATGCGTAAATTGACTCGAGCTTGTTGTTGTTAGTTGGGTGCCATTACCGAACTCCCAAAGATATGTGATGCCATTTAAGCTATTGTTTGTTAATGTCACCTCTAAGGGTGCACATCCGATCTGAGGGGTCGCCGAAAATGAGGCGAATGGTGGATCAAGAACACCTACATAAACACTGTCGAAATCTTGACAAACATCATCAACTACGGAAAAGTAATACCAACCACTGGCAATATTATCCCATTGTGGCGCATCTATAAAATTAGGATTGTTAATGCCAGGACCAGTCCAATAGTAAATAGGAGTACCAGTTTGTCCCGAAATAATTGAAGAAACTGACCCAGTCGGCACGCAGCTTGTAGGTTGGGACAATAAATCAATTATTTCCAAGGTTTGATTCATAGTAATAGTAACTGTGTCAGAAGAGGAAAAATTACAATTGTCAGTCGCCGTAACTAAATAAGAAACAGTTCCATTCTGGAATATGGCCCCCAAAATAGTATCACCAACACCTGTCCAAGGAGGCCCGTCTAATGTTTCCCACTCATAGGAATATGGGGCATAACCTCCAGCTGCAGAAGCATATAACAAAACATTGTCAGAAGCACAATAAACCATCGGATCGTTTTCTGTTATGTTAATTATGGGGCCTTCACCAATGTAAATGGTTCCGTTTGACAGCACCGTGTCACCACAAGGATTAATTAATTCCACAGTGATTGAAACAGATTCAAATCCTTCAGTTATTCCATCTTGTATTGGTACTAGATTTATTATTACAGAGTCTTCACCTGGCATAAAAATAATGGTGTCAGGTAAATAGTTATAGTCAATCCCTTCAATTGCATTTCCAGATATAGAATAATTGATCATTAGCGTATCGTTAAGCTGACCAGCAGGACGAGTAAAAATAAAATTAGCATCAGTACATCCTTCTACAATATTAGTGTCACCAGAAACCGTCGCAACTGAAACTTCAACAGCATCAGACGCAAAACTGCCCGCTTCTAAAAAAACCCCTGAATCTAAGATTTGATCTACAGCGTTGGCAATGGCAAGTTTAATATGATATGTTTGATTACAAACCACATCTGAATTAGCCGAAAGAACAATGGTTGCCCCATTATAGTTGCTAATTTGAGCACTTGATGAAAACAATGAATTATATGAAGTTGTAAAATAGATGCTATTAGCTTGCCAGTTTGGATCAGAAAGCGCACAAGTTGCCGCACTACCCCCACCGGTTGGACTTCCACCGTTAACCGTATTGATTGCTACGGGAATAGTTGAACCTGGAACAGTTGCCAAGTTTATAGAATTATTCGAATAAGGCCCAGAAATGCCCGGACCAGATATAAAAAATCCAAACACATCATTGAAATTGGAACATGTATAACTTGTGTATTCTGAAGAAGCAAAAAGGTATTTAAAAAAAAGGGTATCTCCTGAAGGAATAAAATCAAACTCAAGAATAACTCCATTTGTAATGTTTTGTCCGGATAAAGAAAGTAAATCTGGGTCGTTAAAAACAGATGTGGCCCCCTGAGTTTGTAAAAGTATACCAGATTGGATAGGAAAACCAGGTCCAACATAATTAAAATCAAAAACGCTATTATTTATAACTTGTGCGTTTGGAACAGATCCGTTAATGCTAACGTTAAAAGCTTGTACACCAAAGCCAACAAGAACATTTTGAACGATTTGTTCAGGAGTAAGAGCTCCATTGGGATTAATTGTAAATTGACCCCATCCGCTGAAATTTGCCAAACTGACAATCAGAGAGATAAATAAATATTTTTTCATGTATCGTAAGACTGTAAAAATTGATATTCGGTTGCATGAATACTAAAAATATTGCTTTTTTAATAGAATGCCATATTTTTTTGCACCTTTGAACATTAGAAATTAATATGTCCGAAATAATTAAATTTATAAATAATCAACGCGATAGATTTTTAACTGAGCTTTTAGAATTACTTCGTATTCCCTCTGTGTCATCCGATCCGAAGCATAAAAACGACGTAACTGATTGCGCAAATCTTATCTCAAGACACTTGCTGTCAATTGGCTTGGACAATGTTGAAATTTGTCCTACTAAAGGGCATCCATTGGTGTATGGGGAGAAAATCTTAAATAATCAATTACCTACTGTTTTGGTATATGGTCACTATGATGTTCAACCTGCTGACCCATTAGATTTATGGCATTCTCCCCCATTTGAACCAGTAATTAAAGAGACAGAAATTCATCCAGCCGGAGCTGTGTTTGCAAGAGGTGCGTGCGACGACAAAGGGCAAATGTTCATGCACGTCAAGGCTGTTGAAGCTATGTTGGCAACGAATGAATTACCCTGTAATGTGAAATTCATGATCGAAGGCGAAGAGGAAATAGGAAGTGAGAATCTGGCAGAATTTGTAAAAAACAATAAGGAGAAGTTAAAAGCCGATATTATTCTCGTGTCTGACACAGGAATGTTAGCAAATGACGTACCTTCTATCACAACAGGTCTAAGAGGGTTGAGCTATGTCGAAGTAGAAGTTACCGGGCCTAATAGAGACTTACATTCGGGTCTTTATGGGGGTTGTGTGGCAAATCCAATTAATATTTTAGCCAAGATGATAGCTTCACTACATGACGATAAGGGTAAAATCACGATACCAGGCTTTTATGATAAAGTGGTTGAGTTATCTGATGAAGAGCGTTCAGAAATGGCAAAAGCGCCATTTTCACATGAAAAATACTGTCAAGCACTTGATCTAAAAGATGTAATGGGGGAGATGGGCTACTCAACACCGGAGCGGGGATCTATCAGACCAACATTAGATGTAAATGGAATTTGGGGAGGGTATACCGGAGAAGGAGCCAAAACAGTTATTGCTTCCAAGGCTTTTGCAAAAATTTCTATGCGTTTGGTGCCCGATCAAGACCCTGAAGAAATCACCCAATTATTTAAACAACATTTTGAGGCAATCGCACCTAATAGTGTACGAGTTGATGTTAAACCTCACCACGGAGGAGAAGCAGCAGTTACGCCAATTGAGTCTATAGGTTATAAGGCCGCAAGTATAGCCTATGAAAAAGCGTTTGGTAAAAAACCGATACCAGTGAGAAGCGGAGGCAGTATCCCCATCATTGCCATGTTTGAAAAAGAATTAGGCTTAAAGACCATATTAATGGGTTTTGGTTTAGATAGTGATGCTATTCACTCCCCAAATGAGCATTATGGTTTGTATAATTATTACAAGGGAATAGAGACGATTCCTTATTTTTACGAAGCGTATGCTAAACTTAAAAGCGAATGAAAATCCTGGCACTTCTTTTAACCCTTTTTGTTTTCTCTTCATGCATTAGCTTCAAAGAGCCGGAATTCAAAGGAATGAATGGGTATGAAATGGGTAAACTTACAGGGTCAGAAATTTCATTCACATTAAAACCAATGGTGTACAACCCTAACATTTTCGCCCTTAAAGTTAAAAAGTCTGTTCTTGATTTAGAAGTAGAAGGAAAGAACTTTGGTAAAATTTATTTAGAAAAGAAAATTTCAGCAAAAGCGAGAAAAACGACAGAATTGCTCGTGCCTTTACGAATAGAATTAGAATCTGGCGCCATGTTAAAAGCGATGCCGTTGATGTTAAAAGACTCTGTCCGCGTGTTGTTACAAGGCGACCTAAAAGGAGGGGTTTTGTTTTTTACTAAAAAATTTCCCGTTGAGTTTGATAAGAATATTAGTCCTAAAATGTTAAATCCATTTAAAAAACCATAAATGCTCTCGAAAGAACATCCTAAAAAATTATTTCTTTTAGATGCATACGCGTTAATTTACCGAGCATATTTTGCCTTTGCTAAAAATCCTAGAATAAATAGTAAAGGTCAAAATACCTCTGCCGCCTTTGGATTTACCAATGTGTTGATAGACGTTATTAAAAATGAAAAACCCACGCATTTAGCGGTTGTTTTTGATCCCCCTGGAGGATCAACTCAGCGAATGGAAGAATTTGAAGCCTACAAGGCCCATCGAGAGGAAATGCCTGAGGACATTCGTTCCATGATTTCTCCTATAAAAAAAATTGTAGAAGCGTTTAATGTACCCATTCTCGAAGTTGCCGGATATGAAGCAGACGACGTTATTGGCACTATGGCAAAAATAGCCGATGAAAATGGGTTTGTTACGTATATGATGACCCCAGACAAAGATTATGGACAATTGGTAACCGACACTTCGTTTATTTATAAACCAGGAAGAGGAGGAAATCCTCCTGAAATAATGGGGGTAAAAGAAGTTTGTGAAAAATTCGAAGTTCAAAATCCATTGCAGGTTATTGATATTTTAGGTCTATGGGGTGATGCATCCGACAATATTCCAGGAATCCCAGGAATTGGAGAGAAAACAGCTAAATTGCTCATTGCTAAATACGGTTCAATAGAAAAGCTATTAGAAAACACACATGAATTAAAAGGCAAGCAACAAGAAAATGTAATAGCTTTTGCAGAGCAAGGGATAGTTTCCAAACGTTTGGCTACAATCATAACCGATGTAGAGGTAACCTTTGATGAAGAGGCTCTTGTTATGTGTGAGCCAGATTCCGAAAAAGTTAAAGAAATATTTACGGAATTAGAATTTAGAAATTTAGCACGGAGAATTATAGGAGAAGAGATTGTTGTTGTTGCCGACTCCCCGAAGCAAATGTCTCCCGATATAAACCAACTGGATCTTTTTGGTTCACAAAGTTTGGTGGAGCCTCAAGAACCTATAGAGACAAAGCAATACAAAACCATTGTTACGGAAAGACCGAGTTATCACTTAATTACTTCTCCTGAAGAGAGAAAAGAGCTGTTAAGCTTGCTTTTACAACAAAATCAAGTGTGTTTTGACACAGAAACCACCGATATTGAAGCCATGCATGCCGATTTAGTAGGGTTTTCCTTCTCATACAAAGCAAGAGAAGCCTTTTATATTGCAGTGCCCTCAGATTTTGAGGCGGCAAAATCAATCGTTCGAGAATTTGAGCCTTTTTTTAAATCGGAAAAGATTGAGAAGATAGCCCATAACATTAAATACGACCTAAAGGTCTTACATCGATACGGGATCAATGTTGCTGCACCAACATTTGACACGATGATAGCACATTATCTAATTAATCCAGAAGCAAAACAAGGGATGGATTTTTTAGCAACGTATTATTTGCAGTACCAGCCGATATCAATCGAAACGCTAATAGGAAAAAAAGGAAAAGGACAAGGAAACATGCGAGACCTGTCTCCAGAGGAAGTCTACCAATATGCTTGTGAAGACGCGGATATTACCTTTCAGCTAAAGCAATTGTTTGAACCCGAAATACAAAAGCCACATCTGCACGACTTGTTTTATAACATGGAAATGCCACTGGTAGAGGTTTTGAAAGACATGGAGCAAGAGGGTATTTCAATAGACGCTCCTGCGATGGAAGAATATTCCAAAGAATTAGATGAGACGTTAATTAAATTGGATGAACAAATTAAAGACTTGGCAGGCGTATCATTTAATATTGATTCTCCTAAACAACTTGGAGAGGTATTGTTTGACCATTTAAAGATTTCAAGTAAAGCGAAGAAGACAAAAACTGGTCAATATGCTACTTCAGAAGATGTTCTTCAAAAATTCGAGCACGACCATGCAATAGTTCCATTAATTCTTGAATACCGTCAACTAAGAAAATTGAAGAGCACCTATGTGGACCCGCTACCAGTCTTGTGCGACCCAATAGATGGTAGGATTCACACGAATTTTATGCAAACGGTAACTGCCACAGGACGTTTAAGTTCAAACAACCCAAATCTTCAAAACATTCCCATACGCTCTGCAAAGGGACGAGAAATTAGAAGGGCATTTGTGTCAAGAAGTCCTGAATACAAATTAATGGCTGTAGATTATTCGCAAATTGAACTGCGCATCATTGCAGCATTAAGCGGAGATAAAAACATGATAACGGCTTTTAGAGAAGGAAAGGACATCCATGCCGCAACGGCAGCCAATGTGTTTAGTGTCTCGCTTGATGAGGTTTCGAGGGATCAAAGAAGCGCAGCAAAAGCAGTTAATTTCGGAATAATATATGGGCAATCTGCTTTTGGTTTAGCACAAAACCTAAATATTTCGAGAACAGAGGCAAAAACCATCATCGATGCTTATTTCGAGCAGTTTGGAACAATTAAAAAATACATGGACGACGCTATTTCACAAGCCAGGGAGGTCGGCTACGTAGAAACAATAATGAAACGCAGAAGATATTTGCCAGACATCAATTCTGCCAACGCAGTAGTTAGAGGTTATGCCGAACGAAATGCCATTAACGCGCCAATTCAAGGTTCTGCTGCCGATATTATAAAATTAGCAATGGTTGCGGTTCATAAAAAGATGAAAGCTGAAAATGTGAAATCTAAAATGATTTTACAGGTGCACGACGAATTAGTGTTTGACGTTCATGTTTCAGAGGAGTTACTCATGCAACTATTGGTAAAAGAAGCAATGGAAAAAGCTGTTCAAATGGACGTTCCGATGGTGGTAGAATTGAAGCTAGCGAACAATTGGTTAGAGGCGCATTAGCCCATAAATTATTAACAACACACAATGTTGAAACAGAATGAAATCAAGCATTAAAAAACCAATTCTTGCGCTTTTACTTTGTATAATAGTAAAATTTAGCTTGGCTCAAAACGATTCTGTTCCTCAAAAAAACTTACGGCGGATCTATAAAAACCATGTCGGTGTTAGTTTAGGAGGGCCTAGTTTTTTTTCAGCTAATTATGAAAGGTTTTTAAGTCATAATTTCAGCGTTGAGTTTGGCGCTGGATCATTAGTTGCTATTTCTGGAGCCCATATTGCGAGTCGATATTATTTTGGTAATGCAGATAAACCAACAAAAATTTCGCCCTATTTGGGTGTGGCTTTTGGCGCGGTGCTGATAACTGATGGGTTCTCTGGTTATGGAACAGGTTTAGCTTATATTCCGGTGGGTGTGCAATTTCTTAATAAAAGCGGATTCGCATTTTCAGCAGAGGCGGCCTACATGAACCTAGAGGGGGAGAGTTTTCCCATGGGAGCTTTGAGAATTTACACGGACATAAAATACAAAAAGCCAAAGCAGAATAAAGAAGCGAAAGCACTGCGACTACCCTCTTGGAAAACAGCATATTCATATAGTCCTTATAGCATTGGATTAAATCTTTTTTCTTTAATTAGACCAACCTATTTTTATGAATTGTTCCGAAACTCATATTTTTCCTCTAACCTTAATGTCGATCTTTTTGTCCAAAGGGAACTCAATAAGAACTTTGCCCTTAGGGTTCCTTTTAGAGTGGGATTTCCTTTACCAGAAAAAGTGGTTACGTATAACACGGATAATTATTTTCATTTTGCCCGAAAGACAATTATTGGAGAAATAGGGATTGAGCCTCTTTACTACCTAAACGGGTTAAATAAAATTACTTTACTTGTGGCTCCCACTCTCGGCGTAGGCAGGGGATTAAAAATGGCGGAAAAATTACTGGGGCAAAGTTACCCCCAACCATACAAATATGTTCCTGTTGGGGAATATGTTTATTATAAAATTGGTTGGTTATTAGGTGCTCAGTTTAACCTAACTAAAAGCGTCCAATTTGGATTAGAATTAGGTTTGTATAGGTCAAATCATGAATGGGATGAATTTTATCCTCAATATTACGATTGGGGCAGTTCTGCGAAATTCTTTTTGACATATCGATTCGGAGGAAAAAGAATAAATCATTAGTTCAATTATTGTTTCCGTTTTTTAGTATTTATTAACCAAGCCAAATTCTTGAATTCACAATACTTAAAGTTTACGCGTATATTTGTGGCATTAATAAAAACGCATTAAATGGAATTCTGGATTAAAGCAGCACAACTTTTTCTATCGTTAGCTATTCTTGTTACACTTCACGAACTCGGGCACTTTATACCTGCCGTCTTATTTAAAACACGCGTAGAGAAATTCTACTTGTTCTTTAACCCGTACTTTTCTTTATTCCGATTCAAAAAAGTAAATGGAACATGGAAGACTTCTTGGTTCAGTAAAAAATCCCCAGAGGAGTGGGAGGAAGACAAAAATACCACGGAATGGGGTTTAGGGTGGCTTCCATTAGGTGGGTACGTAAAAATTGCCGGAATGATTGACGAATCTATGGATAAAGAGCAGCTCCAACAACCGAAGCAGGATTGGGAATTTCGTTCAAAGAAAACATGGCAGCGCCTAATTATCATGATTGGTGGGGTTACTGTAAATCTTATTTTAGGGTTTATTATATATATGGCTGTGCTATTGGTTTGGGGTTCTGAACAAGTGGACACAACTAAACTTTCTGAAGGGATGAGCGTGCACCCATACATGAACACATATGGAATTGAGTCGGGAGACAGAGTAATTAAAGTTGAAGGAAAAGAGGTCACTAGTATTAATGAGATCAATAAAGAAGTGCTCCTTCGTGATGCTAAAAACCTGACTGTACTGAAAAAATCAGGCGAGGTGAAAGAGGTTTCTCTTCCCGAAGGAATTGACATGGATTTGTTTCATGCAGGTGCCATGCCAATGGTAAGTTTTCGAATGTGCGCAGCGGTTGTTGATGAAGTGGTTGCTGATAGTCCAGCAGAAAGCGCCGGATTGACCAAAGGAGATTCTATTTTAAAAGTGAACAACACTACCATAACGTACTTTGATGAATTACAAGCAGAATTATATCGCTACAAGGGAAAACAAGTAACACTGACGGTTCAGCGCGGAAAGGAAACAAGACAGTTTAAATCAGACGTTAAGGAAGACGGAACTTTAGGTTTTAAGATGAAGAACACTCGGGTGGCAAATGAAAAAGCCTACACGATTAAAGACTATTCATTTGGAGAAGGTATTTCACAGGGATTTACGTACGGGGCCAATACCTTGAGCGATTACATGGCTCAATTTAAGTTTATTTTCACTGAAAAAGGGGCTTCGTCTGTTGGTGGTTTCGCTTCAATTGGCAATATGTTTCCAGCCTTATGGAATTGGCAGGCATTTTGGCTAAACACCGCGCTCCTTTCCATAATTTTGGCTTTTATGAATATTTTGCCTATTCCTGCATTAGATGGCGGGCATGTTGTTTTTCTTTTGTATGAAATGATAACCGGTAAGGAAGCGCCACAGCGCGTTCTTGAGGTTGCTCAATACATCGGAATAGCACTTCTTCTCGGCCTTATGATATACGCTAATGGAAATGATATCGTTAAGTTCTTTTTTAAATGATTCGCCTAGTATTTTTGTTTTTCACAGTTAATGTTGCATTAGCACAACAAAACTGGATAGGCTCGTGGTATGGTAAATTAGCCATTCAGGGTCAAGAGATGAGGTTGAATTTACACCTTACAAAAGACAAAGACACTTGGAAGGGAACCCTAGACAGTCCCGATCAAGGGGCATTTGGAATTCCGGCCACGAAGGTGGAAATACAAGAAGATAGATTAACATTTGAAGTCAAAAATATAGGGGTTTCTTATACCGGAGTGCTCAAAGGAGAGGAAATTCAAGGCAACTTCAAGCAAGGTGGAATGAGTATGCCTATGGCGCTTTCTCGGAAAGAACCGGCGGTGGAAAAACCAAAACGACCTCAGGAACCAATACCCCCTTTTCCATACAGAGAAGAAGAGGCTGTTTTTAAAAATGGAGAAGCAAAACTTGTTGGAACCCTGACTTTGCCCCAGGGTGAAGGACCATTTGCTGCTGTAGTTCTCGTGAGTGGTTCTGGTCCTCAAGACCGCAATGAGGAAATTTTAGGCCATAAGCCATTTCTAGTGATTGCAGATCATTTAACTCGAAATGGTATAGCGGTTTTACGATACGATGATCGAGGAACAGGTCAGTCTTCAGGGGTTTCTTTTATGGATGCGACATCTAAAGATCTTATGCAAGACGCTTCGGCCGCTGTAGATTATTTACAGGGACACCCACTCATCAATAAAGATAAAATTTCTGTTTGTGGTCATAGCGAAGGTGCTATGTTGGCGGTAATGCTCGGTGCAAAAAGAAGAGATCTAGCTTCAATCGCCTTGCTTGCTGGCCCAGGAATCAAGGGAGATTCGTTATTGCTTATGCAACAAGTACTCATTGCGAGATCCGAAGGAATGAAGGAAAAAGAAATACAAGAGTTGAACGCCTTCAATAAAAAACTGTTTTCAGGAATGCTTGTCGCTAAAGACATGAGCTCGTGCAGAGAATTTGTGGAGGGTGAATTTCGAAAATACGCCAGAAAACTCTCTAAAAAGGAAATCAAAAAATATGGTTCTAAAGAGAAATTCGTTGAAATTTCCACAAATACATTTGTAAACCCTTGGATGTTGTATTTTTTAGCATATGATCCAACCCTTGACTTAACCCGTGTCACGTGTAAGGTTCTTGCAATAAATGGAGATAAAGATTTACAGGTTCCATCCAAAGAAAATTTAGCAGCTATAAAACGAAATGTATTAAACGTTACAGGTAACAATAAATACATGGAATTACCGAATTTAAATCACCTTTTTCAGGAGACGAAAACGGGTGCGGTATCCGAATATGGTCAACTAGAACAAACAATTTCTCCAGAGGTGCTTAACATACTGAGCGAATGGTTTCAAGCCCCATAAAACAATAAATTCAATAAATTGTTAATCATTTAAAACACAATGTCTTATTGCATAGACCTTTTAAACAGAAAACGACTATCTACTAAAGAAGTAAGAATTGGTAATGTGACGATGGGAGCATTGAGTCCTATACGATTACAATCTATGACCACCACCGATACAATGAATACAGAGGCTTCTGTTGCTCAATCTATTCGTATGATTGAAGCAGGTTGTGAATTGGTCCGATTGACAGCTCCGAGTAAAAACGAAGCAATAAACTTGGGTGTTATAAAAAAGGTGTTAAATGAAAAAGGGTATAAGGCACCACTGGTTGCAGACATTCATTTTACACCCAATGCAGCTGAAATAGCTGCGGGACTTGTAGAAAAAGTTCGTGTGAACCCGGGTAATTATGCCGACAAAAAGAAATTTGAGGAAATAGAGTACACCGACGAAAGTTACGAATCTGAGCTTTTGCGCATTGAAGAGAAGTTTACGCCACTTGTGCTTTTATGCAAGAAACATGGAACCGCTATGCGTATTGGTACGAATCACGGATCTTTGTCTGATAGGATTTTAAGTCGTTATGGCGACACCCCAGCAGGAATGGTGGAATCCGCCATGGAATTTATTCGTATTTGCGAAAAATTAGATTACGACCAATTGGTGATTTCAATGAAAGCAAGCAATACCATTGTAATGGTACAAGCGTATAGACTTTTAGTGGCTGAAATGTTGAAAAGAGGAGCCGTATACCCTTTACACCTTGGCGTAACAGAGGCGGGTGATGGGGAAGATGGAAGGATTAAGTCGGCAGTCGGAATAGGAGCTTTATTGGAAGATGGAATTGGCGACACTATTCGTGTTTCTCTCACGGAAGAACCGGAGTTTGAGATTCCTGTTGCACGTAAATTGGCAGTGAAATGTCAAAATACGGACAATATTAAATTGATAAGTGAGGAGCCAACCGAATTACCATATAATCCTTTTGAATATCAAAGAAACACTTCTTTTTCAGTTCATAATATAGGCAATCAACAAGTCCCTGTGGTGATTGGTGACATGTCTAGTCGACAGGAAATTACACCAGCAAGTTTGTATGGCCTAGGTTATGTGTATTCAGTTCCCTTGGATAAGTGGAACGTTCAGGATCTTGCAGCTGATTATATATTTGTTGGGGCCAACTCAATAGAATTTGAACTACCCGGCACATTAGGGGTTATAACTACGTTTGAATTATGGCAAGAGAAGTACCAAAACAGGATTGGTTTTTATCCCCTTTTGACAAATGACAAACTATCATTTTTAGAAAAAAATCAAAAAGGGTTTCTATTGGTAAATGCCGAAGAGGAGCTCTCTTCCGAATGGAGCCAATACACTCAGTTGGTTTTAGTGGTGCAAACGAAGTTCGCAAACAAAACACAGTTGTTTCGCCAATTTCGTTTGAATTATGCGAAAAAAAGACTTAAAAATCCTGTTGTCATGCGGACAGTTTCCCGAGAAAAAGATCCCGAGACATTTCAAATAGAGGTGTCTGCCGATATGGGCTCCACGTTTATTGATGGTTTTGGGGATGGTATTTGGATAACTGCTGAGCAACCAATCCAATTGATAAATTCTACATCTTTTGGGATACTTCAAGCAACGCGAACACGCATTTCAAAAACAGAATATATTTCCTGCCCTTCCTGTGGGAGAACACTTTTTGACTTACAAGAAACGACTACTAAAATTCGCGAAAAGACTTCCCATTTGAAAGGAATTAAAATTGGAATAATGGGCTGTATTGTGAATGGTCCTGGAGAAATGGCAGATGCAGATTATGGTTATGTCGGCACGGGTCCGGGAAAAATCAATTTGTATAAAGAAAAAACGGTTGTGAAAAGAAACATACCGGAAGACGATGCCGTAGAAGCCTTAATTGATTTAATAAAGGAATACGGTGATTGGGTTGAAACGTCTATTTAATACGCTACTTTTCTCCATTAGTATATGTTGTATCTCTTTATCACAAAAAGGACCAGAATATTTATTATCAATAAAATCTGAACAAGATTTTCAAGCGTTAAAAGGCAGGCCAAATTCTGCAAAATTTACGGGAGTAGATGCAGTTAAAGTAGTTCTTGAAAAAAAGACAGGTAAAATTTATTACATAAATTCTGCTTACCACGATTATCATGTTACGTTTTGTCAAGAAGTGCTCGGGTATCCTGAAAATGGAGTTCAATTCAACTTCGAAAATTATACCCAAGTTGAGCAGAGAGCCTATTTGTTAGGCACAATTAATAGATTCAAAAGCACAGGACGCTATACATTGGAGTTTTCCGTTGCAGACAATATTAACCCAACTCAAATTTCTTTTCTGCTTCAAAAAATATATAGCTCCTTCCTGTTATCAAAGGAAATAGCAGTATTTCTGAATACAAATCGCCTTAGAGAACTAAAACCAACGCTCAATTTCCCGACAATTGACGCATCTACCCTTTATGAAGGCCAAAACCTTCAATTATTAAACGATGGCACGACATATGGAAAGCTGTCCATGACAGATTTAGAAACGAGTTCGCTGGCTAACTATTTTGAGATTGTAGTCATTAACGGTACTCCAGATGACCTGCCTCCAGTTTCAGGAGTAATCACCACAGATTTTCAAACACCATTAAGCCACATCACCTTACTTTGTCAGAATAGGGGAACTCCTATGTTAGCTTTAAAAAATGCTTTTAATGACACTGCAATCACAAAATGGGAAAACAAGTATGTTAAATTATACATTGACGAAAGCGGCTACAAAATCTCTTTAAGCGATTCGACAACTGTCTTCGCTTTTTGGGAGAAAAAACTTAGAAATAAAAAATCTGTTCATTTAGAAAAAAACACACAGGACCGGAGAATTATTCCAATTGGAGAGCTAGGACTAAAAGACATACCCAGAGTGGGAGGAAAGGCGGCCAATTTTGCATTAATGCGTAAGACAATTAAAGACAAAAAACTAACATTAAAATTTCCCGAGGCAGCTTGTGCAATACCCATGTTTTTTTATGAGCAACACATGAAAAATGCTGGTGTTGATACGTTAATTTTGAAATTAATTGAATTAAAGAAATTTGGATATGATTTGAAGTCTCTTCAGGTTAAATTAGACACTATTCAACGGCGAATTTTAAATTATCCAATAGATACTGCTCTTACTGGTCAAATCCAGCGATGGATGATACAACACGGGTATTCTTCCTTTCGCTTTAGGTCTTCCACAAACGCTGAAGATTTAGATGGCTTCAATGGGGCGGGTTTGTATACATCGAAAACAGGAATATTGAATCATCCCAAAAGAACAATTGAAAAAGCAATTAAAACAGTTTGGGCCAGTGCATGGGGGTTTCGTCCATTCATGGAACGAGATTATTTTGGTATTGATCAACAGAGTGTGGCAATGGGTGTATTGTGTCATCGAAACTTCGAAGACGAGTTAGCAAATGGTGTTGTTATCACAAAGAATTTATATAGACCGAATTACCGCGGATTTGTGATTAATTCCCAATATGGTGAAACGAGTGTTGTTATTCCCCCAGATTCTGCAGTCTGTGAGCAAGTAATCTGTTATTCAGATAAAGAAGATTATTTTTATGGAAAAAAATCAATTGTAGAATACTTATCGTACTCCAATATTTTACCTCAAGGTGTTGAAAAAGTCTTACTAGATTCCGAAATAAACAAGCTAACACGCGAAATAGCAGTGCTTAAAAAAGTGTACTATGACTTAAAAAAACCTAAGGAGACTTTTTACAACTACGGCTTGGATTTAGAATTTAAGATTGTAGGCTCAAATCGCAACATATACATTAAGCAAATAAGGCCTTTTAAAGATTAAGTTTCTGTGCAACTTGTTTTAAACGGTATAAGCTAATCTCTTGAATAAGTTTTTTAGGCAATGGTTTATCCAAAGGGAATTGAATCGCTCCTTTTGACCATTTATATTCCGTTAACTTATCTTTAAAATGTTCGATTGGTTGAGAGGTTGGATAAAAACCAATGTGATTTTTGTATCCTGCATAATATACCAAAACCTCTTTTTGCTTGAAAGCAGGCATTTTGTAACTTATAACTTCCTCCGCGTTTGGCATCACCTCTTTGATTATATCGTGAATTTCACTTAATCTTTGTTGCGTATGCAACTCATATATAGAGTAATACGAGAGTATGGCTGCAGATTTTATCATAATTAGAATGGTGTTTTACTTTTAAAAGTAACTGGTGATTTTTTAAAAGGATGAATAAAGGATAACTCAGCCGCATGTAAACACAATCGCTCACCTTTTTTTCCATACAAATCATCACCAACGATCGGACAATTTAAGCCGAGCGCATGAGCAGAATGGACACGAAGTTGATGCGTTCTTCCTGTTAATGGTTTAAATGAAATACGCGTTCTATTGTCTTCAATAGCTATTACCTCATATGCCGTTATGGCTGCTTTCCCAAATTCATAACAGACAAGTTGAAAGGGTCTGTTATCAATATCGAGTCTAAGCGGAAGATTTATTACTCCAGCTTTTGGTTTCGAAACAACTCCCTCAAGAAGCGCCACGTATTTTTTCTCGATTTTTCTTTTAATAAATAAAAATTGAAGTTTTTTATAAGCTTCTATCGACTTCGCTACCACGAGTAGCCCCGAAGTTGACATGTCTAGTCGATGCACCAATAACGGGCCGCTTGCATCAGGTCTAATTTCTTTTATTCGTTCATATACTGAATCCTTAATTGCTTTTCCTGGAACGGATAAAAACTCTGCGGGTTTCTCAATTACCATAAAGTACTCGTCTTCAAATACAATAGGAATATCTTGAATATTGGCTTGTTTGAGTAAGGGATTTCCTTCTAATTTAATTCCTTTCAACATGTGATTCATGAGAATAGGCTCACATTTTCCTCGACAGGCAGGATAAAATTGCTTGTGAACGCGAACCTCAGAAATGGGAGATGCCCCCCACCAAAATTCTGCCATACAAATGGGTGTAAATTGATTCAAAAATGCATGTTGAAGTAGTTTTGGAGCAGCACATTCACCTGCTCCAGCGGGTGGAATGGTTGTAGATGATGTAGAGAAAACATCAAGTAAACTCATTTCTTTTTGAGCGCGGTTAAGAAAGGAATAGGAGGTGAAAATGCGCTGTTGTAATTGTGCAGAATGTGCAGAACGTTGTTGTTTTAGTGCGGCAATTTGAGAGTTGAAAGCCGCGACCCCTTCTTCTTTTTCCGCAATTTTTAATTTGTATTCGCGAATTAAACGCTTTAAATGTATTTGTTCTGTTTTACTTTCCTCTTGAAGAATTTGGTCAAACTGCAAGTAATCGAAAGATGAAAGTTGGCGTATTGCATCTTGTCTTTTTTCTTTCCGCAGCGCTTTGTTATTTTTTATCGCTGCTTTTCTTTGCTCACAGATCGTTAAAAATTCGTCTTCCAGTTGCTTATGAGAAAAGCAAGCAATTTTGTAATCTTTGGACGTTGTGATTTCTTCAATCTGACGTGTTAATGAATTGATAATTTCTTCCTCTTTTATGAAGTAGCCATTGCTGTCTAGTAAGTCAAATACGGGAGGAACAAATCCAGAATGATGATTGCTTTCGGATAGTTTACCGGAAAAGGCGCACAAGAAACCTAATTGATTTTGTTTATCTAAGACAACAAGCACACCGAACATTTTACCGATGGGTTTTTCTTCATTAGTTAAACCAAACGGATGCTGCCAAGGATTTTTCTCTAGTTCCTTTTGTAATTGCTCTGCAGCATGTAAGGCCAAGGGATGAGGCTCATAATAAAATGGAAAAGTGAACGATTCTGGAAGAGGAATTCCAGAGACATCGATGGCGAAACGATGTAAAGTTGACACTTTTTATTTTAAATATTTATCTAAAAACTGTTCCTGTTCCCAAAGGACATGAAGAATATTTTCTTTCGCCGCATACCCATGGCTTTCTTTTGGTAAGATCACCATTCTTGCTTTACCCCCAAGGCCTTTAATGGCTTGAAAATAGCGTTCTGTTTGCAAGGTAAATGTTCCGGGATTATTATCGGCTTCACCATGAATCAAAAGCATAGGCTTGTCCATTTTACTAGCCGTAAAAAAAGGAGACATATTACTGTAGATATCAGGAATATCCCAAAAATTTCGCTGTTCAGACTGAAAACCAAAAGGCGTTAAGGTGCGGTTGTAAGCGCCGCTTCTAGCAATTCCACAGGCAAAATCTTCAGAGTGAGTTAGGAGGTTTGCTGTCATGAAGGCACCATAAGAATGCCCACCAACAGCTACTTTTTTTCTGTCTATGTAACCAAGCGCATCAACTGCGTCAATTGCGGCTCTTCCGTTGGCAACTAATTGTTCGATAAAGGTATTGTTAGGCTCTTCTTTACCTTCTCCAATGATTGGAAAGGAAGCGTCGTCTAATACAGCATATCCCTTTGTAACCCAATAAACGAATGACCCATAGTTAGGAAAGGTAAATTCGTTAGGATTCTGTTTGTTTTGTCCTGCGCTGTTCTTGTCTTTAAATTCTTCTGGGTATGCCCAAATCAATAAAGGAACTTTAGGTTTCAAATTTTTATCATAACCGACGGGAAGATACAGGGTTCCAGAGAGCTCTACACCGTCACTTCTTTTGTATTTGATTACTTGCTTTTCAACAGATTTAATAGATTCAAACGGGTTTTTAGAAAAAGTTAATGGAGTTGTTTTATTCGTTTTAGCTGATAAAAGATAGTAATTTGGGAAGTCTGCTTTACTTTGTAATTGCACGAGATATAACCCTTTCTTTTTATCAAAAACATCTAAAAGATCGATTTTTTTAGTTGGAAAATTTGCTCGGTAGAGACGTGTGGTTTTTAAGGATTTAATATCAAATTCATCAATAAAAGGAAATTGTCCGTCCTTGGTAAAACCATCACCAAACAATAAAAGTTTGTTTTCATTAACCACAAGCACATTGGCGCCATGTTTTCCTTTTTCTTGCTGAAAAACACCCGGGTCACCATAGGCGTCTTGATAGTTTCTGTCGAGAATTATTTTACTCGTATGTGTATTCAGGTCCACTAAATATGTTTTTTCGTTACGCGTGTCATACCATGAGTCTTTCACAAGCATAAAGTTTTGATCTGAAAAGTAAACATCACTAAAACGTTGTTTCACTTTTAAAAGTGATGTTGGCTCTTTAGTAAACGGAGCCTCCCAGCTGAACACTTCATCTCGAAAGTCAACTGTTTTTGCCGGATCACCCCCGTCTAGTGCCTCTACGAACATCAAGGTGTTCGGCGCATCGTTTCTCCACGAAACATTTCTTCTACCGACTCTTACCGCGGCAAATCCTTTTGGCATGATCTCAACTAAAGGCACGGTGTTCACCTCTTTAATGAGGGTCCCCAAGGAATTATATACTTTTTGAGACATAGGAAATCTACTATAGGGCACCAAGTAAGAAAATGGTCGTTGAATAGTTGTCACAAGTAAATGTGTTCCGTCGGGTGAATAGGACATGCCAATATATAAATCAGCGGGAAGAAAGTTGCTAACCTTCCCCGAAACATCAATTTTTTTCAGTTCAGATTTTACCAATATTTCAAAGTTCCGCTCATCAGTTGGGTTTTTTAATAAATCCTGATAGGTTCTGTTTTGTGAAACTTTTCCTTCAGCAACTGAAACGGTAGGGCCCTTAGGAAGTTCTTTCTTAGTGTCAATCAATGGAGACCTGTTTTGAACAACAGTTTTTACCAATAATGCACTTCCGTCTTTATTCCAACTATAAGGCATTCCCGTTGTAGCATTGAGATTAAGATTGCTAAGTTTCGTTGCTTCTCTTGTTTCTACATTTATCAACCATAAGCTCAGTCCTGCCTCATCCATGTTAACAAAAGCAATTTTAGAATCGTCAGGAGACCATGTAATAAAAGTTATTTTTGGTTGATTGGGTAGGTTTTTTACTTGGGTGGGTTCTGTTTTAGTATCGAGAAGTGCTCTTAACTTAAGGTTTGTCACGTAGGTTTGAGTCGAAGAAATATGTAAGGTTGGGTTAACGCGCAGTCCGCCAAGTCTAAGTTCTTCTTGGTTTAAGTCTTGAAGTGTTTTATAAGTGTCCCGGTATGAAAACAACACCATTTGTTTCTTGTTGTCCATCGAAATAGAAGGTGGGCGTTCGTAGTCCGCAAGTTGAAGAATGGAAGCTGAGGGTTTTTGAAATAAAAGCTCCTCTTGAGAAAAACTTGAAAACAAACTAATTAGCGCAACGAAAGAAAAATAGTATTTCATAAATTGTTTTTTCCAAAGGTAAGGAAAGAACAATACTATTTCAACAGGATACTATGGGTGATTGATTTTGATAAACTAATTTGGGCGTCTAAGAAATCCGGGGCAGAGAAAGTGGCTCTAGCATTGTTCGAAAAACCATATATTTCTGTTGGCATTCCAACAAGGTTTTTGTCAAGTTTGTTGTTTTTGTTTTCGTCGTGATATACGGCGAGAGCATATTTTCCGGCGGGTAATCCCGTAAAAGTCACTACTGTTTTTCCTTTCACAGCACTTACTACTTTTCCTTTGAATTGTTTTCCGTATGTTGGCCACTCATCTTGTGGGCGAAACAAACCAACGTAAACAGTCCCTTTGTTATTTGGAACATTCTTCACTTCCACGGTCAATGAGAAGTTACTCGATGACGAAAGTAAAAAACCTAAAAATGTAATAACATAACTCATTCAATTTCGATTTGAGGTGGCGGTGATTTTTGCTCTTTTTTTAACACTTTTGGAGGGTTATTGTTCACTTCATTCAATCGATCATAGATCAACCAAAGTAGCACTCCAAGAACAATGGCGTAAATTACAAATCGGAACAAGTACCCCGGGCCTTGTTTTTTAGGAGCAAATTGTCGAATATTTATGTTGTTTTTCTCCAATGTCCCGAAGATACGCGAAATTTGCTTTAACTTTGAATAGATGAGCAAGTTTGTATTGGTAACAGGAGGCGCTGGTTATATTGGTTCACACACAGTGGTATCCCTGGTTCAGAACGGATACACACCCGTTATAGTTGACGATTTTCGAAACGCAAACAGGATTGTGCTAAAAGGATTAGAATCTATTTTAGGTAAACTTCCTTTATTACACGAAATCGACGTGTGTGACCAAGAAAGATTAGACGCCCTTTTCAAGCAATATACGTTTGAAGGTGTCATTCATTTTGCTGCTTATAAAGCGGTTGGAGAGTCTGTTTCAGAACCACTGAAGTATTACCGAAATAATATATTAGGGCTGGTCAATGTGTTGGAATGCATGATAAAAAACCACGTTAACAATTTTGTTTTTTCTTCGTCTTGTACTGTTTATGGAGAGCCTCAAGGACAAAAGGAGGTTACGGAATCAACCCCTAAACTCCTTCCGGAATCCCCATATGGTTACACGAAGTGGATGGGAGAGCAAATAATTGCAGACACCTTCCGTTCTGCGCCTAAGCTGCGCATTATGAATTTACGTTATTTCAACCCGGTAGGCGCCCATGAAAGTGCTTTGATAGGGGAGTTTCCTATTGGAAGACCAAATAATTTACTCCCATTTATCACCCAAACAGCCATTGGCAAACAAGAACAATTAATTGTTTTTGGAAACGATTATCCAACAAAAGATGGGACCTGTGTGCGTGATTTTATCCATGTAGTAGACTTGGCAGAGGCTCATGTTCGTGCCTTACAATTCCTTTGGAAACAAACGGCCGGCACGTTAGATTATTTAAATGTTGGAACGGGAAAAGGATCAACAGTGTTAGAATTAATTCAGGCGTTTGAAACCAAAACAGGATTAAAGTTAAATTGGAAATTCGGCCCTAGAAGAGAAGGAGACGTGGTCGAAATCTACGCTAATGTAGATAGTTCATTCAAAAAAATTGCTTGGAAAGCGGAACGAACTATAGAAGATGCCGTTATGGACGCATGGAATTGGGAAAAATACTTAAATTCATAGTCTTGAAAACAACCGTCATCTTCTTGATATTTATTTCAACTATTTCTTTTGGCCAGCAAGAAAAGTTAATTTCTCGTTACAAACCAGGATTGCTTTGGCATTATAACGGTTTGAGACCATTAAAGGATTCAAGGCTTCACAAATACGATAGGTTTATAATTGATGTAACCTACAACGATTGGCTTAGTAATACTCACGGCAACATTTCTTCTTCATGGAAAAGTATTGGGTTTAATGCTAACGTGATGTTTGAAAAGCGTTTTAAAAAAGCAACATCTTTTTCCATTGGCTATGGGTTAAGATATGGATTAAGCAATGTGTATTCACAGCATAAAACGAACATACTCCACAATCAAATAGAACTATGCGAAAAGGAAACTACTGACCTGTACAAGCACAATATATTTCGCGAAAACAGCTTAGTTCTTCCTTTTGAATTTCGATTCGGAAAACCGAAGGCAAGAGCTTGGAAAGTAAATGTTGGCGGTTATATTGGATACGGGTTTCCGGTGCAACAAATCACAAAATTTCGGAATGGAGACCGCACGAAAATGGCTTTAGCTCCAAATTTTGGTTTCCGTTATGGTATTCATTGTCGTTTTGGCGGAAGAATAATGGCTATTTTCACCGCATATCAGTTGAGTGAAATGTTTAAGCAAGGCGAATCTGTTCGCCCCATTCAATTTGGTTTTAGCTATTCTTTGTTTTAATGCTAATTGACACACATGCACATCTTTACGAAGATGAATTTCTATCGGACCGCACAGAAATGTTAACCCGTTTTAAAGAGGTTCAAGGCGCTTATGTGCTTCTTCCAAACATTGATGTGGCGAGCATACCCAAGATGTACGCGTTAAATGAAAAGCATCGAAATTGTTTCCCTATGATGGGTCTACATCCTTCCTATGTTAAGGAAGATTGGCAAGTACAACTTGAAGTAATTCGCACGGAATTGATTAAAGAACCTGATAAATTTATTGCAGTGGGAGAGATTGGTATAGACTTATACTGGGATAAAACATTTGTTGAGGCCCAAAAGACAGTTTTTCGAGAGCAAATCCGATGGGCAAAAGCGTTAAAAAAACCAATTGCCATTCACGTAAGGGAAGCTTTTGACGAAGTTTTTTCCATATTAGATGAAGAAAATACTGTTGATTTGACAGGTGTTTTTCATTGTTTTACTGGTCATGAACAGCAAGCTAAAAAAGTACTTTCCTATGGTGGATTTAAATTAGGAATTGGAGGCGTCGTGACTTATAAAAACGCTAAAATTGTCAATGTCTTGGAAAAAATACCACTTCATCACATAGTGCTTGAAACAGATGCCCCGTATTTGGCCCCTTCACCTCATCGCGGCAAAAGAAACGAAAGTAGTTTTATCGCACATGTGTGTGAAAAGTTATCGGAAGTATATGCTTTGTCTTATGAGGAAATTGCATCCACAACGGCAAATAATGCAAGTGAGTTATTTCAAATCGAGGAATATTTAAAGAGAAATGCGTAAAATATTATTGATTTATACAGGTGGAACGATAGGAATGGTAAAGGACCATAAAACAGGGGAATTGAGAAGTTTCAATTTTAACCACTTATATGAGCAGGTTCCCGAACTAGAGCGTTTCCCCCTGGAAATTTCTTCGGTAAGTTTTGACCACCCAATTGATTCTTCTGAGATGACATTGTGTCATTGGACAGATTTGGTAGAAATAATAGAGAAAAACTATCAGCACTATGATGGTTTCGTCATCTTACATGGTTCAGACACCATGGCATTTACCGCCTCTGCTTTAAGTTTCATGTTATCGGGACTTCGCAAGCCTGTGATTTTAACAGGATCGCAATTGCCAATTGGCACGATAAGAACAGATGGAAAAGAGAACTTAATTACAGCGGTTGAAATTGCAGCAGCAACAGATGAGCTTGGCGAACCCATTGTGCAGGAGGTCGCCGTGTATTTTGAATATTCCTTATACAGAGGGAATCGATGCTCAAAGGTTTCAGCGAATCAATTTGAGGCATTTCAGTCTCCAAATTATCCTGAGTTAGCAGTTGCGGGTGTTACAATTGAATACGCCTTCGATAAACTTTTTCGAACGCATGAAAACGAGGTGATATTTACAAAAAAAATGACCGCTTCTGTTGGTTTAATTAGGCTTTACCCAGGAATTCCGGTGAAGTCTTATGCAAATTTGTTTGACGTCTCGATAAATAAAGCCTTGGTAATAGAAACTTTTGGCGCGGGGAATGCACCGAGTCATCCCGAGTTTCAGGCTTTTATCACGCAATACATTGAATCAGGTGGAGTAGTGTTGAACGTCACTCAATGTAGTTCAGGTTCAGTGAAACAAGGGGCTTATCAAACAAGTTCATTTTTCGAAAAAGTTGGTGTTATAAGCGGAAAAGACATGACGACCGAAGCAGCACTTGCGAAGCTTCAATATTTACTTGCTACGGAGGTAAACCCGGATAAAATTAAGCGTTTATTACACACAAATCTGGTGGGCGAAATCAGCGACTAACATAAAATAGAAAACACCAGGTAATAAACGCAACAATTAGGATCATAAACACCCCTAATAGTAGTGCTAATCCTATTTTTCTGTAATGCTGACGAGGACTTCCAATGAGTGATGACATTTTTTCGCTAACTTCAGAAGACGTTTTCGGAGTAACGAACGTAACAAGCAACCAGGTCGCGGTAGTGAGTATTGTCACAATTAATATTCTAGATTCCTCCATTGGAAAAGCTTTTAAAGGAGAAGTCTCGTGAAAAAATGGATAAATAAGGGTAAAAAAGGCAGAACTTAACATAGCACTTAATTGCGACCAGGCATTTATTCTATACCAAGTCCAGCGTAAAATGTAAACAGGCGCAACTCCTGCAGCGATTGAAAATGTAAACAGAATTAATGTGTAAAGATTATCAACCAGAAGCGCAAAGAGCGTTGATAGGATGATTAAAAATATCATAGTGCAGAATGTAATCCATTTCTGTTCAGTGCTTGGTGCTTTTGGCTTAATGTATGTTTGGTAAACATCAATGGTTAAGAATGAGGAACCCCATAGTAACAGAGACTCAGCAGTTGAAATAAACACACCAAACATACCTGCTACGATAAGGGGCACCAAGTATTCGGGGATGGCCTTAAAGACTTGTTCCGTATACGTTAATTCAGTAATCGTAGAATTGTTTGTGCTGCCAAGAACCAATAAAACAGTTAAGAGTAATAGATTTCCTAAGATAAAAGAAATAAATAATGGGAGAAGACCGCTGAGAGTGACACTTAGAGAATTTTCAACTGCCGTGAAACGCGACATTTCAGGACCGCCACCATCGAACAAGTTACAACTCCACCACTGCACACCAATTATTATGAAAAAAGAAAACCAGCTTGAGGTATTTTCATGTGCAGGAAACAAGCGAAGTTTTTCAGGATGAGTAGTAAAATACGACGAAACACCCTCAAATCCATCTGAACTCCGCCATAATGAAACAAGAATAACGATGAAACTGATAAAATAGATAGCAGCGTGATAAGCATCTAATTTCAATTTTACATCAAATACGTTTTTTAAAGTGTAAAGAATTAAAATTATACCGGTTAGTAATATCGCGAGCTCTGTGGATATGTTAAAGCAGACGGAGAGAAAACGTGAAAATCCCACCAGGTGAAAACAAATCGATAGGGCAACAACAAGTCCACCAACATACAGAGCGCGAAAGAGATGTAAAGCTTTTCCACTTTTTCCGTGAAATCGAAATAAAAGAAATTGATTATCCGTTATAAAGTTCAATTTTCTCCAATAGGGAGCAAATACCAAAGGAATTACAAAGGCACTTATCCAGCCTATCCAAAGAATCCATAAACCCGAAAAACCGTTAGTCGCCACTATTCCTGTAATTAATTGCCCTTGGTCTACCGAAAGTGACAACATAAACAAGGATAATCCGGAAAGTATCCAAGATGTGTTTTTCCGCGAAGTGAAGAATTTATTTCCGCCCTGTTTAATTTGCAACCAAAGCCCAACTATAAAGATTAGAACATAAATAGAGAAGACAATCACACTTCAAAATTAATAGAAGTTTTCAGGAGTTGAGAATAAAAAAGCCCCACACGTTTTACCGAAATGAGGCTTTATGCAGCGTTATAAATAGGATTAAATTATTTGTAATTCAAAAATAAGGTAATGAAATTAAATTGTGTGGCTCAAGTTGGTTCAAGTATTAAGCCTCGTGAGAGATTAACCCATAGAATCTATACCAATCTGTGGCGTTTTTACTGAAATAGGGTGCTAATTCCTTAAATGACAATTCTTGGAAATGTTGGGGTAAATACAAAAAAAGCTCTTTGAAATCTTTAAATATGCGTTGCCTCATGTAGGATTGGTATTCAAACGGTAAAGAGGAAAAGGTGTCAATAATTGTATGAAAGAGCATTCGTTTTTCATCATTACTCATTTTTTTAATGAAAAAAGTTTAAGCAATGATTTTACATGGTTATCAAATTTTTCTTTTTCACGTATTAATTGAAAGTAATACAACTTGTAACATTGATAACGAGCTTTGGGAAAGATATGCAGTTGCTCCCAATCAGTATCAGTGGGGATTAATTCCTCATAAAGTTCTCGTCCATGGTGCTTTGCGTGGTCATGATTGCCGTTCATGTAGAACCAACGAAGCAATAAACTATGAGCAAACATTCGATCTTGAAGACCTTTTGTTGATGAAGGAGGGTCACTTGCCTCGATGTATTTTTCCAAGCCATAGTCATAATCGTTAAGATTAAAATCAGGATCGGCCAAAAACTCAAAAAACCCTATTCTAATTTCTTTGTTTCGTGCAAAGACATCAAAGAATGCTTTATTGTCTTTAATTTTTGCTAAGGCATTGTAAACTTCGAGTCCTAGTAAAAATTTTTCGTCTTCCTTCAGTGTTCCTTCGACTTGCTTTAGGTAATCAGCTAAGGCTTCAAAATTTCCATTTCGAATAACAAAATGCAAAAGACTTGGCTTATTGGTGAAAGCCATATTCCCCAGGTTTTGGATGAATTCTCTCCTTGTGTCATCAAATAATTCAAATTCTGCCCAATTTGCTCGGCCACAAACTTGTGCTAAAATGTCCAAGGTGTGAAGATAAGGAGTGTGCGTATTGTTTTCCCACACCAATAAACGGTAAAGTGTACTGACAGATACAGGGCCCAACCCCTTTTTTTTAATGAATTCAGAAAGTGATTTACAATCTGTTTTGCTTCTAATGCGGAAACCAATTTTCAAACTAATTTCAAACGAAAGTAGGCGAATGATATCCTCATTTATTTGAATCGATGGTTTAGGCAATCGTTTAGTTTATAAGTGTTTTAATATCTTCAATAAGCCGTTTTATTTCCTGCTCATTTGTGCCGTCATAATAACCACGAATTTGACCCAATTTATCCAAGAGCACAAAATTATTGGTATGAATGAAATCCGAACCGTCATCTGCTTGATTTAGAACAGACTCAGGATTTAAGACATATAAGGAATTTCTTGCGAAATGATACAATTCTTTTTTGTCACCGGTTAAAAAATGCCATTTAGGTGTTGTCGCACCGTGAGAATCAGCATAGCGTTTTAATTGTGCAACAGTATCCGTCTCCGGATCACACGTAAAACTTAATATCCCAATGTTGTCATTGTTGGCAAAGGCCTGATTCACCATTTGCATGTGTTTATTCATGACTGGACAAATCGTTTTACAGGTCGTAAAAAAATATTCAGCCACCACAATTTTATTACTTATTTCCGCTTTACTAATGGTATCACCGTCTTGATTCAAGAACTTAAAATCGGAAATGCGTTGCCCATTATGCGCAACTGGCAACTCGGTTGTTCGTTCTTTAGGTTTTAATAAATAATAACCTACCGGTATGCAAATGGCAACTAAAACAAGAAGAAACAGAATTCGGTACATGATGTAAAATTACCCATTTTTAAGCTCATCTATACGCGCTGAAACCAATGATTTTCTCTCGTGAGGTGACCCTTTTAAAATCGTATAAACAAAACCGCACTTTTCCAGTAAAACTTGGTATTTCTCAAATAGTCGCTCTCGATCATTGGGGTTTTCCCTAAGCGGATCGTATTCCCATGGAATATCCGGACAACACAAAAAATAGTGATGAATGGTTTGGTTGACAAGCAGTTTTTGAATTAACGGACTCACAGTTCCATATTTTTCCATGGACCAAACGTCAAAAACAAGCATTTCTGTGTCACAAACGTGTGCGGAATTGTTTCGATCAAATTGAACTTGTGCCATAATGTCGAGTGTCTCTTGGGTGTAGGTCTCGTGAATTTGCAGGTATTCACGCGCATATTCTGGACTAAGTTTCAGGCCCAAAGATTCAGCGACCCAATTGGCTAATGTGGTTTTTCCTGAAGATTCAGGACCCGTGAAGGCTATTTTCAAATTAAATTCACGCATTTTTTTTGGTTTTCCACATGTAAAGACCCCAGACAGACATGGCAAAATTTACGAGAAATAATCCCGCTGTGATGTAGAGTTCTTGTAAGCTAAACAAATAAACAGAAGCCAAGTTAATAAGCAACCAATAATACCAGTTTTCAAGAATATGTAAGATGGTTAATACTGTGGCAAACAAAGCAAAAACGCCAATAAATGCGTCTTGAATTGGCAAGACTTGGTCAGTGAAATGTTCAAGTGTATATCCAATTGACAACGCCAATAGGGAACAACTAATAATTGCGACTAAATGAAACCCTAGATTTCTTTTTTTTACCGGGTGAACTTCTTCTCTTCCCCAATTCCAATAACCCACAAAAGCAAGTAGAACATAAATGAATTGAAGCACTGTTTGCACATATAACGACAACTCAAGACACAAATAGACGTAAATTGCTGCATTTATCCCACCAAACCACCAACCCCAACGACGAGATTTTCCGATGCCAATTAAATAGACAATTCCGGCAATAAACGCTATTATTTCAAGAAATGACACGCAAAACAAATGTAAGCAAAATGCCCATTCCAAGAACATGCGTTATTTCTGCGTTGAATAAGATGAGTTCTATTTTACTTTACTGCTAAGTGGATTTCGTAAACCGCTCCATTCTACAAGTTGAAGCTTTACGCTACCCACAGGGATATTGGCTTTTACGAGAACAGGAATGCGGTTATCATCTGCGGTTATCCAAAAATTAACGTCTTCTTCTTTTTTGAAATAGCGTCCTTTTTGCATGACGGGTCCAAATTTGAAGCATTTGAAAGTCCCCTTTCTAACACTAATATTTTCAGTGCCTAGATAGCGAATCTTTAGATTGAAAACCTCATCGTCCATAAAAACTTTAAATTCGAATGTTTTTCCTTTTTTAATATTGCTAAGGTCGAGGGTTCTTGCGTAATAGAAGGCTGAAATCATATCTTGAGTACCACTTGGAATTTTAAATGTCTTGCCTTTATCGGTGACCACTTTATTGTCAGCTTGTTTGAAGGTATAGTCTTGTGATATTTTGTAACCGCCCTCGTCCACACGCCTTTTGAAAAACCAAGGGAAAACCCCGCTTTTATCGAAGAAGGTTTCGTATTTATCGAATACGCGGTAAAACGTGTTGAAGCCACCTAAGGTTTTTCCAATTCCTACGGCATGAATGAGTTCCCTCCCGTCGCCTTTTTTGGTTGTACTTTTTAATTCTAAGGTTGCCTCTCCGGCATCCATAAATCCGTATGTAACGCGGTAACGGAGTTTTTCGCCCACCTGAAACGCCTTGTGTTTTACATGAGGCAAATCGCTTGTTGGAGTTGAGGTGAAGTGTGGTTTTTGCGGCTCCGTTGTTTTAATGGCATAAACCAAAGTAGTTCCGAGAATTAAAGCAATAAAGGTCTTCATGATTTTATTTTTTGATGTGGTAGCAAAGTGTGTACCAAAGGAAAACAGGAAGAAACAACGTTAATTCTAAACACGCAATATATTCTCAATACCTAAAATCATGAAAACTAAATCCGAATTTTGGAATCCATAGTAGATTGAAATTATATTTTTCCTTGTAAGGGTTGTTTTGACTGTCATAAGCAGTTCCTATTGCTTTAGCATCGAGGTTATGAGCCAATTGCAATCCCGTTTTAAAATCCATCCAGCTTGTTAACTCTATGCTACAACCGATTTCAGTATCTATTTTAAAATGAATGCCTCCATCTGCTAGTGCATCTGAATTTGATCCAATTCCTATGGTTGCATAGGGCAAAACCTTTCCTGTTCCCATTCGGCATCCGGCTGCCATACGCGTCCAAAAGTAATAATTGGCTAACCCTAAATCTAAGCTCAGGAGAAAATTAATACTACCATATCCATAAGCAGCATTTAATCCCAAATCTATTCCATATCCATTATAGGTTTCCTTATATTTACTCCAAGAACCCGCCCAATAATCATTGTACCAAATTTGTTCTGACATCAGCACGAGACTTACATCATAAGTTATTTCTTTTAATTCTAAAGGGATTGGAATTAATCCATTTAATTTGGTAGGATTTTTTGAATTAATTCTCTGTTGAAAATCACGAACACCAAAATTTCTGCTTTTGTTTTTGATGAAATTCTCTTGAACAAGAGCGTTCAATTTTTTATCTTGAACTTGAGAAATAAAAGGGAAACTACATAAAAAACAAAAAGCTACAATAAAAACACACTTCATTCTCGTTTTTTCGAAAGGTAAGAAAATTATTTAAAAAAAGTGAAAAGGTAAATATAAATGACAACAGGCTTTCTAAAGAACACATCATGTATTTTAAGCTCAATGAGTAAAGCGAAATCAATTTTTTCGAGTAAAACTGTCTTTTTATGGAATCGGATTCCAACTACCCCCTTCCCTATTTACAAATTATCCCGCGAAAAAGTGTTGTAAAAAACATTTATTCGTGGGAAAAAGAGTTATCAATCGCAAAATATCGTACTAAATAATGTATTTTTGTTTTGATTTTTAATAACCGTTGGCAAATATGGAACGAAAGTCAGAAAAACAACTTTGGAATTGGAAGGATTCAAAAAATAGAAAGCCCTTATTGATATTTGGTGCGCGGCAGGTTGGAAAGACTTGGTTAATGAAGAAGTTTGGTGAAAAGGCTTTTCAGAGTCATATCTATGTCAATTTTGAAAAGGAAATCGCGCTGCGAGGAATATTTCAACAGGATTACAGTCCCACACGAATCATTAGAATTCTTGAAACCTATTTCAACCAAGCCATAGTCTCTGGCAAAACCTTGCTTATACTGGATGAAATTCAAGAAGCGAAGGGGGCGCTTACGTGCTTAAAGTATTTTAGAGAAGAAATGCAGGAACTTCATGTCATTGGAGCGGGATCGTTGCTTGGAATTGCTTTGGAAAAAGAAACATCGTTTCCTGTCGGTCAGGTAACATTTCTCAATATGTTTCCAATGGATTTTTGTGAATTTCTTCTGGCTATTGGACAAAACAAACTCGTAGAGGCCATCCAAGATCAAGAATGGGACGTCTTGTCGCCGCTCCGACAAACAATTATTGCATTTTTAAAACAATATTTCTATGTTGGCGGAATGCCTGAGGCCGTATTAACCTATACTGAAAGTGAAAATTACCATCAAGTTCGAGAGGTGCAAACGGCTATTTTACAATCATACGAGCAAGACTTTTCAAAACATGCTCCCACTGAAATTATACCTCGTATTCGTATGATTTGGAATTCGGTTGTGAGTCAATTAGCAAAAGAAAACAAAAAATTCATTTATGGTATCTTGAAGGAAGGTGCTCGAGCTAAGGATTTTGAACAAGCGTTGAATTGGCTTGAAAATTATGGCTTGATTTATCGAATTAACAGAACTAATAAAGCAAATTTCCCTTTAGCGGCTTATATCGATTTACAAGCATTTAAAATTTATTCTTTGGATGTAGGGCTTTTAAGCGCATTAGGTAATTTAAGTGCTCAAACGCTGATTGAAAGTGATCGAATGTTCACTGAATTTAAAGGAGCGTTAACGGAACAATTTGTTTTACAAGAATTCAAATCCTCCGGAATAAAACAACTGTTTTATTGGGCAAATGACAGTGGTTCTGCCGAATTGGATTTTATTTTAGAAAAGGAAAACGTAATTTATCCTATAGAAGTAAAATCAAGTGAAAATCTTAAATCGAAATCTCTCAAAACATTTTCGTTGAAATACCCTGAAATATATTGTTATCGGACTTCATTATCAGACTATCGCAAGGAAATTTGGATGACGAATATTCCTATATTCGGGATAAAGTCGCTTGTTGATGAGGCATGAGAGAATCAATTATTAATGCTAGTTTAAGGTTGTTGCTGCTGCATGTGAAAGACATTATGGAAACCAAACGTTTAGCGAAATTCTGCCCGTTTCTTTTGAAAAACACACAAAATAATATGTTTTAAACGGCCCGAGAGGAATTTTTGCAACTGATTCAATAATTTCTTTGTTTTCTGCGTTGCGACCGTACTCTTGAGTGTACTTGCTAACAGATTTCGATCTTCTCAGGAGAAGGCTTTAGGTATATAACAGGTTGAAGGAGAACAAGGGTTATTTAACCAGAGCCCTTAGGAAAAGCACTTCACTTTCTAGTTGTTGAATTCGTTTCTCATATTGATCTATTAATTTATCGGGTAAAAGATAAGTTGCGCTTCCAATTGTGTTGTAATTTCCTTCTTGCGTGCAGTTATTGAAAATGTTCTGATGGTCAAACCCGAGAACTTCTATAGGGTCGATACCAAGTATCTCGGAAATTTCATTTAATCTGTTGATTGTAAGTTGTGTTTCTCCACTCTCTATTTTGGAGTAAGCGCGAGTGCTCAAGCCTAATTGTTGCGCCATGTATTCTTGTGTAAAGTTTTTTAATTCCCTGAGCTGTTTAATTTTAATTTCGGCTTGATGTATCATATTTTACGAATTAATAGTTCAAATATAGAATATATAATTCAATATAAGAAAAAGTTAAACAATAAAAAATTCATTCAAACTGTAATTTTACTTTTCAACAAACAGAAATGGAGCATAAATTTAACGCGGATGACTTATTCGTAATAATCGAAGACTTAAGTCGGACATTTCCGTTGAATTTGGAGTTTGAAATCAAAGATAAGAAATACCCAGATTTTTGTGGGCCAGGAATCTATTTCATGTATTACAAGGATGAGTTAGTTTACATCGGTTATTTCCATTCGAGTAATCAAGAAAATGATGTTCGCACACAAAGATGGAAAAAGGAATTAGCAACTATTACTATGCGCGGTAAATGGGTAACGGTGAATCCCAAGTCAGATAAAGCTTTAGATGTTAGTAAACATTTGACACAAACGCCACGAAGACCCAAAGGAGATTTTCTTACCTCAAAAAAACGAGTTGAATTTGCTGATAAGAATTGGAATTCATTTAAAATAAACAATTTTTTATGCGATTTCACTTTCTATTGGTTTCCGGAAGAAAAAGGATTTAACCGTACCAAAAAACAACTCAAAGTAGTTACTAATCAATTACGAGAATTTTATAAACCCACGTGCAATGGATAAAATTTCAAAAATCAATAAAATAATTCCCTTAGTGCTGTCTGTATTATTTTATTTCGGTCAATCTTATGCTCAAAATGTAGTTTCGTTTTCAAAACTTAAAGAAAGAGACAACAAGTTATATCTTGGTGACCAAGTGTTTTCAGGATTCGTTTTTAAAACATTTATCACAAATCAGCTAAAATCGATAAGTGAGGTTAAAGAAGGAAGTATAAATGGAAAGGTGATTGAATTCATTGAAGATATTTCATTTGTTTCTAAGGCATACAGAGATACTGCTGAAATCAGCAGGTTAAACTCGCAAATTTCTTTTAAAAGTCAAGAACTCGCTCAAGCTATTCAAGATAATGATAAAGCATATAAAGAACAAAATGACTTTCTAATCAATGAAATAGGTGGAATTGAAAAACTACAAAAGTTGAAAGAAAAAGATACTGAAGGAAAACTTAATAAAAAGAAGAAAGAAATTTATGATAAATATGAACAGCTTTTTCAAACAAATAAACTATGCGTTCGAAAGTCTAATGACATTCAACAGCAAATTAATAATTTAAACCAACAATTAAAATCGGAGAACGATAAGCCAAATTATATTCCAAAAAAAGCTTTAGAATATAGTATCTTGGATGGGGCTAAACATGGAGCTGCAATAATTTACGATTCAAATGGAAATAAAATTGGTGAAGGCTCATACCTAAATGGAAAACAAAATGGAAAATGGGTATACTATTTTTCAAATGGACAAAAACTCGGAGAGGGTTCCTTTATAAACGGTGATGAATCTAATAAAGGTACGTCAGGCGTTCCTAAAAACGGAAGAGATGGAATTTGGATTTTTTATTTCGAAAACGGAAAACACAAAGAAAATTCTAGTTGGAAAAATGGAGTCCTAGATGGCCCTTATAAATATTATTACGGATTTGGCCAATTAAAAGAAGAAGGGGTTATTATATCAGACAAAGTTGTTGGTTTAGTTAAGCAATTTTATGAATCTGGGAACAAAAAGGCTTTGCTAAATTATTCAAATGGACTGCAACACGGATTACAAACCAAATATCATGAAAACGGAAAACTCTCTGAAGAGATTAGTTGGAAAAATGGAGCACAACATGGCCCTTATAAAATTTATTACGAAACAGGTCAATTAAGAGAAGAAGGTGGATATAATTCAGATAAAGTTGTTGGTATAGTTAAGAATTATTATGAAAGTGGTAAACTTCAATCAGAAGCGAACTATAGAAACAGCTACATTATAGGAGAATACAAGAGTTACTACGAAAATGGAAATATTAAGGAAATTTCAAGTGGTACCGAACGTTGCAGTGGTTGTGTTGAAAACATAAAAAAATTCAATGATGATGGAACCCCATGGGTTTCTGTTTGGAATCATTATTTAGATAAATATACAGGGATAAAAGAAATAGTTGCACGACAATTTGGTGGTGGTTATGGCAATATAGGTATTTGTTTAAAATATTCTTCAGAAGCAAATTTGTACGCTTGGTGCCTTATTTCCGGAATTACTTTTTACGGAGGACCCGGGCATAGAGGGGGAAGTCATCCTGGCGTATGCACATGGTATTTAACAATTAACGGTAAAATACAAGAAGAAATAATGGGTTATGGAAATCCTTTTTTTTTAAATGAAAATATTCTAGAGAAATTAAAAACGGCTTCTGAACTTGCAGTTAAATTACCAAAGGATCCAACATATTATGTATTTAAATTAAATGGCTTAAATGAATCTTTAGATTGGTTAAAAATTAGGTAACAAAAAAGGATTTTTTTCTTTCATAATATAATATTAATTTTTCGCGGGGGACAAAATTATAACTTATCTAATTTCAATTCACATTTTTGGCAAAATTGTTATCCTAAATTCATTACAGATACCGAATAAAATATAGCGTTAATTTCAAGCCCAATAAGTAAAGCTAAATCAATTTTTTCGAGTAAATCTGTCTTTTTATGGAATCGGATTCCAAATAATTCCATATATTTGGTATATGATAATTCAGGAAGCACAGAAAAAATTATTGGACACGGCAACCAATTTTAAGTGTGATGCTGCTACAAGTGAAAGATAAATAAGAGAAACCTAACGTTTAGCGAAATTCTGCCCGTTTCTTTTGAAAAACACACACAATAATTTGTTTTAAAAGGACCGCGAGGATTCTTGCAACTGATTTATGAATAGCTTTTGTTTTCTGCGTTGCAGCGTTACTTTTTAGTGTTATAACTAACAGATTTTACCTTTTTATTTTGAAAATTTATAAGAGTTTTTGAGTTTTAACTAGTACGGGATATCCTTTTAAATTATTTATATCCATCCCTCACCCCACCACGAGTACGTAGTTGTTCTTTTTTCCTTTTCCTAATAAGACGTAACGGTTGTTAATGAGGTGGTCTTTGGTGAGCATAAAGTTTTCGTCTACTTTTTCTTTATTTACAGAAATGGCATTGGCTTTAAGTTCGCGTCGCGCTTCACTGTTGCTGCTTAGGAATCCTGTTTTTCCTGCGAGTGCATCTACAATACTAATGCCTTCCCCGAATTCTGAAAGGCTCATGGTAACCGTTGGGACACCTTCGAAAACGCTAAAAAAATCGCGTTCGTTTAATTGCTTTAAGTCTTCCGAGGTGGATTTCCCAAACAAAATATTACTCGCGGCAATGGCTGCATGAAGAGCGGCCTCTCCGTGTACGCGCGTTGTAATGTCTTCAGCTAATGCGCGTTGCAATACGCGAAGATGCGGAGCCTCAGCATGTGTAGCTTCCAAAGTTTCAATTTCTTCTTTGGTTTTTAATGTAAAAATGCGAATGAAATTACCGGCATCGGCATCGCTGGCGTTCAACCAAAACTGATAGAATTGGTAAGGTGAGGTTTTTTCCGGATCTAGCCAAACAGATCCCCCTTCGGTTTTTCCGAATTTCGTTCCATCTGCTTTTTTAATCAATGGCGTTGTTACCGCATACGCTTCACCTCCAGCCTTGCGACGTATAAGCTCCGTTCCCGTTACGATATTTCCCCATTGGTCAGAACCGCCCAATTGAATCACACATTGTTTGTGCTTGTTGAGGTAATAAAAGTCGTAACCCTGCACCAACTGATAGGAAAACTCCGTGAAAGACATTCCCGTTTCCAGACGTTTTTTCACTGAATCTTTTGATAGCATGTAATTTACAGTGATGTGTTTTCCGACGTCGCGAATGAAGTCTAAAAATGAAAAATCTTTGAACCAGTCGAAATTATTCACCATTTCAGCAGCATTTTCCCCACAGGAAAAGTCAAGGAATTTTTCTAATTGGTTTTTCACGCAGGCCACATTATGCGATAAAGTATCGGCATCAAGTAAGTTGCGTTCTTGTGATTTTCCGGATGGGTCTCCCACCATCCCCGTAGCACCACCAACCAAGGCGAAAGGCTTATGACCGGCACGTTGAAAATGCACCAAAGTCATAATTTGCACTAAGTGACCAACATGTAGCGAATCTGCCGTAGGATCAAAACCGATATATCCGGAACTTGCTGTTTTCAAAAGAGCTTCTTCTGTTCCGGGCATGATGTCGTGAATCATACCTCTCCATTGTAATTCGGCTATAAAATTTGTTGGCATTTTAATGGGTTAATTCTTGGAATACTTCTTCTAATGATTTGTTTTTGACTTGTAAGGTTAAGACCAGCCACCCTTTTTGTTGGACGTGCGATGCGACTGCTTTGCGCAAGTCGATATCTTCACTTGTTTCGATTAACCAGCCGTTATTCAGCTCTTTTACCTTACTGACATGCGGAATTTTTGTAAGCTCTGTTTTGGTGATTTGAGTATCAAATTCAACATAAACGGTTTGTTTTGCTGCCTGATCTTTCAAGGCTGCAGCACTGTTATTAGCTACTAGTTCACCTTTCGAAATAATGATAATCCTGTCGCAAATGGCTTCTACCTCTTGCATAATGTGAGTGGACAAAATAACAGTCTTTTCTTTTCCCACCCGCTTAATGAGCGCACGAATCTCCGCAATTTGATTGGGGTCAAGGCCTGTAGTTGGTTCATCAAGGATCAGCACATCTGGGTCGTGTATGAGTGCTTGCGCAAGACCCACACGCTGCTTGTAACCTTTTGACAACATTCCAATTTTTTTGTTCTGTTCTACCTCCAACCCAACGGCCTCAATCATTTCATCAACGCGCTGGCGAACATTTTTTATTTTATAAATTTTTCCAATAAACTCCAGGTATTCGCGCACATACATGTCGGTATACAACGGATTATTTTCCGGTAAATAACCAATTACTTTTCGTGTTTCTAAATTGTCTACATCTACTTTTTGACCGTTGATGCGCACTTCACCGCTACTGGCATGAATGTATCCCACCATGATTTTCATAGTTGTGGATTTACCCGCTCCATTTGGGCCAAGGAAACCCACGATTTCCCCTTTTTTGACACTAAAAGAAATGTCGTTAACGGCCGCTTGCTCCCCGTAGTATTTGCTAAGATTTATGACTTCAATAGACATGGCACGAATTTACAAATTTAGACTTGCTTACTTTCATGGTTTGCTAAGGATTTTTTGATAACCCGCAGGGTCTGTTAAAATTTCTTTCGCTTTCTGTAGTATCGGGTCATTTTTAAAGGAGTCTACCGTTCTTCCATTTTGGTAGTAGTAACGCGAAACAATTTCGTTTTCGAGCATCTGTCGAATTTCTTCTTGAAATTTATCTAAGTCTCGCTCTTTGGAAGGCGTCAGCTTCGTCAGCATGGACTGATATTCAGTTTCAATATCTTTGAAGTAACCCTCTTTTTCAGCGGTTGTTTTGATTTTCTTTAATTGTTCTTCGGAAGTAGTCGAATAATCAAAAGTTTGCTTCATAACGTATTGCTTGAAGGAAGCATATTCCGAATCGGAAAGTTTGAATTCTCCTGCTTTGGCAATACTTTTATTTTGTGAAGCGTATTCGGTGGCGTAATTAAAAATCAAGTCTTTTGTAATCATTTGAACGGAAAGCTTGCTAAGTTCGGGAAGCTCCACTTTAACATCCGGCTCAATTCCTCGACCATCTTTCACAACTCTTCCGTTTTTGGTTTTAAAAGTTTTGAGAAGCGAGTCGGCAATTTCTTTTGGTTTACTTCCTGTCTCTTTGTCATAATACTCGAGGCGTTGAACACATCTTCCGGAAGGCGTGTAGTATTTTGCGATGGTTACCTTCAATTTAGAACCATATTTCAGGTCATACGTGCGTTGCACTAGTCCTTTACCAAAGCTTGTTTCCCCAACAATTACGGCGCGGTCCATGTCTTGTAAACTTCCCGCGACAATTTCACTCGCCGATGCGGAGCCTTCATCGATTAGCACAGTAAGGGGCATGTTTGGAGCAACAGGGTCTGTTAAGGTATTGTATATGCGGTTTTCATCTTTAACACGTCCTTTTGTTGTAACCACCACTTGGTTTTTAGGCACAAAAAAGTTAACAATCTTAACGGCTTCAATGAGTAAGCCACCTCCATTTCCTCGCAAGTCCAGTACCAGCTCTTCCATTCCATCAGCTTCTAATTTTTGCATGGCGCTGTATACATCGGACGAAGCAGTTTGAGTAAACCCATTTAATTTGATATACCCAATTTTCTTATCCAACATACCAAAATACGGCACGTCGGGTAGTTTTATTTCATCTCGTGTAATGGAAATGGTTTTCACTCCTTCTCCCAAACGTTCAATTTCAACTTTAATGGTAGTTCCCTTTGGTCCTTTTAACGCGCTCGAAACGTCGTCCGATGGTTTTTTTGCCATGGATTTCCCGTCAATTGAAAGTATTTTATCTCCTGCACGCAATCCATTTTTTTGTGCCGGATTTCCTTCGTAAGGTTCCGCAATGTAAGTGTAATCGCCAATTTGCCGAATGAGCGCACCGATTCCCCCATATTGTCCGGTGGTCAACAAGCGATAATCTTCGATGTTAGATTCATGGTAATATACGGTGTAGGGATCAAGCTCCTTGAGCATTGCATCGATGGCTGTTTTTGATAGTGTTGCGGGTTTTGGCTCATCCACGAAATAAAGGTCCAAATGCTCGTATACTTGGTCCATAATTTCTAAGTTTTTCAGTACTTCGAAACCTGATGATTGAGCCGTAGATATAAGCGTACTTAATCCAAAAATTAAGGTAAAAAGAAGGTGTTTAGTCATTTTTTAATTTATTTACGAAAATAGAAAGGGCATTTACCAATTTCTGTTCCAGTTGTTTGTAAGGCAAGCGTTGCTGTTGCAGGTACAAGATGCCAACATGCACACCCGTTTCCTGTTCGGTAAAAATAGCTTTATTTTTTCTTACTATTTCACGCATACAACGTTTCAAGTAATTGCGATCATGTGCTTTGCGGATCATTTTTTTGGGCACAACGAAAAGAAATTTTTGTTCAGTGTGAACTTCGACTTTACGAAATATCAATTTTATTGGAAAGGACTTTATCGTTTTTCCTTCTTGAAAAAGAGCATCTATATTGGTCTTTCCGCAGAGCTTGAATTCCTTTCCGAAGGTTTGATCCATACTACTCGTTTATTTCTTCAAAGTCATCGAAATCATCTTTTTTTGTCGATGTTGTTCTGCTTCCCATGTACGTTTGAAAATCCACTAGAGGCTTACCAGAAATCAAGTAATTAAACGCATTCAACATCTTAAGTAACATGCTCAATAAGAAAAAGAAGCCGATAATCTTAAAAATGAACCCTATAATCACTGTTTTTTCAATATCGACAATACTTTCTCTAAACCAGTTGGCAATGTTGTTTTCTGCGTATTGCGGGAAGGACAATAATGCCAAAAATAAACCAACAGCGAGTGTGATAACCCCAATTTCATAGCGCTTATCAAAGTCAAACCCAAGACCAAATCCCCTTCCTCCAAATTGACTCAAAACTTGAGCTTGTCGTTGTTTTTGTTGAAATTTACCTAAAAAATAGACGACTAAAATTGAGGCGCTTGGCAGTACACCAACAATACTTAGTGTGTTATTTTTTTCCAGTGCAAAGAGAAAAGTAACATTGACCAAAAACAAATATTTAACAACCTTTATTAGGTAAATTTCTGGCAGGGCTCTTTTTCTCCCTGCTACCAATAAAGCTAAGCCAAGGTCTATGAAGAACCAAATAAAGCTATAGATTGCGAATAGAACGCCAAGTTGAAATATAAGTCGAATGAGATCCATTGATTTCTAGTAAAATTCGTTGTTTTTTATTTTTTGGACGATTAAAATAATCATAATCTCATATTTTTTGTTCTGTTTTTAAACAATGGAATGATTTAGTCCATACATTCACATGGAGGGTCAACATATACTTTGGTGTTTGGAAAACTTGTTTTAATCTCTAAGTACACTTTCTTACCATACATAGTTCCTCTTATATCTATCTGTTGCAAATTTTTTAATAAAAAAAATCCCTTCCCGAAATTAGTAATTTCATTGTTGTAGAGGTCTAAGTTTTTCAGTTTTATTAAGTCCTCTAACTGATCTGGCAACGAACTGATTCTATTGGAAGCAGCAAGTAATTCTAAAAGGCTACTAAGTTTCGTTACGGAAACAGGCAGAAAGGGCAGTTTATTTTGGCTAATATTCAAGACCTCTAGTTTTGAAAAGACGCTTAATTCGAGAGGAATGTCAGTTAATTTGTTTTTTGATAAATCAAGCCCTTTTAACTCGGTGAAACGGTAAATGCTGGAAGGAATTGAGTCTAACTTTTCTTTGGACAATGTTAAATAAAATATGGTGTCAGAATTAGCCTTAGAAACTTCATCTAAACGATAGTAGTGCGGATCCTTTTTTTGCGAAAATAACGAAAAACTAATGAATCCGAAGCAAAGTACGAGCAAGACTTTCATCCAATTGAATTTGATGTTTAAGCGCAACAATAGAGCCAAATTTCTTTTCGTCTCTTAAGCGATGTTCAAAGGAAACAGAGATGGACTTTCCATAAAGATCACCTGAAAAATTCAACAAATGAACCTCCAACTTAGGTTGGTTTACGTCACTGTTTACTGTCGGTCTTAGTCCAAGATTGAAAACCGAATTGTATGTCTGATTATCGAAAATCACCTTTCCCGCATAAACTCCATTTTTCGGTAGCAACTTATTTGGGTCAATTTGACCAATATTTGCTGTTGGAAAGTCTATTGTTCTCCCAATTTTCATTCCGTCTTCCACCACACCTGAAATACAGTACCTGCCATTTAATAATTCATTGGCATGTGTTATATCTCCAGAAATCAAAGAATTCCTAATTTTTGTAGAGCTAACGTTAATCTCATTAATTTCTACAGCCGAAATTTCGGTAAGTTGAAAATGACCTTGTGAGGAAAATTTTTTAAGTAATTCAACATCTCCTTCTCGAGAGTTTCCAAAACGGTGATCGTAACCAATAAATAAGTGATGTGCCTTAATTTTATTAATGAGTACATCTTCTACAAATGTTGTCGCGGACAAACAAGAGAAGGCTTTGTCAAAAGGCTGAATAATAACATTACTCAACCCAAATTTCGAGAGTTTATCTAACTTTTCCCCTAAGGTTTGAATGAGCTTCATGCTATTTCCTTGGGTATTAACCACCGATCTTGGGTGAGGATGAAATGTGAGTAAGGTGGTTTCCCCGCCGACTTTGATTGCAGCTTCATTCATTTGACGAATGATATGTTGGTGTCCAATGTGCACACCATCAAATGTCCCAATGGTTAGAATAGGATTCTTAACTCCGTAAAAATTTTCAATTCCGTCAAAAACCTTCATTCATGGCAAAGTTAACATTTCTTTTTCCTGTTTTTAAAATTGATTTTTGTGACTAAATTTGACATCTTTCCTTGCTATAAAGGATAAATCTTATTTAACAGTTCAATTTGATTATGCAAAAAACTCATCATTTTATTCGAAAAACTATTGGTTTCTTATTCATTTTTATCCAAACGCTTACCCTAAGAGCGGACGAAGGAATGCTAATACCTTCGCTGATTGCGGCTTTTGAATCCGATATGAAAGCAAAAGGAATGAAACTTTCTGCAGAAGATATTTACTCCTTAAATAAAGCGAGTTTAAAAGATGCTATTTTTCAATTCGGAGGTGGTTGTACTGCAGAGCTTGTTTCTTCGAAAGGTTTACTCTTAACCAATCATCATTGTGGATATTCGCAAATTCAATCACATTCGTCACTTGAAAAAGATTACCTGAAAAATGGCTTTTGGGCTCAAACCTTGGCAGAAGAACTTCCCAACCCTGGATTAACGGCAGTGCGAATCGTGCGAATTGAAGATGTAACAGCTAGGGTACTAATAGGTGCATCCTCAAAAGATGATCAATCTACAATTCAGAGTAATATCAAGAAAATTATATCAGAAACAGTTGCCAATTCTGGTTTTGAAGCAGACGTGAAAGCCTTTAACTACGGAAATGACTATTATATGATGGTAAAAGAAATATTTACTGACATCCGTTTTGTAGGAACACCTCCGAATTCAATTGGAAAGTTTGGTGGTGACACCGATAACTGGGTTTGGCCTCGTCATACAGGCGACTTTTCGGTTTTTCGAATCTACGCCGGGAAAGATAATAAACCTGCAGCCTATTCAAAAGAAAATGTTCCTTACACCCCAATTAGGTATTTAAACATTTCATTTCGCGATAGAAAAGAAGGAGACTTTACCATGGTATATGGATTCCCAGGTCAGACGGAACAACATGTGGTGTCGTCGTATTTGAAATTTATTATTGAAAAAGAACGACCAGCTAGAATTCACATGAGAGATTTGTCATTGGGGGTAATTGATGCTGCAATGAAAGCATCTGACCTAACCAGAATACAGTATGCTGCTAAACAGGCATCGATTGCGAATGCTTGGAAAAAATGGATAGGGCAAATAGATGGTTTACGAACACTAGACGCAGTTACGTTAAAACAAAATAAAGAGGCAGAATATATTAAACGCGCCAATTCCAAAGAAGAATGGAAGAAATACGCATCTGTCGTTAATGAAATGAATGCCTTGGTAGCACGCGACGTTAACTGGGAGTTTAAATACGCCATGGGAGTTGAATATTTTTCATACGGCCCTGAATATTTTAAATTAGCAAGAGCCATCAATGATTTAGTTTCGAATTATCAGAAATACAAATCAAATGGTGAATTAAATGCAGTCTTGGAACGACTGAAGTCCGGAGCAGAAGGGTTTTTTAAAAATTATAACCTACAAGTAGATAAAGAAATTTTTAATAAACTCACGAAAGAATATTTCAATAACACGGACCAATGGAAAGTGATTACACAGGACATAAAGCACTCCCTAGCTTCGGAAGGGTACGATAATTACATTATGTCAATTTCGAATGTTATATACACAAAATCAATTTTAACAGACAAAGAACGCTATTTAGATTTTCTATCAAATTTCAACGAAAAGAGCCTCAAACAACTCAACAAAGACCTTGGTTTTAAACATTATTCAAGCTACATTACACCTTTTAGAAATTACGTTATCCCGGCTTATCAAGACTTTTCGAGCGACATGAGCGCTTTACTTCAACTATATGTGGAAGGTAAAAAAGAGATGTTTCCCAATGAAAAGCATTGGCCAGATGCAAACAGTACATTACGAATAACATATGGCAAACTGGAAGGATCAACCCCAACTGATGGAATGAAATACACAGAACACACGACTCTTGAGGGAATGATTGCAAAATATAACAGTGGGAATACAGATTTTGAATTGCAACCGCGCATGCTAGAGTTACACAAGCAGAAAAATTATGGAAATTATGCTCAAAATGGGCAGCTTTGGGTTTGTTTTACTGGCTCAAATCATACAACCGGCGGAAATTCAGGATCGCCTGTATTGGACGAAAATGGTAACCTAATGGGTTTGAATTTTGATAGAACTTGGGAAAGCACCATGAGCGATTATTTATTTGATGCCTCGCGCTGTAGAAATGTCGTGGTGGACATTCGTTATGTCTTGTGGGTTATGGATATTTATTCAGGTGCCCGGCATTTGGTTGACGAGATGACATTGGTTAAATAATAAAGACTTATCTTTGATGCCTGTGAATAGATTTATTTTAGATAATCACAAGAAAACCCTTATAGCACTATCCTTATTTGTGCTAGCGCCATCTGTTTTCTTTGCAGAAGAACAACAAGCAACATGGCTTTTCGATTGGGGAAGCAGAACTACAATAATAGACGGAAAAGAAGAGGTTCAACCTTACTTTTGGTCGCATTTGGTCGCATCTGCAATAATGATTATTTACACAGTTTGTTCAGTATTTATTTTTCTGTACGCATCTGTCCAACTTTCCTTGGGATTTGGTTATCTCAAGAATATGAAAAAAATTAAAGAACAGCAGAAAGCAGAATTTGATGAAGAAAATGCCCCTAAAGCAACCGTTCAATTGCCGATGTACAATGAAATGTATGTGGCAGACAGAATTATTGATACTGTTGCTGCTTTTGATTATCCGAGAGACAAGTTTCAAATTCAAGTATTAGACGATTCAACAGACGAAACAAAGGATATTATTGCAAAAAAAGTCAAGGAGTGGCAAGACAAAGGGTTAAATATTTCTCATGTTCATCGCGTCAATAGAAAGGGCTATAAAGCAGGAGCCTTGGATGACGCAATGGATCAAGTAGAAGGAGAATTCATCGCTATTTTCGATGCCGACTTTGTTCCCGACCCCGATTTTTTAAAGAAAACCATACCGCATTTTAAACACGATAAAATTGGTGTAGTGCAAACGCGATGGGGCCATTTAAATAAAGATTATTCATCCTTAACTAAGTTGCAAGCTTTTGGATTAGATGCGCATTTTATTATCGAACAATGTGGAAGAAACAGTAACGAACACTTTATTAATTTTAATGGAACCGCAGGGGTTTGGAGAAAATCGTGTATTGAAGACGCAGGTGGTTGGGAACACGATACCATTACAGAAGACTTAGACTTAAGTTACCGGGCACAAATTAAGGGTTGGAAATTCACATATTTAGTCGATGTCGTTTCCCCTGCAGAATTACCCATTACCATGTCCGCACTAAAAAATCAACAACACCGTTGGATGAAGGGGGGCGCAGAGGTTTTCTTAAAAATGTGGAGGAGATTGGTATTTGCAAAGGGCGTGCGTTTGTCTGATAAGTTTCACGGGATGTCTCATTTGTTTAATTCATCAGTGTTCTTATTTATTATGACGCTCTCCATTTCAAGTTTATTTATGAGTAACATAGCAGGTTCATTTCCAGACCTAAGAGAATACCTTAAGTTTTATTATTTTTTCTACACAAGCACCTTTATTTTGATGCTTTATTATTGGATTGCATACCGCGATAAAACTGGAAACACTTTGAAGGATTTGGTTAAATTTGTTCCCCAATTCTTCCTTTTTCTAACAATTTCATCGGCTTTAGCTTTAAGTAATGCAGTGGCGGTAATTGAGGGTTGGCTTGGAATCAAAAGTTCTTTTGTTCGAACGCCGAAATTTAATGTAAATAAGAAATCAGAATTTTCAGGAAATAAATACGATAAAAAGCAACTTTCCTTAGTAAACATTTTTGAAATCGTATTTTTTCTGGTTTTTAGCACAAGTGCCTATTTCATGTTGATTGATGGAAATATTGGAACATTGGTGTTTCATGGAATGGTTGCTGCTGGATATGGAATAGTTGTTTTCCACACATTTAAGGAACTTAGAACGCCGAAGTAAAATTCCAGTTAAATTGAACATGGAACACAAAATCAAAATCTACAATAGTTTATCAGGAAAAAAAGAAATCCTTACTCCGAGAAACGAACAATTTGTTGGTATGTATGTATGTGGACCAACCCTTTACAGTGAACCGCACATGGGGAACATGCGTACCTTTATTAATTTCGATCTTGTGTACAGGTATCTCTTGCATGCCGGATACAAAGTAAAATATGTTCGAAATATAACAGATGCTGGTCACATTACAAATTCAGCAGGGCAAGAGGAGGATAGTATTGGAAAAGCAGCACGATTGGAGCAACTTCAATCACTTGAAATTGTATACAAATACAATGTTAAATTTCAGGAATTACAGCGACTTTACAACATGCTTCCGCCAAGCATTGAACCAACAGCAACAGGACACATTCAAGAACAAATTGAAATTATCGAGAAAATTCTAGACAATGGATACGGGTATATCGTCAATGGAAGTGTATATTTCGATACAAAACGATACATGCAAGATTTCAATTACGGAATTTTAAGTGGTAGAAAGGTTGAGGAACTTGAAAATGAAACTCGTACATTGAATAACCAAGACGAAAAGAGGTTCTTTGCAGATTTCGCGCTTTGGAAAAAAGCAAATCCAGAAGATATGCAAATTTGGAGATCTCCTTGGGGTAAAGGTAACCCAGGATGGCATATCGAATGTACAGCGATGAGTACAAAATACCTAGGTAAACAGTTTGATATTCACGGTGGAGGAATGGATTTGAAATTCCCGCATCATGAGGATGAGATCGCTCAAAGCTGTGGTTCTTTTGGTTGTCAACCAGCTTCCATATGGATGCACGCCAATATGTTAAATGTAAATGGCCAAAAAATGAGCAAAAGCCTCGGCAATTTCTTTTTGCCAAAAGAGATTGTGGAAGGAACAAGTCCGCTTTTTAAGAAACCATACGCACCCAATGTGATACGTTTTTTCATGATGCAGGCACATTACCGAAGCACATTAGATATTACAGAAACAGGTTTGGATGCAGCAGAAAAAGGCCTGACTAGGCTCCTGGAAGGATTAAAGTTAATGCAGAAGGTTTCACATTCGGCAAGCACTTCATTCAATTGGAAAGGATTGATAGATTCATTTGATGAGGCCATGCAAGATGATTTTAATGCTCCAATTTTAATTGCAAATTTATTTGAAGCGGTGCATTATATCAACTTAATAAACGATGGAAAAGAAACAATAACGATAGAGCACCTTGAAATTCTTAAAACGGCTATGCAAACTTTTATCTTTCAAGTGTTAGGTTTATTTTCAGAGGAACAAGGTCAAGATAACCGGCTTAATCCTGTTATGGATTTGGTCCTTAATTTAAGAAGTCAAGCGCGAGAACAAAAAGATTGGACAACTTCAGATAAAATTAGAGACGGTCTTGCGGCGGCAGGGATCGTTGTAAAGGATGGTAAAGAGGGCACATCTTGGTCTTAACTGCATGCGTATTTAAGCTTAGTTACAATAATTTTATTTCGGAACCCAAGTTCACAATTTACAAGACAAAGAATGTGCAAGGAAACACAAAAATTGATTTTATTCCTTGTATGATCATTTCTTCATTGGAAACGAGGAATATCTTCGCCATGAGAACTGCAAATTCGTATTGTAGAAGTCCACAAATCCTAAGTGTTAACAGTATAAATTCTCAGCAGAATAACGAATATGCATTCAAACTAATCGCAATTATTAGCCACACCGCATAAGGCATCAATAATATATTCCAATAGGGCGATTCGTTTTTTCGACTTTCAAAACCAAGCCAAACGATGACCATAAACAGACATGTAATCACAATCAACGCGGCAACAATAAGGTGAAATTGAAAGAAAATAGGATTCCATAAGACATTTAAAAACCATTGTATGGCATATATCCTAAGAAAAGTTCGCCAATTTGAATTTGTCATGAGATGCGCCATGTAAAAACTGAAGCAAATCATTATGCTTGTCCACGCTAATCCGAAAACATAACCAGGGGGGGTCCATGGAGCCTTTGCAAGATTTAGGTACCATTCATTTGCTACAGGACTTCCTCCCATTAAAAAACTTCCTAGGCCTAAAGCGCCGAAATTCAACGTTAGGAATAGAAAAATAAGTCCAATCTTTTTTTTCATTTAATAATAACTCCTGGTTTCTTAAAATGTTCTAAGTATTTCATTTTCTTTTCAGAAATCGATTCTGCAGGAAAAATAAAGCGTTTATCATACATCGTGTCGTCTACCCAAAAACTTACCCAGTATTCATTCGTTAAACCGAATAAATCAGGCATAATGGGCTCTATTTTTGCCGCTTCATTTGGCAGCAGGACTTCAAGACTATGACGAAGCGTGGAGGTTTTTATTTTTTCGCCAGTCTGTGCATTTTCACCATAACCCGTGCTCGATATAATAATGCCTTCCATAATGTCTTCACGAAGGTTCAATAAATATACTCCAAACTCCTTTTCTCCGTCAACCTCATCTACCACAATTGCAACAGCAACTTGTTCAACTTTTGGACCTTTTAATTCTTCTCTCATTCGTTATTTTTGGCTTGTTTTAACACAATGTCTTTGATTTTGATATATTCTAGAATGTCTACCGAATGCCCCACAAGATAATCAAAAGAATTGATTTTTTTCGGAAACACAGGTAGTCTGTGTAACTTGAAATTTTTATCCGTTCGCTCGCCTAATCTCACAATAATGATGTTTTCGTTAGGTATAACCATAATATATTGACCTAATAAACCTCTAAAATAATGAACGGGATTTCCATTGTTATAATACGTCCACATATGAAGACCATAAACCAAATTACTGATTCCATCTTCAGTAAGTAGAGACGTGTCCGCCGTTGTCATTTTATCAATATAACCAGCAGAAATGATCCGTTTACCGTTCCATTCTCCTTTGTTAAGCAGGAGTCTTCCAAGTAATGCAAAATCTCTGGCCGTGGCATAAAAACAACAATAAGCTTTTTCGTCGCCGTTTTCTCGGTCCATACTCCAAGTTGCTTCTTTTTCAGCACCTAAAGGTTTCCATAGTTTTTCAGCTGCGTAATCAGCAATTGTAATACCGGTTGCTTTCTCTACGACCATTGATAGAAGGTGCGTGTTACCGCTTTGGTAATGAAAAATTGTACCTGGTTTTTCCACGACGCGCTGTCTTGTGACTAAGCCTTCTAAATCATTTCCGTAATAGGCTTCTGCAGTTTCTGATAAGGGGTTTTTGCCACTTTCGTCCCAATCAAACCCTGCAGACATAGTTAAAAGGTGACGAATCGTAACTACGTCACGCCCATTTTCTTTGAAGGCATCAATGTAATGGTAAACAGACTCATCAATACTTTTGATTTTTCCTTCGTCAATGGCTATCCCCACAAGTAATGAAACAATTGTTTTTGCCATACTGAAAGAATTGCTGGTTGTTTCTTTGGAATGCTTTTCCCAATAACGCTCGTAGAGAATAGAGTCGTTGCGAATAACGAGAAAAGCGCGTGTTTTCATGTCTTCCAAGTAAGCCATTTTTTCATCGGGGAGTATTATCTCGTCTGATTTAGGGTGTACTAACCAATTAAATTTCTGATTTCCAATCGCCACGCTAGCGTTTGGAAACAACTCATGGTCATAAATTCCTGGTCCGGTTTTACCAACCAAGTATGTTTTTGCGATTCCATTGTATAGATAAGTACGGCCGCTCAATAAAATAAACAGATTCAAGACTAGAATTAATACTCCTAACGTATACAATAGATAACGAAAAATAAGCCAGCCTCTTTTCATACCTTATTTAACTTCAAATTCAAATAATTCTTGCAAATGCCGAAGTAAATGACCAAAAACTTCTTGGATGTCTTGAGGGCCTCCTAATTCTTTTTGCATCGACGTAACGGCCTTGTCGTCAATTCCGCAAGGAACTATGTGAGAGAAATAACTTAAATCTGTATTGACATTAAAACCGATGCCGTGCATGGTTACCCATCGTGAGCTCTTCACACCCATCGCACAAATCTTCCTTGCCTTTGCGGCGTTATCACCGTCTATCCAGACTCCTGTCAGCCCTTCAACGCGTCCGGCATCAATGCCATAATCTTGAAGCGTTAAAATGACGGCTTCTTCCAAATAACGCATGTATCGGTGGATGTCTGTAAAAAATTGTTCTAAATCCAAGATTGGGTATACGACGAGTTGTCCCGGACCGTGGTAGGTAATGTCGCCACCACGATTTGTTTTATAAAAAGTTGCTTCTTTTTCGTCTAGTTCGTCTGCATTCAAAAGTAAATGGTCGTGCTTTCCGCTTTTTCCTAAAGTGTAAACATGTGGATGTTGGCAAACCACTAAATGGTGCTTCGGAATTTCTTCTGTTTCCCCGTTTCGCTTCGCAATCTTTAGATCTACAGCCCTTTTAAATAACTCTTCTTGCCGATCCCAAGCTTGTTTGTAGGCAATTAAGCCCCAATTTAAAACGTTGACAACGGGTCTGGAATGCATTAAAATTTCGCTAGTTCGCCTTTTAGGTAATCGATAATTTCAATATCAATGATATCAGCACCATTTAATTCGCACAAATAGTAAGATGCCCAGTCTACCACATGAGTTAAGTAAAGTGATTGCTCAACAAACGAGTTGCCTTTCGCATGTAGGGAAAAGGTTTTTCCGCATTTTTTCTCTACGGCTTTTTGGGTAATCTCAAAACGCTTGCTGTTTCTTGGATGTTGGTCATTAGTATAGAAAAAAACAGGAGCAAAGCGATTATCACCACCGGACCAACCCACCAATTCGTTGTGGTTCATTTCTGGAATGACGTGGTGCCAACACAAATATTTTGAATTTTCGTTGAACTGTTGCCGTGCTCTTACTGCAATAGCTTCGTACTTAGTTTCAGCGTAAAGAATGCCAACTTTTTGGAATAAATGCGCAGCTAGAGCTTTTCCTGTTGCGTGAATATCGTCGATTTCATTATTCAATAAGTCAACGGAGGATCGCATTTCTTCTAATGTTTTCGTTCCAATTAATTGGTGAACGGAAAGAATATGTAAGAGCTGTACAAGCGAAAAAGCCAACGCGCTTCTTGGTGGATTACCCCCAGGAACTAGGATGCAATCATACTTATTTTCTTCACAGAATTTTGCTAATTGGCCACCACTCGTGATGCCTACGATATGCGCTCCTCTTTTTTGGGCTTCTAGCATCGACAAGGTAGTTTCTTCTGTATTTCCCGAGTAAGAAGATCCAATGACTAGGGAGTTTTCATCAACAAACGCAGGCAAGGAGTATTCACTCAAGCAGACTACAGGTATTTTTATTTCATTTTGAATCCAATTCGCCACGATTTTTGCTCCAATTCCAGAGCCGCCGAGTCCGCACAGGACTACGTTTTTAAAAGATTTATCTGTTGTTCTGATCGTGCTTTTTGATGCAATTTCAAGAGCATCAACAATGTTTTGCGGGAAGGCTACTATTAGTGATTTCATAAGTTGGTTTTTGCTAATTATAATGGAATGTTTCCGTGTTTCTTTTTAGGTAGGGTTTCTGCTTTTTTCTCGAGCATTTGAAATCCTGCGATTACTTTGCGTCGTGTCTCGCTTGGGAGAATGACGTCGTCTACAATTCCGCGTTCAGCTGCTCGGTATGGATTCGCAAAGGTTTCTGCATATTCAGCTTCTTTTTCCAACCATTTTGCTTGTGGATCTTCTGCTGAAGCAATTTCCCTTTTGAAAATAATTTCGGCAGCACCTTTTGCTCCCATCACAGCAATTTCGGCAGTTGGCCATGCGAAATTTAAATCTGCACCAATACTTTTTGAGTTCATTACATCGAAAGCTCCGCCATATGCTTTTCTTGTGATAACCGTAATTCTCGGAACTGTTGCTTCGGAAAAGGCGTATAATAATTTTGCTCCATGTGTAATAATTCCTCTCCATTCTTGATCCGTACCTGGAAGAAACCCAGGAACATCTTCAAACACCAACAAGGGAATATTGAAGGCATCGCAAAAACGAACAAATCGTGCACCTTTGCGCGATGCGTCAATGTCTAAAACTCCTGCAAGCGCGGCAGGTTGATTGGCAACAACACCAATTGTTTTTCCTTCTATCCGCGCAAACCCTACAACAATGTTTTTGGCAAAGTCCGCTTGCACTTCTCGAAAGGATTGGTCGTCAATAACACAATCTACTACCTTCCGAATGTCATACGGTACATTAACGTTGTCTGGCAATATTTTTTCTATCTGTTGCTCTTTCGTCGTGTTGTAATGAAAATCACGTGGTTCGGGGGCTAGTTCGTAGGCATTTTGAGGAAGGTATGTTAACAAGTCGCGCACTTGTTTTAGGCATTCTACATCATTTGCGGAGGTGAAGTGGTTGACCCCTGATTTTTCAGCATGTGCTTTTGCTCCTCCTAAATCTTCGGAGCTAACTTCTTCGTGTGTAACAGTTTTGACAACATTCGGGCCTGTTACAAACATGTACGAAGTTTCCTCCACCATGAAAATAAAATCTGTTAGCGCAGGCGAGTAAACAGCTCCACCGGCACATGGCCCCATGATTACGGATAGTTGAGGGATTACACCCGATGCACGTGTATTTCGGTAAAAAATATCTGCATAGCCAGCCAATGAAACCACTCCTTCTTGAATGCGAGCTCCTCCCGAGTCGTTTAAACCGATGACGGGCGCCCCGTTTTTCATGGCGAGATCCATAATGCGGCATATTTTGGCAGCATGGGTTTCTGATAAAGAACCGCCTAATACCGTAAAATCTTGCGAGAAAACATATACCAAACGACCGTGGATTTTTCCAAAACCTGTCACGACACCATCTCCAGGAAAATGTTGCTTGTCAAGGCCAAAGCTCGTTGCTCGGTGTTCTACGAAGGCCCCAATTTCTTCAAAGCTTCCTTCGTCAAGTAGTAAGGTGACCCGTTCGTGTGCGCTGAGCTTTCCTTGTTGGTGCTGTTTGGCAATACGTTCCGCGCCTCCTCCTAGCTTTGCTGCTTTACGCCTGTTCAGTAAATCCTGATTTTTATCCATGTAAGTGCTAATTCTACACAAAAATAGTCAGAATCACGTGTCAAGAAAGGAAAATGCGGGGAATTTTATAGCAGCAGAAAAAATATACAGATTATAATTCCCCCCATTTTTAAGACAGCTGGTTAAAGTGTAATTTTAACAGTTGTA
>CAZLHR010000002.1:0-13543 GCA_964559685.1 uncultured Lishizhenia sp.
GATAACTATGGTGCGGGTTCATCCCGATAGCTATCGGGACCCGCCTCGAGTACAAGAATCCCGATATTCGCAAGAATCGTCGGGATTTTTTTTGACAAAAATCGGAATTACTAATCAATTCATTTCCAACTTTTGGTTTTGATCAGGGTTTTTTATTTTTTGGAGAATGAAATTTGAATTATGAACTGACCTATTTTTAATCATTGATTATTTTTAAAAGTAGTTAAGCTAATAAATTTTTGAAATAATAAAGTATTTAAACGGTTTGAAATTTCTTAATTTCTCTACTATCTTTTCTTGATTAAAATATTCTTTTTGTTAGGAAGATAAGTTATTATTGATAAGTAAATCGTCCAAATTCACTAAAAATTTCAACATTTGACTTTTCTGCTGCCTCAACGCGACCAACGACCTTTGCTGCGACATTATATTTTTCCGAAATAGCAATTATTTCTGATGCAATCTCCTCTGGAACATAAAGTTCCATGCGATGCCCCATATTAAATACTTTATACATTTCCTGCCATGGAGTAGCAGATTCTTCTTGAATCATTTTAAAGAGTGGCGGACATTCAAATAGATTATCTTTTACAATTCGTAGGTTTTTGATAAAATGTAATACCTTGGTTTGCGCACCTCCTGAACAATGAACCATTCCGTGAATATTGCCTCTGTGCTTGTCCAGTATTTCCTTAATAATAGGAGCATAAGTTCGCGTTGGTGACAATACTAATTTACCTGCATCTAATGGCGAATGCTCTACTTCAGAAGTCAAAAGTTTAGTGCCAGCATAGACCAATTCTTCGGGTACATTCGGGTCAAAACTCTCCGGAAATTCATGAGCAAGGGATTTATTAAATACATCATGACGAGCTGAGGTAAGACCATTACTTCCCATGCCACCATTGTATGAAGTTTCGTAAGTTGCTTGACCATAGGAAGATAATCCCACAATAACATCGCCTGGTTGGATGTTATCATTTGAAATCACCTCTTTTCTTTTCATTCGGCATACAACCGTGCTATCCACGATAATAGTGCGAACCAAGTCTCCTACATCCGCAGTTTCACCACCAGTAGAATGAATATCTATTCCGTAACCGCGCAAATCGTCCAATAATTCTTCAGTTCCGTTAATAATTGCACTCAAAACTTCTCCAGGAATAAGTCGTTTATTTCTCCCAATGGTTGATGATAATAAAATAGGACCAGTAGCCCCAACACATAACAAATCATCAAGGTTCATAATGAGTGCATCTTGTGCAATTCCTTTCCAAACACTTAAATCGCCTGTTTTTTTCCAATACATATAGGCAAGAGAGGATTTCGTTCCTGCTCCATCCGCGTGCATTACAACACAATAATTTGGATCATTAGTCAGATAATCAGGCACAATTTTACAAAACGCTTGAGGGAAAAGTCCTTTATCTAACTTTTTTATTGCGGAGTGAACATCTTCTTTTCCTGCAGAAACACCTCGCGCTTGATATCGTTGATCAGACATATGTTAAAGTTCTAAAACAAATTTAGCCATTTGAGCTATCTTGTTCTGTTTTGGAGGAAAGATCTTTTAATATTTTGTGAACATCTTGCTCCGTGGCATGCAATTTCGATTTGCAAATTTGAATCAATTCACTGGCTTTTTTTACATAGGTGGATAGTTCATCTAAATTGACAGCACCTTGCTCCATCTTATGAACAATTTGTTTTAATTCTTCAAATGCTTCTGTATAGGTGGTTTTTGAATCCATTTCTTAAAGTTTCATGTTATATCCTTAAATGGTCTATTAAATTCTAAAATTAATCACATTATAAGAAGTTTATAAATTACTTTTATTTTTTAATTTTTGAGCATCGAACCAATAGATAATCTTCAAGGAAAAACTGTTGGTTGGACCGTTATCAAATGTTGAGGTCAAATTTGTCCAATATCCTAGGTTTGTATATTGATCGTTGGTAAATATTGAATTTTTCCAGACAATATTCAATTCACTTCCAGGCATAAACACCCATTTATATTGCATGTCTATGGTAAATGCGTTATAATTGATATCGTAAGCGCTGTTTCCTTCATTGTCAAGGCCATGGTATGTATCTAAATAATCTAAGCGTCCTGACGAATTTAAAATCGCAAAATAATTATACGAAACAGCAGAGCGATAGTGTCTTAACCTAAATGTGATGGCCATTCTATTTGTTAAAATGCAATCAGCAGCAATTGACTGAATTGTGTTCACCCTGTTTCTATTGCCGAAAATAGTTCCGTTTTGTGATTGTGCAGGAGTTGAAAAAGCCACGGCGTAACCTTCAGAATTGAAACTGAAATCCTGTGACCATTCGTAAATCATAGATAAGTTGTTATTAAACCTTACTCTAGGATTGAGATTATACCCGTATTCTATCCAATTTTTTCTTCCAACAAATACATAGCCTATTCCACCATCCAATGCGAACGGTTTTTGATAATTCGTGGAAATCCATCCCTCAACGTTGCTCCAGGTCGGTCTTATGAATGTTTCACCCCAGGTTCTTGGCTCAAAATAATCAAAACTTTCTGTTATGGAGCTATTGATTCGAAGACCACCTGCGTCAAATTTTCGAGATACTAGTACTAAGTTCATATTATTATATGTGCCAACATAGGCCCCTGGATTATACAAATAGGACTGACTCAAGTAACCATTAACAATGAGTTTACTTAGTAATTTGCTTTTGGGACTGAAGTTTCTGTATGCACCTGAGACTTCGACAATTCTCCTGTTGTTATTGTAGTTAAAACCAAGGTCATTAGGGTCATATGTGTCAGACTCTTCTAAGTATCCCGCTCCGTAAACCCAACTACCTCTTTGTTTTCCGATATTGATATTGTAGGTATAACCTAATGAAGGACTTACACTACTCAACCGGCTACTTAGGGCAGCATTTCCTCGCAGATAAAAGTTATTATTTTTTGAATTTAAATTAAAATTTAATCCGCTAACATTCGCATCGTAAACTTCTCCTGCTCTCCAAACATTGGTGTTTGTAAAGGTTATTGAACTATTGTTTTTAAGATTCTGGTCTGCTACAAATACGTTATAGTTAGTTAAAGGAGATACAATTACTTCTCTTTCTGTCCCTGTTATGCTATTTATGGCTGTCCCTATTTGCTCAGCTGTAATAGCATTGAAAACTCCTATGCCAAGGCCATTTTTCATCCTTCCGCTAAGTTTGCTTGCATTTAGCAATTGAGCAGGTTGACCCGCAGAATTTAAATATTCATTTTGGGATAGATTATAATCTGTAATTTCTTCCGGTGCTTGAATACCAATTCTTCTACTATAAAAAAGTCCTGATTTATTGAATAATTCTGTTCCTTCTGTGAAGAACTGTCTATTTTCATTGAATTGTACTTCAAATGGACTTAAGTTTAGAATCTGTTGATCAAAAACAACTTGGCCGAAATCTGGAATTAAGGTCATATCCAAAGTGAAAGCCTCATTTAAACCGTATTTGATATCCATTCCTCCATTCATAGATTTGTTCCAAATAGGATCTGCTCCACTCTGAGGTATTCGGTCTAAATAGCCAGATAAATAAGGCATTAGAGCTAAACGTAAGGGAGGATGTATGCCTTCAACACCCGTGACTTTTCCACTTTCTAATAAAAAATTTTCTAAATCCGGATTTACAATTTCCCATGAGGAATCCTCACGATAGCGACTAATTTGCCGACCAAAGTTAATGTTCCAATCTTGAATTTCTTTTTTAGGAAAGCGAATAGCAGAAAAGGGAATTTCAATTTCTAAATACCACCCATCCTCTTGTATTGTCACTTTGCTATCCCATGCTAAATTTAATTTATCATTATAATCATTCGAAAATATTTTAGCGTCTAATTGAACTCCCCTACTAGTTACGCCAAAATAGAAGCCATTTTGATGATCGTTGTATGTATCAAGGAAAATCCCAAAAATATCTGCAGTTGAAGGATAGTCGTCACGAACGCTTAACACGCGAGAAACTGAGTCAGGATGATCTAAACATTTCACTGCAAAATAGATTGCGTTTTTATCGTATGACATGGCAATCAAGGTATTTTTGTGCGCAGCTTTTCCTGGGAAAGGTTTTACTTGAATAAATTGTTCAGTGGTCCAATTTGCTTGTTTCCAAACTCCTTCTTCAAATTTTCCGTCTATTATGATTTTTTCATCCGTTCTTTTGGCAATTAAACTGTTTTGACCGAAGGCACAACTCGTGAATAGGTAAAGTAAACTGATAGATAGAACAAATCGTGGCACCAAGTACATGTAACTTTAAACCGCAAAGTTACCTAAAGGTTTACTTTTTTCGCAACAACATGAAGGCAATTTTCATATCGTTCAAAGGTAACCCAACACTTCTTCTTGATTTTCAGTTCATAAAGTATTTTGGAAAGCGTTTCTTGTAAAAATTGTTTATCACAAGAAGTCACTGTCGAATTCTTAACGATTTTAAATCTAGAAAATGAAAAGTCCATGCTGTTTCCATTTAAATGCGGAGATCGTTGAATAGAATTTATATTCTTTTTTCCGAGACGTTTCACACTATGTGTGGTTCGTGTAAGCGATGTAACAATGAACTTGCTTCCTTTCAAGGGTGTGTTTTCTAGTTCTTTTTCAAAGCGAACTCCAATTTCTTTAAGTAAGCGATTTGCATATGGAACAAGAAGGGGATATGAATATGTAAAATCATCAAGTGAATACCCAACATTATTTTTAACATTTTGTAATTTACTTTTTCTTTTCAGGAAAAGTAGTTGTTTGTAATTTGAACATGGTTCTATTCCAGTGCGAGAGGAAAATTTTAAGTAGTCTTTTACTTTGTTTTGCAACAAACTACTGTATTGATTTTTTGAAAAGTTATTTAGACACTCCTCTTTTTTTATTGCGGCTGAATTGGCTTCAGATTTCTTTGTGGAAGCAAATGTATTCAATACTTCACCTTTTATTCCAGTGGTAAAAAGAAGTAACGGTGCGAATGCAATGATGTATATTTTGTCTTTCATGGTCTTTAAAAATAAAAGAAATAAGCCCACTCGTGATGATTTACTTAACTTTGTTATCAAATGAGTACTTTTGATAAACTTAGAGAACAACTTTTGTTACAAGAATGGCCTAATGTGTATCTGTTCAAATTCATTGCGCCTAATGAAAACGAAAAGATTGCTAAAGTAAGTAGTTTGTTCGATGAAAATAGTACATTAACTATGCATCCATCAAGTAACGGAAATTACATAAGCATCACGGTAAAAGAAGTTATGTTGTCGGTAGATGATATTATTGAAATCTACGCAAAAGCATCAGAAATTAAAGGAGTAATTACATTATGACACAGAAACTGATTGAAATTTTATTTATTACGTTTGGAATATTGATGATTATCGTAATTTACAGATTGGTATTGCGTCGTTTAAGTAAAGGAAGGGTAATACATAGCGACTTTTGCACCTTATATAGTTTGGAAAAAAACCCAGTAAATGATACAGTGGAATTCTACTTTACCACACCGGTATCTCAACATATTCGCTTTTGTATTTGGAAAGAAAACGAAGAATTCATAGAATTGAAAAATGAAGATGTGCCTGAAGGTGGTCACATCATACGCTTCGATTCTAGAACATTAGAAAATGGTTTATATACTTTTGGACTTGTTACAAAAAAACAAAAAACGATTAAAAAATTTGAGATTCGTAATTAAGATTCTTTATCATTTCTTATTTTAATTCTTTTTCTTGTGGATTTAATATGATATCTTTTTTTGGCAAATTGGTCTTCCACACGATTTGATTTTAATATACGATATACCAATCCAATGTTACTCTGTAAATAAGATAAACTGACGAAATTTATTGAAATTGGCATCTTGATCAACGACTGCACTTGCAATCCGATTTTATTTGTTATCCAAAACTGAAGTCCAACTCCGAAATTAGCATTTACATACAAAGATTTATGTTGACTAACTCCACCTCCTAATACTAGATAAGGCTCTATAGGTAATTGAGAAAGAACTTTCGTAAAAGTATATTTAGATAAAAAGTCTAAATTGTACCGTGAAATGCTATCGTATCGAAAATTTGTATCCGTAATTTGAACCGGAAACAGAGCATTTTTCTCATATACAAAAGAAGACTCAACGCTCCAAGGTTCAGAGAGATGAATATCAAAAAATAATCGACTAGAAATATTGTAGTTTTGAAATGGTGAGGAGTAAATTTTACTGAAAAGAAATCCAGACGAGACCCAAGAACCACCAATCATGTAATCATAGACATCTGCATTTTTAATGTTTTTTTCTGGTTGGGCAAAAGAATCGTTTTCTAAATGAATCAGAAGTAAAAAAATCCAAATCCTCATTATTAATGTCATTGTCACAAAACTAATATAATTTTTGATTAAAGAAATCATTCTAGACATAACAAAACAATAATTATGAATATAGTTACGTGTTAATCACTAATTTTGAACACATGGCAAGGCAGACGATACACAAGATTAAGTTTGATACTGAAGAAGAAGGAAATATTCTTGGTATCTCTTCTGGATTTGCTGATTACAGAATGGCTTGGGAGCTTAACAATAAACTGGATATACAACTCTTGCTTAGCGAACAAATCCTTGAAGTTTTTGATAAGAAGTCCGCAACTAATTTTCCTTTCCGTATTCATCATTGTTATCTTGAAGAAACGCTAACGAATTATTACCTGATTCGAAATAAACAACATCATGTTTTAATGGTGCCGGAAAGACCGCAGATTGATTATTATCTTTTCATTAAGGAATTACATGAGATTGAAATTGAAGATGTTATTTCTCAATTACGTTCTATTAATGGAATATCAGCAGTTTTCGATTTATCGAATGAACACATAGAAGCAACTGATTACCTTACTTTTTAAATTAAACATACTTGTAAAATGAAAAAAACAAAAATAGTCGCAACTTTAGGACCTTCCTCTTCTTCCAGAGAGGTTTTGCGTGAAATGATACTGGCTGGTTTGAATGTGTGTAGAATAAATTTTTCTCATGGATCATATGATGATCATGCCGCAGTGGTTAAAACTATCAGAGAATTAAACGAAGAATTGAACACAACAGTTGCCATTCTTGCGGATCTTCAAGGCCCTAAAATTCGCACAAATGAAATGGAAGAGGGAACTGTTTTGGAGGTTGGAGAAGAGGTAGTTATTCAAGTAGAGAAAATCATTGGCAATAATAAACGTTTTTCTATTAATTATCCCCTATTGCCAAAAGAAGCCAAAAGTGGCGAGCGCATTCTTTTAGATGACGGAAAATTGGTTTTGGAGGTAAAGAGTAGTAATGGTAGTACTGAATTAACTTGCAACGTCATTCAAGGTGGAATTCTGTCGTCTAAGAAAGGAGTAAATTTCCCGAACACTAAAATATCTTTACCATCACTTACCGAGAAAGATCAGTTAGATTTGGAATTTGCATTAGAACAAGATGTTGATTGGGTTGGATTGTCATTTGTGAGATCTGCGCGTGATATAATCGAATTGAAACACAGAATTTCGTCCAGAGGACATCACGCAAAAGTTATCGCTAAAATTGAAAAACCGGAAGCTTTAGAGAATATTGATGATATTATTAGTGAAACAGATGGTTTAATGGTTGCCCGTGGTGACCTCGGTGTAGAAATTCCTTATCAAAATGTTCCTTTGATTCAGAAAATGTTAATTGAAAAAGGAATACGTCACGCGAAGCCGGTAATTGTTGCAACACAAATGATGGAAACGATGATTTCGAGTATGACGCCGACTCGAGCTGAGGTTAACGATGTGGCGAATGCCGTATTGGATGGTACAGATGCTGTTATGTTATCGGGAGAAACATCTGTTGGTAAATATCCAATTGAAGTTATTAAAACTATGAGTAATATCATTCATGAAATGGAAAACTTTGAAGGAATATACAACAAAGAAGAACTTCCAGACCGTAACCAAAATCGCTTCATTTCAGATTCTATCTGCTTCAATGCGTGTAGATTGTCACAACGAGTGGAAGCAAAAGCAATTATTACAATGTCGTTTTCCGGTTATACAGCTTATAAAATTGCATCACAGCGTCCAAACACAGATATTTTTGTTTTTACAAGTAATAAAAAAATAATGGCTCAATTGAATTTAGTATGGGGAGTCAAAGCTTTCTTTTATAACAAACGAATATCGACTGACCATACCATAGCGGATATTAAATACATCATGAAATCTGAGGGTTACCTCAAAACTGGTGACTTGGTTATAAATATTGCTTCTATACCTCTTGAAGACCTTGGAAGTTCCAATATGTTGAAATTAAGTTACGTCGACTAATTGAAATATTGCGAAAAAGTAGTACCTTAAGGGAAAAAGAAGAATAATGGAGAAAATTTGGGAAGTGAAGGGGGAGAATATAAATTCTTCGGAGGTTGAATATTTGTGCAACCATTTCAAAATTGAAAAAACAATTGCAAAACTTTTATGGCAAAGAGGACTAAGAAAAGAAGAAGAAGTTCTTAATTTTTTCAATCCTTCTTTGCAAGAATTGCACGACCCATTCTTGTTGAAAGATATGGAAGAAGCCGTCGATTTATTGTTGAATACAATGGCTAAAGGTGAAAAAATTATGTTATTCGGTGATTATGATGTGGATGGCACCACCGCTGTAACTACCATGTTTTTGGGAATTAAGGAACTTCACAAAGATTTAATTTATTACATCCCAGACCGCTACACAGAAGGTTATGGACTAAGTATACAGGGAATAGACTTTGCGAAATCACAGAATTGCTCGCTTATTATCACCTTAGATTGCGGTGTGAAAGCAATTGATAAAATTGCATATGCACGAAACTTAGGGTTGAATATCATCGTTTGTGATCATCATGAACCAGGCGATGAGCTACCGGATGCGATTGTTTTAGATCCTAAAAGAAAAGATTGTAACTATCCCTTTAAAGAACTTTCAGGTTGCGGAGTTGGATTTAAATTATTGCAAGCGCTTTACAAAAAAAAAGGATTACCAGACAATCATTTGTTCGATTTACTCGACTTTCTGGCGATAAGTATTGGGGCAGATATTGTGTCGGTCACAGGGGAAAATAGAATTTTAGCTTTCCACGGTTTGAAAAAATTGAACGACAAACCCCGTTTATTTGTAAGTAAGATTGCCGAACTTTCCTCCAGAAAGTTGCCTTTTACCTTGACAGATGTCGTATTTATATTGGCGCCAAGAATTAATGCAGCAGGGAGAATTAGATCGGGAATACATGCAGTTAATATGATGCTTTCAAATGATAGTGATGAAATTAATGCGTTAACAGAAGCTATAAATAACGACAATAAAATTCGACGGGAATTTGATGAACAAATTACAAAAGAAGCACTCGCTCAAATTGATGCGGATGTTGATTTTAAGGATAAAAAATCCACTATAGTTTACAATCCTACATGGCATAAAGGAGTTGTTGGTATCGTGGCGTCGCGTTTAATTGAAACACATTACCGTCCTACCATCGTTCTCACAAAATCTAATGATTTAATAACCGGTTCCGCACGAAGTATAAATCACTTTAATCTCTATGAAGCATTAGAATCTTGCAAAGATTTGCTAGAGCAATTTGGAGGTCATGAGCATGCCGCTGGCCTAACCTTAAAAGAAGAAAATTTACGTGAGTTTTGCGAGTGTTTCGATCGTTTTGTTAAAGAAAATCTCTCAGATTCCAATATGATTCCGGAACAAACGATAGATATGGAAATTGATTTGGCAGAAATTTATTGCCATCAACCTACGACAAAAATTCCAAGATTGAAGAAGGCAATAGATGCCTTTGAACCCTTTGGTCCAGGAAACATGAAACCAGTTTTTCGCACACAGAATTTATTTGCAATCGATTCTAGGGTATTAAAAGAAAAACACCTGAAGCTGAAAGTTCGACAACCTCAAAGTAATTACACGTTTGATGCTATTGGCTTCGGTTTTTCTTCAAAAGAATTAGATGTTGCCAGCGGACTACCATTTGAAATGGCATATACATTAGAAATTAATGAGTTTAATGGTCAAACAAATATTCAATTAAACATTAAAGATTTACGTGGAATGTGTTAGCATATTCACTACTTTTGAACATATGTTTACAGGTATTATCGAAGGAATTGGTGAGGTTGTCGGTTTGCATCATGAAGCCAGTAACGTTCATATTGAATTATTCAGCCCATTTACACATGAATTGAAAATTGATCAAAGTGTTTCTCACAATGGTTGTTGTTTGACAGTTGTGAGTGTAAGCGACTCTTCATATACTGTAACTGCAATTAAAGAAACACTGGATAAAACAAACTTGGGGTTTTGGAAGGTAGGAACTCAAGTTAACTTAGAACGATGCATGCAGTTGAATGGAAGACTTGACGGACATATTGTACAAGGTCATGTGGATACAATTGCTGAATGTACTGAAATTGAAGACCAAAACGGTAGTTGGAAATTTAAATTTACGTATGCCGGTGATTTCGTTACTGTAGAGAAAGGTTCAATTACGGTAAATGGTACGAGTCTGACTGTAGTGGATTCGGAGAAAAACTCGTTTTCAGTTTGTATAATTCCTTACACCTTCGAAAATACAAATTTCAAACAGCTTAACATCGGCCAAATGGTGAATATTGAATTCGATGTGATTGGAAAATATGTTCAAAAACTACTCGTAAAAAATCAATAGAAATTCAAGGTTATATTCTGAGTCACAGTGCTCGAATTTGGAATATTGAACTTTGATTGAGTCCAATTCGGCGGCCCAAAACTGCCCATGGCATTATTCGAAAATGCAAATCCTTCGGTTGGAATGTTTAACCAATTTTGATCAATTTGTTGATTGTCATTTTCGTCATGAAATATCGCAAACGCATAATCTCCAGGAACAATGCTATCCAAGGTAATTATCATATTTGGCCCCGTGCAATTTAGGAAAAGCTCGGCCATGGCCTGATTCGGATCATTAAAACTACTGGCGCTATTGTAAAGAGCGAAATTAACCTTGCCATTAGTGTTTTGCATACCACTCAAATTAATAACCAAAGTGGACAAGGTATCTGATGTTGTAGAGCCTCCACCCGTCGTGTCTTGAGGATTTGGTATGGGGTCAGGTTGAGGTTCAATATTCTTTTTCTTACAAGATAAAATGCTTGTAAGTATGACCAATGTCAATAGAAAAAGGCTTGTTTTTTTTCGCATGAGTATAAATATACAAATAAAACAAGCCTTAAAATAAATTGTTCGTTAATTTTAATACAAAATAATTATTTTGCCTCGTTGAATTTCTTCTCCACCACATTCCAATCAATAACCTCAAAAAAAGCTTGAATGTAATCAGGTCTTCTGTTTTGATAGTTTAGGTAATATGCATGTTCCCATACATCCAACCCTAAAATTGGGGTTCCGTGACATCCTTCACCCATTAGCGGATTATCTTGATTCGCTGTTGAACAAACTTCAAGAGAACCGTTACTCACACACAACCAAGCCCAACCTGAACCAAAACGCGTTGCAGCGGCAGCGGCAAACTTTTCTTTAAACGATTCGAATGAACCAAATGCAGTGTCAATTGCTACAGCTAGGTTTCCAGTTGGAGCACCTCCACCATTTGGACTCATAATTTCCCAAAACAAATTATGGTTCCAAAAACCACCGCCGTTGTTACGAACAGCAGGGTTGTCTTTACAATTTTGAAGAATATGTAAAATCGATTGACCTTCTAATTCGGTTCCAGCAATTGCGTTGTTTAAATTAGTCGTGTAAGCTTGATGATGCTTAGAGTGGTGTATTTCCATAGTGCGCGCATCGATATGTGGTTCTAGCGCATCATAGGCGTAAGTTAATTTTGGTAATTCGAATGACATAATATTAAATTTTAAAGTGTAAAGTTAAACATAGACAACAAACAATAGGATAAAGCTGAATGTTTTTTCTACAATACATTTTCTAAGTACCTTTACCTTATGAATAACGAAAGACCACTTTCTGATTGGATTCCAATGTCTCTCAAAGAAGCAGAAAAAAGAGGTTGGGAAGAGTTTGACGTGATTCTCATTTCTGGAGATGCTTATGTCGATCATCCGGCGTTCGGAACAGCTGTAGTGGCAAGGATTATTGAAGACGAAGGATTGAAAATTGGCATTGTTGCTCAACCAAACTGGAAAGACGATTTAAGAGACTTTAAAAAGCTTGGTAAACCAAAACTATTTTTTGGAGTAACTGCGGGATGCATGGATTCCATGGTAAATCACTACACCGCGAATAAAAGATTACGGTCAACTGATGCATACACTCCGGGTGGTCAAGCTGGGTTTAGACCTGATTACGCTACTACTGTATATTCAAATATTTTAAAAGAACTTTATCCAGATGTCCCTGTACTTTTGGGAGGAATAGAGGCTTCTTTAAGGAGGGTAACACATTACGATTACTGGAAGGATGCCTTGATGCCTTCAATTTTGGTTGATTCAAAAGCGGATGCACTCGTTTATGGAATGGGTGAGCAACCCCTTAGAGCCTTTTTACAGATGTTGAAAAAGGGCATTCCTTTTCATCACGCGAAAACGCTAAATCAAATTGCTTTTATCCAAGACGAGAGTATACCTTTACCAAAAAATAAGCAATGGGAAACCGTTGAATTGTCTTCACATGAGAAATGTCTTTCCGATAAAATTGCCTATGCAGCTAATTTTAAAATTGTTGAGGTTGAATCCAATAAGTGGGAAGCGAATAGAATAATTCAGAAAGTAGGTAATAAAGTTTTGGTGATTAATCCACCGTACAAGACGATGACGGAAAATGAAATTGATAAATCATTTGATTTACCCTATACGCGCCTACCACATCCAAAATATAAAAAACGCGGTTCTATTCCCGCTTATGAGATGATTAAATTCTCCATCAATATGCACCGCGGTTGTTTTGGTGGCTGTAGTTTTTGTACGATTTCAGCACATCAAGGAAAATTTATTGCCTCAAGAAGCGAAAATTCAATTCTTAAAGAGGTCGAAGCTGTGATTGAACACCCAGAGTTTAAAGGCTACATTTCTGATTTAGGTGGACCTTCAGCCAACATGTATAAGATGAAAGGTAAAGATGAAGCTATTTGTGCACGCTGTACCTCACCAAGCTGTATTCATCCCGTCATTTGTAATAATTTAGACACATCGCATAAACCTTTAACGGAACTTTACAGAAAAGTAGATGCACATCCAAAGGTGAAAAAAGCGTTCGTAGGATCTGGAATAAGGTACGATTTACTGGTTGACGACTTCAATAAAAATAATGAGGATGGAAATCACGACGAATACATTGAACAAGTCGTTACGCGACATGTCAGTGGAAGACTGAAAGTCGCACCTGAACACACAGCGGATGCTACCTTAAGAATAATGCGAAAACCGTCGTTTAAGTATTTCCATAAGTTTAAGGAGAAATACGATAAAATTTCAGAAAAGCATCATTTGAAACAACAATTGGTTCCATATTTTATTTCT
>CAZLHR010000002.1:13553-45561 GCA_964559685.1 uncultured Lishizhenia sp.
GCATCCTGGGTGTGAAGAGACAGATATGGCAGAGTTGGCTGCAGAAACCAAGGATATGGGCTTTCAATTGGAACAAGTGCAAGATTTCACACCCACTCCTATGACAGTTGCTGAGGTTATCTATTATTCCGGAGTGCATCCTTATACATTAAAGCCAGTAAAAACACCTAAAACAAAAGAAGAAAAACTAAATCAAAATAGATTCTTCTTTTGGTATAAACGCGAAAATCAGCAATGGATTAAACAACGATTGGAAAAAGCAAAAAGACCAGATTTATCTTCAAAACTTCTAGAAGAAAACACGGATAAAAAACCTATTCCGGCTTGGCTTGAAAAAAGAAGGGGAAAATAAAAAGCGGGTTACCCCGCTTCTTCATAAATTGTAAATGACTTACTTATTATTGAAGTTCGCAATCAACCGATACTCCTCCTGCACTAACGTCTCCGCTGTTGCATTCTGCTTCTGCATCAGATTTTGTCATATCTGTTATGGTTGTAGAACTTGAACCTCCGCCAAGCGAAGTAGTACAAGTACATGTCCAATCTTTTTTGCATGAAGCCAATGCCAACATACCAACACCTAAAATCATTATTTTTTTCATATTCGTTTTTTTTCAAAAATAGTCAATTATTTCAATAGTAGTTTAGCGATTTGAACTGCATTTGTTGCAGCCCCTTTTCTCAAATTATCGGCTACAATCCAAAGGTTGATAGTATTGGGCTGACTTTCATCTCTTCTAATTCTTCCGACAAAAACATCATTTTTTCCTTCGGCATATTTTGGCATCGGGTAAGTGAATGTATCTAAATTGTCTTGAATAGTAATTCCAGGTGTTTTTTGAAGTATTGTCCTAACATCTGAAATATCGAAATCAGTTTCAAACTCGATGTTTACTGCTTCAGAATGACCTCCAACAACTGGAACACGAACTGCTGTAGCCGTAACATTAATTTTAGTATCAAGAATTTTCTTCGTTTCGTTCGTTAACTTCATTTCTTCTTTTGTATAGCCATTATCAGTGAAAACATCACATTGAGGAATACAATTTTTGTCTATTGGATATTTGTAAGCCATCTCTCCTGTAATTCCATTGCGTTCGTTTTCCATTTGTTGAACGGCTTTAACACCTGTACCTGTGATGGATTGATAAGTAGAAACAACCACGCGTTTTATCCCGTACTTGGTATGCAATGGCGCTAGGACCATTACCAATTGAATGGTACTACAATTTGGATTCGCAATTATTTTGTCTTCTTTTGTTAAGAGATGTCCGTTAATTTCAGGTACAATTAACTTTTTGGTAGGATCCATTCTCCAGGCTGATGAATTGTCTATCACAGTTGTCCCAACTTTCGCAAATTTCGGAGCCCATTGAAGTGATGTCTCACCTCCCGCAGAAAAAATGGCAAAATCGGGTTTTAATGATACAGCCGTTTCTAAACTCACTACGGAATAGTTGTTTCCATTGTAGGTGATTTTTTTTCCAACTGATTTTTCAGAAGCAACGGGGATTAATTGGTTTATTGGGAAGTCCATTTCTTGGAGTACATCCAGCATAACGTTTCCGACCATTCCCGTTGCACCTACAACAGCTACTTTCATTTCTTTACAATATAATGGTTAATTAATGTTTTATTCCTAAAGTTGGCGGTAAATTTAATATATTTGAATGCACATGAAATCTATTCTTGTATATTTATTTACATGGATTTTAATTGTACTGACAAATTCAGTATTCGCTCAAGTTATTGATGATTTATCTGATGGTGACTTTACAACTAATCCAACTTGGTCAGGCACAACTGCTGATTTTATCGTCAATTCAAGCCAACAGTTACAATTGAATAATACGGTTGCGGGAGTTTCGTACTTAACCACTCCTCATGGATTATCTTCATTAGATAATAAAGAATGGAGATTTTGGGTTAAATATTCATTTTCTCCCTCCTCAAGTAATTACGGAAGAATTTTTCTAACCAGTTCAATTTCAGACTTTACACAAGGAAATGATTTTGGATATTTTCTTCAATTTGGCGAAACTGGATCTAGTGATGCAATAAAATTATATCGTTCTGAAAGTTCAATTGAAACCCTAATCTGTTCAGGACCACTTGGTCAAATTGCAAATAGTTTTCAGGTTGCAATTAAAGTTAAGCGCAATTCAGTTGGGGATTGGAGTATTTTTGCCGATTTCACTGGAGGTCAGAATTATTCCTTAATTGCTTCAGCAAATGATCCCACTAACTATGTTGGTAGTTTTTTTGGAATCTCAGCTGTTTATACAGTTAGCAATGCCAACAAATTCTTTTACGATGACATCTACATTGGAAATGAAATTATAGACAACCAACCACCAGTTTTAACTTCGGCTGCAGCGGTTTCTTCAACTCAACTGGATGTCTTATTTAACGAATCGCTTGACCCTACGAGTGCTCAAAATGTGTTGAATTATTCGTTAAATCCAACAGTTTCTCTTTCATCAGCGGTGCTCGATCCCTTGAACACTTCACTGGTGCATTTATCTTCTTTAACGGGGTTCATAAACGGAACTACATACACATTAACCACAAACAACATTTCGGATGTATCAACGAATCTTTCCGGAAATCAATCGACTACTTTTCAATACTTAGTGTCTGATTCTGTTGATCATGGTGACGTAATTATCAACGAGTTTTTTCCTGACCCAACGCCTGTAATTGGTCTTCCTGAAGTTGAATTTGTTGAAATTTTCAATAAGAGTAACAAAATTTTTAATTTGACCGGTTGGAAAATTGGCGATGCATCTTCAGATGGAACGATTGCAAATGCATGGTTATTACCCGGTGAGTACAAAGTTTTGACAGCAACTGCGAACATTCCGCTTTTCTCTTCAACAACTGCTGTTGGGGTAACGAGTTTTCCAAGCTTAAATAACGCGGGTGATGATGTGGTGTTGAAGGATAATTACGGTCAAATTATAGACAAAATCTCTTATACTGATGATTGGTACAAAGATGAAATCAAGAAAAATGGAGGGTATTCGCTTGAATTGATAAATCCAAACGATCCGTGTTCAGATGGTGATAATTGGATTGCTTCAACATGGATTTTAGGCGGAACTCCAGGAAGTGTAAATTCTGTTTACAGCTCAATTCCTGACACAACTTCTCCGTCGATTTCAATTTCTTTGGCTTTGAATCCTAATTTTTTAGAATTACAATTCGATGAAGGAATGGATTCCACGTCACTAGCGAATGCCCTGCTTTCGTTTAATCCAAATCTTACAATTCAAAACAAGTTTATACAAGGTATTTTTCCTAAATCAATGATCTTGCAATTTAACGAAAACTTGGTCGGTTCACAATTGTACTCCTTTACCCTTGGCCCAATATCTGATTGTTGGATGAATTCAACGGAGCGTAACGGGACATTCATTTTACCCGAAACAGCCCAACAAGGAGATGTGATCATCAACGAAATTCTTCAAAACCCATTAAACGGAGGTCAAGATTGGATTGAATTATATAATAATTCCGACAAAGTAATAAACATAAAGGATTGGCAATTTGCGAATTTTGACAATGACACTATAGCTAATTTCAAAACGATTGCAGGCGATTATTTGCTTCAACCGAATGATTTTGTGGTACTAGGAAAAGACTCAAGTTTTGTAAAACAAAATTACCCTTTTGCGGTGCCAGGGAAATTTTTATACAGCGAATTACCAAGTTACAACAACGATTCTGGAACGGTTTATTTGATTTATAATGCTGAAATTATTGACAAAGTTTCTTACCGCGATGAGTGGCATTTTGATTTATTAGACAATACAGATGGAGTTTCACTTGAGCGAATAGATCCAAATGGTTTGTCCGATAGTGAATTCAATTGGCATTCCGCTGCGGAAGATTATGGTTTTGGAACGCCGGGTAGAAAAAATTCTCAATTTTTACCTGCTGTGTCGAATGGAAATTTAACCTTGTCCAATGAGGTCTTTTCGCCAGATAATGATGGCTTTGAAGATATTTTACAAATCTCATATACGCTTTCGGAACCGGGAATGCTTGCAAAAGCGCAAATGTTTGACGAACGGGGGCGTTTAGTGAAAACTATTTTTTCGAACGAATATCTTGGAACTGAAGGTGTTTTTTATTGGGATGGAACCACAGAGAATCAAGCTAAAGCAAGTATTGGCATATATATCTTGCGATTCGAAGTGTTTTCAACATCTGGGGGTGTATTTTTCGTAGCAAAAAAAGCTGTGACCTTGGCAGGTAAGCTTTAATTTTGTTAAAATTCTGTTTTATGAAAAAGTTATTCCTTACAACATTCTTGTTCTTAGCAATTTCATCAAGTTCTTGGTCGCAACAATACAAAACAGCCATAGGTATAAAAGGTGGCTATCCTTCTCTCGGTGGCCTTGACATTAAACACTTTTTGAGACCGGGTTTTGCGGTTGAAGGAACTATTGGTGGCTATTCAAATACGATGTTAATTTCTGCTTTAGTTGAAGTTCAACAATCATTACCTGAACCTACTGGATTGGATTGGTATGCGGGTCTTGGTCCATCTTTAGGAGTAACTTCTGGAGCATATGTTTTATCTGTGAATGGAGTGGTCGGAGTGGATTATACTTTTCAAGATTTTCCGTTAAATTTATCTTTAGATACTGGGCCGGTTCTTTCACTAAGTCCTATTGGTTTTGGATGGGGAGGTGGCTTAGCAGTCCGATATGCCTTCAAATAAAGAAAAAATTTCACCGGGTTCAAGAAATTGGATAGCCAAATATTTTGAGCTTGAAGAGAACGGAATCATTACGCTAACAATTGATGAATCGAATGATGAGTTGGAAGAATTGGTAGAATTAATTTCATCCAAAACAGGTTTGGTATTTGGAGTGGCTAATTCTTTTATTTTCTCAAATAACCTTGATAGAAACCATTACACCCAAGACGAAGCGTTAAAATTACTTTTATTTGAGGCCTTAATGCTCGCCTATCTTCAGAAAAGTGGTAAGAACTTTAATAAAGAAGCTTTCATTCAAACGCTTTGCCAATATTATAAAATATGGACAGAAGAAAGATGGGTGGATAAATGGTTAAAAGGGGACCAAATTCATGAATTGGAAAAAATACTAGCAAATCGCGTAAAAGTAAATACTTCCATTTTTGGCTCAAACTATTGGATCAATCATTTATCGAATGCATTAACTTTTATTGATGTTCTGTTGTTTATTGAATTCCTAGATGAAAGCACCATTTCCTTTGATGAAAAGCGCAACAATTATGCTTTTTCAGTTCTCAAAGGCGCAGTAGCAGCGGCATTGGCAGATGAATTAATAGAGCCTAAAGAACAACGAATTATTGATCACCTTTTAGCCTCGGCTGATTTGCCGCGTCACTTTCAACGAGAACTAGAAAACTACATGAATAAAACCCATGAGTTAGCCGCAATTAAATTTGAAAATAAACAGTTGGCTAAAATCACATTTAAATTGGCTTTATTTATTACAGAGGGTACGCATGCCACAACTGAACAAGAAGAATCCAAGTTGCAAAAATTGGGAGAACAGTTTGGACTTAATGCTATCGAAATTGAGGAATGTCGATTAATTTGCGATGCTTTTATTTTTGATCAACATTTGCAACTAAACCAAATAAAAGAGGACAATCAGATAAAAGTTGTTTACAAAGGATTCTCAAAACGTTGGATAAGAATTTTAGGAAGAAATAAAGATAAATTCGTAAATGAACTGAAGGAGAGTAAAGAACTCATAGCGTTAATAAAAAAATCAACCCAACATGACCTTTCCAAAGAAGAGAAAGAAAAGGTCAAAACTCAATTTATGGACGTATTAAAGTCAGTTCCTTCGGTTGGAATATTTTTATTGCCTGGCGGTGCAATTTTATTGCCACTTATTCTAAAAATAGTTCCGGATTTGATGCCGTCTGCATTTAAAGAAAATGAAATAAAGAAAAAATGAAGTGTACCATACATGTTTACCTACTTAACGAATTGTTTTCACAGAAAACTGCAAATGAGCATCATGGTGGAGCAGAAAGTGCAGATAACAAAAAATACATTTGGGAGGATGAATTGGTTATTAGCAATAGGGTATTGAAATTAGATGAATTTCAAAATGCTGTTTACGAACTTAAAGGAATTTTGCCAAATGGAAATGAGTTCTCAGAAAACGTAAAAGCGATGCGATTAATTTTACTAAAAACAGAAAATACCCCGGATTGTCAAGTTGGTGTTTCTGAGTCCATTTTAGATCGATTAGAAATTGAAAAAGATAAAAACAACACAAAAATTAGTTTCTATATAAAGGACAACGAACCTCTAGCCAATCCGATTCCAGGTATTTATATTGCAAGTAGAGAATTTCCTAAAAACTTGATACAATTATAATGTTAACAATCAAAAATATCACCTTGTCTTATGATCGTCCGATTCTACGTAATGTTAATTTAAACGTAAGTCGTGGAGAGCTCATTGGATTAGTAGGGAAAAGTGGTGCAGGTAAATCTTCTTTATTAAAAATAATGGCAGGTATTCTTGCTCCAAATGAAGGTTCCTTAACATGGAATAGTGAGGAAATGCCAAACTTTAGCGATTTGTTAATACCGGGTTATAAAAACATATCCATAGTAAATCAAGATTTTAAATTAGATATTTATCATACCACTGAGGAAAATATCAGAGAATCCATACTCGGTTATCCATATATCAAACGTGAAAAGAGAATCACTGAATTGTTGAAATTGTTCCAATTACAACATGTGTCTCAAACAAAAGCGTCATATCTATCCGGTGGCGAGAAACAAAGATTAGCCATTGCTAGAGCTATTGCACATGCTCCCGATGTGCTACTTTTGGATGAGCCATTTGGTCACCTTGATGCAGTTTTAAAACAACGACTTTCCGAAGTGATTTTAAAATTGAAATTCCAAGAAAATTTAGGTATTATTCTAGTTTCTCATGATCCACAAGATATTTTAGGCTTATGTGATAAAATCACATTCTTAAGAAAGGGCAAATTATCAAAGTATAGAAAACCGCAAGAGATTTATTATCTATTGAAAAATAAAGAAATTGCGAAATTATTTGGTCCAGTGAATGAAATAAATTTTGGAAATAAAATTCAATTATTTCGACCAGATGAATTTGAAACCTCCGAAAAAGACGGAATTCCTGTTTCCTTTCAATATGCTATGTTTAGCGGGGGATTTTATCAATCATATATGCTATGTGAAGAAAAGTTGATTGTCTTGTACGCGAACAATCCATTGAATGACGTCAGATATATTCAAATAAGAAGAAAATTAGAAACATGAGTTATTTGAAAAAATACTCTTCTATAATAATTGGTTACTTCAATTATCAAAATAATCACGCAGCTGCATTGGCCTACTATAGTTTGTTTGCATTAATTCCCATTGCCTTTGTTAGCTTCTCTCTTTTTGGGAGAATTTTCGGTCAAGAAACAATTGAGCAAATATTAATAAGGTTTTTATCCAATCAAGTCGGGTTAAAAGATACTGCTGCGATAGTAGAATTTTTCACTAACACACAATTTACAAAACCAAATATTTGGATGGAGCTTCTGAGCGTTGTAGCCATAATTGTAACTACCTCTGCGATGACGTCATCAGTTAAGAGAGGAGTGAATGATATCTTGGATGTGCCAATAAAAAAAAGAACACATGTGGACTTAGTCAAAGAAGTCATCCAATTTCGACTATTTTCAATTCTTGCCATTGCACTGTTTATGCTTTTCCTGATTGTGGTGTATTTCAGTCAACTTTTCTTGATTTCCTTGCTTGATTTATGGTTCAGCGAGGAGAATTTTTTGTTTCAAGTTGCATTATCTTTTATAAGTTTTGGTCTTTCTTATTTCTCGTATTTTTCCATTTTCTTTATCGTTTATAAGTACGGTCACGACGGAGTAGTTGAATTTAAAACAGTTGCAGAAGCAGCACTATTTTCTTCTACAGTTGTCTGTATAAGCCAATTTGCCATTAAATATTACCTTCAACATTTTTTCGTTTTCAAAGATGCAGGATTAACGGGATCTATTCTAGTAATCTTAACATGGATTTATTTTACATCACATATATTATTTATGGGCGCATTCTACTTAAAAAGAGAAAAAAACAAATTAGTGTAGCTAAGATTATAATGAAAAACGAAAAGTGATTACAAAAATACTGGTGGTTTTCTAAAGTCGAATTTTGCGTCTTTGAATAAACTAGAAGTATTGCGAATGCTCAGTAAAAAGCTCTTATTTCCTCCTATTGGCACCCAATAAAAACTTAGCGCCCAGCAATGCAAATTTCTATTTAAGGTAAAAAATGCGTTGGTAATACTTCCATCTATAAGATTAAAATTCACATTACCACTTAAATTCCAAGTTTTTGTAAAGCTCACGTCTCCGCTACATGAAATGGTCTGAACTTGATTGAAAGATTTTGAATTACTCAAAGTAATAAATTGATTCGCCTGAAGAGAATAAATGTGTGAAAAAGTAACTTTCCAAGGAATGTCAAAATAAATAGCATGTTCAGGATGGAGAGAGAAATACGCAAAAGCACTGTTCCAATTTTGATTGTTTGATTCCACTTTGTCGCTCAGAATTTTTCGAGTTTTTTTTGGCGCCAATAATAGTGTGGTAGTAAAATTACCACTGAGTAAACGTCCGATACCTTGGTTATTTCTTAATGCAAAAGTTGACAAATTAGCACCTGTAGAATCCCATGCGTAGGGACTAAATGAGGCGTTTGAAACAAAATTCAACCAGTTTTTAGGACTTATCCTTAAATTCAAGGAAATCATTGAGAGTCGCATGGAATCTTTTAAAAAATCATAATTCCCATTGATAGAAAATTGATCAATCAACCGAATTTTCTTATAGCCCGTAACGGTATCTTTCTCTGACTTAATTTTTAATTCTAATGTGTTGTTGAAACCAAATGTTATAAACGAAGCACCAACAGAATTTCCAACAGAATAAATACTGCGTTCATAGGGAGAATAATTCACTACGGATTGATTAACGCCAACACTATCCGAAATGAGCGGGTTGAGCTTAGGGACAAAACGATAACCGATAGAAGGAGTAAGTAAATGTCTGAGTTTAGGTTTTGATTTGCCGATAAGTTCGTAGTAACTATATACAACAGTTGTTGCCGTAACATTAAAATTGACTTCATGAGCCATTCCAATTTCTCTCAAGGTATCATTAATGGTAGAATTGGTAGCAACGTCAAAAGATTTTCGTGTTTGTTGAAAATTTATCTTGTTTCCATAATTAAATACAGGATTGATTTTAATGGCATTAGAAAATAAACCAAGAGAAGTTTGAATAGACATCGATTGTGAAATCCCATTTAAAAATTGTTGTCCAATTTGCTGAAAATTTGCTTGATTAAGCAGCGTGTCCGCAAAACTAGATCTATTTTGACCTTCAAAATTGTAAGTTAACCCTATCCTTGAAACCGCTTTCGTGAGTTCATTTTTGGGATACGAAAAAATCTTTTTAAATGGAAAGACGCGCGTTAAATTAGCGTTCATAATCGGACTAATCAACGCAATATTTTTAGCAACAGAATTTTGCCGAAGCGACCATTTTAAGCCCATGGAAAACGGCTTCCCAGGAAACAATCTGTTGATGTTAATGTCGGAATTGAAACTATTACTAAAGTATTCTGGATTTATGGGATCTAAATTATTTTTTGAATTATTATCAGAAATTAAATTTACACTTGATGAAAAATTCCAATAAGGAGAAGCCTTGGGATCTTGTCGGTGTGACCACATCAAACTAAATTTATTCTGATTTGAATTAGACGGAAAACCAAGTCTAAACTGTTGAAATCCAAGAGAAAATTTACCAGTGAATCCATATCTTTTGGCATAATCCAAATCATTTCGAAGCCCCCAACTACCCCTATTGTAGAGGTTGGCATATAAAGTTGTTTGCAAAAAATCATTTATTGGAATGTAATAACCGAGATTTTGAACTCCAAATCCGTAAGCAGAAAGCGGAACAAATTCGGGAAAAAGCAATCCTTTTACTTGTTCTTTTTGCTTCGTAGGGATCAAAGCAAAAGGCAAGCCAAGAGGAGTAGGTATGCCATTTATGTGCAGGTTTAGCGGACCCGTAACAATGCGTTCATCCGGAACAATCACCCCTCTTGCTAGCTGAAAATGATAGTGAGGTTCAGGTAAGTCGCAGGTTGAAAGTTTTCCATGCCTGAGGTGCAATTCATCGTCTTCATGTTTCTTTGCAATCTCCATTCTGAAGTACAATTCTTCTTGTTTAAGAGAGAGTTCTTCTAAAAATCCTTTTTTTGTTTTTGTATTATATTTCAACGAAACACATTGTATGGTTTCATTTCCTTCTGTAAAAACTGGAAACTCGATTTTATTGCTGTCTTTGTCGTAGGAATAGCGCGCTTGGAGTTCATTTTTTTCAAGGTCAATACAGATATAACCTGCTGTCATTTCAATGCCATCCATTTGAACATTTGCTTGTCCATACAGGTGCACCTGTTTTTTTTTTATGTCTTTAAAAATTGAATCACGAGCGCTGTACTTGATGATAGATTCTACTGACGCATCGTTGACAGTAATGATTTTATTCTGCTCTTGTTGGCCCGTAACCTTGCCCGAAAGTTGCATTATTAACAATGCGACGAAGAAAAGTAGACACTGATGACGTGAGACTATCAAACCTTTGGAACTAATTTTGTAAAGTAGCACAAAACTACCAAATTTAACCAAGTTAATGAAGAACGTAAATTTCTTTATCTTATTGAATACTCGAGTAAAAATACTCCTAATTTCTCTTTTCGTATTAACGAATGTTGGAGCTCAACTGAATCCAATCAAAACAGTTGTGATTGATGCTGGGCATGGAGGAAAAGATCCTGGTTGTCATGGCGGTTATTCAAATGAAAAAGAAGTTTGCTTGTCAATGGCGTTAAAATTAGGCGCGATGATTAAAGAAAAATACCCGTCAATAAAGGTAATTTATACAAGAGATAAGGACGTATTTGTTGAATTATTGGAGCGCGCGAATATTGCAAATAGGGCGAAAGCTGACTTGTTTATCTGTATTCATGCAAATGCGGGTAGCAATGTTGCATATGGTTCAGAGACATATGTCCTAGGACTGCATCGAACAGAGGCACAACAGAAAGTAATGGAAAGAGAAAACTCAATTATTGAATTAGAAGAAGATAAAGGTGCTAAATATAAAAATTTCGATATGTCTCCGGAGGCCATGATTGCTATGCAACTTCAAGGATCAGTGTTCAGAGATTACTCAATACGTTATGCCGAGCTACTTCAGAAAGAATTTAAAAAAATGGGTCGTTTTGACAGAGGGGTTAAGGAAGCTGGTTTTTACGTTCTTTACAAAACAGCAATGCCAAGCGTGTTGATTGAAACCGGGTTTTTAACTAACCCAACAGAAGAAAAATTGCTTGCAGATGCAAGCGGTCAACGTGAAATGGCACTTGCCATGTTTAAAGCGTTTGAAAGGTATTACGACCAATTGTCCGGGAAAGAAACTATGGAAATAATTAAAACGAACCCTCCCCAAGAAGATAAAACCCCAACTAATTCGACGGTTATACAAGAAACAAAAGACAGTACAGGCTTAGTTTTTAGAATACAAATTGAAACCTCTGATAAGAAAATACCTTTGAATTCGTCACGTTTCAAAAACTTGGATATTCACGAATATTACCAAGATAAATTGTACAAATATTGTACGGGTGAGTTTAAAAATGATATCCAAGGTGCAAGACAACTAAAAATAGAATTGATAGAACAAGGTTTTAATAATGCTTTTGTTGCAGCATTTTTAAACGGAGAGCGCATAAGTATTGAAAAAGCTATTAATTTAGCAGAAAAAAAATCAGATTGAGATTTTCAAAAGAAATAAAAGCCGCTGTTGTTGCCATTTTGGCCATGGTTTTACTCGTTTTAGGTGTTAATTTTTTGAAAGGGAATAGCATTTTTGGAGGGGACAGAGAATTTTATGCTTATTTTCCTAATTCCGGTCAGTTAACCGTTTCGAGCAATGTTACTCTAAATGGAGTTACGGTAGGTAAAGTGAAAGATATCGAATACGTTCCCGGAAATTCCCCGGATAAGAAGGTAAGAATTACATTTAGTATCCAAAATGATGAAGTAGAAATTCCGATTGGTAGTATTATTGAAATTGGAAATATTGATTTACTAACCAAAGGGTTAATCATTATTATGCCAAATGATATTTCAAAAGGAAATTATGAAGCAGAATCAGATATTCCGGGAAGAATATCAAAAGATATGGTGTCTCAGGTGAAAGCGTTTACTGACCCGATAACCAATAAACTTCAAACAATGATGGCGTCTGTCGATAAAATGGTATCGTCATTATCATCTTTTTGGGATTCTACTGCTACTTCTGAAATTGAAGGAAGCTTGAGACAAGTAAAATTGACCATCCAGAAATTAGGCAATGTTGCGGATGAACTGCAATTGTTTGTTGCTGAGGAAAAACTACAGTTTTCCAGAATTATGGCAAATGTGGAAAATATTACGAACAATCTCAAAAAATCGAACGATCAGGTAACTGCGATCCTAGGAAATGCCAAAAAAGTTTCTGATGACTTGGTGAATGCAAATTTTAAGTCAGTTATCCTTGATGCACAAACCACTATAAAAAAATTAAATTTAGTGCTTGAAGATGTTGAAAAGGGAAATGGTTCTTTAGGGAAGTTAGTACATGACGAAAAATTGTATTTGGAGCTCGTAAAATCTAACAATGAACTTCAAAATTTAGTATCAGATTTTCAATTACATCCTGAGCGATACATCAACTTTTCTTTGTTCGGTGCCAGAACCAAAGGAGTACCAATTACTAAAAAAGAGGAGAAAAAGCTTCGTATGATATTGGATAGTTTTCCAGATTAAGAAAAGATATTATGATTGAGATTGTTGTTTTTTCAGCTCTACTATTTCTCGGTTTTGGATGGTTTACGTTTAACATACTAAAGATCCGTCAAAATATACTTTTGGGTCGAGATGTTAATCGATCAGCAAACACATTAGAACGCTGGCGTACGATGATACTTGTGGCCTTTGGTCAAAAGAAAATGTTCTCTCGCCCTATACCTGCCTTGCTTCATTTAGCCTTGTACGTGGCATTTGTTATTACTCAATTAGAGTTAATTGAGATTATTGCAGATGGAATTACCGGAAAACACCGCATGTTCATGAACTCTTTAGGCGATTTTTATGTTTTTATGATAAGCTTTATTGAGGTACTTTCTGTTCTTGCTTTCGTTGGAACCATCGCGTTTTTAGCTCGCAGAAATTTGCTGAAACTACCTCGATTCACAATGGATGAATTGAAAGGTTGGCCGATGAAAGACGCTAACTTAATTTTGATAATGGAAATCGTTTTAATTCTGTGCATCTTCACAATGAACGGGGCGGATGAAGCCATGCAAACCGAAAGTTATGGATTTTTAATTTCATCCTTTGTTGGTGCCATCATATTCAAAGGCATGAATCACGACACATTGCATCTGCTTGAAAATATTGGTTGGTGGGGTCATTTTATAATGGTATTGACATTTATGAATTACCTTCCTTATTCCAAGCATTTTCATATTTTCTTGGCATTTCCAAATACGTATTATTCCAACCTGGAGAAAAAAGGTAAGTTTACAAATATGGATTCTGTTACTACGGAGGTGAAACTTATGTTGGATCCCACTGCAGATCCTTTTGCTGCTGCGCCAAGTGAGGCGGCACCAACAAGATTTGGAGCTAAAGATGTTACGGATTTAACTTGGAAGAACCTATTGGATGCTTATACATGTACGGAGTGTGGAAGGTGTACATCTTCTTGTCCCGCCAATATTACGGGTAAAAAACTTTCTCCTCGCAAAATTATGATGGACACACGGGATAGGCTTGTTGAAATTGGAGAATTAAAACGTAAGCATGGAAAAGAATACGAAGATGGAAAAAGTTTGTTGGGAGATTATATTTCAGAGGAAGAGATTTGGGCATGCACATCTTGCAATGCCTGCGTTCAAGAATGTCCTGTAAATATTGATCCGCTCTCTATTATTTTAGACTTGCGACGATACCTCGTTATGGAGGAATCTAAAATGCCAACTGAATTAACGGGAATGTTGACTAACATAGAGAACAATGGAGCCCCTTGGCAGTTTTCACCATCTGATAGATTAAACTGGGCGAATGAAGACTAAGGTTGATATTAAATTACAAGACATTATAGAAGAGGGCCAGCGTATTTCGCCTATACTTCCTGAACATGTTAAAAACTACTTAATTGATATAGATGGTACCATTTGTGACGATATTCCAAATGAGGAACCAGAAAGGATGGCAACAGCATCGCTTTATCCCGATGCATTGGAAACCATTAACAATTGGTTTGAAGAAGGTCACATTATTACTTTTTTTACCTCAAGATTAGAGGAACATAGAGAGGTAACCGAAAAATGGTTAGACGCTCATGGTTTTAAGTACCACGCAATTTTAATGGAAAAACCAAGAGGTGGAAATTACCATTGGATAGATAATCACATTGTTAGAGCTACACGTTACACTGGAAAATTTACTAAGTTAACAGGGAGAACATCAAACATTCAAGTTTTTGAAGAATAAGTTATGAGAATGCACGTACCTACAATGGCCAGTTTGATGGCAGAAGGAAAATCACCAGATATTTTGTTTTGGGTGGGTTGTTCAGGTAGTTTTGACGACAGGGCAAAGAAGATAACCAAAGCTTTGGTCAAAATTCTTAATCATTGCAATGTGAATTTTGCAGTTTTAGGGTCTGAAGAAAGTTGTTCAGGAGATCCAGCCAAAAGAGCAGGAAACGAGTTTACTTTCCAAATGCAGGCGCTGATGAATATTCAAATATTGAATGGTTATGAAATTAAAAAAATTGTAACCGCTTGTCCACATTGTTTTAATACGCTAAAAAATGAGTATCCGGAATTGGGAGGAAACTATGAAGTGGTTCATCACACTCAACTGATTCAAGATTTAATACTCACAGGTAAATTAGCACTGGAAGGAAACCAAACATTTAAGGGAAAAAAAATTACGTTTCACGACCCTTGCTACCTTGGTAGGGCAAATGATGTGTATGAAGCACCAAGGAGTTTAATTGAAAAACTAGATGCTGAACTAGTTGAAATGAAGCGTTGTAAAACTAATGGCCTTTGTTGTGGAGCGGGTGGAGCACAAATGTTTAAAGAGGCTGAAAAAGGAAATAAGGAAATAAATATTGAACGCACGGATGATGCTTTACATACGCATGCCCAAATTATCGCAACAGGTTGTCCATTTTGTAATACTATGATGACTGATGGAATCAAGCATGCAGAAAAAGAAGCAGAAATTAGAGTGCTCGATGTTGCCGAATTAATCGCAAATGCAGCAGATTTATAGTCTATTCGAATCCTTTGGAAATTCAAGTAAGGTTTGGCTATATTTCGCCGATAGGAGACTTACTAATGAAGAGGTTAGTATTTGTTCAGCAGACCTTAATTCGTTTAATAATACTTGGTCTGCACATGGAAAAAAATTGCATTCAGGAGAAACAATTTTGTTTAATCACGTCATTGTTCTGGTTGTTGATGAAAATACAGAAACAGCATCAGGTTGCTCAATTGATAGTTCTGTTCACGCGATAAAGAAAATAGGAGCAAAGATAAATGTTGACTTTTTCAATCGATTGAACGTACTGACTTGGAATAATGGAGAAGTAGAAATAGTACCATATTCAGTTATTCGCAAGAACAAAGGTCTTTTTTATTTAAATCCATTGGTATCTACTCTCGGCGAGTTAAGAGAAAATTGGATAATTCAAAGTTAATCTAGTAAGGATTTTAACAATGTCAATTCTTCTACCTTTTCAGAATTTCCAATTTGTTGAAAGGCAAATATTAAATTCGTCAACATTCGTTTTATAATCGCTGTATTTGAACAAGGTTCAAAATACTCTCTTCTATGCTCTATGTTGAGATCGTTTAGAAATTGCTCTATTTCTTTAACATCAAAAATGGTTCCTTTAGAAAATGCATTAATGTAAAAGAGTACGCCAAAGTCATTTTGCACCTGACCGAAGTGATTAGTATGGTATTCATCCATAAAGGCAAGTACAAAGTGATTTGGGAGGTTGACACCATATACAGGAAGATCCAAAGATTGCGCGACGATACTATACAAAAGACATAAACTTAAAGGATTCCCTTTTTTTGACTCAAGTACCGTATTAATAAATGAATTTACTGGAGAGTGATAATGTTTATTATCACCGTTGAAATGATATAAATCGAAAAATATTCGGTTGAAAATTTTCACTTTTTCAAAAGATGTTTGATTATCGTTCAATTCTAACCAAATATCCTTTCTTAAATTTTGAATAGACTCTTTAATCTTAATTTCATCCAAACCCGGATATTGATATTTGGCAATCAAAATAGCTCCTTCCAATAAATCTTTATCCGGACTACTTGACCACTCTAATAATTGTCGTTGTATATCGGAAAACTGAATTTCGTGAATGAGGTGTTCAATTCTATTTTGAAAAACCAATCCGTAATAATCATGTTCCCAGGAATGTTCTAAGATTGGAATAGCATCAGCACCACATTTCTTGATTTCTTGTCGAACATGTTCGTACACATGATCGTCTGGATCATCCATCAACTTAACCAAAGCATGAATATGTGTTGCTACATTCATTAAAACAAAAATAGACGAGGATTGATTTCATTTCTTTTCTATCGCTTTACTTTATCAAGGCCAAAATGTTAATTCTAATGTAACCATATAAAAATCTATCCGTTAAACAACCAATAGGATCTAAATTAACTTTGCTACAGGTTGATTTAAAAAGGAGTTCATTTGAGCTCCTTTTTTTATATTTGAAATAAATTGATGTCTCGAGTTTATATATTTTTAAGTTTAATATTTCTTTCTAGTTGCGTCACACAGAAAACTGTTCTTGAGGAGCAACTTAATCAGCCCTACACTGGAATTGTATGTTTTACAAAAACACCTTGTAAAGTAAACGTAGAAATCATAAGCGGAATGAACAATGAGTATGTCGGCAAAACTGTCTATGGAATAAACATGGAAACTAAGTTTCAAAAAAATGGACTCAAATTAAATTTTGATTTTATTCCAAGTAAAGCGCCCATACCAGATGGTTGCACAGCAAACTTCATCGCTACACTTACAAATATTTCAGTAGTTAAGTAAGGAAATGTTTGTATATTGACTGTTTTTCATAATTCTTTTGTACGATATTTTAAATGTAATTCTAAGTCTACTATTTGATTCCTATTTTAACATTAATATTTTTAAAGAAATCCAAAAACGATTCAAGTAATTTTTTTGTATGTAATACCTAATTAATTTTATAGGTTTTTATAACTCTGAATAAAATCCCTAACTAAATAACTGAGGGCTTTTCCACACAATTTAAATTCCTCTCGATTTTTAGGCGCAGCTTCTGGTAAATGTAAGTATGAAATATTATGAAGTCTTTTAGTAATCTCATTTAAAATTTGCCTTAATTCATTCAAGGTCCAACCAGATGGTGAAATTGCAGAACTCGGAAAATTTGCAAGACAATCCATATCTAATTCTATTCCACAAGGCATTTCTTTCAATTCACTTGTAATTTTTATTATGTCATCAGTGATATTTCTTTTTTTGAAAAGATAATCTTCAAAAAAGCTATAATAGATTTTTTTTTCCGCTAAGAACTTGCGTATAAATTCGTTATTATATGCTTCGTGAAGTCCTAATACATGATAATGAGAAAGCGTATTTTCATTAATCGCATACGAAAATGAATTTCCACTATGCCGTCCATTAGTTTCTCTTGTATCAGCATGTGGATCGATGTTGATAACTCCTAATTCTATATTTGTTTTTTTTGCCCAACGCAAAAGAGGTAGGGCATTATTATGCCCTCCTCCAATAACAATGGGAATTTGTCCTTTTTTGAGGCTCTGTTGTAGAACCAATTGTACAAAGTTATCGAGTTCCTCAATTAGTTCACTTTTAATTTCTGAATTAGTATTTTCTAAAGTTATTACTCCAGCAAATGAAATTGAATTAATGTTAAATTCTTCATGTACTTGGGTCAGTTGAAATTGTTGTAGAAATGCATCAATGGCATTTTCGGATCCTGAAAAACCATTGTTTAACTGAGGACCAATTGATTCTCGAATACCAAATAGCTGAAAGGTAGAATGTGTATTTCTTTGAAAGGAATCCCCAACTCTCGTTTCACCAATTCGTGTAATGAAAGGAAATCTTTTGAGGTAATGATACCCCTCCTGAAATAAAAAGTTTTTCTGCTTACTTCTCATATGGCGTAAGTTTATCAATAAAGAAATCCGGACAAGCGATTGGAATATTTAAATTTTTGTTTAAAAAAACTAATGTTGTTTTTGCTTCCGCGATTATATTTTCCTGACATTCGATTCTATAACTAAAAAAAATCCTTGCACCTTCAATTTTATCTAATGAGGTGTGAATTGTTAATAGGTCATCATAAAATGCTGGATTTTTGTAGTGGATATTCAAATTAGAGACAGGAAGAAGTATACCATTGTTTTCCAACTCTTTATAAACGATTCCGAGTTCTCTAATGGCTTCAACTCTGCCAATTTCTAGGTACTGAGCAAAATTTCCATAGTAACAGTAACCCATTCGATCAGTTTCACTATATCGAACTCGTATTGTGCTGGCAAAAGAAAATGTGAATTCCAAGATGATTTTTTTAATTTTTACTAAATTTAATAATTCTTATTTTACTCCTAAAAAACAGGAATAAAATAGTTTCATTTAAAAAAATATTTTAAAAAGTCAATAGCCAAATGATTTTTTTTTAAACTTTTTTATGTAAATATTTGTCTAGTGAAATTTTAAGAGTAAAAATGGCATTTTTTGTTCTTTCTTTCCAATATAAACCTAAACAAAATTAAGTTAATTATGAATAAAAATCACGAAGGTGCTTGGGAATCCTGTTTAAAAGTAATAAAAGACAATGTTCCCCTGCAGGTGTATAAAACTTGGTTTGAACCAATTGTTCCAGTTAAGCTTGAAAATGGTATACTAACAATACAAGTACCTTCACATTTTTTTTATGAGTGGTTAGAAGAGCACTATATTACTCTTTTGAAGAAAGTGGTTAAAAAAGAACTAGGAGTAGATGGAAACCTAGAGTACAGCATTGTAATGGAGAATAATTCGAAATCTTCAATACCTTACACTGTTAAGATACCTGCACATAACGCAAACCCATTGAAAAATGAGCCGATTTCAATGCCGATAAATCTTACCGAAAAGCAAATTCGAAATCCTTTTATTATACCAGGTCTTAAGAAGGTGAACATTGAGTCTAACCTTATACCTGCATTTACATTTGATAATTTCGTTGAGGGAGAATGCAATCGCTTGGCACGTGCCTCCGGTTATGCAGTAGCCAACAAACCAGGCGGTACCGCGTTTAATCCTTTACTTATATATGGTGGTGTGGGACTAGGAAAGACTCATTTGGCACATGCAATCGGTATTTCAATCAAAGAGAATTACCCAAATAAAACAGTTCTATATGTGCAATCTGAGAAATTTGCACATCAATTTATCGATGCAATTAAAAATCACACTACCAATGATTTTGTTCACTTCTATCAAATGGTAGATGTGCTAATTATTGATGATGTACAATTTTTTACAGGAAAAGAGAGAACCCAAGATGTATTTTTCTCAATTTTTAATCACTTACATCAAAACGGAAAACAAATTATTTTGACCTCAGACAAGGCTCCTGTAGAAATGCAAGGTATGGAACAACGCTTATTATCTCGTTTCAAATGGGGATTATCTGCTGATCTAGGCACTCCTGATCTTGAAACAAGAATCGTTATTCTAGAGAAAAAAATGTACGGTAGCGGAATTGAACTCCCAAGTGAAGTTGTAGAGTATTTAGCATATTCTATTAATACGAATGTTAGAGAAATAGAGGGAGCACTAAACACCCTTCTCGCTCAGGCATCATTAAATAAGAAGTCTATCACACTTGAGCTCGCAAAACAAATGGTTGATAAGTTCGTGCGTAACACTGCACGTGAGGTTTCCATTGAATATATTCAAAAGGTAGTATGTGATTATTTTGACTTACCAATTGAAATGCTGAAATCGAAAACGCGTAAACGAGAAGTAGTGCAAGCACGACAAATATCCATGTATTTCTCAAAGAAAATGACAAAGTCTTCATTAGCTAATATTGGAGCGCATTGTGGAGGGAAAGATCATGCAACGGTGTTACATGCGTGTAGAACGGTTGTTAATCTTTCAGAGACGGATAAACAGTTCCGTCATTATTTAGAGGAATTGGAGAAAAAGCTCACCATCCAATAGTAATGCATATCTTAATGGTCTGCTTGGGGAATATTTGTAGATCCCCTTTGGCAGAAGGAATCTTGAAAAAAAAACTAGAAGAGCGCTCTCTATCATGGGTTGTTGATTCATGCGGCACAGCCAATTATCACATCGGTAAAGCACCTGATAAACGTATGATTCAAACTGCAGCTTCATATAATACGGATATTAGTCAACTAAAAGCACGACAATTTTCCATAGCCGATTTCGAAAAATTTGATCTTATTTTTTCAATGGATAAGAATAACCTTGAAGATGTGTTGAGATTGGCACAAAATAATGATCAACGTCAAAAAGTTCGGTTACTTCTAAATGAATGGAAACCTGGGCTTGATTTAGAGGTTCCGGATCCTTATTATGGTACAACAAAGGACTTTATTCACGTTTATGAACTTTTAGATGAAGCGCTTGATTCACTTATAACAAATTGGAATGTCGAAAAATAAAGGAGTTTTGTTCTTAATACCAAATACGCTAGGTGGAGAATCATTACTAGATATTATTCCTCAAGGTGTCATCGATCGCGTTAATTCCATTCGAACTTTTGCTGTAGAAGACGTAAAATCAGCACGGCGTTTACTTCGGAAAATGGACCGTTCATTTCCGATTGATGATTGTATTTTTCATATTCTTTCCAAGCAAACTAAGGAGTCAGATCGCATGGATATGTTGATACATCTCCTAAATGGTACTGACGTTGGGGTAATTTCTGAGGCTGGATGTCCGGGTATTGCAGATCCAGGTGCAGAACTTGTTAATCTTGCGCATTCTCAATCTTTAAAAGTATTGCCGCTTGTAGGACCGTCATCAATTTTTATGGCGCTAATGTCTAGTGGGTTTTCAGGTCAAAAATTCACCTTTCATGGTTATTTACCTAAAGAAAGAAGAGACCGTATTATACAACTCAGAGATTTTGAGATGGATTGCAAAAGAAATGGAGCTACTCATATTTTTATGGATACTCCATTTAGAAATATGAATGTTTTAGATGACCTATTAAATGAATTGGGTGATTTCACTTATCTCTGTATTGCAAGTAATATTACACTACCAAGCGAGTCTATTCAAACAAAAACTATTTTGGATTGGAGAGAAAAAGCATATGACCTCAATAAAATACCTGTCATTTTTATAATTGGTAAACCCCAATGAATGAGAAATTTGATTTTTTAGTCAGAAAAGATATTACCTTCCTTAACTTCGGGTCTTTCGGATCATGTCCAAGAGAAATATTTACTTTTTACCAAGAAAAGCAACTAGAACTAGAATATCAACCCGTTTCATTTATTGTAGAAGAGGGAATACAGCAATTAAATCATGCAAGAAAGTCGCTGGCCAATTTTGTCAACTGTGAGCCTGACGATATAGTATTTGTTACAAACCCTTCTTATGCAATCAATACGATTGCAAAATCGTTACCTCTAAATAAAGGTGATGAAATACTGTCAACTAATCTTGAATATGGCGCATTAATTCGTACATGGAATTATTATTGCGAAAAAAAAGGCGCAAAATTCGTACAGCAAACAATTCCTTTTCCATTGTCCACAACCGAAGAGGTCGTAGATGCTTTTTTTAAAGGATTTAATAAAAATACTAAAGCCATATTCATTAGTCAAATTACAAGTTCAACGGCATTAATTCTTCCTGTTGCTGAAATATGTTTAGAGGCCAAAAAGAGAGGGTTAATGACAATAATTGATGGAGCTCATGTTCCTGCTCACATTGCCCTAAATTTACATGAGTTAAAAGCTGACATATACACGGGAGCATGTCACAAATGGATGATGTCGCCGAAAGGAGCTTCCTTTTTATATGCCACAAAAGAAACGCAACATTGGATAGATCCTTTGCTAATTAGTTGGGGTTTTCAATCAGACAATCCATCGAGTTCGAGATTTATTGATTATCATCAATCAGCAGGTACTCGGGATTTTAGTGCGTTTTTAACCGTACCATTTTGTATTGAATTTATGAGAAAAAATAGTTGGGAAAATGTATCAAACACAAATAAAGAAATAACCATTGAATGGGCCACTAGATTGATGGACAGATTTAAATTTAATCCTATTTCAGCTATAGATAAAGCCTTTTTGGGACAAATGTTTGCTATTCCTATAAACACGAAGGATCCAATTAAATTGAAGAGAATATTGTTGCAAAAATTTAAAATAGAAATTCCGGTTACGCAATTAGCCAATAGAAGTTTTATTCGATTTTCCATACAATCATTTAATGACTGGAATGAGTACGATTTGCTAGAAAGGGCATTAAGTGAATTACAAAAATCAGAAATCATCCAATTTTGTTGATTTTTTCGTTAAATTAGACTCCATGAGTCTAATGTTTCGTTTACTCTTAATAGTGTTGATTCCTTATAACTTTTTTGTTTTATCACAAGATAAATTATATGACTTCAAAAATTCACTCAAAAGTGAATCTTTTGATGAACGAGTAACTTTAATTGAGAGTGAGCTAACAGGTGTTTTATATAAGGATCCAAGTTCATTTGAATCCTTACTAAGGATTTTAGAAGAGTTACCTTCCGAAAAGTTGACAAAGGAATTTCAGCGAATAAAAACATGTACCTTGATTGAGGGTTACATACATATTGGCCATTCGAATAAGGCAATTGCACTCATTTCAAAAGAGATAATTGGGAAGAAACTAGAGCTTAATAATCGAGAAGAAGAAATTTTTCTTTGGTATATTACGCGTGTTGGTTTGAATATAGACAAAGCTATATTATTGGCAACACGTCGTATCAGTAAAGCAAAACAATCAAAAGAAATTGAAAGAATTTATAAGGCATACAAAGACATTTCTTTTGTTTACTTAATCAAGGCAAATGCTGATTCAGCTATTTATTATTCGGGATTGGCAACTTCAGAGGCAAAGCGTTTGTCGGATAAATCGAAGTTAATGGAAGCGATGCGAAACCAAGCAAAGGTTTATCATTATTTTGAAAATTACCAGGAGGCAATTAATAAAGAATTACAAATGGTTCAACTCGCTATTGAAAACAAAAACGATTATTTTCGAGCATATGGATATCTAGATATTTCTAGAATTTCAATTGAACTTCAAAATTATTATCAAGCAACGCAGTATATCGACCGTGCGAAAAATTATTTTAAAAAAATAAACGACAAAAGAGGAGAGCTCAATGCTTCAATTATTGAAATGGAGAATCATTATCAACAAGGCATGGAAGTTAGTGTTTCGAGGCTAATAGCTCTTCGCTTAAACGTTGAAAAATCTAATGATCAATTATTCACAGCCCTCATTAAAATGGTTATTGCTGTTCACTATTCAAAAAAGAATAATATTAAACAGTCAATTAAGGAACTCGAGGAGGCCTTGGTTTTATTAAAATACAGAAAAGATGACAAGCTCATCTACTTTATTAATAGAAGATTAGCTGACAATTTCATCGAACGCCTTAATTTCAAAAAAGCTAATTACCATCTTGACAACTCTCTACCACCTTTTCCAACGAAAAACCTATTAATTGCAGAATCCTATTTAACTATGGCGGATTTGGAAGGCAAACTAAATAATAAGGAAAAAGTTACATATTTTCAAAATTTGTATATTGAGGTTGCTAGAATAAATGAGAAACAACAATTTTCAAGATTTGTTGAGCAATTAACAGAAGGAAATTTAAGGGAAGAAAGGGAAAAATTAATAGAAGAACAGCAAGCAAGCCTTTTAGAAAAACAAAAAGAAAAGGAACGTATCGCTTATCAGAAAGATAGACAAGCTATAATCGGAATTGCAATTGGGACATTAATAATTATGATTGTTTTAATTGCTGTAATACGTTTTCGCGCACTACAATCTCAACAAAAACAGCGAGAAGTAGAATTATCTCAATCGTTGTTAAGAACTCAAATGAATCCACATTTTGTTTTCAATGCTATGTCTGTAATTCAAAGTTATATATATGCAAATGATCCTGAAAAATCTACCCGGTTTTTAGTGAATTTTTCAAGACTAATGCGTTTAATTTTAGAAAATTCTCCGAAAGAAATGATTTCTCTTGAATTGGAATTTGAAATTTTAGATAAGTATTTAACTACTCAAAAAATGAGATTCGAAGACCGATTTACCTATGCATTAAATTTTGACGAAGAATTACTTTTTTCAAAAGCTTTAATACCACCCATGATTACACAGCCCTTTGTTGAAAATGCAATCGAACATGGTCAACTTCATACTATAGATAAAGGAATGATCAATGTTTTGGTTTACAAATCAGAAGATATGTTAGAGATAATTATTGAGGACAACGGTGTAGGAAGAACCAATTCAGCGAATTCTAAAAAAAATAAAGGACACAATAGTATGGCAATTGATATTACTCGTGAAAGGATAGCTATTTATAATCGAAAATTTAAAATAAATGGACTAGTTGAAATAACAGACTCTTTGCCAAATGAAAGAGGCACCAAAGTAAGGATTTTGCTACCATTATTATTTGAAGTAACTTAAAGCAGATATAAAAACATGAAGAAAATACTTATTATTGATGACGAAAAACCAACAAGAGAGTTGATTAAACTTATGATTGATTCTTTTGGTTTAGATTTTGAAGTGTATAGTCATGGAGAAAATGTAAAAAGTGGAATCCTAGCAATTAAGCAGATTCAACCTGACTTAGTGCTTCTCGATATTCAAATGCCAGATGGAACTGGTTTTGATTTGCTTCATTCCATTGGTCAAGTAAATTTTGAAGTTGTTTTTATTACTGCTTTTGAAGAATATGCAATACAAGCGATAAAATTTAGTGCACTCGATTACATTTTAAAACCAATAGATGCAGAGGATCTTCAAGTAAGTTTGAAAAGAGCAATCTCAAAAATTAATTCAAAATTTGATGATTCAGTTTTACAAGCTTTACAGTACAATTTGCTTCCTATTAACAAAAGAAAACTCGTGCTTAAAACTCAAGAAAGTAATTATGTAGTCGAAATAGATGATATTATTCGTTGCGAATCTTATAAAAATTATACGTTTTTTTTTATAAAAACAGGTAAAAAAATTCTAGTTTCACGAACATTAAAGGATTACGATACCCTACTTTCTCCATTTCATTTTTTTCGCGTGCAACAATCACATTTAGTCAATTTAAATTATGTGGATCGTTATGATAAGCAAGACGGAGGATCTGTAATTATGAAGGATGGGGTATCCATACCTTTGTCTCCTGTAAAAAAAGATCAGTTTTTCAAAATGCTCGAAAATCTTTAAGCTAGCGACTGTTTTAGGTCTTCTATCAAATCCTCGGAATCTTCAATCCCGACACTCAGCCTAATAAGTGAGTCAACGACACCACTTTTTTCTCTTATGTCTTTCGGTATTGATGCATGCGTCATTGTCGCAGGATGACCGATAAGCGATTCTACTCCACCTAATGACTCGGCTAAAGCGAAAATCTTTACTTTTTTCACAACCGACAGTGCATCTTCAAGGTTATTTCCTTTTAAGGTGAAAGAGATCATCCCGCCAAAACCCCGCATTTGTTTCTTTGCTACTTCATGATTTGGATGTGACTCAAATCCTGGCCAATAAACCTTTTCAATTTTAGGATGATTCTTTAAATAATGAGCAATTTTTTCACCATTTTCACAATGACGTTGTACTCTAAGGTGTAAAGTTTTAATACCCCTTAGTACAAGGAAGGAATCCATTGGGGCTGTAACAGCTCCTGATGAGTTTTGAATTCGGTATATTTCTTGGGCAATATGTTCATGAGATGTAACCAAAGCTCCCATTACCACATCTGAATGCCCTCCCAGATATTTAGTAACCGAATGCATAACAATATCGGCTCCTAAGTCAAGAGGATTCTGTAAGTATGGGGTTGCGAATGTATTGTCTACAGCTAATAAAGCACCTGCACGTTTGGCAATTTTAGACATTGCCTGGATGTCAATAATGTTCATCATTGGATTTGTTGGAGTTTCAACCCAGATGAGTTTAGTTTTGCTATTCACAAATGTTTCAACATTTGAGCTATCTTGCATGTCTACAAAATGAAAAACAATGCCATATTTTTCGAAAATAGTTTTGAAAATACGATAGGAACCTCCGTAAAGATCGTTTGTTGATATTACCTCATCTCCGGGATTTAACATTTTAATGACACAATCGATAGCAGCTAGACCAGAGCCGAAGCAAGCTCCAAATTTTCCATTTTCAATCGCTGCAATATTTTTTTCAAGCGCGTGTCGTGTTGGATTCTGTGTTCGCGAATACTCATATCCTTTATGATTACCGACGCCCTCTTGAACGTAAGTCGAGGTTTGATAAATAGGTGTCATAATCGCACCGGTCGACTCATCAGGATGGACACCTGCATGTATTGCTTTTGTTCCGAATTTCATTCTATGTAATTTAAAGAACAAATGTAACTAAATTAAGGTGATTCGTTCCTCAAGGAAATTGAATATTCACTTAAATAAATTTCACAAAATGAAATTGTTTTTCACTTTTATTTCCTTAGCTTTCCTTTCACATATTCATGGTCAGTATAGCTTTTCTGTTAAAGCACTAAACGAAATTGACATGGATACAAAGGAAACCATCTCTGCAATTGCAGTTAATCAACTCTTTAATTTTTCTATGACGGATGGGTTTATGATTCATAATTTAGTTGATGAAGAAGGGAATATTGAAGACAGTCAATTCTATAAAATCATTAAAAAAGAAGAAAAGAATAACATTATCTTTCTTTCTTGTGAGTCAGGGGTTTCAGGAAACGTCTATCAGTATTTTATAAGTGAAGACGAAGAAAATGGAACTCAATTATTTCAATACTTAGAAGAAAACACGATTTATCAAATGGAGGGTAAATCAAGTCGTTGTAAAACTTTTAAGCAATAGACAATTCCACTTCTGGGTCCCAAAAAACAGACTGAAAATTTAAGATTTGGTCGTTAACCACTTCAATTCCTTCGATGATTAACAACTCTTCCATTTCAGATGGGGAGTTAAAGTGCATTTTTCCGGTTAATAAGCCCTTTCGGTTTACAACGCGATGAGCAGGTATTTCTTTGTTTCCGTGTGAAGCGTTCATTGCCCAACCAACCATTCGAGAAGAACTTTTTGTGCCGAGATAGTTGGCTATAGCACCATAGCTCGTTACTCTTCCTTTCGGAATTTGTTTAACTACTTCATAAACAAGGGCGAAGAAATCTTTATTTTTATCCGAAATTTTCATTTGAGCTACAAATTTATGAAAGGATTTTACACGATAATATTGTTGGTTATTTCGAATGTTTTTATGACACTTGCTTGGTATGGTCATTTGAAATTTGACGGGGATAAAAAATGGTCAAGTATGGGTTGGTTTGCACTTGTGTTAGTAAGTTGGGGATTGGCTTTTTTCGAATATTGTGTGCAAGTGCCAGCAAATAGGATTGGTTATAAAGCTTTTGGGGGACCTTTTTCTTTAATGGAGTTAAAAGTAATTCAGGAGGTAATCACGTTATTGGTGTTTTTAATATTCACATTTATTTTCTTTAAATCAGAAGAAATTAAATGGAATCATTTTGCAGGACTAGCCTGTCTCGTAGGCGCAGTTTATTTTATTTTTAAAAAATAAAAAAGGCGGAGTAATCCGCCTTAATATGAAGTTTTACTACGTTTATTTCCCTTCGTGGTGTTTCATGCACATCTCTTTTTCCTCAGGAGTACATTTCAAAGAATCACACATTTTTGCACATTGTTCCTTTGTCATGTTTGCACATTGTGACATATCACATTTTTTACCTGTTTCGTTAGTGTTACATGTTGTGGAAGTAGTGCAACAAGCCTTGTCCTTACTATGGCACATTTCTTTATTTTTAGCACAATTGTTATGTCCGGATTTATTGTCAGTTCCATGACCATCTCCTAAAATTGGTGCGATTACCAAACCAACCAAACATGTCAATTTGATTAAAATATTCATGGACGGACCAGATGTATCTTTGAATGGATCGCCAACAGTATCTCCAGTGACAGCTGCTTTGTGAGCATCTGAACCTTTAAAGGTCATCTCACCATTGATCATCACACCAGCTTCAAAAGATTTTTTTGCATTATCCCAGGCTCCGCCCGCATTGTTTTGGAAGATAGCCCAAAGAACACCTGAAACGGCAACTCCAGCCATATATCCACCAAGAACTTCTGCACCTAATTTCATATCCCCTGAAATAAATCCTGTACCTAAACCGATTAAAAGAGGAGTGATTATGGTCAAAGCTCCCGGAATCATCATTTCTCTTAAGGCAGCTTTTGTAGAAATCTCTACACATTTACCATATTCAGGTTTTCCGGTACCCTCCATAATTCCTGGTATTTCTCGGAATTGGCGGCGAACTTCCATAACCATATCCATTGCTGCTTTTCCGACTGATTTCATTGCTAATGCAGAAAACACAACAGGGATCATTCCCCCAATAAATAGTGCTGCAAGCACAGGAGCTTTAAAGATGTTAATTCCGTCTATACCTGTAAATGTTACATAAGCAGCAAATAAAGCAAGTGCTGTAAGCGCTGCTGAAGCGATTGCAAATCCTTTTCCTACGGCTGCAGTTGTGTTCCCAACTGAATCTAGAACGTCTGTACGTTGTCGCACTTCTTTTGGAAGCTCACTCATTTCTGCAACTCCACCGGCATTGTCAGCAATTGGACCGAATGCGTCAATGGCTAATTGCATAGCTGTTGTAGCCATCATGGCAGAAGCGGCAATTGCTACACCATAAAATCCGGCAAGTGCATAGGATCCCCAAATTGCAGCTGCAAATAATATTACAGAAGAAAACGTAGATATCATTCCTGTTGCTAAACCAGCAATAATGTTTGTTGCAGCGCCTGTAGATGAGTTTTGTACGATATCCAAAACTGGTTTTTTGCCCAGTGCAGTGTAATATTCGGTAAAATACGAAATTAAATATCCAACTGACAATCCAACTAAGGTTGCATAGAAAACGTTCATTCTGCTCACTTCAAGAATTCCTTCTCCAAAGAAATTCATTTTAAGAGTTTCTGGTAACATCCAAGTCACTAAGAAATATCCTGCTGCGGCAGAAATGAGAATAGATGATATATTTCCAATATTTAAAGCAGTTTGTACTTGTGCTTCTTTTGCATCATTACTTGAAATTCTCACTAAAAAGGTCCCAATTATCGAGGCAATAATACCAACTCCAGCAATCATTATCGGTAATAAAATAGGTCCCATTCCGTTGAAGGCATCTGTAAATTGTTTTCCTTCTGCAATGGACATGTCTTGAATAATGTAATTTCCTAGCACCATTGAAGCAAGCACCGTTGCAACATAAGAACCAAATAAATCTGCACCCATCCCAGCGACGTCACCAACATTATCTCCAACATTATCAGCAATTGTAGCAGGGTTCCTTGGATCATCTTCTGGTATTCCAGCTTCTACTTTACCAACTAGGTCAGCCCCAACATCTGCTGCTTTTGTATATATTCCACCGCCAACTCTTGCAAATAATGCAATTGACTCAGCACCGAGTGAAAATCCTGCTAATGCCTCAAGAACCATGGTCATTTGATTGTAAAAATTGCCATCCTCAGTTATCCACCTGTTTACGAAAACCATAAAAAACAAACTTAATCCTAAAACAGCTAAACTTGCCACCCCAAGACCCATAACAGTTCCACCACCAAAAGATACATTTAATGCTTTTGGAAGTGAAGTTTTTGCAGCTTCAGTTGTTCTTACATTTGCGTCTGTTGCAATTCGCATTCCGATATTTCCTGCGACAGCTGAAAACACTGCACCTACAATAAAGGCTGGCACAATCATCCAATGGGTTGTTGGTACGACCAATGAGATTCCAAATAAGGCAGCTGATGCGATAATAACAAAAACAAGTAGAAGTTTATATTCTGCACTTAAAAAAGCCATTGCACCTTCTTTGATGTTCTTTGCAATACCTTGCATTTTTTCGTCTCCTGAAGGTTGAGCTTTTACCCAAGCCATTTTAATAAACATAAATACTAAGCCTAGAATGGCTAATCCGATTGGCACAAAAATTAAATTTGATTCCATAATGAATTTGAATAGGTTAATTACAATTAGGGCGCAAAAGTAGTTTTTTCCGCCAACCTATGCAAATACGTGGATTAAAAAAAAAGGTTACGAAAGCTTTAAATATGTGGTTGAATTTTATTTATTAATGCGTTAATTTGGATTACTCCACTTTCTCTCCAAAGGGTTTTACCTTCTTGAAAGAGCATTAGTGTTGGCACGCTTCTAATTTTAAATTGATCTGATACATTTGGGTTTTTGTCAACATCAATTTTTAAGATTATGATTTTATCCCCTAATTGCTTTTTTAAATCCTCTAAAATAGGATGAACCATTTTACAAGGTCCGCACCAAGTTGCGTAGAAATCGACAAGTGTAGGTTTTGTCGAATTTATTATTTCTTTGAAATTTGACATGACACAAAGATAAATTCCAACTTATTAACAAATTGTAACTAATGCGACATTTCGATTTAAAGTACTTAAAAAAAATGGGTTTTCAAATCGAAAACCCATTCTTAAAATTATGATGAAAGTTCTTATTGTTTAACGTATGTCGCAACACAAGTTCCGGAACCTCCTATTAGTGGTGTAGTATTTTCGTACGTATATGTAATAGTTAAAATATTTCCTTGATTATTCATCGTTCCGATTCCTGAGAAGATAACGTCTCCAACAGTAATATTAATTGTTTGTTGAGGAATTGTAATTGTTGCACCATTGATAGTGGCATTTGCCGTACCTCCAACTAAATTAAACATGTTATCAATGATTAAAGTGTTTACTGAAGTTCCTGCAGTCACTGAGGGTGCAGCAGCCAATGGAAAAGAAGTTCCGCAGTTACTCGTTACATCCCATGTAACTGTCCAATTGTCTTGCCCGATAACTACATGAACTGTTCTTTTTGCTGTTGCGGTTCCATTTTGGTTAGATGCAGAATAAGTTAATTCGTAATCTCCAACAGTAGCGCTATTCACTTGACCGGTCGTCGTTACGGTTACGGAACTTCCGTCTTTATTCGCAGCGGTAGCTCCAGGATCGTTATAGGTTGTCCCTACAGAAATAGTTGTATCATTAGCTCCGATAATGGAAATGGTTGGAACGTATAAACAACTTCCATCATCTTTTTTGGCTTTACTGTTGAAATTCGTTGCTGTGTTGTCTGTACATCCTTTTTTCTTACATGAACTCAGATTCACAATAGAAAATAGGGCAATAGTTAGAATAAATAAATTTTTCATTTTAAATTTTTTATCAAATATAAAAATAAAAAAAAACGGCTACTTATAAATTAACCGTTTTTTTTAACCAACGATTTGCATTTAGTCTTGGAGTACTTGAGTTTGTGCTTCAGGTGATCCAAGAGCATCTTTAATTTTAGCTTCTAACTCTTCTGATAGTTCAGGGTTGTCAAGAAGTAGAGATTTTATCGCATCTCTTCCCTGTCCAAGTCTAGTCTCACCATAT
>CAZLHR010000002.1:45571-68525 GCA_964559685.1 uncultured Lishizhenia sp.
TTCAAAATATTTAATTCCACACCAAGGTCAATAATTTCACCTATTTTGGATATTCCCTCACCATACATTACATCGAATTCTGCTTTTCTGAAGGGAGGTGCAACTTTGTTTTTAACTATTTTAACTTTCACGCGATTTCCCATTACCTCTTCGCCATCTTTAATCTGTGCTGCTTTTCTAATATCTATTCTAATTGATGAATAAAATTTAAGTGCATTACCTCCTGTTGTGGTTTCTGGGTTTCCAAACATAACACCAATTTTATCACGTAATTGATTTATGAAAATACAGCAGCACCCTGCTTTATTAATAGAAGCCGTTAATTTCCTTAATGCCTTAGACATAAGTCTTGCTTGAAGACCCATTTGGGAATCACCCATTTCACCTTCAATCTCTGCTTTAGGTGTTAAGGCTGCAACGGAATCTATAATGATTAAATCAATTGCACCAGAGCGAATCAAGTTGTCAGCGATTTCTAACGCTTGTTCTCCATTGTCGGGCTGTGAAATCAGTAGATTATCGACATCAACACCTAATTTTTTTGCATAGAATTGATCAAAGGCATGTTCAGCATCAATGAATGCAGCAATTCCACCTTGTTTTTGAACTTCAGCAATTGCGTGAATAGCGAGTGTAGTTTTACCGGATGACTCTGGTCCATAAATTTCAACCACGCGACCTTTCGGATAACCGTTTACGCCTAATGCTAAATCAAGTGTGATAGATCCTGTCGGTATTACTTCAACTTTTTCAACAGGGGAATCTCCTAATTTCATAACAGATCCTTTTCCAAAAGTTTTGTCTAACTTTTCCATTGTTAGTTGAAGCGCTTTTAATTTCTCTACATTTAATTCTTTATTTGCCATATCGTTTGTTGTTGTGAGCTTTGCTCTGATTAATTAATTTATACAAAGTTATTTTCTATTGGTCGTAAACAATTTACGTTCTATTTTATTTGATATTTTTTCATGATTTCTTGTGCATGATTCTTAGTATCTGGTTTATCAATGATATGAATTAGCGCACCGACTTCATCAAATAAAAAAGTTGTTCGGTGAATTCCATCGTATACTTTCCCCATAAATTTTTTAGTACCCCAAACGCCGAATGCACTGATTATTTCTTTGGATTCGTCAGAAATAAGTGTGTAAGGAAGATTATACTTAGTGACAAATTTTAAATGCGCTTGAATGGAGTCAGCACTTACACCTAAAACCTCAATACCATATTCTTTAAGTTCTTCCATACTATCCCTTAAACTACAAGCCTGAGCAGTGCAGCCAGGAGTATCGTCTTTGGGATAGAAATATACAACTGTCTTTTTGCCAATGAAGGAGGACAAGTTAATATCCTCGCCATATTGATTCTTGCCTATTAAATTTGGAAGTGGAGAACCGATTGCTAATTTTTTCATAATGATTAAATAATAAACTTAATAATGACTAATAAGTAATCAAATGTACTAAACATTTTCCATTAAAAAACATGAATCATAAAAAAGTTCAAAAAAAAAGAGGCCCGATGGACCTCCTTCGTAAAGTGCATATCAATCAATCACCTTTGCACTTCAATTGTTTTATGGAAAATGGTTTCATCTGTTGTTTTAAATTTTATTGTGTAAATTCCGTCTGTTAAATAGGAAAGATAAAGTGATTGCGCGCCATCAACAGGTATTTCAGGCATAAATAAACCATTGTCGGTAATAATTTCAATTGATATTATGGATGAGTCTGCCCATGATATACTCAGGCTTCCATTTGAAAATTCAGAAATTGAAACTTTCTCTTCACGGTCTTTCGGTGTTAAACCATTACTTGTTCCATTGTGTCCAAAGCTAAGAGTTAAATTGAAAAATAAAATAGTAACTAGTAATCGAGCCGTCATGACCTATGTTTTGATCAAATTTATCTTAAGAGAACTAGCTCTTTAATACTAACCGCAACTTTTGAATATAAAATACGAATTCAACCATATATGCAAATACGTAGTATTGGCATTTTGTCTACGTAGTATTACTTAGTTGATCTAAACATTTTGATACCTAAATGAAACCAGGCGCAGATCATGAGTAAACCACCAATTGGAGTAATTGGACCGATTAATTTTGTAGGAATATTGCTTACTTCACTGAATGTCAACAGGTATATTGAAAATGAAAAAAGTAAGGTTCCAACTAACAATAACCTGTAAAATATTTTCAATGAAAAGGATAAAGATGATTGCAAACCAATTATTAATAGTCCCATCCCTTGTAAAAGTTGATACCGAACTCCTGTTTCAAAGGATGCTAATTTAGAAGTTGATACCAACTCTTTTAAAGCATGTGCTCCAAAAGCACCTAAAATTATTCCACAAAGAATAAAAAGGATTCCAGTAATAGCTATTGTTTTGTTCATAGCGCAAATTTCTTCAAAATTAATTGTTTTACAAACCTTATCTTTGCTTCATGCGTTCAATTAATATGATTGTATTTGTCCTTGTTTTACTAGCCTTAACGCTGGGACTTCTTTATTTTTCTGTAACTAATAATTCAAGTAGTTCAGTAAATGAAGACACGCAAGCAGAAGGTCAATTTGATTATTATCAATTTAAACCTTTTGATTTAAAAAAGTTCGATATTAATGCGACAATATTATTGCCTGATGAAACAGCAGGAATTGGCACGACTTTCAAACCTGAGATGTTGCATGATGAAGGAAGTCATCTTTGGCAGTTACAATCTGGAAGAAATTTTATCATTCACATTGAAGACTTGGGAGAATTGACCGATATTTTTAATGATTTCAAAACAAATTTATTTAAGTCGACTACATTTGTTATTTCACCACTCGTTAATTCAGATAGTTTGCTGGTTTACGGACGATCTTTGGCAAAACAATATCAGAAAGATGAGCAAGAGACCTTCCATATTTTTGCAGTGAAACAGATTGATGGTAGATCATATCAATTTAGAAATAGGGATGAAGGAAACACTAAATCAGAAATTTTATTTATGCAGAAATCAATAGAATCAATCAAATGAGTTTGAATATAAAACGTGAGGATGTACTAGAGGTATTAGGAAAAATTACTGATCCCGATCTTAAAAAAGATCTTGTAAGTGCAAATCTCGTCGAACAACTTAACTTAACAGAGAATAGTATTCAACTTTCAGTTGTGGTATCGAATCCAGCATTGCATGCGCGAAAGAGGATGCAAGAGGCCATTGTTTTCAATTTGAAAAGAAAATTTGGTGATAACACTTCGGTTGAATGTAATGTTTCCGGAATGAATGCCGAGCAAAAAGGAGCTAGACGCAAAATTTTACCAGATGTGAAAAACATTATCGCGGTCGCATCCGGAAAAGGGGGGGTAGGTAAGTCAACTATTACAGCGAATATAGCCGGAGGATTGAAGAAAATGGGTTATTCCGTTGGAATTGTAGATGCGGACATTTACGGACCATCTATGCCAACCATGTTTGATGTGGTAGGAGAACGACCGAAAATGACTGAAGTAAACGGAGAACAACTAATAAAACCTGTCGATGCCAACGGAATACATTTGTTATCCATAGGATTTTTTACCGATCAAGATAACGCAGTGGTTTGGCGTGGACCAATGGCATCAAAAGCATTAACTCAACTCTTTACGGATGCACATTGGGGAGAATTGGATTATTTGGTCATCGATTTGCCTCCTGGAACAGGAGATATTCATCTGTCTTTATTACAAACAGTTCCGTTAGATGGGGTTGTAATTGTGAGTACTCCCCAAGAGGTTGCATTAGCCGATGCACGACGTGGGATTAATATGTTTAGATTAGATTCAATGAAAGTTCCGATTGTAGGCTTGGTAGAGAATATGGCTTGGTTTACGCCTGCAGAATTACCTGAAAACAAATATTATATTTTCGGAAGAGATGGTGCTAGGAACCTCGCAGAAGGAATGAGCATTCCTTTTCTTGGAGCAATTCCTTTGGTGCAGAGTGTCAGAGAAGCCGGTGATAGCGGAAGACCTGCTGTTTTTCAAGAAAATACGCCGACTGCTAAGGCCTTCGAAGAATTAGTTCGTAATTTAGTGGCATCTTTGAAGACTTTAAATAACAAATTTTAAATATGTCCAGTAAAAATACAAAAGAAAAGGTTTTAGTTGCCATGGAACAATTAAGGCCTTTTCTACATGCTGATGGAGGAGATATGGAGTTGGTTGAATTGACGGATGATAATATTGTTAAAGTTCGCATGTTGGGTGCTTGCGGAGATTGCTCAATGAGCTCAATGACATTAAAAGCTGGATTAGAAGAGGCCCTAAAGATTGTGGCACCGGAAATACAAGCAGTAGAAGCCGTATAATTCAATATGCTGAAGATTAAGTTATTCTTAATTGGAAAAACTTCCTCTGAATTTCTCAAAAAAGGAGAGCAAGAATATTCAAAACGTCTTGCTCATTATTGTAATTTCGAACGTGTTGATTTTGCTGATATTAAAAATGGTAAATCGCTAACTCGTGAAGAATTAAAAAAAAGAGAAGCACAACAATTTATTAGAAAAATAGAACCTGCTGATTATGTAGTTCTTTTGGATGAAAATGGTATAGTCAATAGTTCGTTGGAATTCGCTCACTGGATTTCAAGAAGACTTGAATTTTCAAATCAAACGGTTGTTTTTATTGTGGGGGGCGCTTTCGGGATTGATAAAGAGTTGCAAGAAAGAGCTCATTTGAAATTATCGTTATCTAAAATGACATTTTCACATCAAATGATTCGTATGTTGTTTCTAGAACAATTGTATAGGGGATTTACAATTTTGAATAATGAAAAATACCATCACTCATAGATCTAAAAACCTGACAAATTAAGTAAAATAAGTTCCCGAATTATTTTTATCTGCTGAATTTTCATTTTTATCCTCTAAATTTTCTATAATCAAAATTAATATTAAAAATGGAATTAAAGGAGCCCTAACCCTTACAAGTACTCCGAACAATATTGATGTTAAACCGGTGAATAACGCTAAAATTATTATAAAATATAAAAAATAAATTGTGAGATTATCATTTCTTATTGCGGATATTTTTAATTTACTTTTTTTTCTAAAAAATCTAAATGTCAAAAATATAATGAATAAAGATTCAATACCATTAATAATAAGTCCTGGAGTCAAGGCTTCCCAAGGTAATGGTCGAATAATTCCTGCAAAAATTGCAAATGGAGCCGATTTTAAAATTCCTACATTACTAAAATCGGTTTCACCAACCGAGTATTTTTTTCCTTTGTAAAAATTGGAGTTAAAGTCATTTTGTTGAATTTCTGCATTTTTTCGCTGTTCAGACGAATATTCACCTATAAATAAAGCAGAAAACACAAATATTACACTAATAAAAAAAATCCTGAAAACTTGCCTTGAAAACTTCCCTCGAAACAAATAGTCTGATATTTTTACATTGAAAGAAAAGAGGAATGGAATAAATATCACCACAATCATAAAGCTCCTTATGTTGTAAATTAAATAAATACAAATGAATAAAGAAATGATTCTAGAAATTCTATTTTTTTTCTCAAAAAATAACTGAAAAATAATAGGAACAACAAAACAAATAATCGTAAACATAATGAAGTCTTTTCCAATACCAGAACACCAAAAGGCAACACTTGGAACGAACAATGCTAATGCTGAAAGATTACTGTTTGAAAATAATGGTGATTTTTTTAGAAAATCAAATAGATGAAAACTTGCGATTGAACTTATCAAAGTTGTAATTATAGATAATGCAAAAAAACTTCCGTTTGTAAATAAATTTAAAAATGAAAATATCTTTGAACAAAAGTAGGCTTCTTTTTCTTTAGCGATCCAATTGGGTGGAATTCCAGTAATAGTATTATAGTAATTCACATAATCTTTTGATCCTTGAAATTGAAAAAGTTCATGGAAATAGTTTTCTGGATTTAAATAAAGCAAATTGGTTAAGCGAACTGAGGCATCCCAGTATGCTACCGTATCACCTCCTTTAACAAAATAAATAAAGTAAAAACAAAAAGATAAATTGAAAATTAATCTGAAATAAAAATTCCACATGAAAAATTTATAATGTTCTTTTCCTCGATTTAAACTTTTAATATATTGTAGAATAATTATAGATACAATTAACCAAAGAATTGTCATTAATATATCAATTCCAGTGAAGAATTGCAACTTATTTGTCCAGTCGTTTAAAATAGAAAAATCGGTGCTAAATCGATTACTTTGTAGTGGAATAAACATTAACAGTACAAGTATGTGTGATTCAAAGTTAATCAATTCTTCACTAAATCAATTACATTTGTGAAGTGTGTGGCATTACAGGATTTATTGATACTAAATCTTTGAGTTCCCGAGAGGAACTAAACAGAATGACGGATTCCATGTTTCATCGGGGACCTGATGGAAGAGGTGTTGAATTTCTTCAACTCCGAAATGTTCAGGTTGGTCTTGGTCATCGCAGACTATCCATAATTGACTTAACTGAATCCGGAACACAGCCTATGCATTTTCAACAGAATTGGATTTGCTTTAACGGTGAGGTGTACAATTTTGCAGAAATTAAAATTCAACTTCAAGCCCTAGGTCATACATTTCAAGGTAATTCAGATACAGAAGTCATTTTACATGCTTACCTTGAATGGGGAAAAGAATCTTTACATAAGTTTATTGGAATGTTCGCTTTTTTAATCCTCAATGAGGAGAATGGCGATGTTTTCTTGGCGAGAGATCGAGCAGGAGTGAAACCTTTTTTTTACTACATGAAAGATGGTTTGTTTCTATTCGCATCTGAATTAAAGGCATTTCACGAGCATAATCGTTTTGAACGAACATTAAATCTGTCTGCAGTTCAGGCCTTTGTCCAATACGGTTCTGTCCCAACCCCACATTGCATTTTCGAAAATACGTATAAGCTCGAACCAGGATCCTACGCCAATTTCAATATTTACGATGCTTCATTTCAAAACAACCGAAAGATTATTACTGTTAACTATTGGTCAGTCTACGATGCCTACAACAAAGAAAAACTAGCGATTAGTTGGGACGATGCACGCTTAGAAACAGAAAAAATATTGACATCAGCTTGTAGATACCGAATGGTTTCAGATGTGCCTGTCGGTGTGTTTTTAAGTGGGGGCTACGATAGTGCTTCGGTTGCTACCCTTTTGCAAAAAGATAAAACCGAAAAACTAAAAACATTTACTATTTCAGTACCGGATATTGGTCTAGACGAAGCACCATATGCAAAAGTTGTTGCAGCACATTTGGGAACTGATCATACAGAGATTGCATGTACGGAGAAAGAAGCTATTTCATTAATCTCTCAACTGCCTTTTCATTATGATGAACCTTTTGCAGATAGCAGTGCGATACCAACTACTCTTGTGAGTTTGGCTGCAAGAAAACATGTAACCGTAGCTCTAAGTGCTGATGCTGGCGATGAGGTTTTTGCTGGGTACAATCGCTATGATTTTCTACTGCGCTATGGGAAGAAAATGAATGCTATTCCTGAATTTGTGAGAAAAACAATGGCTGGAGCTATGGACGTTATTCCTTCTCAGTATATTCCAGTATTGAGAAATAAATACAACTTTCACAACAGATATGAAAAGTTAAAGGGTGTTTTGAAAGATCCTTCTCCGACAACAATAATGCTCAGCCTTTCTCAGCAATTCACGGATAGTCAGGTTCAAAAAATCATGAAGGAAAAGCATCAATTTCTTCAAACAGCCTATGTTTCAGAAAAGTTGAATAAAGGAACTTATTCATTTTTGGCATATATGATGGCTATTGATTACGAAACATATTTAGTTGATGATATTTTACAGAAGGTAGACAGGGCAACAATGACAGCTAGTTTGGAAGGAAGAGAACCGTATTTGGATCATCGTGTTATCGAATGGGCAGCGCAATTACCGGATGATTTTAAATATAAAAATGGGGATAAAAAGTATATACTTAAAGAAATTGTTCATCAATACATTCCAAAATCGATGCTGGATAGACCTAAAATGGGTTTTGCCATTCCTATTGCTCATTGGTTGAAAACTGATTTGAAGGAACTCGTATATTCCTTTATTAATGAAACCAATATCAAATCCCAAGCTATTTTTAATTGGAGCGAAATTCAACGAATTCGAGATGGATTCTATAATGGGAAAACGGAATACGATTCGAAATTGTGGTACATTTTGATGTTTCAAATGTGGTACGAGCGTTGGATGAAATGAAAATCAAAGTTTCGTTTTTAAATCTGAATTTCAAAGAACCTGCCGGCACAAGTAGGGGAGTTATGCATTCAAAACCTAGTTGGTTTATTGAAGTCTTCCAAAATGGAAAAACTGGTGTTGGTGAAATTTCCATTATACCTGGTTTATCTCCGGAATTCCAAGATACACAAACATTTGAAAAAAAGCTGAATGAAGTCATTTTCAAATTCAGCCAAATTCCAATTGAATTTTGGATGGAAAATGAGGACGAAATTACCTTTCAACCTATTTTAGAGATAGAATTAAATGCATTTCCAGCAATTCGTTTTGGCTTCGAAATGGCCTATTTTTCGTGGCTTGGGCAAAATGGACATTTTTTCGTAACTCCTGATGCTTTTAATCATATTAAGATCCCCATTAACGGCTTGGTATGGATGGGTAATATTCCAACCATGCGGGCGCGAATGAAACAAAAATTAGAAGAAGGTTTTACCACCGTGAAAATGAAAATTGGTGGTCTTGATTGGAAATTAGAAAAGCCATTACTCAGTGAACTACGTTCTCTGTTTTCTTACCAAGAGTTGACCATAAGAGTTGATGCAAACGGGGCGCTGACCGAGCAAAATGCTGAATTTATTTTAAGAGACCTCAAGGAACTAAATATCCATTCCATAGAACAACCACTTAAAAAAGGAAGGTTAAAAGAAACTATGCTTCTAAAAAATTTAAATTTAGTTGACATAGCTTTCGACGAGGAGCTCATCGGAATCGAGGATAGTAACGAAATGTTAACATTATTAAAGACAACAAGCATTTCTTACATCGTTGTTAAACCAAGTTTACATGGCGGCTTCAAGGGTGCTAAAAAATGGATTTCATGTGCGGAAAAGTTAGGAATAGGGTGGTGGATCACCTCTGCATTAGAGAGTTCTTTGGGATTACAGGCGATTGCAGAATTTACCTCAATTTATAATGTAAATATACCTCAGGGATTGGGTACGGGTTCAATCTACACAAACAATTTACCCTCGCGTCTTGTTGTAAAAGATGGATACTTAAGCGCAATCGTATGACACTCAAAAAAGAACATTGGAACCATCTTACAGAAAAGGAAAAATATGTTATTTTAAATGGAGGAACGGAGTATCCTTTTACCGGAGAATATGAAAATTACGATTCAACGGGCGTCTATGTGTGCCGTCAATGCGAACATCCTTTGTATGAAAGTTCAAGTAAATTCCATTCAGGATGTGGTTGGCCGAGTTTTGATGATGAAATAAAAAGTCATGTAAAACGCATTTTAGACCGAGACGGAAGAAGAACAGAAATTCGATGTGCTAATTGCGATGGACATTTAGGACATGTGTTTATAGGAGAACGTTTCACAGAAAAGAACACACGACATTGCGTTAATTCGATTTCTTTAAAATTTATTCCGGCTTAACGCGAGTGATGTTTAATGTCATCACATTGTTCATACACCATGTCATGAAGCACCAATTGCGCTGCCAATGCTAATTGAGAATAATTTTGAGAATTGTTTCCGAAACCACCGGCCGTATTTTGCCACATGGATTTTATGACTTCTTGTGAACCTTCTTTTGGCTGTATCTTATTCATAACTGCAGAAACATTTCCTGCCCCAGCATGGTATACATGTAACACAAACAATCGAAACCACAAGTCATTTTCGTTATAGGTCAACTGATGACGATCTAAAATTCTTTTGGCCTCAGGTATACAAATCTTATTTATCAGACGAGCTGCTCCATAAGCACAACGATCGAAATCTTTTCTTTCGTCCATTTGACTGTTAACTGTCAATCCTTGAGCGCGAGCAACATCAGGCATCAACTGAAAGGCTCCATATGCTCCCGAAATAGATTTTTTTAACTGACCCGGACTTTCTATTAAGAGAATGGCTTGAGCATACCATGGGTCTACTCCATAACGCTCAAATGCAGCGACACCTTTCGAAAGTTGAGGATACACTTCTTTGAATTTATAAAAGTCGTTCTTACCACAGGTAACATAAATGCGTTCTTGTTCCGATAAGCCTAAATTATTTCTTGCTTCTGCACGATAGAGTGACTTTTCTTCTTCGGTTTTTTTATTCCAGTCCCTTAAGGACATTTTCTCAATAATTTGTCGGGTAGATGCCACATTGATAAGAATTGAATCCGGCGACAAAGTCATGATTTGCTTCCAAAATTGAGCTTGAGGGAGTATGTCCCAACGGTCATTAAATAATTCTTCTGCGTGCAAAATAGTAGATACTTCGCTGGCTCTGGTAACGCTTATTTTTTCTTCATTCCAATTCATCGGTTGAGAGAAAACTGCAAAAAATGTGCTGAGCAGAACTGCTGTTAATAGGTATTTCATAAAAATGTTAGTTGTCTAAGATAGTGTCAACGAATTCTTCCAAACAAGGTTACGTATAGAGTTTGACACATTCAATTGTTGAAATTGTGTTAGTTTTGCACATGCGTTACCTCAAATACGGGCTTGTTTTTCCTTTGATAGCACTAGTTCGATTGTATCAATTTATCATTTCACCCCTATTTCCACCAAGTTGTAGGTACACTCCAACCTGTTCACAATACATGATTGAAGCCCTAAAAATATGGGGTCCGTTCAAAGGACTTTGGTTAGGTATTAATCGAATTGCATCCTGTCGTCCAGGAGGAGGTCATGGTCACGACCCTGTACCAGAAAAAACTTCTAAGGTTTAATTTTCCATCCTCTGAGATGATATAAATGCACAAGATGTGTGAAATCATGTGTGCTTTTTGCTTGCTTTAGAATCGAAAAAATGGAGATTTCGTATTTTTCATTTTCTATCTCATTCAAGTTTTCAATAAATGAGAACCATTTTTTCAATACGTTAACGCCTTCATTTTTAGAATCTCCGAAATCTTTCAGTTTAACGGAGGAGAAAAAATGAATTTCTTTTTTCGCTCGTGAAAACAATACATTCAATCGTTTATCACCACCAAGTTGGTTAATTGGACCAAATCGAAGTTCAAAATTTCCCTCTTTGTTTTTTCCGTAGCCAAAACTAATGAATAGAATATCAAATTCGTCACCTTGAACTTGATCTAAGGTTTTAAAAACGAGTTGTTCCTGGTCCTCTAAATCAAACATCTGGCTTTTCAAAGAGGAAAAAACTTCATTTTTAATAGTTGCTAATTGTTGCTCCGAAAAGGCTACAACTCCAATTTTTGAATCTCTTGAAACAAATGGAAGTAATGCACGAGAAATGTTTTGGGCTTCTCTAGCATTTACACCGTTATCATAGATCCCTGTCGTATCAACATGATGTTTTATAAAATTTCTATTTTTCAAATTGGCATTTGAGATACACCGAAGTAAATTTTGATAGAAATATTTATTTGAGAATTCAATTAACAATTTATGTTCACTTCGGTAATGATGCGTTAGGCATGAATTTTCTAAATGAAATTTTGCTTGGTGAAAGACACTACAATCATTCTCGGCTTGAACTTTAAAAAATGAAGAGGGTTCCATTTGCTGATCATCTCCCGCGATCATTACTCTTTTTGCACGCTGTAGTGTACCGATGGAGTGACTAAAGGGCATTTGACTTGCTTCGTCAATAATAGCTATGTCAAACAGACCGGGTTCTGGAGGAAAATAGGTCGAAATGCGCTGAGGATGCATCATCAAAAGAGGTTTAATAACCAAAAGCCAATGTCTTGCCTCGCTCTCATACAAATTCCGTAAGGTCAAGAAGTTCTTTTTCTTAGCAAATTCCTTGATTAATAAATTTTTACCCTTTTTTAATTCATTTCTTAATAATTTTTGTTCTGCTGAAAGCTTCACAGGTGGCGACAACATTAAGTCGTGGTATGCTTTAAACTTAGTATGAGCATTTTCAATCAACTTATATGCTGTGTATCGTTGGTTAATAATTTTATTTTTCTCGTGACGCAAAGCAGAAGATATCCATTCTTCACGCACCCTTTTTTTTGGAAAAACTTCCGAAGGACTTAATTTTCTCCAATAGGAATGGTAAATGGAAGCAGTCAACTCATGATGTGATGAACAGTTCAAGATCAGCCGTTTGATTTCTTCAGGAAGTAAATAAATAATGTGAAGTTGATCTTTAAGCTCTTCCACGTTATATTTCATTTCTTTTAAATGTTTTGCTAAACTATCGTTTTCCTCAAAATGAAAAACAGTTTGAAAATCCCTTTTTAATTGTTGAATTTTTACTTGCATTTCTCTTAATCCATCGAGTTGCTCTTTCGATAGAGAGTTATACCAAGTCCAATCCTCTTGATTGTGTTGAGTTGATAGTTGGTAAATGAACTTCAAGGTTGGAATGGAATCAATTCCAAGCAAAGAAAGCTCTAAGTCAAACTCGGTTCTCTTTTTTTCAAATTGGTAGAATTGTTCTAATTCTGAAATAAGTTGATTCGGAGAAATGCCAGAGATGCGAACCCATTTTTTCCATTCATTTTTAAACTTTAGTCGAGAAAATAATCCTTTATCTGAACTAAGTTTTTTTAAAAATGATACTTCAAGAGGGGATGGTATTTTGACCCAATGTCTAAGGTTAATTTCCCAATTTTTCTCTTCTTTTTCAATAGTTAAACTTGCGTTATAAAGCTTTAAAAGTTTGCGTGATTTCGATGCAATAATTTCACCGTAAGAATTGTAAAATTGAGTACCGAAGTGTTGCAATGTGAGTATTTTAACTACCAATTTATCTACATCACTTTTAAATTCTACAGGAAAGAGTTTGTTGAGTTCAGAAAGAAGGTGTTCTGTATTTTCAATTTGGTTACCTAACTCTTGGTAATTAGTGTAGTGAAGCGTATTTATTCGTTTTACCAATGAATGAATTTCTGGATTTAGTTTATTCAAATGTGATAGGATTTCCTCAATTGGAAAATTCCCAATTTCGACTGGTTGATACCGATAATTTTCATACTCACTTAACCAATTAATCAATTTATCCCAATTCTCGTTTTGATCTGATAAATTTGTAATTAAGGATTTTAAACTGTCATCAAATGGAAAAGCTGAATCTGCATTTTGAAGTGATTGAGGTTTAAAATTTTGAAAGTACTCCCATGTTTTTTTTAAATCGGAACAAATTAATTTTTGTTCATTTTTGGCAAAATTAGTTAAACACAAACGGTGTAATCCAAGAGTTTTCAATCTTTGGTGAACGGCGTCTAGTGCTGATTTTTTTTCCGATGAGAGCAGAATAGTTTTATCGTTTTGAAGACCAAGAGCAATTGTGTTAACGATAAGTTGAGACTTTCCTGTTCCGGGAGGTCCTTGCACCAAAATAGATTGTTTTTTAAATTTCTCCAGTGTTTCCATCTGATCAAAATCGGACGCTATTATCGGCACGATAGGTCCTGCCAATGTTAACGACTCTTGATCAACTTGATCAAGGAGCAATAGTTGAGAAAGTGTTGATGACATCGATTGAGACTTATCAATCTCTTCTATGTCCCGAATAAGTTCGTATCTATGTGGATGAAAATTACCTATATAAGACAATGACCTGTCAATTTTGATTTCTGCCGGAATAGATTCAAGAAAGGATTCTAAGTTAGGTGGACAATTTATTCCTAAACTAAAAAAGTAATCAACTAAGTAGGGATTCAAAAAGGGTTCACCAATATTCTTAATGTCTATATTGTCTGAAGAAATTTTACAAATAATTTCTTGAATTAATATAGGTACGGCGAATGAGGATGGCTCATTTTTATTAATGTAAGCAACACCTAAGGTCTGACAAAGTGGATTAATTCCAGAATCCTTATGATTTTTTTTTGCTTTATTAACTAAAGAAGACAACTCCCAAATCTTTGTTTTTTCTCCGTCAAACAAGACCATATCCTCGCCGTTAATTGATCTTAATGGATCATTTGAATCTAATAATTTATGTATAGAAACAAAATCTGTGAGTATATTGAGCAAAGAGAAATTCATTTATCTGAAATTATCAATTCATCTAAAAGATCACAAGTTATTTCGAATTGAAATGAAAATTCGATGACTACAATTTTCTTTTAAAATTAAGAAAATTATATCATTTTTATTGGAATTAAAGATTCTAATATATTACATTTACAATATGAGAGCACTTTTTCTTTATTTAATTCTTTTTCCCACAGAATTATTTGGGCAAATAACAATGAATCAGTCAGATTTTGCATCGGCCGGTGACTCAGTTTTTTTTAGTAATTCTAACTCAACATTAGTTGATTTTGTCTCAACCGGACCAGCTCATTTTTGGGATTTCTCTAGCCTAATTCCGGGTAATGAAATTGTTAAGAAATTTACAGCAATCGGTTTTAGCCCTGTTCAACTTACTTTCGGTATTTTTGCACCTCAAAATTATCAAGCTTCATATTTTATACCAGATAATTCCATACCAATTGATGTATTAAATGGAATTCTCCCTGTTAGTTTGTCGGATGTAAGATCTTATCAAAAATCGTCTAGTTCCGCCATAACCAAATTAGGATTTTCTGTTAAAGTAAATGGAATTGATGTAGCATTTAAATCAGATTCAATAGAAAAAAAATATCAGTTCCCGATGGCTTTTCAACAGAATTTTCAAACAAATGGTTATACCTATATTGATCTTAATCCTGCCGCAGACTTTAAAATAAAACAATACAGATTTGTAACAAGTACGATTGACGGTTATGGTCAACTTCTTTTGCCAAATGGTTCATATGAAGTATTAAGATTGAAACGTATAATTTATGAGCAAGATTCTGTTTATCAAACTTTTTTTGGATCAGGTACATGGTTCGGTATTCCGGTTATGGAAACGATAGAATATGAATGGCTGGCAAAGGATAACCTCGATGTAATGCTTAAAATTACCACTAATAGCACTAATGGTCAAAATCAAATTCAATCAATTGAATTTCAAAATAGTGATATTTTATCAGTATCAAAAATTAGTGACGAAAAGTCAATTATTATTTACCCTAATCCTTCAAACGATCTGCTGAAAATAATTTCTGAAAACGTTATTAATTCAGTCAAAATTTTTGATAATAATGGTAAATTGGTTTTAACTAGTTCTGATGAATTTACTGACCAAGTTTTAAATGTTGAAAATTTAGAGAAAGGAATTTATACAATTTTGATAGTTGAAAAGGATAGGAATCACTATTCTAAATGGATAAAAGATTAAATTTTTAAGGCAAATCAGTCTATCGCTGTTTTGAATAATCAAAAGAGAGGAAAGTCCGGGCAGTGCAGAGCGTCGTACTTCCTAACAGGAAGGTCTCAATTGTTGAAGCTATTGGGAACAGAAAGTGCCACAGAAAGGAAAACTACCTTGACAAGTGCGCTTCGTCAGGGAAAAGATGAAAAGGTGGAGTAAGAGCCCACCGCGTTTTTGGTGACAAGAACGGCAAGGTAAACCTTACGAACTGAAAGACCAAATATACCGAGGCTTGAGGGTTGCTCGCCTAATCTCGGAGGGTAGGTTGATTGATGCTAATGGTGACATTAGTACTAGAGAAATGATAGACTACTGCGCTGCTTGCAGCAAAGGATACAGAACCCGGCTTATGATTTGCCTTTTTTATTTTTTATGATACAAGATTACGTTTCCAAATTAACAATTTCACTCGACTTGATAAAAGATTCTCATCGTGCAATTGCTATGAAACAATATATGCGTAATCAATTTGAGTTTCTTGGTATTTCAAGCGTTCCAAGAAAAGAAATGTATGTAGCCTGGAGAAAAGAGTTACCTGCAAATATCGGGAGAGAGGAACGCTGGGAGCTCATTTATGAACTATGGGAAAAGGAGGAAAGAGAATACCATTATCTAGCAATAGATTGGCTAAATTCATGGAAAATTGCGGATATTGAAGAGAACGATGACCAACATCTGAAATTTTTAATTTCAAATAAATCTTGGTGGGATACAGTTGATTTGTTGTCGAGCAACATACTTGGAAGATATGGTCTTAAATTTCCAAAGAAAATGTTAGAACTAATTGAAGAATGGTCAATTGAAAAAAGTTTTTGGTTACATCGAGCGACAATCATTTTTCAATTGCGTTATAAAAAAGATACAGATTTAAGAATTCTTTCAAATCAAATTATACGGTTTCAAAGGAATAAAGAATTTTTCATTCAAAAGGCAATTGGATGGTCTCTTCGTGAATATGCCAAAACAGATTCGAAATGGGTAATAGATTTTATCGAAGAAAATGGAATTTCAGGCCTAGCAAGAAGAGAAGCCTTAAAAAATTTATCGAATTAATGTGATGTGTCCATGATAAAATTCATCACTTGCTTCATCGCCGAATAAGTCAAATGTAACTTTGTAAAAATAAACCCCATTTACGGCTTTATCACCACCCGATGTGGTTCCGTCCCAACCTTCAGTCAAATCCTCAAATTCATAGATTTTATTTCCCCATCGATTGAAAATTTCACATTTAATTCCTTCGATACATTCGGTATAGATTTTCCAAATATCATTAGCCTGATCTTCATTGGCAGTAAGGACGTTTGGAATGCGAATAACTGCTTCACCTGCAGTCATTACCAAAGCTTCTGTTTGATTGTAAATACAGCCATTGGCATCAACAACGTTAATGAAATACGAGCCGACACCTAGACCTTGTACACTTGATTGGGGCTGAGTAATTGTTCCGTTAACAGTGTATTGATAAGGCGCTAAACCTCCAATAGTTCCATTGATAACTAACGCTCCGTTGTTTAACCCACAATTCGGATTAGTTAGACCAACTTGAATAAGTGACGGACCTGCATAAATAGGAACTAAAGCTTGTTCTTGATAAGAACAATTGTTTGCATCAAGAACTGAAATGGTGAAGGTTCCTTGGGCCAAACTATCAAAAACTTGAGCAGAAGAATAAATACCATTATTAATAGTATAAGTATAAGGCGAAGTCCCTCCAATTGTTGTGGCTATCGCAATTTCTCCAGTATTCTCATCGCATTGTGTCGCAGTAATGTTGGTAGTAATATCCGATGGAGGTGTTGTCGTGGAAATTAAAATGGTTGTATCTCCATTACAAATTCCATCTGTGAAGGAAACTAAATAAGATCCTGCAGCTAAATTTGCTGCACTATCAATTGTCGAATTAACACCCGTCGGCCAAGTAAACGCATAAGTTCCATTTGGGGAAACATCGATATCAGCAGCACCATTGGATTGTTGACAAGTGGAATTATAAATTGTAGCAGTAGAAGTCAACCCAAGACTTGGAAGAATTGCAATCGTTGTATCAAAAGCACACGTATTATCAGAGATACTTACTTGATAAGATCCAGGAGCAAGATTTGTAGCACTATTTGTGGTTGTAACAGCTGGTGTCCATGTGTAGGAATAAACAGAACTGTTTGGTGTATTATCCACTGTAATTAATCCATTATTTTCTCCGCAGGTTGTTTGCTGTATTTGAAAAAATGATTCAAAAGGAACTGGATTTTGTAATACAATAGTTGTATCATAGGAACAATTGAATTGCGTAATTGTAATTTGATAAGACCCTTGTGGTAAATTAGATGCACTATTTGATGAAGATACGTTTGGCAACCAAGTATATGTGTAATCGGCATTATATGGATCAATACTAATCGAACCATTTGATTGTAAACAACCGGGTTGTTGAATATTGGTTGTTAAATTAAATGGATTCGTGACCACACTTATTGTATATATTTCCTGGCAGTTATTTGCATCTGTAACAAGAACTTGATAATCTCCTTCACATAGATTTGTAGCCGTTTGAGTAGTTTGATTTAATTCGTCATTCCATAGGTAACTGAATGGAGGAATACCTGAAGATACAGTTACTGTACCTTGACCATTACATGAACCAATCAAAGTTCCAGTTAGGCAATTATTTGGGTCGTTGCAAAAAGCATAAGTTGGTTGTCCAACACCTGACCATGTCCCACCGTCAGGAAATCTTCGAATTGACTGTCCAAAATGACTTGACCCATCAGCTGAACTTGCATAGAATTTTAAAGTTAGAGGAATATCATTATAACTTTGCAGAGTCGTGACTGAAGTGCAAACTCCTTGCGTAGATATACAAGGTGAACCCGACAAGGATGCGATGTTGCCAGGACCCCACCTCACTGCATCTATCGGGTTACCATTCTCATCATAGAATGCAAACCATCCCCCAGCATTCGGAAACCAAACTCTAGTGCCTGAACAGCAAATTCCTAACTGAGTGATTTCACCAGGCACAATAACTTCAACAACATTCCCGCCATTTTGTACTAATAAATTTGAAGGAACTGGTGCTGCATTAATTCCTCTAACCATACAAAATCCATTTGGAGGAACAACAGTACCCTCTGGAAGTCTGAAACCTCCTGAACCTTCAGGAGTATTATTACCGAGGTAATAGCAAGAAATATCAACACTATCACATAAGTCAGGATTATAAAGTTCAATCCATTCTCCCCTTCCACCACTAGCTGCTGGGCCGGAAATTGAACCGTCTCCACTAGTTGGTGATATCATTAATTCATTTATCAAAATAGGAGGTCCATTATAAAAACAAGGTTCACAAACAGAATTTGGAATAACAGAAACTGAAGCAACAAGATTACAACCTGTAACTGCGGTTGGTGGCTCAATACAACAGTTTCCCCCTTGAGAAATTGAGTAGGTGCTATTTTGCCAACAGCCGTATTGGGTATTGTGAAAATATAGATTAGAATTTGTTGCATTTTCAAAATAATAAACAATCTCATCTGGTGTATTTACCCCTCCTGTATTAGTAAGTGTATCACATTGACTTGCGCCTATCATTATACCACCCCAAGGTCCTGCACCATTACCATGAGCTGGCGTATATCCTACTGGAGGAGTAGTTATAATTGAAGTAATAGAAGCCGGAACCCCTGAAATGCTTGTGACAAAATTTCCTTGACCGCAATTGTTGTTGTTTTGAGTCGAATTGAAACCCGCATAAATTACTTGAACGACATTTCCGGCAAAAGCACCTGTAATGGTTACTTGTACGGGTTCATAGGTGCAAATCGCAATGACTAAATTAGGAATGTTCTGATCAACGTCAATGGTAACAATACCACCATCATAATTAGAAAATATGGCAAGATTTCCATTTTGGTTACAAATTGTTTGCCCGTTCGAATTAAAAATTGAAACGAAGCAAATAATTGATAAATAGAACTTTATTATCAGGTTCATTTAATTCAGACTTATAAAAAATACTTTTTGTTGCATAGATCAATAACTTAAATTTGTTCCAATTGCAATATTCACACGCTGAACATTGGTAAGCAAAGCAGCTTCAAGCTTGCTGTTCAATGGAATTGCTGGTGTATCAACAGATCCTACGATAGAAATAGCTGCATCCAAAAATTCAAAATTATCGCGCTGTAGTCTGCCTGCTAATCCTAATGAAAAAGAACACTCAATGGATTCTTCAGTAACAATTATAATTCTTCCGTGTTTCCTGCACAATGAATTCATAGCTTCGTGATCAAGTGGATTAATACTTCTGAGATCTAAAATTTCAACATGACCCGGGTAATTCTGTGCCGCTTCCATTGTCCAGTAAATACCTCTTCCGTATGTAATTACTCCAATTGATTTTCCTAATTCAACTTGACTTTCATCAGCCTCTAACACTGTTCTCGCTTTTCCAATTGGTATAACATAATCTTCACTTGGTTCAATAGACATAGCACCTTCGGTTCCTGGAATTTTCGACCAATAAAGACCTTTGTGTTCCAAAATTACAACAGGATTAGGATCATAGAAAGCTGCTTTCAATAATCCCTTCAAATCAGCGCCAGTAGAAGGGTAGACCACTTTAATTCCTCGAATATTTGCTAATACAGATTCAACACTTGATGAGTGATATGGCCCACCAGATCCATAAGCTCCTATTGGAACACGAATAACACAACTAACTGGCCATTTTCCGTTTGACAAATAATAAGAGCGAGATACTTCCGTAAACAATTGATTCAATCCAGGCCAGATATAATCAGCAAATTGAACCTCTACAAGTGGCTTTAAACCAACTGCCGACATTCCTACTGTAGAACCTATTATAAATGCTTCTTGAATAGGTGTATTAAATACTCGGTTATCTCCAAAAGTTTGGGCCAAGGTAGCAGCTTCTCGGAAAACTCCACCGAGTCTTCCTCCAACATCTTGACCATAGAGTAGAGCTTCCGGATGTGCGTGCATAATTTCTCGAACAGCAAAAAGTGCTGAATCAACCATAACGGTTTTTTTCTTGCCTTTAGGTTCGCGCTCACCTTTTTCTTCTATTATCGGTGTTGGTGCAAAAATAAAATCTGTGACGCTGTCTGGTGAAGGGTCTTCAGAATTCAAGGCTCTATCGTAATCTGAATCCACTAACTTTTGAACTTCTCCTTCGGTATTTATAAAGTAAGCCAATGGTGAACCTTGTTCCTCCAATAGTTTTTTCAATTTCGGATGTGGATCGTCTTTTGCATCTTCCTCCAAATCATCTCGATACCATTCCTTACGAACACCAGACGTATGATGACCCAACAATGGCACTTTTGCGTGAACGATAAACGGTCTTCGTTCTTTTCGAACAAGTTCGAAAACCTCTTGAATGCACGTGTATGATTCCGCAAAATCACTTCCATCAATGCTTCTAACCTCGATTCCTTTAAATCCTTTCGCGTAATGAGAAATATCCTGAGCTCTTGTTTCAGTTGCATTTGCAGAGATATCCCAATCGTTATCCTGAACCAAATAAACTATTGGAAATTGCTTCAATGCAGCCATTTGAAAAGCCTCCGAAACCTCACCTTCTGTGCAAGAAGCATCACCAAGTGAACAAACAACAACAGGAGCTTCCTCCCATGATTTATATTCAACTAATTTCTCTTTTTCTTTGTATTGAATTCCCATAGCAATACCAGTAGTCGGAATAGCTTGCATTCCAGTTGCCGATGATTGATGAGGTATTTTTGGCATATCTTCCCGATTCAATGATGGATGCGAATAATAGGTTCTACCGCCCGAAAACGGATCATCTTTCTTTGCGAAAACTTGAAGCATCAATTCATAGGGAGTCATACCGATTCCAAGTAGGATACTATCATCGCGGTAATAAGGAGACACCCAATCGTGTGATTTCAATTGCAAACCAACGGCTAATTGGATGGCTTCGTGGCCACGAGAAGTTGCATGAACATATTTGGCAGTTATTTCTTTGTTCGCCTCGTATTTTTCAGCCATAGTTTTGGCCGTAAACATCAAGCGATAGGCTTTCTCTAATTCTGTTTTATTGATATTTAACTTGTTTTTTGGCATTTCAGATATCATGGTCAAATATACAAATTCTAACTTACCGCGGATTCAAGAAGAGATAAAGATCCAATGTCAGCATCCATTTCTACTTCAATTCCTATTGGAAGTGTCCATTTGTTTGCAACATGTCCAATCGGAGAACCATAACTTACAGGTATTTTAATTTCTGAAAAATGTTCACGAATGACCTGAATCGTCGGAATAGATTGCATAGGGTTTTCTGCCAAACACCTTGAACAATTTCCGAATACTACACCATTTAGTTTCTCGTAGACTTTTGCCAATTTTAAATGTGTCAGAAGTCGATCCACAACATAAGGTTCCTCATTCGTCTCCTCAAGAAACAAAATTGAATTTTGAGGAATTTCAAAATATGGACTTCCAATTAAACCACTAATTACGGATAAATTTCCGCCGAAAAGCCTACCAATTGCTTTTCCTTTATTTATGCTTAAAAAATTAGAAGAGGTTGATTGATCCATAGGAAAAGAACAAATTTCACCGCTGCAAACTACCTGTTGAAAGACATTTGTGGAGAATTCATTCCACGTGTTTACACCTACCAAGCCATGAAAAGTTACAAGTCCAGTTTTGACATAAATTGCATTTAAAAGACTTGTTATATCACTGAATCCCATCAGTACTTTTGGATTCGATTGAATAATGGAATAATCAAGTTTATCAAGTAATCGAGCACAACCCCAACCACCGCGCATGGCAATTATTCCATCTACAGAAGAATCAACGAAAAACGACATGAGTTCATTGCTGCGCTCTTCATCTGTTCCGGCAAGATAACCTTTCTTTTTGGTCAACGTTTCACCCAAAACCACCCTGAATCCCATGTTTTTTAGCAGCAGCTCAAAACGTAAAACATCTTTTTGATCCCAAATTGCACCTCCAGGAGCGGTTACTGCAATTTTATCTCCTGATTCTAGTTTTTTTGGTTTCTGTATGCCAAATGCAGTGGATGTTTCTAAGTCGATTAAATTTAGTTCCGGTAATACCATCCAACTAAGTCCTAAAAGTGAACTTGACTTTAAAAAATGCCTTCGCGATAAAAAACTCATTTATCAAATATACGAAATGGGAATTTGTAAATTAAATTTGTCACTAATATAAATAGTTATGCTTGGATTAAAAATGGCGACGGACCCAAGATGGGTGAATATCGTTGAAAAGAACTTAGAAGAAATACTTGTGGATCATGCATTTTGCGAGCAAAAAGCAGCTAGCAATGCCATTTCGATTATTGTTCAGTACCCACACCATACAGATTTAGTTCAAGCGATGACAGCCATTTGTAAAGAAGAAATGGAACACTTTGATTTAGTTCACCAAAAACTTTTAGAGCGAGGATTAACCTTAGGTTTTGAGCGAAAAGATACCTACGTCAATGACCTAAGTGAATA
>CAZLHR010000002.1:68535-108420 GCA_964559685.1 uncultured Lishizhenia sp.
TTTTCGTAAACAAAATGCTTTTCGCAGCAATGATTGAAGCGCGCAGTTGCGAGCGTTTTAAAATACTGTCAGAAGAATTGAAAGATGAAGACCTAAAATCATTCTACCGATCTTTAATGGAAAGCGAGGCTAGGCATTATACAACATTTTTGGGCTTTGCTCGCAAATATGCCAAAGGAATTAACGTTGATAAATGTTGGCAGGAATTCCTTGAATTCGAAGCAACCCTAATGGAAAAATATGGCAAAAGCGAAACCATGCACGGTTGAAATATACTTCTAAAACCTTAAAAATTTAGAATCACACCCGCTGAAACCAGTTTTGTTTTAGGAGCAGTGTTTTTTTCGAACACATTCGATAAGCCGTAATTTACATAGAGACTTACCTCATCATAACCTAAAATCGCGACAGCATGGGCTGTGAAAGGTCTGAAATTAAAATCACCTTTTGTATTGGTCACATCGTTTCCAACTTTCGTACGCCAACTCGAGCCTATCCGTAATCCCCCGACCATTCCTAAAGATAAATGCCATGCTTTTTTCGGATCTTTGTTTGAACATAATTCAAGAAGAAGTGGAGCTTGTATAAATGCTGATCTCAACGTGCTTCTTTTGTATTCTGAATTGGAAGGAGTTGAATATAAAACGGAGTCATTATAGTTCAAGTCAATAGAGTTATTGTCTAGTGTAAATCGGTTCCATTTGAATCCAAGTCCTGTGGTTACCCCAATGTAATTTTTATAAACTGGGAATCGTTTTTCAAGAACATTTAATTGAACTTCATAACTTTTGACGTAATCGAATTTTAGAAACGATGCATCTGTTTCATTTGTAAAACCTCCCGTTTCATTTAACATGCCATTGGTGCCGTAACTGAGCCCAGACCAATAAGATTTTGGTTCAGGAGTTTTTATCTTCTTGTGTGATTTGTCTGAATGTTTATGTTCAGAACGATTTTCATCCTCCATATCCATTCTTATTTCTTGGTCTATAATCACTTTTCGTTTTCCTCCGTTTTCTCTTTTTGCGGATTTATCTTTATTTTCAATGATGACAATTTTCATATTCCCAATTTTGATTTTCACGGAATCATCCTTACTTAATTTATTTTCAATTTTAATATCGAAATCTTCGGTTATTAATGAGTCCATGGAAAATCCAAATCTCTTGATTTCTGTCATTCCATCAAGATTGTAGAATGATTTTAGGGTTTCTTCAATTATTGAATCGAAGTCTCCTTTCATTCCTCCCAATTCTAAAACTAAGGTGTCGTCTCCATTAATATGAATAATTCTGTTTTCATTTTTTTGAGCGCTCACATGGCATATTATAAAAAGGAATGCTGATAAAAGGGTGAAATATTTCATGTTTATTTTTTTTGTTAGGACGTTCAGGTTTATATTTTGTTACACTTAATTTCGTTCGTAGGAAAACTTACCAAAAACCAATTTCGATAGTTTTCTTTTCTCTGCACTTTTTTTAGTTAATTTTATTTGAAAAGGAATACCTATTCTAGATTGAAATTTTGAAGAAATATAGGCAAGACGTTCTTCGTATGAACTACCAATTTTGCCGAATACTAATTCTTCGAATTTATTTCGTATATAATTTTTCCAAGTTAGTGTTTCTATTTGATCTTCTTCTTTTGGGAAGGTTTTAACTTTAGGTTGTGATTCTTGAGTTAACAATAATTTTTCATTTTGTGTAATTTCCGAGCCAATTGAATCTACAATTGAATTCGCTATGGTCTCAGTTTCGTTCTTAATGTAAAAAGTAGTATCAACCTTACTTGAAGCTGCCTCGTAAATTGTTTTTTTGAAAACTTTGTTCTGCGTGTTGTTGCATAAATTTGATTTTAGTGTCGTTCTATTCGTTTGAATTTCTTTTGTTTTTGCCAGTTGAGGTTCGGATGTCGAGGATAATTCAAGCTTTTTGTCATTTTGATTGTAATAAAACAAAATTCCTATTAGAATTGCAGCAGCTGCATAATACATAAATCGAGTATAAGACTGTTTTTCCTCTTGTTTTAATCTAGATTTATTGGGAAATGTGAGGATTTCTTTTTCAAGCCTTGTTAATTTGTAATAATTTAAAGTAGTAGCAAATTGTTCATCAGTAGAAACTTTTAAATTAAGAAAATCCATTTCCTTTTCATTTATAATCCCTTCAATACTGGCAAACATTAATAGTTCATCATCGTCACCTTCTAACTTGTTGAAAGCTTTTGGTCTGCATGTTTTAGCCTTTTTAAGACTTTCTTTAAATTCCAAACTAAGTTTATCTTGTGGTTGATTGGAGATAACATTGAGCATTGATTTAGATTCAAGAAATAACGTGAATTGATCGAGTTCCAAATCAGTAAGAAGTCCTTGCTCAAAGCGTATTATAAAATCTGATATGTTTGAATCGTTGATCATTAGATAAGATTGTCGATAGAGATAAAATAATTTTTTAGTTGTTTCCTTGCCCTAAAAATATAGACTTTGACTTGGTGTTCACTCAAATTAGTGATTTCACCAATTTCCTGATAGGAGTATCCTTCGTAATCGCGCAGCATGATCAAATGCCGCTGAATTTCACTTAATAATGTAACTGCATAATTTACATGCTCCTTGACATCTGAATTTGGAATAAATAAAATTGGTTCTTGTTGCTGTTTAATGTGATCATTTCGTAATTTTTCTTTTCTATGAAAATCGATGGCGGAATGATGCACAATCATAAATAAATATGATTTTCCCTTTCCCGATTGAACATCTGCTAATTTTAACCAAAGTCGTTCAAAGGCATCTTGAACAAGGTCTTTCGCCGTGTCTTCGTTTTTCACACTCTTTAATGCAAAACCATATAACGCATCGGCAAAATCTTCAACACATTGATTATATTCTTCAATCTTCACTTCTTTTAGACGTTTAGGTGATTCAAATGTTACACACGCTTAGAAAAATCATTCCTCTGTGAAGCAGAATAATCTTATTTTTATCAATTAATTTGCAGATAACTAAACTAATTAAAAATGACTTTAAAAGAAACATTACATGCGGTAGAAAAATTTCACGATTCTTTTGGGATAGAAAACAATTATTCTCCCACAACAGAACTATCAGTGAATGAAATCGAACTAAGACATCGTTTAATGCAAGAGGAAAATGACGAATACCTTGAAGCCGCTAAGAAGGGTGATCTAGTGGAAGTTGCAGACGCATTAGGAGATCAATTGTACATTTTATGTGGAACAATATTAAAGCATGGCCTTCAAAATAAAATTGAAGAAATATTCAGCGAGATTCAACGGTCTAATATGAGTAAATTAGATGATAATGGTAGGCCAATTTATCGTGAAGATGGAAAAATAATGAAGTCTACCAATTATTTTAAACCAAATATTGAGAGGGTACTCGCTAAAGATTAGTTTTCCACTTTTAAACTTTCATTACTTTTTTCTCTTATTTTAAATCTGGGAAATCATATGTTTATTTTCGTGGTTGAAACAAAGCAATGAAAGATATTTCAATTTACTTCACACCTTTAAAAGAATCAGGAGACTGGAACGATTTTCAGTTGGGTTCAATAATCGAGAAATACGATTCATCATTTCCAGTAATAGAAAAAGATACCATTGCAATTCTATATATTCCTGAATTCAGAGGAAGCAAAATGATGAATGTCCACGCTGATAGTTCTCGTTTCAGGAGTTGCTTGTATGCGCTAAATAAAGGAAGAAATTGGAATAAGAAAATTTACGATTTAGGAGATATTTTACCAGGAAACGAGTTTAAAGATTCTGAACTAGCACTTAAAGAGGTGGTTTTTGAGTTGGTAAAAAACAGAGTTATTCCGGTAATTATTGGAGGCTCTCAAGATTTGACATATTCTCTTTATTTAGGATTTGAAAAGCTTGAACAACTCGTTAATATTTGTACTGTAGATTATTCACTTGATTTGGGTGATCCCGAAAAAGACATCGAAGAACAAGGGTTTTTAGGCAAGATTCTTTTTCGACGCCCTTGTTTCCTATTTAATCATGCTAATATTGGCTTACAAATTCCTTACACGAACGAGCGAGAATTGGGTCTATTTGAAAAGCTATACTTCGATGTTTGTCGACTTGGAGAATTCAATGCTGATTTTCGTCTTGCAGAACCACATCTAAGAAATGCTGATATAGTAAATATTGATTTTAATTCAATTAAAGCGTCTGAAACAAATGATCTTTTAGGTTTGCCTAATGGATTTTATTCCGAACAAATTTGTCAAATAGCGAAATATGCAGGAAATTCTGATAAATTAACTTGTTTTTCTATTTTTAATTATCAAAATTACAGTAGACTCGGAGATGAAATGATGGGTCAAATATTGTGGTATTTCCTTGATGGTGTACAGTCAAGATTGGGGGATTTTCCCCTAGGGAGTAAAAGTGAATATACCAAGTTTACGGTCGTTTTAGATAGTACTGGAACACATGAAATAATCTTTTTAAAGAGCAATAAATCGGCACGTTGGTGGATGGAAGTTCCATACCCTCCAAAAGAAGGATCAAAGTATGAAAGACACTACCTAGTTCCTTGTGATAAATTGGATTATGAAAACGCAATGAAAAACGAAATGCCAGACCTTTGGTGGAAAACTTATCAAAAACTTTCCTAGATAATTTTTAACAATTATTTTCTATTTCGATAATTATACATATTTTAGCGACCTTAATGCTTATATACTGCTTTAGCGGTATGCTGAGAATTTAATAGAATTAAACCTTATGCTAGTGAAAAATAGTCTCTTCTTTGTATTGCTGATCAGTGCAACACATTTTACTTGGGGGCAACAGGATAAACTCCTAACGCACTTCATGTATGATAAAATGACATTGAATCCTGGAAAAACAGGTATAGATTTGTTTAACGGCATTTGCGGCACTTCTTTGTATCGTAATCAGTGGGATAAGGTAAATGGTGCGCCAAACTCAGCAGTGTTAAATATAGAAGCAAATCTTGATAAGTACTTTCCAGGGGGAATTGGAATATCGTTTTTCCATGATGCAATTGGTTTTGCTACTCAAAATAATGCTTTGCTTAATTATTCTTATCCTGTATCGTTAGGAAATTTTGGGACTCTTGGTTTAGGAATCGGATTAGGCATCATGAATTATGGTATGTCACCAACATGGGTGCCGCCAACTTCTAATCCTGACAACTATCTACCTTCAGGTTTTTCTGCAACGAACTTGGACCTGAATTTCGGGGCTTATTTTCAAGGTAAGGATTTCTATGCGGGCTTTTCATCTACTCACCTTTCTGAATCGCTTTTAAAACAAAGTGTGACTACTCCGAGTGGTAATGTTGTTCAGAATTATCAAACTGCCCGTCATTATTATTTAATGGGAGGTAAAAAATTTGAAGAGGTTGCAAGTGGTACGATCGATGCGCAAATATTGATGAGAACGGATTTGGTTAAATTTTCAGCAGATATAAATGCTCGTTACCTTTATGATCTTGGAGATGGTAAAGAGGTTTATGGTGGTTTGACTGTTAGAACATCAGATGCATTCGCTTTGATGTTAGGTTACACTCCCTTTCCTAACTTTACCTTCGGGTATTCGTATGATTTTACGGTGTTGAATAAATTAAGTACTATATCAAGAGGTTCACACGAAATCATGCTGAAATATTGTATGTTTTTACCTGAACCGCCAACACAAAGTGCTCGTCACGTACGTTGGTTGTAATTTTTTTAATGAATATGTAACCATAAGTAAAGTTCTCTCGTTATATCAAAAATTAGATCCTGTAGCAAGTTAATTTGGTGAATGAGAAAACCAAAAACAATAAAATGAAAAAAGTAATTTATTTAGTTTTATTATTGCCATTAATTTACGCTTCTAAATGTACAACTGTGGAAGGTAATTTAGTGGGTGTTAGAGGACGTGGAACGTTCTATCCAGATGTTCTTGGTCCGGGTAAAATGCCATTGGGTATGGTATATGTGCCCGCTCAAGGTTATCAATCGGGTGGTCAAGATGATCAAGACATCATGGGGTTGCACACTGCACGTACTAAAACCGTTTCAATTCAGGCCTTGTATATGGATGCAACCGAAATCTCTAATAACGAGTACAGACAGTTTGTTCATTGGGTTAGAGATTCAATTGCAAGAGAAAAACTTTATCGCAGAAGTTATGATGAAGAGGCGGAGAGATGGGTAAATGTTCCAGATAATTTCTTCAGAGAGCCATACAGAACATTAATGGATATGGGTTCTGATGTACAAGGTGGAAATACGCCTTTCCAAATTTTTAATGACACAACCAACAATGCTGAATTCGATAAAACAGTAATTTCTCTTTTAGGTGGTAATACAAAGAAAATAAAAGCAAATCAGGTTGTTAATGGATTGGATGCTAAAAAGGAATTGGCTAAAAATAAAGATTTTTTCTCCTCAATAAAGAATAAAACAGCACCGATACAAGAGGTGACTATCTCAGATTTGGAGTTGCGATCTATTTTTATGCAATATTCAGCAGATAAGAAAACATTAGGAAAGAAAACAAAAGCTGGAGATTTCGACTTTGATGCATCTAAAATGAAAGATTTTCCAGTAAACCAAGGTGGAAGAATAGAAAACCGAAAATATTTCACCTTAAATTGGGAAGAGCCTATTGAATATAGTGATCCTGTAACTTCGGTTCTACTTTCTGATATGTATTACAGCCGTGAAGAACGCTTTAATAATAGACGGGAAATTGATACACGCTTGTTATTTTACGATTACTATTGGATTGATTACCAAGAAGCCGCAAGAAGAGGAAAAATTCTAACAAAATCAGTAGATGCGCGCGAAACTTATGCTTACGGAAAAATAGTTGGAGGAAATACTGTAAATAATCAAACACAAGATAATTTCTATTTAAGATCAAAAAGAGAACCATTAGGTAAAGATTACAAGCAAAACGATTTACATAGATCTACTTTAGATGCAAGTGGTAATTTGGTTTGGATAGACACGACCATTTATCAAAATAATCAATGGAATAATAAAGACGGTGATATTGATTTATCTTCAGGTACTTTGAATCAAGTAGATCGAAATGCTTATATGGTAAATGATTCCTCGAATTTATACAAATCATCTCTAAAAAATCCTGGTCAAGATTTGGATTTAGGTTATACCAATTCAAAAGGGCAACACAATGCCTTGAGAGGTCATACAGATAGAAGTAGATTCATAATCAAGGAAAGAATTAATGTTTATCCAGATACATTGTGTTGGGTTCGCGATTTTACATATTCTTTTCATGATCCAATGACTCAAAATTATTTTTGGAATACAGCATATGATAATTATCCAGTTGTAGGTGTTACGTGGTCTCAAGCGAAAGCATTTTCGGTTTGGAGAACTCAAATATATCATACATGGTTAAATAATTCAGGTGAAGTATATGTTAATGATTTTCGGTTACCTTCAGAGTCTGAATGGGAGGGTGCTGCAAGAGGAAATCTAGATTTAGCAGCTTATCCTTGGGGAGGACCGTACATCAGAAATGCTGCTGGATGTTTTATGGCAAACTTTAAGCCGATGAGAGGTAGATATTTTGAAGATGGAGGATTCCACACTGTAAAGGTTTACTCCTATAATCCCAATGCCTACGGACTCTATTGCATGGCAGGCAATGTTTCAGAATGGTGCGCAACTACCTTTGACGAATCAATGTATGAATTTGCCCATGATTTAAATTCTAACTATGATTATCAAGCCCTGGACGGCGATCACCCAGCAAAAAAGAAAAAAGTACTGCGTGGTGGATCATGGAAGGATATCGGCTATTATTTATTGAATGGGACAAGAACATTTGAATACCAAGATTCAGCAAAATCTTATATAGGTTTCAGAAATGTTATGACTCACCTTGGTCGCGGTGGTAGCGATATTGACAAGGAGAATGGCGAGGAAATCCAATCAGATATTCAATTAAAGTAAATAAGTAATTCAATTATAAATCTAAATACAAATTATTAAATTTTTTAAGTTATGAGTGGTAAAGGTGGTTTTTTTGCATCAAAAAAGTATAAACTGTTTGTAAAATATGTTTCAGGATTTGGCGCTTCTGTAGTAATTGTAGGGGCATTATTTAAAATTATGCACTGGCCAGGTTGTGATGTGATGCTAATTATTGGTTTATTAACAGAGGCAGGTATTTTTGCTTTTATCGCTTTAGAGCCGATGCATGATGAGTTAGATTGGACGCGTGTATTTCCTGAATTAGGTCTAAATGAAAATGATGAAGAAAATAGATTGTTACCAATTTTGAAAAAAGGCGGAAAAGGTGGTGCCTCTGCTGCTGGAGAAATTGCTGAAAAGTTAGATAAAGCTGGAATCGATGACGCTCTATTAGCTAAGTTAAAGGACAGTATGTCAAATTTAGCTGACAATGCACGTTCTTTAGGTGCGGTCTCCACTGTTGCAGGTGCTACAGATGCTTATGTTCAAAATCTTGAAAATGCTTCTGCAGGTTTGAACAAGTTAACTGAGCAATACGCTCAATCCGCAAACGCAATCGCTGGAATTACAGCTGACGGAGGTGGTAATTTTGGTTCAGAAATGCAAAAATTAGGTCAAAATTTAGCAGCCTTAAATAATGTTTATGAACTTCAGTTGAATTCTTCTCAAGAATATTTGAATAGCTTGGCTAATATGAGTGCGCTTCAGCAGAGTATTAATAATATTATGACTGACCTTGCTTCTACGGCAAAAGATACTCAGGCATATAGAGAGAATATGGCAATGCTGTCTCAAAACCTTACTGATTTGAACAACGTGTACGGTAACATGTTGAAAGCAATGAGAGGTTAATCTGTAACTAATTTCAAATTATTAATTAATCTAAAAAATTAGAAATTATGGCAGGTGGTAAGGAAACCCCAAGACAGAAAATGATCGGGATGATGTATTTGGTACTGACAGCGCTTTTAGCATTGAACGTATCAAAGCAAATTCTAGATGCATTTGTAGAGATTGAACGTAATATTCAACAGGCTACGTTGACTCAACTTGAAAAGGGTAACGACGATAGAAAAGTTATCGAAGCAAATATTGATCAAGCAAAAAGAGAAATGGATCAGGGTAAGGAAGGAGCAAAGGAGAAATATGAAAAGTTGTTGCAATATCGAAAAATCATGAATAGCATCGATGCAGATGCAGCAAAATTGATAAAATTAATAGATGATGCTAAATTACTTATACTTGAAAAATCTGGAGAGGATATAAGTACAATAGGAGATGGTAATAAGGATGTTATTATGTGGAAACCATACGACGCTAAGAATCCTCTGAAACCTGCTGAATTAAATTTATCAGCTGTTCAATCAAAAGACAATTTCGATGTGCCAATTATGGAATTGATTGGTTCGGAAATATCTGCTATTGATGAATCAAAGCCAGGTATGGCAATCTGGAAAGCATTATTGGCTTATAGAAAATCAATTTTGATGAACGTAGGAACGTATGCGGATGGTAAGAATAATTGGCAAATAAAAAATGTGACAGATATAAACCAGTTTGAAAAAATTAAGGATTTGAAAGATAAAATTTCGGCCATGTTAAAAGGTGGTGGTAATAAAGCTAATCCTAGAGATTTAGACCGACTTAGTGAAATATATGAAGTTTTAACCAAATTAGAAAAGGCTGATCATCATGAGGTTAAAGATATTCATTGGTTAGGTAGAACTTTTGATCATGCTCCATTGGTTGGTGCATTAGCCTCTCTTTCTTCATTACAAAATGATGTTCACAGTGCGAGAGCAAGAGCTTTTGCCTTACTGAAAACTAAACTAGAAGGTGGCGCATACTCGTTTAATAAGGTTACTGGGATGGCGTTTCCATCAGCAGCAATTGTTGACCCTAATGGCGAATTTAATGTTACTGTATTTGTTGGTGCCTATGATACCGATAAAAAACCCAAGGTTCAGTCAATAAGTGGCGGAGGAACGCTTGTTGAAACTAAAGAAGGAATGGCGGTATATAAGTTTAGAGCTCCATCGCAAGGTGATGTTAAAGTTGGAGGAAAGGTAGGTGTACCCGATACGTATGGAAATGTAACAGAATGGTTGGATTTTGCTACATCGGTGGCAGTTAACTCATCTGGTGGGTCTGGCTCAATTGGGCTACCAGATGTGGCGGTTCTTTACGCTGACTGGGATAACAAAATTACGGCGGCCGTTGCAGGAGCAACTGTCAAAGATGTTTCCGTTACTGTTAACGGAAGCGCTTGTCGCAAAAGTGGAAATTATTACGTGGCTCGAGTAACAGCGGGTAAAGCCACCCAAAATGCCACCATAAAAGTTATAGGTAAAGATGCTACAGGTAAAACAGTAGCCGAATCCACTCAACAAGTGAAAGTTAGACCATTTCCAGAGCCAGATTTATTAACAAGTTCTATAGGTCGTCAAGGTGGTTCATTGTTTGTAGGATTAAAAGGAAGTGTACTTTCAGGTGTTAATTATTCTATTGAGAAAATCAAAATTAATGGTCAAACATATCCGGGAAATAATGTGCCTGCTGCCGCATTGAGATCGGCTGCACCTCAAAGTGATGTGGCAGTTCAGATTTGGTGGAAGCGAAATGGTACATCTCAGAACGGATTTATGAAAAGAGCTTTTACAGTTAATTAATAATATTACTATGAAATCAATTATTTTATTTTCGATATTCATTGAATTAAGTTTGGTGTGCATTTCACAGAATGATATACCTCGAGGTCCTTACAATGTTTTAAGTGGAGGGATAGTTGATGGAGTTGTAATAAAAGACGAGGTACCAGTTAGGTCTGCAGTTGAATACGAATATGTAAGATCTGCAGATCTTGTTTGGTCGAAACGCGTGTATTCAAGAATTGATTCAAGGGAAAAAATAAATCATGATATATTTTTTCCAGTTGATAAATTTCTAGGTAGTTTTACATCAGAGCCGGTACAAAAGCCTGAAGACATTCTTAATCACAAAGGTTGGATTAGAAATCAAGAAAGATTGTCATTGTGGACTATTATAATGCAACACTTGATGAACGGTGATTTAACTATGTATTTTGTTTCCGATACTTTGGATGATAAATTTACAAAGGAGGATGGATATCTTTTTAAGTATCCTCTAGAGAAATTGGGAAAGAAAGATATTTATTTTGATGCTAAAAATCCTCATTATAAGTCACAGATAAATAAAAGAATAGGAGTTTTTATGGATGGAGAACCCTGGACGGGTGATTATCAAGGTTCCCAGGTTACTTGGAAAACAAATCCAAAATTTACGACTTTTACTTCATGGGTTAATGATTTATTGAATAATGACTACGACGCGTTAGGTGTTGGCCCACAATGGACTTCTTCTTTGAATGCTCTCAAGGTTAACCAAACGTTTGAGAAGGCTTGGCAAAAAGCAATGAAAGATCCAAATTCTTCCACTCAACCAATTGATCTTCTTGTTGAGTCTCAAACTTATTATCTATCATCTGATTTAATAACAGCATATAACATTAAGGAAGATTGGTTTTTTGATAAAGAGAGGTCATTGTTAGATAGGAGAATTATAGCAATTGCACCCGTTGCCAAATTTGTTTACGACAAGACGAAAACGGCTTCAGGAAGACATGGTTTAGTGGTCAAAAATCCTTATTCGGATAAAGGAGATTTAGTTAGTGGTGATTTGGTTGGTGCTAAAATACCTCTTTCGACTGGTACTAATTACGCTGAATTTGAATTATTCTGGCTTTACTTTCCGGAGTTGAGAAATGTTATGGTTAATTATTACATTTACAATGACCAAAATGATGCGCAATGGATGTCGTTCGACGATATGTTCTGGAAAAGAAGATTTAATGCTCAGATTTACAGAGTTTCAGATAAATTTGATCGTGAAATTGAAGACTATAAATTTGGTGTAGACGCTTTATATGAAGCGGAACGTATCAAAGAACAAATCAGAGAATGGGAAATCAATGTATGGAATTACTAAATTCTCATTAGAATATAAAAGAGCCTCGTTAATAACGGGGCTTTTTTGTTTAATTTCGCAAAGTGAAGTGGATAGGAAATCGTATAAGTTTTAATGAAACAAAAGAACGTACAACTATTGTAATTGAACCTCAGCGAAATGGTTTAGTTAATTCGTTGATGGGAGCATGGTTGGCAATGTGGTACGTTATCGGAATAGCAACCCTTGTTTATTCAATGGATCATACCTTTACTGAAAAAGAGCAAGTAATTATTTGGGTATTTTCTGTTTTCTGGGTTTATTACGCCGTTAGAGTTTCAAGATCCTATTTGTGGTTAATGTTCGGAAAGGAATTAATAAAGATTGATGAAGTTGGTTTGCATTACAAACGCTCCATCCGCAAATTTGGAAAATCTACGTTGTATTTATTCGGGAATATTCAAGACTTACAATTTGAGGTTCCAGAGGAAAGTTCTGTCCAAAGAGTATGGGAATCTTCACCATGGATAAATGGAGGAGAACGGTTTACATTTATCTATTTTGGTAAAATTGTAAAATTTGGACGAAAATTAGAGGAAAAAGATTGCAAATTACTTTATACCTTAGTAAGCAAAAGAGTTCAAGAACGAAAAAAGAAATAATATGTACGGCAACATTCAAGCTTTCCTTTCTGAAGAGTTGAAACAAATAGAGCAAAATGGACTTCTAAAAAGAGAGCGTATCATCACAACACCACAAGGCGCAAATGTTAAAGTGAATTCAGGTAATGATGTCGTCATCATGTGCGCTAATAATTACTTAGGACTTTCCTCGCATCCAGAAGTTATTGAAGCCGCAAAAGAGGCGCTCGATACACATGGCTTCGGTATGTCATCTGTTCGATTTATTTGTGGAACACAGGATATTCATAAAATTTTAGAACAAAAAATTGCCGAATTTTACGGAACTGAAGACACTATTTTATATGCTGCAGCATTTGATGCAAACGGAGGGGTATTTGAACCTCTATTTACAGAACAAGATGCTATTATTTCTGATGAATTAAATCATGCCTCTATTATAGATGGAATTCGATTATGTAAAGCGCAACGATACCGTTATAAGCATTCCGACATGAATGATTTAGAGGAACAATTGAAAAAAGCACAAGATCAACGGTTCAGAATAATTGTAACGGATGGTGTTTTTTCCATGGATGGCGACATCGCCAAAATGGATCAAATTTGTGATCTTGCAGATAAATATGATGCATTAGTAATGACGGACGAATGTCATTCGGCAGGGTTTATCGGAAAAACAGGAAGAGGTGTTCCTGAGTATTGTGGAGTGATGAATAGGGTTGATATTATCACAGGTACCTTAGGGAAAGCTCTTGGTGGTGCTATGGGAGGATACACAACGGGCAAAAAGGAAATAATAGAAATGTTGCGCCAGCGTTCACGTCCCTATTTATTTTCAAATTCATTAGCGCCGTCAATCATTGGAGCTTCGATAAAAGTATTTGATTTGTTGAGTTCAACAACTGAATTACGTGATAAATTGGAAGAAAATACGCTCTATTTTAAAGAACGCATCAAAGCAGCAGGATTTGATATCAAACCAGGAGATTCACCGATAGTTCCAATTATGCTTTACGACGCAGCGCTTTCACAAAAATTTGCTGAGATGTTATTAGAAGAGGGTGTCTATGCCGTAGGGTTTTTCTATCCGGTTGTAGCGAAAGGTCAAGCAAGAATTCGTACGCAAATTTCAGCTGCCCACTCAAAAGCTGACTTGGATAAAGCAATTGCAGCATTTATAAAAGTAGGAAAGGCATTAAACGTAATCAATTGAGTAAAGTACAAATCATTCGACCTTATTTATTGATGTTATTGTTTATAACACAATTGGTAATGTCTAATGTTTTTGTTTTTACTCATGAAATAATCGTATTAGATGCTAATGAAACTTCAATTTCTTCTGCACATCATATTAATGACTCTATTGAAGAAGTAGATGATTTACTTGATTTATTGGAAGAAAATGAAGAAGAAAAAGATCTCGTTGATAATTTAAAAATTAATTTGACTAAATCCTTATTGAAACAAGGATATATTTATAAGGCAAATTTAACAAGCGAAACAAGTAAGAATTTTTTTAGCCCTCCGGAATATTCGATTTAGAAGACAAAAATAAATTACTAATAAATCGATTATGGAAAAAATATTTAGTTGGCAGCGCGACCTGTCAGTCGGCCTTGTGGTCTTTTTAGTCGCATTACCCTTGTGTTTAGGAATTGGCTTAGCTTCCACCAAAATTGAAGGAATCATTGGATTACCATCCTTGTTTTCTGTGCTTATTGCTGGAATTGTGGGTGGAATAGTAGTTGGAGCAGTCAGTGGTTCTCGTTTAGGAGTTTCGGGTCCAGCTGCAGGATTAATTACAATTGTCTTAGCGTCAATTTCAACGTTGGGAAGTCTTGAGACTTTGTTAAGAGTTGAAGCTACAGATAAATTGGATCCAGGAAAAAATACAACTCCTCCAAATAGAGAATTAGTTGCGCAAGGAATTGGTAATCTAGTGAGCGGAATAATTGGAGGCCTTCCTTTAACACAAGTTATAGTTCGAAGTTCTGCAAATATAAACGCAGGAGGGAAGTCAAAAATTGCAACTATTTTTCATGGGGTTTTATTGCTATTCGCAGTAATGTTTATGGTTAATTTATTGAATACAATTCCTTTGTCAGTGTTGGCTGCAATTCTCATATTAATCGGTTACAAACTTGCTAGTTTTGAGGTAATAAAAAAAATGTATAATTCAGAGTGGGACCAATTTATTCCATTTTTTTCAACTATAATGGGTGTGATTTTTACAGACCTTTTAAAAGGAATAGCCATTGGATTTGCAGTGGCGGTATTTTTCATCTTGAAAAGAAATTTTAAAATCATTTTAAAAAAACAGAACTGAATAATGAGATTGTAATAACTCTATCTGAGGAAATTACTTTTTTGAACAAAGGCGGTATTCAGCAAACATTATTGTCAATACCTGAAAAATCTAAGGTATTGATAGACGGTTCTCGCTGCAAGAATATTGACCATGATGTTTTAGAAGTAATTGAAGAGTTCAAGCGGCATAAAGCTCAATTAAAACAAATAGAACTTAGGTTAACTAATATATGAATTGTTTCTAAATTAAAAAAAATGGAAAAATTTTATAATCAGCTTTTAGCGAATAATAAGCAATGGGTTCAGTCAAAGCTCGATAAAGACCCTGAGTATTTTAAAAAATTAGCGCGAGGCCAAAAACCACCCGTTTTAAGGATAGGTTGTGCAGATAGTCGTGTTCCAGCAAATGAAATTATCGGTGCAGAACCTGTGGACGTTTTTGTCCATAGGAACATTGCAAATATGGTCGTACATTCTGATTTGAATATGCTATCCGTTTTAGATTATGCTGTAAACGTTCTTGAAGTGAAACACATTATTGTATGTGGTCATTATGGTTGCGGTGGAGTACAAACAGCAATGACGAATAAGCATGTCGGATTAATTGACAACTGGATTCGTCACATAAAGGATGTTTATCGTTTTCACCAAGATGAGCTAAATGCTATCGCAGATGAAAAATTAAGGTTTAATAGATTTGTAGAACTGAATGTGGTAGAACAAGTCCTTGATTTGGCTAAAACATCCATCGTACAAGGTGCTTGGGAACGAAATCAAGAAGTTCACGTTCATGGCTGGGTTTACGATATTTCAGACGGATTAATTAAAGACCTAGATATTACCATACGGGACAATTCTTCGTTAAGTCAAGTTTATCAATTGGATCTTTAACTAGTGGTCTCGCCAGGAATCGAACCTGGATCTAAAGTTTAGGAAACTTCTATTCTATCCGTTGAACTACGAAACCAGAATGCAAATTTAGTTTTTCTTTTGATTATATATACTTGTTATAACCTCCCATGTTTGGATGGCGGCTTTGTCCCATGAATAAGAGGTAGCCTTTGAAATGGATTTTTCACTGAACTCTTGGTAAACGTTAGTATCCAAAAGAAATTTTAATTGGTTTGCGGCTTCTTTTTCATTGAAGGGGTCACATAGCAATGCGGCTTCGCCTGTTATTTCTGGCAGACAACTAGCATTAGCAGCAACTATTGGCACACCACATTTCATAGCTTCCACTAATGGTATTCCAAATCCTTCGTAATAGGGCAAGTAGGTGAGTGCATAAGCAGAACCGGTAATTTTTGCAAGTTGCTCTTGGTCCACATATCCTGTAAAATGAATTCTATCTTGACAGGTTATCGGTATTTGAATACGGTGTTTTTTCCACAACGGACTACCAACTATAACCAAATCTATTGTGTCATTTTCTTTCGCAAAAAGAGAGAAAGCGTTCAATAATCGCTGTAGGTTTTTACGTGGATGCAATGAACCTACGAAAAGAAAATAGGGCTTACTTTTACTAATTAATGCTCGTGTATTTTGAATTTCTTGAATAGTGATTGGTTTAAAAATTTCATCGGCACTGTTGTAAATTACCTCAATTTTGGAAGAGTCCAGTTTATAATATTTGATGAGTTCTGCTTTTGAAAAGTTGGAAACCGTTATAATTTTATCAGCTTTCCTTGCAAATTTTGGAAAAAACCTATTGTAATAGTAAGAAACGCTTGAAGGTAAATCTTTTGGGTATACATGAAAATTAATATCGTGAATCGTTGCGATTTGGGAAACTTCAGTGCGTAGGTTTATAAATCCATCTGGTGACCAAAATACATCGATAGCGTATTTTTTCAGAACTTTTCCTAATCTTAATTCAAACCAGATATACCACAGAACGGGATGTCTAGCTGGCGGATCAAAAACAACAGGAATTACATTTTCGGCAAAAATAAATTGTGGATCGTATTTTCGATCAAAAAAGAAGTAAAAATTGTGTTCTGGATGATTTAAAACTATACGTTTTGTTAATTCGTAGGTATAACGGCCGAATCCCTCCATCTTTCCATGAATTAAATTACGTGTATTGATGCCAATATTCACTTTAAAATTGATGGATGTAATTCGTTAGTTTTTCACTTCCAATGGTAGTCTGAGGTCCATGCCCGCAATAAACAATTGTATCATTCGGGAATTCAAATAATGTTTCGAAAATACTTTTTTTGAGAGTGTCTAAATCACCGCCAGGAAGGTCTGTCCGACCAAAACTACCTTGAAACAATACGTCTCCATTGATTACAAAGTTATTTTCATGATTATAAAATACAACGTGCCCCGGACAATGCCCTGGAGTGTGGTGCACGTATAATTCGATATCTTCTAGTGCCAAGGTCATTCCGTCAAAAAGCTCATGTGTTGGAGATGGAGAAACTTTATAGTTTTCAAATCCATAGACATGCGCGTAACTTTCCACCATTGTTAATGTTCTATGGTCCTCTTTGTGCAAGTAAAGAGGTATATTAAAACGTGAAACGCAAAATTGATTTCCTAGAATATGGTCAATATGGGCATGTGTGTTGAGCACAGCTAGAGGAGTCAAATCATGTCTTTCGATGTAGGATTCCAATTCAAATTCTTCCTCTTTGGTGTAGCAACCGGGGTCTATAATGACAGCAAATTTTGAGTCAGAGTAGAGGATGTAGGTATTTTCTTGAAACGCATTAAATGTAAAAGACTCGATTTTATACATAGTTCAAATGTAATGAAAAGAACTATCTTAAAAGATTAACATGTCCGATTAGTTGCTTTTTTTGATTTTGAAAATCAGAATAAATCAATTTCCATGTATAGGTGCCATCTTGACATTTTTTGCCTTTGTATGTTCCATCCCAGCTTTCATTTATAGAATTTAATGTACAAACAATCTCCCCCCATCTATTAAATATTAAGCACTGCATTTCTGAGATATTTCCACTAATAATTTTGAATCTACAATTTAATTCATCATCGTCTGGAGTAAAAGTATTTGGAACATAAATTAAGGCATCATAAAAAATTGAAACACTCGAATTTATTTTGCATCCATTCTCATCGGTAAATTCAACAAAGTAAGTAATGTTTTGATTTGGAGATGCTATTGGGTTTAAGCAAGACGTACAACTTAGCCCTTGTATTGGAAACCAATTAACATTTCCAGATGAACTTATCGTAGCTGTTAATTGAATTTGATCACCATAAAATGCATATACATCAGGATTTGTAACAATCATAGGATTATTGTAAACATCAACAGTTATAAATGATGTATCTGTACATCCAAATACGTCAGTACCAATAACATAAAATAATGTTGGTTGATTGATTGAAACTTGAACATTTTCGCCGTTTCCATTGACAGAATTTAATGGAAACCATTGATAGTAAATCGCTCCATCGGCCCATAAATTAGCTGTGCCACCTGGGCATATTATTGTATCGTTACCAGCTTGAACATTTGGTTCAATGATATTTACGAATATAGAATCTTTGACACTACCACAAGCATTGATCACATTTACAAAAAAATAGTAGTTATATGGAGGATTTGCGACAACAGAACTTCCTTGAAAAGCACTTAAATAAGGACTATAATTCCAAATATAGGAATTTCCCCCTCCTACTGACAAGAAAGCGGAAGCTCCTTTACATATGTTGATTGTATCTTCAATTATTGGAGTTGGTAAATCTTGTGCAACTGAAATAGTGACATTAGCTTGTTCTTCACAACCGTTAAAATCTGTTACTGTTGCAGTGTAAGTAATAGTTTGTTGAGGTGTACTTGTTGTATTAAATGATGAGCTTGTAGAAAGATAGGTTGTTGGTGTCCATGTAATCGTCCCTGATCCTGAAACTTGTAAGTCAACGGAAGATCCTATACATATTGTTGAGTCTGGTGAAATAGTAATTGGATTATTGGATACATTTAGTGTAATAGGAATAACTACAGAGCCACAACTATCTGAAATGGTTACGCTGAATTGAGTCGTTTGGTTCACAGTTGCAATAGGATTCGAAATATTGGGGTTATTTAAAAATTGTGCGGGACTCCAACTATAGGTCGTTCCTCCATATGCATCAAATTGAAAACCAATACCAGGACAAATAGAATTTGGTGTTTGAACAACGCCAGCTGAAAAAGAACCGATATTTACGGAGATTGTTATGGAATCAGGAGAATAACAACCATTAGTATCTAAAACAATCAAGGTGACATCATAGATTCCAGGCGTTGAGTATTCATAAATGGGTTCAAATTCATTGGAAGTATTCCCATCTCCAAAAATCCACAAATAAGCATTACCATTAACACTATTATTTTGAAAGTACACTGATTGCGGAATACAAATATATGGTTCGGGTTGAGCAGCTACGGCTTGAATAGTACTGAGTTCAAACTTAAAACTCGCCATATTGCAATTTGAACTATTATTGGTGGGCGACCAACTACCGGGTGTACTTGTAAACCCGTAGTCGTTTCCTCCGCAAGCTCCACAAACGGCATGATAAATTCTACCTGATTTATCAAAACGACTTGTTCCACCATCCACGTGATTGTAACTACTTGTTGTTCCTCCCATAAAAGTTGCATACTTCAAAAAGCTTGCGTCTTGATCCAAAACGGCAAGGTAAAAATTACTTCCATTTGTAACGGCTTGATAAGCATCGGGTGTAATAGGAAATCCGGAACTAGTAGAAAAACTTGCTTGGCCATTTTGATTCAAAATACCGCCCCATCCCGCCAAATAAATATCATAACAATCTGAAACAAGAAATGCCGTTGGAGAAATTTCCACATGACCTGTAGCAGCACCTATCATGGTTGTCCATGAGACACTTGATAAATCACCAGTATATTTCCTTATAAATTGACCTGAGTTTGGAACTCCATAACATCCTTGGCTAATTGGCCATGTAGATTCTGTTTGGCCGTATACATATACACCACCTGCGGGATCAGTATCCACAAAATACGTTTGGTCATATTCGTTTAACCCCATGAAAGTACCTGATTGAAAGGCGCCACTGCTTGTATTAAGACGTAAAGCATACCCGTCGCTTAAACCTCCATTGAATGACAAATCATTCCCCGAATTTATTGGAAGTGAAAATGAGGTGCTTCCTCCCACAACATATACAGAACCTGAAGTTCCCACTGAAACAGCATTGCCAGTTTCATCTCCCGATCCTCCAAAATAAGTTGACCATGAAAGAGAACTCAAGTTAGGATTGAGTTTAAACACCACAGCATCTTGTGAACCATTTAAACTTGCTTGAGCGGCATTTACGGTGGGAAAATTCGACGATGCAGTGGTACTAGAAATGTAGACGTTATTGTTTTCATCCAACGTTATTTCTCCTCGAAATTGATCACCATAATTATAGTGCAATAGGGAAGTGTTTAATCCGTCTGTGTTACTTCCTCCAATAAAGGTTGAAGAAAGCAGAGATGTTCCGTTCGCATTTAAACGGGCTACGAAAATATCAGACCCATTAAATTCTAAAGAGTTTTCTAATTCATATGGTCCCCCGTTATGTGAATTGTCATATGGAGTACCAGCCATTGGGAAATTAGTAGATGAAGTGGCGCCATAAACATAAAGTTCGCCATTTGGGGCGCAAACAATACTGTGCGGTGTTTCATTTCCTGAACCACCCAAGTAAGTTGAGTATAAAATGTTATTACCGTTTGCTGTATATTTTGTTATACCTACATCCATTGGAAAAGATCCCGTTCCAGAATTGAAACTAACGTCATATGCACCCGTCGATAAAGGATATCCAGAACTAAAAACAATACCTCCACCAAATAAATTTCCATTTATATCCGGGGTGGCCGTAAATCCCCAATTATCAGCCGTAGAACCAGTAAAGGTTGAAAAAGTTAAACTCGGATCAATAATTAATTTCTGATTTTTATCATACCCGTCATACAAACTAAAACGAACAGTATCTCCTTTAAGCTCGAAGTAACAAGCAACTTTTGTTTTATTTCCATTTTCATCTTCTGTCCATGCTTGAGGAGCGGATTCTCGAATTTCTCCAAACCTATGTTTGAGAACTAAGGTACCATCCTTAGAAATCCTTACTGACTCAGCACCGGATAAAACAAATTTTATTTGAGATGGATCTGCAAATGGTAACACCAAAAAATTATAACTCAGTTGACCATTGCTTGAAGAGTAATAAAGATCAATATTTGGATAAAACTGTTTGTATTGAACCTCACTGAAGGAATAAATTTCGGACTTCCATTTTGACTTGTCTGATCCTAAAATAAAATTTGAATAATGTCTGGATGAATTTTTCTCAACTTTAATCGTGTTTTTATTAGCATTTAAAAATGTTTGATGGATAGCGTGGTATGCAATTCCACTTTTTTCTTCGGAATGATCTTCGTGCTCCGTGTGATTATGCGACATGGCATCTGTTAGGAAAAAGGTCATTTTGGTGTTTTCCAAATATAATTTACCTTGATTTAAATCCACATTGTACTGAATTCGGTCATCCCATTGACCACGATTCGGGGTTATCCAAATAGGCTGACTAAAAGCTAGAAGCGGAAAAAGAATATGTAATATGTAAACTAATCCTTTCAATTGTGGTAAAAATACAACTTTTATACTTGTATAAAACAACAAAAAAGTTGTTAGGTTGCCTGAAATTAAGAACAATGTATAAAAATTGAAGTTGTTGTTTGTGTGTTTTAAAATATTTAGAACAGAACATAAAGTGAAATCACATGTTTTTTTGTAATATTGAATCGCTAAACTATCAAACATGAATATCTCCAAATTAAATTTTTTATTTCTTTTAATTTTTTCGGTTATTACAACTGTTTTTTCACAAAATTATTCACGGGTTAAGGTTTTTGGAACTCACGAAGAGCTTGTAAAATTGAGTAATTTAGGCGTTACCATGGATCATGGTATCCGAAAGGAGGGGATGTTTTTCATCTCTGATTTCTCCGAGGATGAAATAGCCATCATGCAAACATTTGGTTATAACTACGAAATTCTAATTTCCGATGTCGAAAAGTATTATATAGACATTTTAAACAATCCAAGTAAAGAATCTGAAAATATTCTTAAAAACGCAAATTGTACGGGAACAGGAGCAGGTGGATCTTCAACATTTTCTCCAGCTATACCTTCCAATTTCAATTTGGGAACTATGGGTGGATATTTGAAATATGCAGAAATGCTCGCTGAATTAGACGCAATGGCGGCTCAATATCCTAATTTGATCACAGCGAAAGCACCAATTTCTACATTTTTAACCGTAGAAAACCGGCCGATTTACCATGTGAGAATTTCCGATAACCCAAACACGAATGAGCCTGGCGAACCTAAAGTACTTTACACAGCTATTCATCATGCGCGTGAACCAATGAGTTTAATGGAAACCATTTTTTACATGTGGTATTTGTTGGAAAATTACGGAATAAATGATGAGGTGACTTATTTAGTGAATAATACGCAAATGTATTTTGTACCTTGTATCAATCCTGATGGCTATGTTTACAATGAAACTACCAATCCAAATGGAGGAGGGATGTGGCGTAAAAACCGACGTAACAACGGAAATGGTACATATGGTGTTGATTTGAATCGAAATTATTCTTACGGTTGGGGAACAACAGGAACAAGTACGAATACAAGCAATGAGACTTATTGTGGACCATCTACATTTTCTGAACCCGAAACACAGGCGATGAGATGGTTGGTTCAGAATAATGATTTTGAAATGGCTTTCAATGCCCACACATACGCGGAGGATATATTATTTCCAATTGGAACTACCACAGCTGAATTTGCTCCACATCATGATTATATGCAAGATTACACCAACCATATGGTTGAATTAAATGGATATACAGCGATGAAGTCCTCAAGTTTATATCCGGCCTCTGGTGATTCAGACGATTACATGTACAAAGTTGATGTTGGAGTAGGCCAAAAGGATACGATTTTCGCTCATACACCTGAGGTTGGAACGGCGTTCTGGCAGCCATCAAGTGAAATAATTACTACATGCAAAGAAATGTTATTCCCGAACCTAGTTTTGGCTCACTTAACCAGAAATTATAGTATTGTAAAGGATACTGATCCATCTTCAGTTGCTACCCTATCAGGTAATTTCAATCATTCAATCAAAAGATTGGGTCGACAGGGAGGACAGGTTGTTGTTTCCATTGAACCATTGTTAAATATAGTTTCTGTTGGTAATTCTCTGACTTACAACTTGAATAGTCAACAAACTTCAACGGGTGCAATTTCATATTCTTTAAACCCGTCCATTCAATTTGGCGATCAAATCAAATATATTCTGAAAACTGACAATGGTCTTTGGGTTAAGAAAGATACAATTGTTAAAACATTTGGAGCAATTACCTTACAGGCACTTGAAGATGCAACTTCAGCTACTAATTGGACCGGGACTTGGTCAACAACAACTTCAACTTTTGTGTCTTCTTCAAAATCATTTTTTGACGGTTCAACAAGTAATTATGCTAATAATGCTAATAAAACATATACTTACATTCCGACAATTGATTTGTCAACTGCAACCTCTGCAATGATTTCCTTTTATGCCAAATGGGCAATTGAAGCAGATTTTGATTTTGTTCAGTTTCAAGTTTCAACTGATGGCGGTACCACGTGGATTGGTCAATGTGGAAATTATACCGTTCCTGGCACCAGTGCAAACGGAAGCGTTCAGCCAAATGGTCAGCCTGTTTACGAAGGAACACAATCAAGTTGGGTTTTGGAAGAAATTAATTTAAGTGATTACTTGGGGCAACAAATCAAAGTAAGGTTTCAACTAAAATCAGACGGTGGAACAACTGCAGATGGGTATTATTTTGATGATTTCAAAGTATTTTATTCTGTTCCTTCAAATAATCCCCCAACGGCAACTTTTACCTCGCCAAACTCAGTTTGTGAAGGATCAACAGTTACGTTTACAGATTTTTCAACGAATTCACCTTCAACGTGGGCATGGAATTTTGGAGATGGAACAACTTCGAGCCAACAAAATCCAACACATTCATATTCCAGCGCTGGTGCGTATTCTGTGACTTTAACTGTTTCAAATGACGCAGGATCAAACTCAACAACTCAAAACATAGTGGTAAATGCAAATCCAGTTGTTGCCCTTGTGTCAAATGATTCTGACAATTTAGTCTGTGACAACGGAGGTTTGATACAACTAATTCCGACGCCTACAAATGCCTCTTTAACAGGAACTGGGGTGGTCAATTCAACATTTGATCCTTCATTGGCAAATGTTGGAGTGAATACTTTAACTGCCAGTTACACTGACGCAAATGGTTGTCAAGCAGGTGCGCAACTTTTAATAATTGTCGAACAATGTGCTGGGTTATCTGACCAGTCCAATACTTCCATCGAGGTATTTCCTAATCCGAATTCAGGCTTTTTTACCATAAAGGGTGCTGATATAAATTCGCTTTTGAAAATAATGGATTTGAATGGGAAGCTCATTTACAAGTCGCTTGCGAATTCTTCAACCATTTTAGTGGATGTTCCTCAAGTTTCAAATGGATTCTACTATTTAGACATAGTTAATCCTTCTGGAAATGCACAACGGACGAAATTTTTTGTGAACAGGTAAAAATTATATTTTTCCAACTATTTTTTTCGCGGTTAACCAAATAATTTTTAGGTCGTGGCCAATGGTTGGACGTTGAATGTACTTCTGATTTAGCGCAATTTTTTCGGGCATAATTTCCTCTATGTAAGTTTTCGTGGGATTATCACTTTTCGCTAAAAGTTCATTTTCTCTAAAATAAGTAATAGAAGCATAATCGGTAATACCTGGTTTAACATTAAGTACCAGTCGTTGTTCTTCTGTATAGAGTGCGACATATTCTTTAACCTCTGGTCGAGGTCCCACTATACTCATTTCTCCTTTTAAAACGTTTATAAATTGTGGGAACTCATCTAGTTTATATTTTCGAATGAAATAACCGATGCGTGTAATTCGATGGTCGCGCATACCAATGGTGAGTTTTCCTTTTTTATCTGCATCTGTTTTCATGGAACGGAATTTTATTAGGTAAAACGGCTTTCCATATAGTCCAACGCGTTCTTGCTTGTAGAAAACACCCCCAGGAGTTTCAATCAAAATTAACAATGAGATGAGCAATCCAAAAGGAAAAAAAAATAGTAGAATTAGTATTGAAAATAAAAGGTCGAACAAGCGCTTCATGCTTTTAATTACATTTACATCATGGATTTGACAAACGTAAGCAAAAAATTAGTCGATACAGCATTTCTAAATGACACAATTCATCAAATTAAAAAAGATTTCACGGCTATTGGTTTAAATGTTTCCTTGCATTCAAGTGATTTAAATGAATTGGAATTAGACTTAAGTATCATTCTTCAGAGCTTATCCCCAGAAAATTTTTTGCAATTGGCTTATGTCGTGGATATAGGAGAGAATAAAACAAGGGAATGGATGCATAGTGGGGGAGAACTTTCCAAATACACACATTTGATTATCCAGCGGGAGGCGTTAAAGGTATTTTTAAGGAAAGAATTTGCAAGTCGATCTTTATAAATTGTTAATTAACTTTTGTAATTACTTGTTTTCAATCCGTGTACAATTACTATTTTTGTTACTCAAATTTATACTATGAACTTTATTGTATCGAGTAGCACTTTATTGCGACATATGCAGAGTATTTCAGGAGTCTTAAATACGAGTAATACCTTGCCAATTTTGGATAATTTCTTATTTGATATCAAAGACGGTCTTTTAACGGTGAGTGCTTCTGACCTAGAAACAACGATGATTACAAAACTTGAAGTTCAATCAGAAGAGAATGGAAAAATTGCGATTCCTGCGAAATTAATCATGGACGTACTAAAAAATTTACCTGAGCAACCATGCACCATTCGTTCTAATAAGGAGACAAGTCAAATTGAGATTACATACGATAACGGTAAGTCTAAAATGGTTGGTTTCAACGGGGATGAATTCCCAAAATTACCAACCATTGAGAATAAAAACGACATTCGTTTCTCGGGAGATATATTGGTTAAAGGAATCAATAAAACGCTTTTTGCTACAGGAAATGACGATTTAAGACCTGTAATGAGTGGTGTTTATTTTCAGTTTTCTCCAAGCGATATTACTTTGGTAGCTACTGATGCCCACAAACTCGTTCGATACAAAAGAACGGATGCCGACACTAAAGGAAGTGCTGCATTTATTCTTCCAAAGAAACCATTAACTATGTTGAAAGGAAACTTGAGGGGCGATGAGGAAGTGTTACTGGAATATAACGAATCAAATGCTGTATTTACATTTAATGATATAGTCCTAGTATGTCGCTTAATTGATGGTAAATATCCGAATTATGAGGCTGTGATTCCTAAAGAAAATCCTAATGTTCTTACGGTTGATAGACAACAATTTTTAAGTTCGATAAAACGAGTCTCTATATTTTCCAATAAGACCACCCATCAAATAAAGTTGAGATTAGCAGGTTCTGAATTATCGTTATTTGCTGAGGATATTGATTTTTCAAATGAATCAAACGAGCGATTAACTTGTAATTATGACGGCGACGATATGGAAATTGGGTTCAATTCACGATTCTTACTAGAAATGTTGTCTAATTTGGATACATCTGAGGTAAAACTTTCGATGAGCGAACCAAGTCGCGCAGGAATCTTGACGCCTATTCAGAAAGAAAATGAAAGTGAGGATGTTTTGATGCTGGTGATGCCCGTAATGCTTAACAGATAAGCTCCTCATGTCAGGAGACTTATTGAATATCCGTAATTTAAATCTTAAAGAATTAACAGAAGAATTAACGCTGTTAGAAGAAAAACCGTTCAGAGCCAAGCAAATTTATGAGTGGTTATGGAAAAAGGGGGCTCTTTCCATCGATGAGATGACCAATCTAAGTTTGGAACTTAGAAATAAGTTACAAAGTAAATTCTTTATCGACGCGCTCCACGTAACAGACGAACAAATCAGTAAAGATCGTACCATAAAATGCGCTTTTGAGATTGAAAAAAACAAGGTTGTTGAAGGCGTATTGATTCCTACATCAAGTAGGATGACGGCTTGTATTTCTTCTCAAGTTGGGTGTAGTTTAGCCTGTACATTTTGTGCGACTGGGAGATTGAAATTACTTCGAAATCTCACGCCAGGTGAGATTTTTGATCAAGTCGTTTATTTGAAAAATCAAGCTGAAAACAGGTACTCAACTTCGCTTACGAATATTGTTTACATGGGAATGGGTGAACCACTCTTGAATTACAAAAATGTATTGAAAAGCATTGATTATTTAACATCTGCAGACGGTTTAGGAATTTCACCTAGACGTATTACCGTTTCCACTGCTGGTATTGCAAAAATGATTAAAAAGCTGGGTGATGATGAAGTTAAGTTTAATCTTGCTTTGTCCTTACACGCGGCAAACGACGAAAAAAGAAATAAAATAATGGAAATAAACGAGACTAATTCGCTCAAAGAATTGCAAGAGGCTTTGGTGTATTTCCATGAGAAAACCGGAACGCGTGTCACGTTTGAATATATAATTTTTAGAGATTTCAATGATAGTATCCGAGACGCAGCTGAACTTGCTGAATTTGCAAAATGTGTGCCCTGTAAGGTAAATATTATTGAATACAATCCCATTGATGGTGGAGAATTTCAGCAGGCAGAAGCCCATAAGGTGGAGGCATTTGCTAACTTTTTGGAAGAACGAAATATGATTGTTAATATTAGGAAAAGTAGAGGAAAGGATATTGACGCGGCTTGTGGCCAGTTAGCAAATAAGAATAAAGCAATTGGTATTACAGAGCGCTTATTAAAAAACTAATATGATTAAAATAAAGGAGCTTGTTAAGGACTTTGAACTTAGTAGACAACAAGTAAAGGAATTTGGTACTGACAGTCGTATACAACGTGCTGTTGATCATGTCTCCTTTGATTGTGAACCTGGAAAAGTTTTTTCTTTGTTAGGACCAAATGGTGCTGGAAAGACTACTACTCTGAGGATGCTGTCAACTATTTTCACCCCTTCCTCTGGTAGTATTGAAATATGTGGTATTGATGCCGTAAAGGAACCGGAGCGAGCGCGAAGTAAGATTGGATTTTTAACAGGATCTACTGGTTTGTATTCACGGTTAACACCCAACGAGGTTATTGATTATTTTGGATCACTCTATAATGTAAATAAAACGGATATCAACCATAGAAAGGAAAAATTAATAGAACTTCTGAATATGGGAGAATTTATGAATAAGCGAATAGGGAAATTGAGTACTGGTATGAAACAAAAGGTATCAATCGCGCGCACTATGATTCATGACCCTGAAGTTGTAGTATTTGATGAGCCAACAAGTGGACTAGATGTGATTACAGCTGAAAATATAATTACACTGATTCGAGATTGTAAAAGTTTGGGAAAAACGGTGATATTTTCTAGTCATATTATGAGCGAAGTCGATTTACTTTGTGATGATCTGGCTATAATTCACAAAGGAGTGATCAAATTCAAGGGAAGTATGGAATCATTTAGAAATAATATGATAGAAAGTAACCTTACTCAGGAATTTATTCGAATTGTAAATACATAACGAATGATTTGGACAATATTCAAAAAAGAACTACTTGATACATTGCGAGATCGAAGAACGATGATGACAATGCTCGTTATTCCTATACTTTTGTTTCCGATAATTTTAAGTGTATTTGTCTCCGTATCTTCTTATTTTGAAGAAACAGCGGCGAAAAAGTCTATTCGTATTGGATTAATTTCTAATTCAAAGATTTTTACAAGTCAATTTTCTTCGATTCCTCCCGAAATTTTGGGTAAACACGAACTTGTATTTTACAAGGATAGCATTTCATTGAGAAAAGGCATCAATGATAAACAGGTGGACATAGCATTCAGTTCTTCGATTACTTATGATCAAGATATTCAAGCAAAAAAGCCTGCTACCATGCATGTTTTTTACGATGTAACAGAGGTCGGAATGGATGAAAGAGCAAAGGCTGTTTCCACCGCATTGGAGAAAAATGCTCAATCAGTTCGACTATCTGAGTTAAACATAAATCCGCAAGAAATCACACCTCTACAAATGGTTTATGTAAATACAGCTTCTCCACAACAAATGATTGGAGAATTTGGAGGAGCAATACTTCCTTATCTTTTTATTGTATTTGGTTTTATTGGATGTATGTATCCTTCGATTGATTTATTTACTGGAGAAAAAGAGCGAGGAACCATAGAAACACTATTGACAACACCTGTAAAGCGATGGAAATTACTTATTGGTAAAATGCTGGTGATTATATTGTCAGGATTGATGGCGTCAACCTTTGCACTTATTGGTTTATGGGTTTCTATTGAGTTTTTAGATATTGTAAAAGATCAACAAATTTTGGATATAATTCATGATATTTTGAATCCGAAATTCTTGATAAGTATGTTTGGTTTACTTATTCCTTTGACTGTTTTTTTTGCTGGTGTCATGGTGCCAATTGCTATATATGCAAAATCGTTCAAAGAAGCACAAAGTATAATTACACCATTGAATATTGTGATGGTATTACCAGCAATGGCAGGTTTTTTTCCGGGTATTTCTTTAGATTTAACTACTGCATCCATTCCTGTTATAAATGTTGTCTTAGCCTCAAAAGAATTAATCGCAGGAACTCTAGATTGGAGCTATTATTTAGTAAGTTTTTCCGTAATGCTCTTGATTGCAACTATCGCCGTATTCATTTCGTTTAAGCAATTTGGAAAAGAAGGAAGTGTAATTGCTTAGCGTAATAAATGAATATAGCCTTGCTTAGAACCTTTTTCGTACATCAAAGCATAAAAGTAGATACCATCCATTAATGGGTTTCCTCTGTTATCATCACCCGAAAAAGGAATTTCTCCTCTTGAAAATTGATAAACCTCATTACCCCAGCGATCATGCAGGTAAAATGTAAATTCTTGACACGTCTGAAAATAACTTTCTAAGTCCAAAGAATCATTTATATTGTCTTTATTTGCGGTAATCACATTTGGAAAATCAAAATCATCGAATGTATATAAATTGATTATAGTTAATTCGGTACTTGAATTTGGACTTACACATCCGTTAAGCGTAACATTTACTTCATAAATTCCTTGGTCGACAGGTGATGCAGAAAATGAATTACTTGATGTAGTTGAGTTAAAATTATTTACCCCCGTCCATTGATAATAGCCATTTTGGATGGAATCGGCCGAAAAGGAAAAAATATCTCCCTGACAAAGTAATGGGCTATTGGATGTAATCGTAGGAGGAGAAGGAATTGGGTAAACAATAACATTGTAAATAATTGTACTATCACATCCAAGCTGCGTTTGGAGATAAAAAGGATAAGTACCTGTTACGGCTATTGTTTGTCCTTGGAAAGTAAAAGTCTCATTTTCACAAAACGAAGTGTCGCGTACCATTGAATAAGCGGGATTTACCGATAAATTTAAGTTAATAATACTATCACAGCCCGATATCGTTTGTAATGAAAGTGTATAAAATCCTGGTGTTGCCAATTGTTGTGCGCCCAAAGTGTAGGATTCATTCGAGCAAATAGTTGTGTCAATGGTCAAATTGTAAATCGGGTTAACAGTTAATTGATAAACTGCTGTATCACTATTGCAACCGTTTAAGGTCAAAAAAGCAGAATAATCTCCGCTATGAACAAATCCTGAATTTGTAATTATGGTATCAAAAATACTGGTAGAAAAACCATTTGGTCCTGTCCAAGTGCAAGTTGCTCCGGATAATGAATCTATGTGAAGAACCAAATCATCCGTTTCACAGAGAGGAGAGGGATATGTCATAACAGGAGTAGGAACTTGAGGAGGTTCACCGATGGTAAAAGTTTGGTTTACAATACAACCTTGTGGGCTTTTAACATAAGCCGTATATGATCCCGCTGGTAAACTATCAAATGTAGAGGTTGAAACATAATTAATTCCATCGATTGAATAGGTAAGGGTTCCTGTTCCAAGGGCGGTTATTGAAACTGAACCATCTGAATTTCCAAAACAGGATGCATCTGTTGGGAGGGTAGAGACAATGGCGAGTGGAAGAAATAATGGTGCTTCAACATCAAAACTCAAGGTTCCTTGGGCTACCCCATCAAATGACGAATTGCCTTGAGAATTTAAATAATTATTATTGAATTTATAGTATGCTAAAAGTCCTGGCTGAGTTGTTGGAATTAAAAAATTCATATTTAATTGAATTTCTTGCTCGGTTCGGGCAATGTTCCAAATACGTACCTCATCAATATTTCCCCTAAAATTTTCACTAGAAGCTAATGGATTTTGGGATTGCATTCCAATTCCAGTTATTAAATTTGTTGTAATCAAATTTCCTGTGGCGGGAATACTGTTAACCAAACAACCGTTAACATAATATTTAATAAAACTTCCATCATATGTAGCAGCAGCATGATACCATGTGTTTAGAAGCGTTTGTAAAGGGTTTGTACAAATGTAAAAACCATTGTCTGTAGTCATTTGGAAGCTGTTTGGACGCAACAGATAATTACATGTTGTTTGGTCGGTATGTTTGGAAACTAAATTAGTTGCATTGGCTGTTGTAGACTTTCTAAAAATGGCTTCCACAGTAATTTGATTTCCAGACACATCAATATCACCTGCGGATACCCAACGTAAACCAGTACCCGATGTATTAATTGAATTTTGCCCAACTAGTGAAAAAAAAGTGGAAATTGAAATACAGAGAAATACACATTTTAGAAAAAACGACATGAACATTGGTTAATAAACAATCAGATCGATTAGACCTTCAAATCGAAGTAAAAGTTGCAAATGAGTATAAAAAATTTATCGAATTAAATGTATGAAACCAGCCTTTGATTTCGTGCCATAAGATAATTTGTAAAAATATATTCCGTCCAAAAGGAGTACTTCTTCTTTTGATTTTCCTGAGAATGTTGGTGTCGAATCATTTTGTTCATATACCACCTGCCCCCAGCGATTATATAGAATTAGGTTATAACCCTGACATGTTTTATAATAGTCATTAATTTCCAACTCATCGTTCACACCATCGCCATTTGGAGTTATTACATTTGGAAAATCATAGTCATCAAAATCGTAAAGATTGATAATGGATACAGATGTGATCGCAGGAGATGAAGAGCAACCGTTTAGAACTGCAAAAACAGAGTAATCACCCATATCTTCCACGTTAATCTCAAAACTCACAGAGACATTTTGAGACGAAAAATTTTGAGGGCCACTCCACTCAAATTGAGCGTTTGGGGAAGATGAAGCACTCAAGGTTACGATGTCTCCTGGGCACTCAACAGGACCATTATTTGTAATTATCGGTGTAGAAGGTAATGGATTGACAAGTAAGTTAAGATTTACAATAGAATCACACCCGTTCACCGTTTGTAAGCTTTGACTATACAAACCAGTAGTCGAAAGTGTTTGCCCAAAAAAGTTAACAGTCTGGCCTTGGCAAATTGTCGTATTTTGCGTTGCTGTGATGACAGGATTAACAACTAAATTTAAATTTACAATTGAGTCACAGCCGGAGTTTGTTTGAAGGGTTTGACTATATTGTCCTGATTGGGTCAAATTTTGACTTCCAAAGGTAAATGATCCACCTGCACAAATGGATTCACTCAATTGTGTCACAGGCGCAGGATTGACAGTCAAATTAAGCGTAACCACGGAGTCACAACCTGTTTGAGAAGTAAGTGTAACAGGAAAACTTCCTGCGCTTGAATAGTTTTGTCCATTAAACGTAAAACTACTTCCTTGACAAATACTCTGGTTAACTGTAGAACTTAGGTTTGGGTTTACGGAAAGTGTTAATTCGTTGTTTGTTTGGCACCCTTGAGCATCCGTAGTCATGATTGTATATATTCCAGGATCCGAAAATGCTTGGCCTTGAAATGTAAAAGTTTGTCCCGAACAAATAGAAGCGTTCGTAGGAATAAGAGGTATAGGATTAATTGTAACCGTTACTTCATCGATATCTGGGCAGGATGTTGGCAATGCAGATAGGGTTGTTTGTAAGGAGTATGTCTGAGTTATGGCACTTCCTGTATTATTGGAAAGTGTTACCGTAGGATTCGATGTGGATGTTGAACTTAAATTTGCACCTAACCAGTTATAGGTATACGTTGAATTTGATGTTGTACCTAGCTGAACAGTACCACCACTACAGATAGTTTGGTCGGATCCTGCGTCTGCAACGGCGATATCTGCAAAAATCTGAACATTTTTAATTGAATGTTTATCTGTAGAACCTCCAGTACTTGCGGTAAATCCCATATATCCTACAAAATTCGCATTATAAGTGCCAGTGAGATACAAGATATTGTTTACATAAACCGAGATTAACCCGTTGTTATATTCCACACGGCAAGGTTGATAGTTAGAAGACCTTAAGAAATTCATACCTGTTGCTCTATTTATCATTCCTATTCCACATTCATTGTACCCTGTTCCTTGATAAATTTGGATTTCAGGATTTGCACCGCAACCGTTGTCATAAGTATCTAAAATAACAAATACTCCATTTGAAGATGCTGGAATTCCTACCCCACCACCATTTACGAATCCAGTCGGAGGAACATCCAAAAAACAAAATGCAATTCCATCAGCGGCACTACCTTCCCACATCCGAAAATCAAACTCTACTTTCCATTGATTGCATGTTGATAAATCGATAGATTGATTATAGAAAACACCTCCACTAGAATTATTCAAGGCATTTGTTAATATGATTTCATCAGAAAAACCATTCGCATCTCCCCCTGTGTCACCTGAATATGTTGCTCCTGTCAAGTTCCAGCCTGTTGTATTTACATTGGGAGATCCTGTTAACTCAGCAAAAACTAAGGTTTGAGCTTGATTTAAAAATGGAAAAACAAGAATCAATAAAATTAAATAGCTGGTTTTCATAGAGTAAATTCAAATCAAAGATCATAAAAATACTTTATAAAAATTAATTTAACTAAATAATCTATCTATACAATTATTATACGCACCTATTTTTTTATTAAAATAAACGACTTGTCGAATTCTTTAAAATTGACATATTAAATGCTCCGTTTGATTTAAATTAGAAATTTCATTCTATGAAATTAGAGCTTCTAAACATTAAACAATGTGACTTTGGTTACACATTTAAAGGTATTCCGATAGAATTAACCACCGATCAGATTTTTCTTCAAGCAATGATATTACATTTCCTAGCTCTTCACCTTTACTTACTAATTCCTCTCCAGTATAAATTCCGGTTGAAAGTTCATTAGAAAGTTGTTCTTTCCGCAATTCTAATTCACCTAATTCGTTTTCTAACTGTTTAAATTCTTCCTTTTCTTTAAAAGATAATTTACGTTTTGTTTCTACCTCCGGAACAACCTCTTTTTCCATCGGGGATATTTTAACCTCTAATTTAGTTTCTCTTTTCTCTACTTGTTGAGCTTTTCTGAAATCTGTGTAATTACCAACAATGTCACGAACCTTTCCTTGACCTTCGAAAACAAACAAATGGTCTACCATTTTGTCCATGAAATAGCGGTCGTGAGAAACTACAATTAAACAACCTTGAAAATTACGCAGATAATCCTCCAAGACGCTCATCACAAAAATGTCTAAATCGTTTGTTGGTTCATCGAGAATTAAAAAATTAGGATTACTCATCAATACACGCAACAATTTTAAGCGTCTTTTTTCACCGCCACTCAATTTGGAAACAAATTGATAATGCATGTCCCTCGGAAATAAAAAGCGCTCTAATAATTGCGCAGCGGAAAGTTGACGCCCTTTTTCTAAAGGGATAAAATCTGCGACTTCTTTTACAACATCAATTACTTTAAAGTCATCCGGAACTTTAATTAAATCTTGACTGTAGTATCCAAAAACAACGGTTTCACCAATGACCGTTTTCCCTTTATCAGCAGGTTCTTGGCCGAGCAATATTTTTAAAAATGTTGATTTTCCGGTCCCGTTATTTCCTACAATACCTAATCTTTCATTTCGCTGCACATTGTATGTGAAGTCAGAAAGAATGATTTTATCTCCAAAAGATTTACCAACTTTGTGAAATTCAACAATTTTGGTTCCCAGTCTTTCCATTTTTACGGGTAGATCAAGCTCGTCCTCTTCCAACCGCTGATGTGCTACTTTTTTAACGTCTTGAAAAGCTTCAACGCGTGCTTTTTGCTTCGTTCCTCTTGCTTTGGGTTGCCGCCTTATCCATTCTAATTCCTTGCGAAAAGTGTTTTTGGCTTTTTCGATTGTCGATTGCATCTGCTCCTCACGCTCTGCCTTTTTTTCTAGGTAATAGGAGAAATTGCCTTTGTATTTATACAATGTTTGATCGGACAACTCAAATATGGTGTCGCAAACGACTTCCAAAAAATAACGATCGTGGGTAACCATTAACAAGGTTGATCTCGAAGTTGCAAGAAATTGCTCCAACCATTCGATCATGTCCAAGTCCAAATGATTCGTGGGTTCATCAAGAAGTAAAAAATCTGCTTCAGAAAGCAGGACTTTAGCTAATGCGACCCGTTTTTTCTGTCCTCCAGATAAGGAACCTATTTTTTGCTGAACATTATCAAGTTTGAAAACTGATAGCAGTTGTTTTACCCTTACTTCAAGATCCCAAGCATCGTGTTCTGATAATTTGTCATAAAGATGTTCTAGGCTTTTCTCATCATCAGCTAAAAGCGCTTCGTTGTATGCTTTGACTAATTGAAATGCGGGCAGGTCATGGTCAAAAATTGCTTCGAGTACTGTTTGATTTTCATTCATGAGTTCAGTTTGCTCCATAAATGCAACGCGAATATCGTTTCGAAAAACCACCCGTCCATCATCTGCGGTATCTAAACCCATAAGGCATTTCAATAATGTCGTCTTTCCTGCTCCATTTTTGGCTACGATCGCCACTTTTTGTCCTTGTTCAATACCAAAGGTTAACTCGCGAAAGATTTTCTTTTCACCAAAAGTTTTTGTAAGTTGTTCTACTGAAAGGTAATTCATTTCGCTTTATTAGGGGCACGAAGATACGCTTATTTCGCTTGTGTTTTGCCGATTTGAATAGAAAACAAGGCATAGAAAAAGCTAAAAAAAGTGATGCCTGCCTGGGTTTCCAAGGTGTCTTCGAATAGAAATGTTACCAATGCGATAATTCCAAAGCAAAACGCCAAAATATTTCTATATTTTAAAGTTTGAACTAAAAAATAGCCTTGTAACCATGAGAAAAGCAACAATCCAACTATTCCGAAGGCAAGCCAAAAGGTTAAATAGGATTGATGTGCTCGTAAGCGTCTTTCCTTGGTGAGTTTACTTTCTCGTTCGTTGTAGGAAATTTGCAATGCGTCGTCAACATCTCCATTTCCCACACCAATAAACGGAGATTTTTGAATGGTGAACCAAGCATTTTTCCAGAGTTCTAATCGTTCTGTTATGGGGTGAAGATTTGGGTTTCCGGGATGTTGTAATTCGTAACGGACTTGAAATAAACGAGCAGGTATTCCACCGGATGTTTCCCGAACATCAGCAAACCCCCGTTCAATATAATTAATATCTTGATCTGTTAAGGAGCTTACTCCTGTAGCATCTAATGCGAGTGATTTTGAGCTTAAGTATCGGGCCAGCGTAAATTTCAGTGGTTGTTGCTTTGCATCAAGGCTATCATATGGAATTGTTGATTTTTTATTCCATACGTTCAATAATTCTGTATGGTTAGCCTTTTCAATTTCTGGATAATCAACTGGAAGTTGAAGGTAATAATATAGAGACACCACACAAACAATGGGCGAGGCTAATAGCGAATAGAAAATGGGCCGATACTGATTGAATTGAATGACTAAAAATATAAATAAACAAATCAAAAAGCTTAAAATCCCTGATAACACTTGACTGTAGTAGGAATAAAAACCAAACCAACACACGAGAATCAGTAGGAGGTATTTATTGAGCAGCTTTTTTTGTGCAAAATAAAAGGCAACCCCGGCGCCTAAGCCGATTAAAATTCCAAAGCGAATATGGGATTCAAAAAGAGACATACTCCGAATATCAGCCAATTGCAATTCATCTTTGAAGAAATAATAAGCGGTAAAATTTACCAACGCGGTGATGCTCAGCGTGGCTAAAAATAATTGTAAAAGGCGATCGATTTTGACCTGACTCCAATCTTCACGGTATAGAACAATAATTGGGATTATAACAAGCGAACTTTTTTGTCGCACGTCATTCCATCCGTAGGTTAAATTTTCAGACCAAAGTAATCCTATTAGATGCAAAGCATAAAATCCAAAAAGTAACTGAAAGTAGGGATTTCTGAATAGTTGTTTTGTAGATGAAACGATAGTGCCACTCGTAAAAAATGAAATTCCACCAAGGAGTAATCCCATCGACATAAGGAACTTGCTGCAGCAAACGCCAATAATTAGAAAAGCACTCGCAACAAAATGCAAATAACTAGACCATTTTTTAGCATGCGGGAATATAACCATACAATTTAAAAACGTACAGTTGAATAAATTATTGAATTAACGCAATCGATTCAGCGAATCCAATAGTTTTTTATCGCGTTTGATACCTAATTGTGCCAAAAAGCAAAATGGAAAACCAACTACCAATAAAGAAAAACCAGCGCCTAATTCTCGGGTACAATTTCCATCGTAAAAGTATTTATTTCCCATTGCCCCAAAAACCACAATTGCGATAACAATAGCCAAATAAGAAAAAGAGACATATCTCGCTAATTTCAGCTGTGTATTCAGTTTCTTGTATGACATGGTTACATAGAAAATAAACAGAACCATCAAGATGCCAACGATATAAAACGGTTTAGATTGACTGGAGAGAATTTTACCACTTTCATCGTTTAGGGCTTCATGAAAACCAAAAGCATTGAATGCAAAATAGGAATTTTCTGTGGAAAATCGGTAAATGTCAACTCCAGTAAGGCATGCTCCAAGTAAAATCATGGCCACGAGGTAGTATAAGGATTGAACGCGTTGTATCATAAGTGTTTTTTACAAAGTTACTGACTTATTTCGTAAGTAAAAGTCGAGAATGACTATCGCTGCCATAGCTTCAACGATTGGAACAGCTCTTGGAACTACACAAGGGTCATGTCGACCTTCGGGTTGAATCACTACCTTTTCTCCATTTTCATTGATAGTATCTTGTGATTGAAGAAGGGTAGAGACAGGTTTAAATGCTACCTTAAAATGTATGGGCATTCCATTGGATATTCCGCCCTGAATGCCACCGGAATTATTGGTTTTTGTACAGGTTAAAGTGGTAAATTCATCATTCAATTCACTACCTTTTTTGTCTGTTGAACCAAATCCACTTCCAATTTCGAAACCTTTAGTTGCATTAATGGATAACATGGCCTTTCCCAGTTCTGCGTGTAATTTATCAAATACCGGTTCACCAAGGCCGGCCGGCACTCCTTCAATTATAGCTTGAACAATTCCTCCAATGGTGTCACCTTCATTTTTGACGGCAAGAATGAGCTCCTCCATTTTTTTTGAAACATCAGGCAGAGGACAACGAATGGCAGAGGATTCAATTTGCTCCTCGTTGAAAAAGGAAGAGTCATTTAACTCAATGGTACCGACTTTACAAACATAAGTAGAGAATTTGATTCCTAGTTTTGCTAAAATCTGTTTGGCAATTGACCCAGCGACAACTCGACATGCTGTTTCACGCGCACTGCTTCGCCCACCGCCTCTCGGGTCGCGAATCCCATATTTTTTGGTGTACGTAAAATCAGCATGTGAAGGACGAAATGCTGTTGAAATATTCTCATAATCTTGGCTTCTTGAATCTTTATTCGCAATGAAGAAACCAATAGGGGTTCCAAGCGTTTTTCCTTCAAAAATTCCTGATAAAATTTCTAGTTTATCGTCTTCTTTTCTTGCTGTAGTAAATTCCGATTGTCCTGGTTTTCTTTTGTTTAAATCATCTTGAACTCTTGAAATGTCAATTTCAAGTCCAGCAGGTACGCCATCAATGATGCCACCAATTCCTTTACCGTGAGATTCTCCGAATGTGGTTATTCTGAAAATGGTACCGTATGTCGATCCTGCCATGAAGCAAAAGTACGCCATTCAGGAAAAAAATGATAGTTTTGAACTTGATTAATTCTAACTTATTTTGTTTTGAATCAAAAATTTAAATTTACATATGAACTTATTTAAAACGAGCTATATACTAGCTTTGTTAGCTCTGTCTATTGGCTGTGCTCCTACACGTTATGTGAAACCCCTGGAGAAAGGCGAACACGCTGTAAATTCACATTTCGGTGGGCCGGTTTCGAAAGTACCAGGAATAGGAGCAATCCCTCTACCATTTACGAGTGTTGGCTACGGCTATGGCTTGCGTGAAGATTTGACAATTACAGGGAATTTGTATACTACTTCTTTACTCTTTGGAGTTGGTCAAATGGATTTTGGTGCATGCTATCAACCTTGGAAAAAAGATAGAATGGGAGTTACCGTGAGTCCAGCGGTAAACTTTCTTGTTGATTTTTACACAGGGTCAAACAGAATTTGGCCACAGGTAGATGCCAATTATTATTTCGATTACAGCGTCTATCGTTCACGTGCTGTGGAAGGAAAAAATCCAAAACGCATCAATACGTTGTATGCAGGAGTTTCCAATTGGTTTGATCCCTATTTAACAGAATCTCAAGGCAGGAAAAACGAACAATTTTGGATTCCAAGTTTGCAAATCGGTCACCAATGGGAGAGAAGGCATTGGGATTATCAATTGGAAATGAAAATTTTAGCACCGATCTATTCCAATGAAAATATTGTCGTGGATTACCCAAGCTTACTTAGTAATTATGGGGCTCTCGGGGCCTATTTTGGTGTTCATTATAAATTTTAAGAAGATGAAGAAAATT
>CAZLHR010000003.1:0-89884 GCA_964559685.1 uncultured Lishizhenia sp.
TGCAGTAGGTACAGTAAACGCTCAGAAAAGCGCAACCGTATTGGATAGCAAAAAAAATCCATTCATTCAACAAAAAGCCCCTAAAGGCAAATTTGATCAACTGAAAGGTGTAACCCTTTGGTCAAATGATTTCTCAAATGCAGCTGATTGGGCAACTGATAATGACCCGGCAGGTACACCTCCACATACAGCTGGTGATTGGTCAATTGTTACTGATGTAAATGCAGCTCCAGTTGCAGCATTAAATCCAGCTGGACATACAACGGCAGCAAACGGTTACGCAATTATTGACTCTGATGCCGCAGGTTCTACGTCAAGCCAAAATGCTATTATTTATACGGTTGCTCCTATTGACTTGTCTGCTAACCCACAGGTGGTGATGACATTCCAACAAACGCATCGACGTTATGCAGAGTCAACTTATGTTATTTACAGTTTAGATGGTGGAGCTACTTGGGGGGAAATTGAAGTAAATGCTAATCAAACGGTTAATACCAATACCACAAACCCAGCTCAGGTTCAAGTAGATTTATCTTCTGCCATCGGAGGACAACCTGCTGTTCATATCGGTTTCAAGTACACAGGCCAATATGATTGGTTTTGGGCTGTAGATGATGTGAAGTTAATGACACCAGATGATTACGATTTAGCAATCGTTGGTGCATATTGGGGTTCTACAGGTTTCTGGGGTGCTCGTCTACCTTACTACCAAATTCCTTTGGCGCAAATTGCCCCAATCGATTTCTCTGGTGTAGTTTCTAATCTTGGTGCTATCACTCAAAATGATGTAGTATTCACTGCAGCATTGGCAAGCGGTGCCTACACAGGAACTTCTGCTCCAGGTACATTAGCAAACGGAGCTACTGACACATTGGATGCAACAACCCAATTAACACCTCCATCAAGTGTTGCAAATCATGTGGTAAACTTGTCTGTTTCTTCTTCAGCGACGGATGCTGCTCCTGCAAACAATGTCATCACAAACGCAGCAACAATTTCTGTAAACAATAACATTTATGCTAGAGATTTAGGAACTGTGGCTTCTGGTTCATACAATCAAGGTCAAGGTTTCGAGGTTGGTAATATTTTCGACATGTATGCATCAGCTGATTTATCTACCATTGATTTATTCGTAAATGCTGCTGCAGTAGCAGGTGCTGAAATCTATGTTAAGTTGTATTCTATCGATGCTGCTACAGGTGATTTCGTATTTGTTGACGAGTCTGCACCTTATACCTTAACTACGGCAAACTTAGGTCAAACCATTTCATTGCCATTAAGCGCTCCAGTTACACTTAATGCTAACGAATCTTATTTAGTAGTCGCTGGTTCAAATGGTGACGGTGGTGCTTCTAATGACTTAGTAGTTGGTACAGCAGGTGTTTCTGAAGCTCAAACTTCTTTCTATTTAGACTTAACTGACAACACATGGTATTACACAACTTCAACTCCAATGGTAAGAATGAATTTCTCTCCTGCAAATGTTGAAGAAGTTAATGCAGTAAACCTTTCGGTTTATCCTAATCCTGCCACAGACGTAATTACGGTTTCTTCTGCTTTGACAGAAGGTACAATTAAAGTAACTGATGTTTCTGGTAAAGTTGTAAAAACTACTGAGTTGAATGGTTTGTCTACAACAATCAACACGACAGGTTTGAACAACGGAGTTTATTATGTAACTGTTTCTAATGGAACAGCTACTTCTACTGAAAAAGTTGTAGTTAAAAAATAATTTATAAAGAAATAGTTTAAAAGGGTCGGTTTTTCCGACCCTTTTTTTATATTTGATTAATTCTAAACTTAAAGAGACTATGAAAAAAAATTACTTATTATTTTTAATTGGAGTGGGGATAATTGGAGTGGGATTTTCGCAGATGACTCCTTCAATTTATTCTCCAAAAGATAAATATGCTTGTTTTGAAACGAAAATTAAACAAGCAAAACCAACCTTTCCGAAAGGAGTAGTTATTTGGTCGAATGATTTTTCGAATGGAAATGATTGGACTTACGACAACACATCTGTTCCATTTCTTGATTGGACGATTACCAACAATGCCGACACAATTCCAGTTACGACTTTGAGTCCTGCTGTTTTTACTACAGTAAATAATGGTTTTGCATTTATTAATTCAGATGCACAAGGAGAAAGTGGTGTTCAAAACTCAAATATGACCTATTCTGGAACCATTGATTGTTCAGCATATTCTAACGTTAGTATTGTTTTTGAGCAGTCTTACAGAACGTATTTGGATACGCGAATTATTCGAATTAGTAACGATGGCGGGACTACTTGGACAGACTTTATTGTTACGGATGGTTCAGAGCCAACTGCACAGAATTCTCCAAATCCGGATGTTTATTCCATCAATATTTCCTCGGTAGCAGGTGGTCAATCAAACGTTAAAGTTCAAATCAATTATCAAGGTAATTGGGGGTGGTATTGGGCTATTGACGATATGAAAATAATTGAAACAGATCAGTATGATTTAAAATTACAAACAACATCTTTTGGCACCGATGGTGCTTTTGGAGCAAGATTAGCCTATTTTCAAATTCCTAATGCGCAAGTAGCTCCTATAAACTTTGGTGGAGTATTGAAAAATATTGGTGTTCAGGATTTAACAGATGCAGGTTTTACAGCTACTATTAATGGTACTTATTCAGGAAATGGCGGACCTATCAATTTAGCAGCCGCAACTACTGATACTGTTTGGTGTTCCAATACATTTACACCTAATTCCACAAATTCTAATTACACTGTAGCTGTTGCCGCAACAACTAGTTCAACTGAACCCGATGTAACAAATAATGTTTTACCTAATATCGGTATTTCTGTAAATAATTATATCTATGCACGAGACAATGGTCAAATCTTGGGTGGAATAAGTAATTCAGGACAAGGTTATGAAGTTGGACATATCTATGATATTTTTCAATCGGCGACTTTGTATGGCATAGATGCTGTTTTGAATTCCAGCTCTGAACCTGGATCAGAAATATTTGCTAAATTATATTCAATTGACCCTGCAACAGGTGATTTCGTTTTTGTTGAAGAATCTTCACCATATGTAATAACTCAAGCAGATTTAAGTCAAAAAATAAGCCTTCCATTGGGCAGTCCAATTAACCTAAATGGAAATGAATCTTATTTGGTCGTGATAGGTTCATACGGTGATGGTGGCGCTACAAATGATTTGGTAACAGCTTCTTCGGGATCTGCGGCGCCTCAGACAACTTTTTATTACGATTACACAGATCAAACATGGTATTATACGACCTCTAATGTTATGGTCCGAATGAATTTTGATCCTTCTCTTGCGAGTATTGATGAACATGAAGGGGTGAATGTTTCCATTTATCCAAATCCTGCAAATGACTTGATTAACATTAAATCAACCTTGTCTGAAGGGAGTATCACAATTTTTGACATGACAGGTAAATTATTGATTAATCAGCAGATTAGTGGAGCAATGAATTCAATAAATACGAGTGAATTGAAAAATGGGATTTATAATTTGATTATATCTAACGGTGAAAAGACGTCGTCAGAGAAATTAATTATTCAGAAATGAAATAAATAATGATTTTTAAAATTCAAAGGCTTCCATCGGAAGCCTTTTTTATTGCTTACCGTTTTTTATTTCTTCCACAATTTCTGGGTTGAGTAGGGTAGAGATATCTCCAAAGTTTGAGAAATCACCTTCTGCTATTTTTCGTAGAATACGTCGCATGATTTTACCAGATCTTGTTTTAGGCAAGCCACTCGTGAATTGAATTTTATCCAATTTAGCGATAGGGCCAATAGCATCTGCGATGTATTGATTAATTTCTTTCTTCAATTCTACTTCGTTAGTAGTATCGTTTTTTAGTGTAACGAAACCATAAAGTGCATTTCCTTTAATTTCATGCGGAAATCCTACAATTGCTGACTCGGCAACTAACGGATGTTCGTTAATCGCATCTTCAATTGGAGCGGTTCCTAAATTGTGACCAGAAACAATGATTACATCATCTACGCGCCCAGTGATTCTATAATTGCCATTTTCATCTCTCAGAGCACCATCACCAGTAAAGTAATATCCAGGATATGCCGAAAAATATGTGTCAATGTACCGTTGATGATCACCATAAATAGTTCGTGCAATGGAGGGCCAAGCTCTTTTAATACATAAGTTTCCAGTTCCACTATTTTCCTCAATTTCCTTTTTGTGTTTATCTAATAGTATCGGTTGGATACCAGGAAGCGGTTTTGTTGCGTAGGTTGGTATGAGTTCGGTAATGTTGGGGAGAGGAGAAATCAAAATACCGCCAGTCTCTGTTTGCCACCACGTATCGACAATTGGACATTTTTTCTTTCCAATATTTTCATTGTACCATTGCCAGGCCTCTTCGTTAATTGGTTCACCAACAGATCCAATTACTTTTAAAGAATCCATTCTATATTTTGTTACAAATTCTAAAGATTCTTTCGCCAAGGATCTAATAGCAGTGGGGGCTGTATAAAACTGAGAAACCTTATGCTTATCAATCACATTCCAAAATCTTCCTGCATCTGGATAGGTTGGTATTCCTTCAAAAAGGACAGAGGTAGCACCATTTAACAAAGGTCCATATACAATGTACGAATGACCTGTAATCCAACCAATATCTGCAGTACACCAATAAATATCACCGGTTTCGTAGGCAAAAACATTTTTAAAGGTATATCCAGTATAAACCATGTATCCGCCCGTCGTATGCAACATTCCTTTTGGTTTTCCTGTAGATCCTGAAGTGTAAAGAATAAACAACGGGTCCTCGGCATCCATCCAAGTGATCTCGCAATTTGTAGAAAGTTTGGGTAAATAATCGTGAACATCAATGTCTTTAGATCCAAATTCAATTTTTTCACCTGTTCTTCTTACTATTAAAGAATTTATGATACTCGGACAAGTAAGAATAGCTTCGTCTGCAATAGATTTTAAGTTAACTGATTTTGCACCCCTAAAACTTCCGTCGGCGGTAATAATTAGTTTGGCTTCACAATCTTGAATTCTTGCAGCTAATGACTGCGATGAAAATCCTGCAAAAACTACGGAATGCACTGCTCCAATTCTGGCACAGGCTAATACTGCATATACCAATTCCGGAATCATTGGCAAGTATATGCATACACGATCTCCTTTTTGAACGTTAAAGTGCTTTAACAAATTAGCATACCTACAAACTTCTTCATGTAACTTTTGGTAAGAAATCTTTTTTGTGTCTTCTTCAGGGTTATTTGGTTCAAAAATGTATGCGATTTCGTTACTTTTTTCTTTCAGGTGTCTATCCACCGCATTAAAACAAATATTCGTTTTTCCACCCTCAAACCACGAGAAATGTGCAGCGTTCATATCGCATTGTTGAACACTGTTCCATTTGGTTTCCCAATGATAATTCGCTGCAATTTCAGCCCAAAAATCGTCCGATTGTTCAAACGATTTCGAATAGGCAGCATCATAATCAGCTTTATTTGATAACCTAAAATTCATAGTCTAAATTTAAGAAAATTAGTATTTATAGGTGCAAATGAATAAATTTACTTCAAAGATTGAAAATGAAATGGTCTGAATTAATTTCTAAATACTTCCCTGACATTTGGCAATACTTGGTGATAATACTAATATTCATCCTTGCAGCAGTTTTTATTTTATGAAATATTTTTTCTTTTTTTTATTCTTTTGTTTGGTCAATTTTAATTTTGGACAACTCAATATAGATTCATTAGCTCATTTAAACTATCAAACCTTACATGGGGCAAATCTTAATGATATTTGGGGATACGTTGATGAACAAGGCAATGAATATGCTATTGTTGGCACTTCTAAAGGAACGTCAATTGTAAACGTCACAAATCCTAGCAGTCCAATTGAAGTATTTTGGCTACCTGGTTCTGAATCAATTTGGCGAGATCCTTGTGTTTATGGGGATTATGCTTTTGTTACTACGGAAGCGGAAGACGGACTAACGATTATTGACATGTCACCACTTCCTCAAAGCAATGTATTGTCTCATACAATATATACGGGACCTACTGGAAATTCTTGGCAGTCAGCGCATACTTGTTTTGTAGATGCTAGTGGATATGCCTATATTTTTGGTGCAAACCGCGGTAATGGAGGTGTAATTATGTTGGATGTTCAAACAGACCCTATGAATCCGGTAGAAGTTGGAACATTTGATAATTGGTACGTTCACGATGGGTATGCTCGCAACGACACCTTGTTTGCTGCACACATATACGATGGATTCTTTAGTATTGTAGATGTTTCAAATAAGGCTTTACCAGTTTTATTAGGAACTAGAACTACACCTGGGTTTTTTACACATAATCTTTGGCCATCGGCAAATGGTCAATTTGTTTATACCACAGATGAGATATCAGGAGCATATATTGCATCTTATGATATTTCAAATCCTTCACAAATTGTTGAGGTCGACAAAACGAGAAATTCTCCCGGTACAGGGGTAATTCCGCACAATGTACATGTTAAAGGCGATTATTTGATTACCAGTTATTATTCAGATGGTATCGTAATACACGATGCTTCACATCCCAATAACCTTGTTAAAGTTGGTCAATACGATACGTATCCAACACAAACTCCTGGTTTTGATGGGTGTTGGGGTGTTTATCCATTTCTGCCCTCAGGAACAATTTTGGCGGCTGACATCACGCAAGGTCTTTTTATTTTAGGTCCGACGTATGAAAAAGCTTCTTATTTGGATGGATTCGTTACGGATTCACAAACAGGTCAACCTCTTTCTGGAGTCGAAGTTCAATTAACTGGAAATGATCAATTGGAAACCACTCCTGTGAATGGGTATTACGCAACCGGAATTCTTGGTACTGGGCTTTATACGGTTACTTTTTCTAAAGTAGGTTATTATCCAAAATCTGAGACGGTTGAGTTAATTCAAGGTGAGGTGTATACTTTATCTGTTCAATTAGACCCAATTCCTCCTTTTCCGCTCAACATAGAGGTGTACGACGCGCAAACCGGAGTTCCTATAAGCAATGCCAAAATAAAACTTTATCATCCATTGATCACGCATGAAGGAATCACGAATGGTATCGGTCAAGAATCATTTACACTTTATTATCCTTACCAATACCGAATAGCAGTGGGGAAATGGGGATACAAAGGGGCGTGTAATTATGTGAATATTGATCAATCAACCAATACTGTAATGTTTAACCTAGAGCAAGGATTTTACGACGACTTTGAATTTGACTTTGGTTGGACCGTTACGGGTAATGCTGAAACTGGAACTTGGGTGAGGGAGAAACCATTTATTACGTCTAATACGGTGATTGGAGTTGATGCAGATTTTGATTGTGGAGACGTGGCTTTTGTTACCGGAAATTTAGATAACCCTTTTAATCCAGACTTGGACGATGTCGACAATGGATTTACACAGCTATTATCTCCTCAATTTAATGTGAATGGAATGACTAATCCTCATATCAATTATGCACTTGCCTATTATTGCTATTATGGCCCGGGTGAAGTAGACGATACCTTAATGGTTTTTCTTTCTAATGGAACTCAACAAGTTAAAATTGATCAGGTTATTCCTCCTCAACAATTTATGAGTTGGGCATATAGAAGCATTCCAATTCCGGCAGGATTTACCGTAAACAACACCTTGCAATTAAAGATAGTAGCTTCTGACTATTCGCCCAATTTAAACGTAACTGAAGCCATGTTTGATTGGTTTTATGTCACGGATTACGATGCCACAGGTCTTGAAGACTTTAGCAAACAATTACGTTTTTACCCAAACCCAATTGAGGATATTCTAACCATAGAAAATCTTGATTCTGAATTCCCTATTGAAATTGTGAACACGATTGGTCAAAAAGTTTGGCAAGGGAAAGTTGATGATCCCATCGAACAAATAAATTGTGGTTTGTTTAAACCGGGAATTTATACGCTTAAAAATGGTTCGAATTTGTTTAAATTTATGAAGTTGTAATTAAATACGAGAAACTCTCGAACCTAATATGTAATTTCGTCGTATTAATAGCCATGTCGCCTCAAATTTCGATTGTAATACCACTATTAAATGAATCCGAATCTTTGCCAGAATTGCACGATTGGATTGTTCGTGTTATGCATGAGAATAAATTTTCTTATGAAATTTTGTTTGTTGACGATGGAAGTAAAGATAATTCTTGGAAAACTATTGAAGATATTGGAAAACAAAATCCAGCAGTTAGAGGAATAAAGTTTCAGCGTAATTATGGGAAATCTGCAGCTCTTCAAAAAGGTTTTGAGGCCGCTTTAGGAGAAGTCGTGATTACCATGGACGCTGATTTACAAGATTCTCCGGATGAGATTCCTGAGTTGTATCACATGATAAGCGAACAAGATTACGACGTGGTATCTGGATGGAAGAAAAAACGCCATGATCCTATTTCAAAAACAATTCCTACCAAACTTTACAATTGGGCAGCTAGGCGAATAACTGGAATTTATTTACACGATTTTAATTGTGGATTGAAAGCATACAAAAACACTGTTGTTAAAAGTATCGAACTATACGGCGACATGCATAGGTATGTTCCAGCACTTGCAAAATATGCAGGTTTTTCAAAAATAGGAGAGAAGGTGGTACAACACCAAGCACGAAAATACGGTACAACCAAATTTGGATTAAATCGATTCTTAAATGGTCCATTAGATTTGATGACTGTTGCATTTATGGGGAAATTTGGAAAGAAACCCATGCATTTCTTTGGAGCCCTCGGTGTTCTTATGTTTTTGATAGGTTTCTCGCTAACTTTCTATCTAGGTATTGATAAATTGTTTATAAACAAATCAGCGAAATTGCTTGCGGATCGTACGGAGTTTTTTTTAGCGATTACATCTATGATAATAGGTGTTCAGTTCTTTTTAGCAGGATTTTTGGCTGAGCTAATTGGTCGTAATTCAAGCATTCGAAATCATTACATTGTCGAAAAGGAAATATGAAGCTTTGGGATGTTGACACGTCATGGACTCTATTTCTTGACCGAGATGGCGTAATTAATGAGCGTAAATTTGGCGGTTATATAACTTCTCAAAGCGAGTTTATTTTTCAAAAAGGTGTGTTAGAAGCATTTTCCATGTTTAATAAATCCTTTGGTAAAATAATCGTGGTTACGAATCAACAATGTGTAGCTAAAGGAGTTCTATCAATGTCTGAATTAGATGGTATTCATAAGTATATGCTCATGCAAATAGAATCTTGTGGAGGCAGAGTTGATCGTATTTACAGTGCTCATGAAATCAAAGGAGCCCCACCTTTTCATAGAAAGCCATATCCGGCAATGGCAATGTTCGCTAAGGAGGAATTCCCTTCAATTGACTTTAGTAAGTCCATCATGGTGGGTGATACAGATAGTGATATTGAATTTGGCAAGAATCTTGGAATGAAGACAGTTTTGGTTTTATCGAAAGAAGTAACCAAATCAACTCCCGACATTAGCATTGAAAAATTAAGTGACTTATGCGCGTATTTTTAATTTTATTTTTTTTACCACTTCTTAGTTTTGCTCAACTTAATTTAGTTGATAAGAATGGTAAGAAGCAAGGCGCCTGGAAAAAGATGTATCCAGACGGTAAAACTATTCAATATGAAGGCCAATTTAAAGATGACAAACCTGTTGGGAAGTTTATTTATTATTCTCCATCAGGTAAGTTGAATGCCGAAATTCTGCATCTCTCTATTGAAAAATCAAAGGCTGTGTTTTACCATGATAATGGACAAATTATGTCAGAAGGAATGTTTCGCAATAAATTAAAAGATTCCTTGTGGTACAATTACTCAAAATTGGGTGAATTGAGTTCAATAGAACCATATAAGTTCAATAAATTAAATGGGATTAAAATTATTTTTTACTTAGAAGGTCAACAAGACAACAAACCTAAAATTTTGAGAAAGGAAAGTTACAAGGATAGTTTACTAAATGGTCCTTATGAATCATTTTTTACGGATGGAAAATTAAAACAGAAAGGTACGTATTCGGTTGGAGTTCCTTCTGGAACATGGGAAGATTATTCTGTGAAGGGAAAGGTAATAAAAAGATATACTTATAAAAATGGCGTCCTACATGGATGGGTTTATCAATTTGATGACATAGGAGTCGAAATAAACAAGAGATATTTCAAAAACGGTTTATTGTTGAAAGAGAAAGAATTAGAAATCTTCCTAAAGGAATGTGAACAAAAGGGTATTGACCCAGAAAATTAGTTTACGTATATTTGTTTATGCGTTTGTTTATACTTCTACTTTTAACAGCTCTAATTTCTTGTAAAAAGCAGGACAATCAAGAAAATTCCTTCATTAAAGTAGATGATTATGCAGGACTTAAAAAAGGCAGATATATTATCTATGATGCTATAGAAATCCAACATACACCCGCAAGTTCGACAACAGTATTTTCAGACACTTCTCGATATGAGTTAAAGGTGTTGATTGAAGATACAATACACGATAATTTAGGACGATTGGCATGGAAGTACAATCGATATAAGCGATTCAACGCTCAAGAAGCTTGGACGCTAAATGATGTTTGGACAACAATTGTCGATGGAAATAACAGTGAGTTGGTTGAAGAGAACCAACGTATTATCAAATTAAAATCTCCGATTAAGGCCTCGACTGAGTGGAATGCAAATGTTTTTAATAACACAGGAGAATCTATATTTTCGTATTCTAAAATCAATGTTCCGCTAGTGCATAATAATTTAAATTTTGATAGTACCGTTACTGTTATTCAGGCAGATGAGCGGAATTTGATAAAATATGAAAAAAAAATAGAGGTATATGCAAAAGGTATTGGTATGATTTACAAATACTTCAAAGAACTTAGTATCGCAAATTTTGATACCTTAAACATTAAAAATGGTATAAAGAGTTATACCTTTACCCGAAATCAGTTGGCTTTCAATAATTGAAAAATCGAAAACTTGTTTTTTTTTCTGCACTACCTCCTTTCAGAGGAGGAATAGCTCAATTTAGTGAACGAATATTAAAAGAGTTGATAAATTCTTATGTCGTGATTCCGTTTACTTTTAATTCTCAATACCCGAATTGGTTATTTCCTGGAAAAACGCAATATTCAACCAACGCATCGAATTTTTTGACAAGTGAAAGAATAGTTTCAACATTTAATCCCTTTTCCTATTTCACTTCTCTCAAGAAAATAAAAAATGAAAATCCAGATATTTTAGTGATAAATTATTGGATTACGTTTATGGCTCCAATGTATGTTTTTTGGGCCAAACGCTTGCCTTCAAGAACAGTCAGAGTTGCCGTTGTACATAATTTTGTTCCGCATGAAAGTCGTTTTTTTGATAGATTATTTAATAAATGGTTTGTAAATAATTTTGATCTTTTTATTGCACTTTCTGCCAAAGTAGAGCAGGATTTACTTGAAGCGAATCCGAAGGCTAATGTATTGCATTTAGCGCATCCTTCTTATGATCATTTTCTCGACCCAATTGAAACAACAACCGCAAGAAGATTACTTAAGATTAATGAAGAAAAACATACCTTGTTGTTTTTTGGAATTATTCGCGATTACAAAGGCTTAGATATATTAATACGTGCATTTTCTTTACTTCCTTCAACATTTCAACTGGTTATTGCCGGAGAAGTATACGGAAATGATGAAGAATATAAGTTGCTCATTAGTCAATCAAAAAATCATCATATATTTTTCTTTAATGAGTTTATTCCGGATGAAAAAGTACATCTATTTTTTTCTTCTTCAGATTTATGTGTATTGCCTTATCGTTCTGGTACACAAAGTGGAGTTAAAGCAATTGCAGATCGGATGTTCGTTCCTTGTTTAATTTCCAATGTCGGTGGGATAGCTGAAAAAATAGAAAATAATACAGATGGTTACACTTTAGAAGAATTGAATCCTAGTGCGCTCAAAAATAGAATAATTGAATTATTTGAAGGGAATTCGTTGCAGATAGTGAAAGAAACTCTTCAAATGAAAGAAAAAAAACTAGAATCTTCATGGTACTTTTTTAAAGAAAAGATGAAGGCAAAAATTGAAGAAATTTCGTCTCTAAGTTTTCAGGAGTAAAGTCTTAATTAATTGACAATTTATTTGGCTTTGAAGGAAGTAAATTCTATATTTGCACCCTTGAATTTTAACATAAGAAAAAGACTATGAAGTTGAAAGGATTTTTTTGGGCGTTGACGATAACATTGATTGCGGTGTGTATTTATCAACTATCATTTACGTTGGTTGCGGTAAATATTGAAAACGATGCAGCTAAAGAGGCAGAGGTAAAAGCCAAAGAATTACAAAAGAAAGCAAAGCAAACAGGAGATAGCGCCTTACTTCCGAATGGGGTTTATGCACATTTTAATCAACCGGATGGAATGGATATTGCGAAGGCAGCTTTTGTTAATGAAATATTAAAACTTAAAGCAGAAGATAAAGATAATAAAGTTTTTTTGGGAAATGACTTTGGAGCTGTCAAAAGAAGAGCATTAGCGTTTGGTCTTGACCTTGTAGGTGGAATGAGCGTAACAATGGAGGTATCAGTTCCCGAATTGATTCGATCGAATGTAGCCAATCAACGAAATATTGAATTCATTAAATCCTTTGATCAAGCGAATATCAGGTTGATTAACGGAGAAGAGAATTTCCTGGATATTTTTGTCGACGAATACAAAAAAACAAGTAATAATAAGCCACTAAACAAACTTTTTGCAGGATCTAAATTCAAAGGAAAAAAGGATGATGAAATTGTAGCTTATTTCCGAGATGTAATTGATAATTCTATTGACCGAGTTGAAATGGTACTTGAAAAACGTATCAATCAGTTTGGTGTTGCTCAACCGAATATTCAAAAAGATGCACAAAATAATAGAATTTACATTGAATTACCTGGTGTGCAAGATGAAGCAACAGTGGCAGAAAAATTAAAATCAACCGCAAATCTTGAATTTTATGCCCTTTATGCGAAACCTGATCTAGGAAAGCAATTTGAAGAGGCGGATCGAGTTTCGCGACTAAAAGAAAAATCTCTTGCTGAATTAGAAAAGGAAGATACCTTGAACCTAGATAAGGCCAAGGGTGCCGGTAAAGGTTTGTTCGACTATTTGAAGATTGAAAATATGGGTGGGCCAATCGGTTACGTCGCTCAGAAAGATAAATATGTGGTGGAAACCTTATTAAAAAGGAATGATGTTTCGCGATCTTTCTCTGCTGATATGAAGCTAATGTGGTCTGCGAAGCCAGAAAAAATCGGAGATACTGGAAAAGAAGGTTTTTTCTTGTATGCGGTAGAAGTTCCAAAAGATAGAGAAGCTGAGGTTAGTGGAAAAGATGTAGATAAGGCTACCCAAGGATATGATCCTCAAACAGGTAAAATCACTGTTGACCTTGAAATGACTGATGAAGGTGCGGTAAATTGGTCTAAAATGACTAAAAAGAACATTGGAAAACCTGTTGCGATTTCAATGGACAACGTGGTGTATAGTGCTCCAGTGGTGAATGAAGTTTTGAGCAAGAAATCTCAAATTTCGGGTAATTTTTCATTCGAAGAAGCAAAAGATTTAGCAGGATTGCTTAACGGAGGTTCATTACCGGTTCCGTGTATAATTGTCGAAAAAACTAAGGTGGGACCTACTATCGGAGAGGAGAATACGCGTGCAGGTTTAATATCATTTGGTGTGGCACTATTGGTGGTATTTCTTTACATGTATTTCTATTATGGTAAAGCTGGAATTGTTGCAGATATTGCACTATTTGCCAACATGTTATTTATATTTGGTGCGCTAGCTTCATTTGGTGCAGTTCTAACTTTAGCGGGTATTGCAGGGATTGTTCTTACCATCGGTATGGCGGTCGATGCGAATGTGCTCATATACGAACGTGTGCGTGAAGAACTTTCCAATGGAAAAGATCAAGAATCTGCGTTGAACACAGGTTTTAGCAAAGCGTTATCGTCTATTATTGATGCCAATGTTACGACCTTGTTGACGGCAATCGTATTAAAGATTTTTGGAACTGGACCAATAGAGTCTTTTGCAACTACTTTAATCATTGGTATTTTTTCATCCGTATTTTCAGCCGTAATAATCTCAAGGTTGATTTTCATATGGATGATGGGTAAAAAGCAACCTATTTCTTTTTCTACTAGAATAACAGAAAATGCCTTCAAAAACATAAATATCAATTTTGTCGATAAAAGAAAGTTGGCCTATTTAATTTCAGGGGCACTTGTGGTTGGTTCGATTATTCTTGTTATGACAAAAGGAATCAACCAATCTGTTGAATTTTCGGGAGGTAGAACGGTACCTGTTACATTTGAAAAATCAGCTTCCGATCAAATCGAAAAAATCAAAGAGAACTTGGCAACTACAATGCCTGGAGCATCAATCGAGGTTAAAACTAAGTCCTCAAATAACGTAGTGGAGATAACTACGAATTATTTATTATCCGATCCAGAAGGTGAAGCAAAGGTTAATAAAGCATTGAAGGATGGTTTGGCACTTTCCGAATCTGAATTAGGTAAAGCCAAAATAGATTTTGAAAATGACCGTTACGTTTCATCAAATGTTGCAGATCAAATCAAAAGTAGTGCGGTCATCTCCATGTCGATATCATTGGCCATAATCTTCCTTTATATTTTTATACGATTCGGTACATGGCAATATTCACTAAGTGCTATTATAGCGTTGTTTCATGATGTTATGATTGTTTTAGGAATTTTCTCAGTATTCAACGGAATATTACCTTTTAATATGGATATGGATCAAGCGTTAGTTGCAGCATTATTGACGGTTGTAGGGTATTCTATAAATGATACTGTGGTAGTCTTCGACAGGATAAGAGAAGATTTATCTTGGAAAAAAGATGCAGATTTCAAAAGAGAAATTAATGGAGCGTTGAATTCGACCTTATCTAGAACGTTAAATACATCGTTTACAACAATTATAGTTTTGGTTATCATATTCTTCTTTGGAGGTACTGCTATTAAAGGATTTATATTTGCTTTACTAGTTGGTATCGTAGTGGGAACCTATTCCTCATTAATGATTGCGACGCCACTATTGGTAGACTTTACGAAGAAAATCACAGTTAAGAAATAATATTAGGGATTGTTAATTAAAAGAAAGAGGTGTCTTGTGGCACCTCTTTTTTTAGTTTTTTTAAAATAGCCCAATCTATTATATCATCTATATTTATTTGACTGATTTCAGATAAAAGTTATACTTGGAATGGTAAAGTTTTATCATTTCTTTATTTTGATATATCTTTTCCATAATTACAATACTTATTGAGTATGCGTTCAGTATAAAAGCAATATCAAGTAAATTTATCAATCTAATTATGATTGCAAACATAAAACTATAAGGGTTACTCCCATTAAAATTGGATAGAAACAAAAAAATAACCTCATAAAAAAGAGCTGCCATTGGCAGCTCTTTTCAATTCAAAACTTACGAGTTTTCTCGTTATTCCTTCACAAACTGTTTGATTTGTGCTGAATTCAGTTGATAAACTCCTAAATAATAAGTTCCAGCAGCCAATCGACGACTCATTTCGATTGTTTGTTTAATTTCTCCGTTTGTTGGTTTAAGAGTGAACTCTGAAACAACTTGTCCACTAATATTAAATAATTTGCAGCTAACATTTTCGATGGATAAACCAGTAATATGTAATTCAAAAATTCCTTTGTTCGGATTAGGATACAAATTAATAATATTAAAAGAATCTAACTGCTCATTTCCAGCGAGCTCTTCCACCACTACTTGTATACTCGAAATACAACCATTGGCATCTTTTACATAACACGTATAAGTTCCAGGTGCTAAATTAGAAAATAAAGATCCTGAGTAATAGTTTGTTCCGTTAATGCTGTATGTGTAAGGTGACAATCCTCCATTTGCAGACATTGTAATTGAACCCGTTGAAGTACCAAATGGTGCGCCTATCGACACTCCCGTAGCCACTAGCAAGTTAGGCTCTGTAATTGTTGTTGAAAAGGTTTGAATACATCCGTTAGCATCTTTTACTGATATGGTATAATTTCCTGCAGAAAGATTATTTACCGTATTTTCGGGATAAAAATTTATGCCGTCTATGCTATATTGATAGGAAGGCGTTCCCCCTGTAGCTGTTGCCGTGATTTGTCCGTCAGCGTTTCCATTACATGTTATCATCGTTGGTACAGCATTCACTGAAACCTGAGAAGGTTGCGTAATTGTAAGTGTAGTTTCACCAATACAGCCATTTGCGTCTTTAGCATACAACGTGTATGTACCAGCTCCAATATTCGTAAATTGATTCGCCGATTGGTAACTTGTTCCATTAATTGAATAGGTGTAATTTGATTGTCCACCTGTTCCTGTAACCGTTATTGAAGCGTTCTGATTTCCGAAACAAAGTATTGAACCATTTTGTGTTGCGGTTGCTAAAACAATACTTGGTGTGTTCAATGTAAAAGTTCCTGTACCAGAGCAACCTGAATTATCAATAATTGTGTAGGAATATGTTCCCGGGGCTAAATTTGTAAATGTAGCTGAACTTTGAGGGGTTCCATTATTCAAAGAATAAGTAAAAGGTGCTGTTCCCCCAGTAGCCTCCAAAGTTACTTGTCCAGAGTTTGATGAGCATGTTGGTTGCACATTAATAGTAGAATTTACTGTCACTCCACTTCCTCCACCAACAGTTACTGTTATGGTTTTTGTATCATTACAAGTATTTTCATCCGGAGAGGTTCCGTTAACGGTTATAGAATTAGTAGTAATAGTGTTAACACCATTTATCAAACCTGTTACATTTATTAAAACAGTATCTATTGCATTCAAGGTATTCAATTGCGTTGAGGTGTAATTGACATTTGTTAAAGCACCGCTTCCCACTTGCCATTGAATCACACCACTTGTAATGGCTGTAGTTCCTACATTTTGAACGATTACTCCTAATTGAGTAGATGCGCCACAAATGTTTCCCGGTGTAACCTGAAAAATCCCTGCAATCGTGGCGTCGTTTGCATCAGGATTCATCCTAACCGCAATATTTCTTGTTTTTGTACCACTTGAAGCGTATACACCTGTATAATAAAATGTTTCTCCATCAAAATCATCAATACACATATGATGATAGTCACCCCATCGGGTATCGCCTGTTTTTGCTGTTGTCCCTGCAATAAGTGTTGTCTCCGTCATAGTCATTGTATTCAATGGATCACAAGGCTTTCTTCCCGTCATTTTAATTGAGGGAAAATCTCCAGCAGTATTAGACGAAGTGGAATATGCCATAATGATATTTCCCCATTTATCAATATTGATAGCTGGCATCCATCGACTTGTTCCTGTTCCAGGAGCATATGTGCCTTCTTGATATTTAATCCAAGTTGCAGTTGTCACACCTGGGTTTCGTCTTAATTCAATCCAACGAACTCCTGACCTATCTGCTCCATCAACATCAGTGGATAAACACAGAACCATGGCTTGATGCGTGTCAAAAACTCTCATAGGAGCTTTATACATAACAGTTTCTCGGAGAGGATCTAATGTATTGGTCGTACCGGGCTGTTTAATACAAGCAAAACTTGTTAATCCGCATAATTTAGAATCGATCTCTGCAATTGAAATGTCTTGTATTTTTGCTACAGTAGCTGTATTATTTGTCCAGTTTATAGTCATTTCCCACAATTCAATCCAATCGTTTGTTCCACTGTCAGGTGTGCCATTAGAATGAGATTCATCATCCCTGTGTCTTACAAAAAGTGGCTTCATTCCAGCAGGTGCAGGAGTATCTCCTTCGAGATCAACTGGAGTTATGGATTGAAAACCAAAACCATTCAATGAATACCCTATAGCAACTTTAATAAAGGGTGAAGTTCCACCTGTCAACAATGTGGATAACTTCATAGCATACGTTGTAGGAGGTCCACCTTCATTTGTTGTTACTAAAAATGCATCGGAAGCTTGACAAAAACTCCATTTTGGATAGTCAGGGAATTGGGTACATGTAAACGTATACGTCCAATATGCTCCTTGAGGATTACTAGTTTGAGAAACGTGAACAATGAGTTTATTTCCTGAAGAAGAGAACTCTGTAAGAAACCACTTTCTGGCCGGTTTATAATACAACACTATCGGATCACCGAGACCTGCCTGACCTCCTAATGTTTGCATCGTGTATGATGTGTTCCCAACTGTAGCACCAGTATTTTTATTCATAATGCGATAAACAGCGCCACCACCAGAGTTTGTAGCCTGAATATAATACAAACTATCAGCCTCGCCTGTAGGGTCTGGAGGTGACATGTTGGAACCTAATCCTAGCACATCCCAAAGTTTTGTTGCTGCTGCAATTTTTTCTGTGGTTTCGTGTTGTTGCCATGCCCAATCTGGTTTATGGGTATTTGTATTATCAACTTCAATTAGGTCTCTACCTTTGAAATTAGGTTTAATCACCTGTTTCTTAGGCTGTACCCAACTTGTTGGTGCAGGAATCATGTAACTAATTGTTGGGGTCACATTGCCCATAAATTCAGATTGCTGAGCAAAGGAGAAGGCGATGGAAAGAACGCCAATTCCGGAGAGAATAAGTTTTTTCATAGTTTTAATTTAGCGAAGTGAAGTTAGGAAAAATCAATAAAAATTGAATTAATTTCGTCGTAAATAACATCGCTATGAGTTATAAAGTTTTTCTTTCTCCAACAAAAAACATAAATTCTTTATCTTTTCGTTATGAAGTTGTTTCAAACCCCTTTTTTAGAAAGGAGGCAAAATACCTTGTAGATCAATTAAAAAAGAAAAAACTAAGTGAATTGGTTGAGCTTATGCATATTTCAGAGGAGTTAGCCAAGTTGACCTTTGAACGGTTTAATAAATGGAAAATGAATCCAAAAGACTCATTATCTTTTCATGCAATCGAAATGTATGCAGGCGAGGCATTTAAAGCTTTTGATTTTCAATCGATAGATAGAAATAATTACACAAAACTTCAAAACAATTTGTTTATATTATCGGGATTATATGGTATTCTCAAACCATTTGATATTATTACTCCTTATCGACTTGAAATTGGACTATCTTTTGCTCCGTCCCATGAAAAGAAAAACTTGTATGCTTTTTGGCAAGAGAAAATTCATCAGTATTTAATGTCAAATCTTGTCGAAAATGACGTTTTGGTAAATCTGGCTTCACAGGAATATGCGAAAGTTTTAGATTTCAAAAATCTTGGTTTTCGTAAAATCACACCCAACTTTAAGGAGTTTAACAACGGAAATTATAAGATGGTGATGATGTATGCTAAAAATGCGCGAGGTAAAATGGCAAGATATATTATAGAAAATGATATTAAAGATGACAACGATTTAAAATGTTTTCAAGTCGATGGTTATTCCTTCGATGAAAAAAATTCTTCTCTTTCTGAGTGGTTATTTGTTAGATAGTGGAGAACTCATCACCTTTTTCTAAAATATACCAGGTGTGATCGGCTAGTAATTTCACTGTAGCAATAAACAATAAATGTTGACCTGATTTCCCCCACTGCGACGGACCCACCATTGACAATAAAAAAGAACCTTGTTCCCTCCGGTACAAGTGATAAATATGATTTATAAATGGCTCAAATCGTATTTCTGCCTTGTAAATGAACTCAGATATCTGTTTCCTTTCTTGTAATTTCTTTGCCTGTTCAGCCAACAATTGCATTTGTTCATAAATCTGACCAAGTTGCATATCAGTTTGGTGCTCCATTGCATTTAGAGCTCGGCTTTTTATTTTACCCTGATCTTCCGGTTTAATTAAGGCACTTCCGGAATGATGACCATATTCTAAGGAATGAGGGTTTAACGCGATTTTATCAGGATCGATGGGATTTATAAATTCTTTATTATTAGCTTTATCGTTACTCATTTAAATTTGATTAGCGAGAATATATCCAACTTCCGATCCAATGGCTACCCCCATTCCACCCATTCTAACACCACAATAAACGTTATTGTTCAATTTTTTTATTATTGGCTTTTTTTCTTTACCTATTCCCATTATTCCTGACCACAAATAGTCTACTTCAACTTTTTCATTTGCAACTAATTTTTCTTTGAGGAGATTCAATAAATAGGTCTGAATTTGGTTAGTGTTTTTAAATTGACTTGTTCTTTCTTCGGAAAAATTTAAATTTCGACCTCCTCCAAGAAGAATTCGGTTATCAATGTTTCGAAAGTATGTATACCCCTTATCCACATGAAATGTGCCTTCAAAGTTAAGATTAGTAATCGGTTTTGTAATAAGAACCTGTGCTCTAGCAGGCTCAACTTCATCATCTTCTAGAAATTGATTCGCAAAACCGTTCGTACAAATTAGAACATTTCCAGCATTTATTTCGCCGAAATTAGTTTGAACAAAAGTGCAAGTAGAAGCAATATTTAGGCTGTCAGCATTAATTCCAAATAAGACGTGAATATCATCGTTTATTACGCGTTTATAGAGATGATGGATGAGTAAATTGGTGTGAAGACTCCCTTCCAGTCTATTTTTATAGGCAGTGTAAAACCCATTAAATCTAAATCGCCTTACAGATTCAATATCTTCGGAATAAACTTCTTTCTGTCCGGTTATTTTGTAGGTGTTTTCGTTTAAGTAGCGAATGAAATTGGCGTCTAATTTTTCATGATCTTCATTTATTAGATCCCATGAACCACATGCTTGATATTTAATATAATCTTTTGGAATAAGTGAGAATAGACGTTGTAGCCCTCGAAATCTTAGTTCAACCGTTTCCCAAACTGTATCTTCTGAAATTGATTTTAAGTCATCCTTCAATTCGGAGGGACTACCAAAACAAGCGAATCCAGCATTTTTCGTACTTGCACCAGTGGGCAAATAACCGCGTTCAATGATTACTATTTTAGCGTTTTTGTAACGTTCTCGTAAGTAAATTGCAGTAGACAATCCAACAATTCCCGCTCCAATAACTAAAAAGTCTATTTGTTCGAAATAATTCTTTTTTTCCCAATAGCTCAACTGATCAATTCGAAGCATTTTTTTTGTTCGCCTTTTTTAGCGAAATTCGTAACAAAATTAGTGTATTTCACTATAATAGTTTAAACGATTTTAAAATGAAGCACTTACTTCTATTCTTTGTAGTTTTATCTTCTTCTTATATTTTTTATTCCCAAGAGGTACTTATAGTTTCAATTCAAGGATATGTAAAGAATTATTCGACAAAGGAAAATATTTTTGGCTCAACTCTATACATTGTTCAGAATGGAAAAACTATCGCCAAGGCTGTTTCTGAGTCAAATGGTGCCTACGTGGTAACGGGTAAGGTTAAAGTGTCGATGCCATTTGACGTTTTAACCTCAAAGCCAGGATTCAGTTCGCAAAAAGTTTTAGTGGATTTAAAAACATTAAAACTTAAAAATGCAAATCAAACAACTCTGCAATTGGTTGAAGAGCCGATAACCTTCGAGTTGTACGAGAATCGTCCAAATGTTGACCTATCCTTCGCGAAAAATGATTACGCAGAAAAGTATAATTGGGATCAGGAAAAATTTATTGCAGTGCCTGAAGGAAGGCAAAGCCAAATGAATAGTCAGGTAGATTTAGCTTACGATAGAGCAAAAAATAGTAATGCAAAATTAAGTGCGGCAGATAGCACGAAACAACTTAAAAATGATGCAGCAATTGAAGGACAAATCAAAACTTTTTTAGCTCAAGCAGATCAATATGCTAAAGCAAGTAAACATGCAGATGCAATCGCGGCATATGCCCAAGTACAGACTCTAGTTGCGCAAGCATACGACCAAAAGAAGTTTAACAATTACCTTGCAACGGCTAGCGCAGGAGCACAATCAGTAAAATCCAAAAAAGATGCTGAAGATTTGGCGTTTAATGGGCAACTCCAAATTGCCAAGGATAAAATTGCACTTGGGCGATCAGGTTTAACGATTGCGAATAGTGCATTGAATTCTGTGCCTATGAAGAGTAGAGCCACAGACCCCGAAGTATTAGTTTTGAAAGATCAGATTTCAAAGTTGCAGCAATATTATATAGACAAGGATGCCGCTTATAAAATTGTGAAAACGAAAAAAAATAACGCAGGCGCTCTAACTGCATTGCAAAATGTTTTTTCTACAGCTATGGCAAATAGCAAGTTTACTCTTTCTATAGAAATTACTCAATTAAAGAAATCTATTGATTCATTGAATTTAATAATTTATCCATCGAATAATCAAACTGTTGTGAATAATACCACAACTAAAATGGTAAATAAATTAAGTACTCCTGGACAAAAATCTACAGGTAATGCCAAGGATGCTTTCAATAATTTAGATTATACGACTAAAACGAACACTGCCTCTAAACAGGAACAAATGGAAAATGCAGTTAATGAGGTCAGTTATGAGAATTCAATGAATAAAAAATTGAATGAGGCACGTGCAAGTGATGATGTGAAAGAGGTCAACAAATGGAAAGATGACAAGAATCAATTAAACTTGAAGGAAGATACATTAGCTGAGCTCAGACAATATCAAATGGAAGCCGATCGGCAAAAAAATGAATACGAAAAATATAAATTTGATTCTTTAAGTTTGGAAAAAACCTATGTCCAAGCCTATCAATTGCAGCAGTTGCAAATTGATAAAGAAGTACACGATAAAAATGAAAAAGAAAATCTTGCATTAGTTCACCAAAAGCAAAAAGAAATGGTTGATCAACACATTGATCAAACACAAATGCAACGCGAAGAGGATATTATAAAGCAACGATTGCGACAATCGGATATGGAATCGGCAAAAAATGATGTGGAAACAGCGTTGTATTTGAGTAACACTGAAAATAGAAAAAAAGAGGAGCAACGTATGTACGATCAGCAAAAAATTGCAGCTGATAAACCTGTTCTCAGAAATCAACCAAATTATTTAGCTGATTCACAAGGAAATTTTTATGCAAATGATTCTACCTACGAAGAAGTATATGAGTTGAAAAATGAGCAGGGTTTTGTAGAGACTGTCATTATAAGAAGAATTGTAGTAGACCATTACGGATATGGTTTGGTATACGAACAAACAAAGAACGCACAAGGAAAATCCTCTTACACCAGAAATGGTTTTTCAATCACAGAATTTGAATGGCAAAATGAGTCAAAAGGAAAGTCTCCTTTTAAAAAGTAGCTGTTAAATAAGGGTTGTGCGTAACTATTTTACATAGCTGATTTCTTTTTTTTTGAATGGTTGTATTTTCGTTCTAAATTAATTAGATATGCACGTACATTTTATAGCCATTGGCGGAAGCGCTATGCACAATTTAGCGATTGCATTAAGTCGTAAAGGAGTTAAAGTCACAGGTTCAGATGATGAAATTTTCGAACCTTCTAAATCTCGATTGGAAAAACAAGGAATTCTTCCATCCCAACTAGGTTGGAATGCTGAATCTATTAGATCTTCATTAGATGCAGTTATTTTAGGTATGCATGCACGTGAGGATAATCCGGAACTTCTTAGAGCAAAAGAATTGGGGGTGAAGATTTTCTCTTATCCAGAGTATTTGTACGAACAAAGTAAGAATAAAATTCGAATTGTCATTGGCGGTAGTCACGGAAAGACCACTATCACATCCATGTTGTTGCATGCAATTAATAAACTTCAAATAGACGTTGATTACATGGTGGGTGCCCAACTTGAAGGTTATGATTGTATGGTCAAATTAAGCGATTCTGCTAAATTTATGATTTTGGAGGGAGATGAATACCTAAGCTCTCCTATCGATAGAAGACCAAAGTTTCACTTATATAAACCGCATGTTGCCATAATAAGCGGTATCGCGTGGGATCATATTAATGTTTTTCCAACTTTTGAAAATTATGTGTCGCAATTTGAAAAATTTTGTGAATTGATTGAACCCAATGGCAAATTAATTTTTAACCAAGAAGATTCAGAAGTTGCGAAGCTTGGAAATAAATATGCTTCAAAAATCCAAACTATTTCGTATCAAACTCCTGAATTTGAACCAAGTGAAAACGGAACAATTGTTAGTTGGAATAAAAAACAGTATTCATTATTAGTTTTTGGTCCACACAATTTGCAAAACTTAATTGGGGCGATGCGTCTCGCAGAATCAATGGAGATTTCTAATCATGATTTTTTAAATGCGATGTCGGATTTTACTGGAGCAGGAAAACGGCTTCAAAAGGTTATGGAAAAGTTTTCCTTTACAATGTTTAAAGATTTTGCACATTCGCCTTCAAAATTGAAAGCAACAACAACGGCGGTCAAACACCAGTATCCGAAAAGAAAACTTATTGCATGCATGGAGTTACATACTTTTTCTTCCTTGAAAAAAGAGTTTTTACCGCATTACAAAGACGCTATGAATAAAGCGGACTTTGCCTTAGTTTATTTTAATCCGAAGGTTGTAGCACATAAGAAATTAGAAGCTCTTAGTGAACGACAGGTATTAGAAGGTTTTGGCGGAAATGTTGAGGTAGTTACGTCTACAGAGGAGGTATTTCAATTTATAAGACAATTTGATGTAACGAATAGTGTGTTATTGATGATGTCTTCTGGTAATTTCGATGGTATTGATTATGACAAATTAGGAGAGGAATTATGCGCTGCAGTATCGGCTTCATAACTTTTGTGCTCATTTCCTGTCAGGTGACTAAACCTGATTTCCTTAGCCAGCCCAAAGAAATAATTCCATTATCGGGTTCCGAAAATAGTAATCTTGAGGTCGCGGTTGCTCTGTTTGATATGAGAAACGAGAAATGGTATTATTACAATAATGAGTTATTAAAAAACAGGTATTCGCCTGCATCGACATTTAAAATTCCAAATTCTATTATAGGATTACAAACAAGAGTAGTGAAATCAATCGATGAAATTTGGAATTGGGACAGTATTGTTCGACAAAATGAGAATTGGAATAAAGATCATTCAATGAGTATGGCGTTTAAAAACTCAACCGTTTGGTACTATCAGAAATTAGCGAAAGAAATTGGCAAAAAGCGGATGACGAATTATTTGAAGAAATTCAATTACGGCAATCAGCTGATTGGGGATAGCATCCATCAATTTTGGCTAAATGGCAATTTACAAATTAGTCCGCTCGAACAGCTTTCATTTTTATATAAATTGAAGTCAAAAAAATTAGGTATTCACAAGGAAATATACGCTCAGTTAAAAAAAATAATGTTTGTAGAGACTATCGGAGGAGCAAATATATATGCTAAGACGGGTTGGGGTTTTGATGGCAAAAAAGACATAGGTTGGTACGTTGGGTATGTAGAAAAAAACAATAATACGTATCTTTTTTCGACACTTCTTTTAAGCGACAATTTCGAAAAAGTTGAAAATTTCGGATTGAAAAGAATTGAAATAACCAAGAAAGCACTTCAATTGGCGAGAATTATTCCCTAATTCCTAAAGACAATTCGTCTATAAATTAATGAAATGATAAGGGAATTAATGGCACTAAAAATTGTTAGTCCTAAAAGCGTAATGACCATTGTAAATTTAGCGCTATACATCATTTCCGTATTGTTCATCATCAATTTCTTTATCTCTTGATCCGATTTGTTGGATAGGTCTTCGTTTTCATTTTTTAGATCTTTTATATTATCAGGGTCATTTAACTGATGCTCCATATAATCTAATTTGCTTTGCGTGTAGTCCGGAAATATACTCTGATAATAAAAATATAAAAATACTCCTACTACAATGGTGTAGGGTAGACCTGCAGACATACCATTTTTAACATCATTAAGAAAATTGCTATCAGCCTCGTACCGTTTTATTTGAAAGAGTGCAAAAGAAATCGCAGCGGTGATCAAAAACATATTAATAAATACGAATGGTTTAATTTCATATAAAGACCATTCTAATTGGAGGCAGATTACTTTTATCGCAATGAAAATGAAGGCAGCGAGTAAACCAATTTTAACGGGAAGCTTCATTTTAGCTATTCATTGAAACTAAAAACTCTTCGTTAGAGAGCGTATTTTCCATGTGTGATTTAAGGAATTCCATGGCTTCAACTGGGTTCATATCTGCTATGAATTTTCTGATTAACCACACGCGCTGAAGTACGTCCTTCCCAACTAATAAATCTTCTCTTCTTGTACCTGATGCCGTAATGTCAATTGCTGGGTAGATTCTTCTGTTCGAGATTTTACGATCCAATTGAAGTTCCATGTTACCTGTTCCTTTAAATTCTTCGAAAATCACCTCATCCATTTTCGAACCTGTTTCCGTAAGTGCTGTGGCTAAAATTGAAAGTGAACCCCCATTTTCGATTTTTCTTGCCGATCCGAAGAAACGTTTAGGTTTGTGTAGTGCATTCGCATCCACACCTCCAGATAGTACTTTGCCCGATGCAGGAGAAACCGTGTTGTAAGCACGAGCTAGTCTCGTTATAGAATCTAAAAGTATACAAACATCATGGCCACATTCAACCATTCTTTTTGCTTTTTCAAGAACCATATTGGCAACTTTAACATGTCTTTCTGCCGGTTCATCGAAAGTTGATGCTATCACTTCTGCCTTAACACTTCTCGCCATATCTGTAACTTCCTCAGGACGTTCATCAATCAAAAGAACTATCAAATAAGTTTCAGGATGATTTGCGGCAATTGCATTGGCAACATCCTTCAATAACATTGTTTTTCCTGTTTTTGGTTGCGCCACAATCATTCCCCTTTGTCCCTTTCCAATTGGTGCAAATAAATCCATTACGCGTGTCGAAAGAGTTTCTTGTTTATGACCTGTCAATTTAAATTTTTCATCAGGAAAAAGTGGGGTTAAATACTGAAAAGGAACTCTATCGCGAATATAAGAGGGATCTCTCCCGTTAATTGATTCTACTTTAACCAACGGAAAATATTTTTCACCTTCTTTCGGCGGACGAATTGTACCCTTAACTGTATCTCCAGTTTTTAAACCAAACAACTTGATTTGATTTTGGGAAACATAAATATCATCTGGAGAAGGTAAATAGTTATAATCCGATGATCTCAAAAAACCATATCCATCTTGAATTACTTCAAGAACACCTTCCGCAGATACAATTCCGACTAAGTCATAATTTTCTTCTACTTTTTGAATAGGTTGAGCTTCTTCATTTTTTGAAGGCTTCTGATGTTGATGTTTCGGTCGTCTTGTATCAGTGTTCGGAACATCATTTTCTTGAGATATGCTTTCTTCGGCTGTGGCTACTGATTGGGTTTCATTTTGAATTTCGTTGTATTGATCATCTTGTCCAAGGATTTCAGAAGTCTCAGTACTATCGAAAAGATCTTTTTGATTTTCTCTCGCATTTTCCGCTTCCTCTTTCGCTGGTTTTCTAGGTCGCTTTCCTTTTACATTATCCGGGGAAGGTGCAGCGCTGTTGGTAGTTTCAGTTGATTTCTCTTCATTTGAAGATTCTCCTGTAATGAGTAAAATGAGTTCGTCTTTTTTGAGATTTTCAAAATTGGAAAGACCTATTGTTTGTGCAATAACTTTTAAGTCTGCAAGCTTTTTTTCCGCTAAGGCTTTTTTATCCATGTAAATTTTTTGATTTTTTTAAGGAAATTGGGGAGAATTAGAAACCGTTTAATCGGTAATTTCAGCGCAATGTTAAGTAAAAGATTTTAAATGACAAACATAAAACCAAAAAAACTAGGTTTTTCTTTTTTTCTTCTTTGCAGCAGGAAATAGTATGTTGTTTAAAATCAATCTATAACCCGGCGAATTGGGGTGTAAATTAAGATCGGTGATAGGGTCACCAACAAAATGCTGATAATCTTCAGGATCGTGTCCGCCGTAAAAAGTCCAAGTACCTTGCCCCATTTCGCCGTGAATATAACGCGCAGTTCCAGCCGCCTTGTTTTCTCCTAAAATAAGAACATTTGGCTTTATGAATTCTTTTCTAAAATCAGTTGTTTGACCCATGAATCCTTGAACCACGTCTGTGTGACATTGTGTAAGCATGGTAGGTACAACATCCCATTTAGCAGAAAAATCAAAGAGCGTAAATTGATCAAGGGCTTCCGTAATTACACGAGAATTTCTTAAATCTGTCGCATCGATATCTGAATATTCATAAATCATAGGGTCTTTGATAATATGAAAATCTTTAAATGCAAACGTTTGATTAAAATCTAATTGCTGCTGTGCTTTCGGGTCAGAAGGGTCTCCATCGAATACAGATTCACAGATATCGACACCTTGAGCAGCTAGTGCAATATCGTAGCTATCTGTTCCGCTACACATTGTAAAGAGAAATCCTCCTCCAAATACAAAATTCTTAAGTCCTTGAGCGACTGCTAATTTCATTTGTGATACTTTGTTGAAACCTAGCATTTTTGCATCGCGCTCAGCAATTTCAATTTGTTCTTGGTACCAAGATTGAAAACGAGCTGAGGAATAAAACTTGCCGTATTGCCCTGTAAAATCCTCATGATGTAAGTGTAACCAGTCGTACTTTGGCAAAACACCCATTACAATTGCAGAGTCATAAATTTTGTCATATTTAATTTCCGCATATTCCAGCACTAAGGTAACGGCATCGTCCCAAGGTTGTTTATTTGGAGGAGTGTAAACGGCAATTTTTGGAGCCTTTTCCAATTGCACAATTTCCATATTAACCTCTGGATCAGCAATTTGATTTCGAATTGCATTAACTTGTCCATCGGTCAATACTTCGTAACTCACATTTCGGATGATGAGTTCTTCTTCAATTGCTCGAATGTTCGGTATGAGAAAAGAACCACCACGGTAATTTAGGAGCCACTCAATTACTACTTGATTTTCTAAGGTCCAGTAGGCGAGACCGTAAGCTTTTAAATGGTTCTTTTGTTGTTGATCCATTGGAACAAGAATCTGAGTTGCCTTAGATACTTGAATGGTAAATGAGAGAATAAATAAGATAAATAGAATTCTCATTGCTTAAAACGGTGTTTCTTCAATCCCGAATTTATCAAAATCCTCGCCAGAATTATCCCGCACATCCATTTTACTTTTAACTGTATATGTCAATTGTTCAGAATCAAATCCTGCATTGACTTTCAATGGTGCGGCAATATCCATTTCCGGTACTTCGTTGAGATTCTCAAAGCGCGCGTATTCAGGAACAAATCGTAATCTTACTCTATCGAGCGCACCATTTCGGTGTTTGGCAATAATTATTTCACCTACTCCTTGGTTTGCGTTACCATCGTCATCTTTGATAATTCCGTAGTACTCTGGTCGATAAATAAATGAAACGATATCAGCATCTTGTTCAATAGCGCCTGATTCACGTAAATCCGAAAGTTGTGGTCGCTTATCTCCTCCTCGTTGCTCCACAGATCTACTTAACTGGGCGAGCGCAATAATCGGAACATTCAATTCCTTGGCTATTTCTTTGATGGATCTTGAAATGGTTGAAATTTCTTGTTCTCTGTTTCCTCCTCCTTTACCATCTTTTGCAGACATTAATTGTAAATAGTCGATGATGATAAGGTCGATGTTATGTTGTGCTTTTAATCTGCGGCATTTGGCTCTAAAATCAAATATACTGATACCAGGCGTATCGTCAATGAAAATCGGTGCTGTTGCAAGTTTGCTTATTCGAGAATGTAGTTGTTGGAACTCGTAATCTTTCAGATCCCCTTTTCTTAATTTTTCAGCACTAAGTCTTGATTCGCTTGCTATTAAACGCTTAACTAATTGCACCGAGGACATTTCTAACGAAAAAATTGCTACTCCCATACCATAATCTACAGCTGTATTTCGGGCCATAGAAAGAACAAACGCGGTTTTTCCCATACCAGGACGTGCTGCTAATACGACCATATCAGAACGCTGCCAACCAGAGGTAATTTTATCTAATTCGAAAAAACCTGTTGGTACACCGGAAATACCATCGCTGTTTTGAGCAGCTTTTTCTATTTCTTGAATCGCTTCGCGAACAACATTTTGCATAGACGCAACTTGCTTACTCATGTTGTTTTCAGCAATTTGAAATAAACCGGATTCCGCACTATTCAATAAGTCAAATACGTCTTGAGTTTCGTCATAGGCATCTCGAATGATCTCACTGCTTACACGAATCAATTCACGTTTAATATACTTCTCCGCGATGATTCTTGCATGAAATTGAATGTGAGCAGAGGATGCAACGCGATTTGTTAAGGAGGATATATAAGCTGCTCCACCCGCTGCTTCCAATTCACCATTTTTTTGAAGTTTGGAGGTTACTGTAACAAGATCAATTGGACTAGTTGCCGCAAATAATTCGCGTATTGCTTTGTAAATATATTGATGTTTGGGGTCGTAGAAACTATTGTGATGCAATACGTCAATGGTATCGTTCACTGCATTTTTCTCTAACATCATGGCGCCAAGAACAACTTGCTCAATGTCAATTGCTTGAGGAGGTATTTTTCCAAGATCTCCGGTTAAAACAGAAGGTGATTTGATGCGCGAAATTGGTTTTCGGTTGTTCTCTTGATTCTCCATAGAACAAATATACGGATTGCATTTTCCTTGCGAAATTTTAAGGACTTAATGTTTATAAAAAGATGTTAAATGACTTTTTCAACATGTTGTTAGTAACCTAATCATCCTTTTAATTCTGTTAGCGCTCGTTTTGTACCAATTTTTAGTGTGATAAAATCAACATCTCGTTTTGGAGATCGAGCAGGGGAGTGTGATCGACCATAAAAGATGATTTGAAGATGTAATTTATTCCAACTTTCTTTTGGAAAAAGTTTTTTTGCGTCCGATTCAGTTTGTTCCACATTTTTACCACTAGTTAAACCCCATCGAGTCAATAATCTATGAATGTGAGTGTCTACAGGAAACGCTGGAACTCCAAACGCTTGGGACATTACAACAGAAGCAGTTTTATGACCAACGCCTGGAAGTTCTTCTAATAATTCGAACGATTGAGGTACTTCCCCTTTATGTTTAGTCAAAAGAATTTGAGACAAATGCCAAATAGCACTTGATTTTTTAGGCGACAAACCACAAGGTTTAATAATTTCCCTTATTTCTTCAATGGAAAGTTTAATCATCTCCTGAGGTGAAGAGGCTCTTCTAAATAATAATGGTGTTATTTGATTCACTCGCTCATCCGTACATTGAGCGCTTAACAATACGGCAATCAGCAAGGTATATGCATCTTTGTGATTCAAAGGGACTGGTGTCTCCGGATATAGTTCATTGAGCGCATGCACAATGAAGTTTGCTTTTTCTTTTTTCGTCATAATTTTTAAAAGTAGCCTAGCGTAAAAAGATGAATAAATCTGTTTTCAGTAATTAAAAAATAGAGAATGAATCCTCCGATTAAAACTACCGTAGAGTAATGACCCATAATGAAATAAGCATCATTTTTTTTGTAAAAAAGAAATAAAAGGGGAATAAATAAAATAACTTGAATAAGTAGCTGCGCCCAATAAAAATTAAAGTGCACGGGTACGTGGTAAATTCTATAATCCGAAGTAATTAATACTTGGATAGGGTGATGAAAAATGGGAGTAACTTCAATTTCAATAAAGGGACTTCGATTGAAATACGCATTGTTGAAATTATTCAACCAAAGCGTTCTGTTATTTTCAGTTTCAATAACACTCACAGGATGATTATCCATGCTTTTGTAAAGAATCTCTGAATAAAGCGCTACTCGGTCATCTTCTATTTTTATAGGTAAGAAATAATCAATGGTCATAAGCAAGTTTAAGGTACTTGTTAAAACTACTATCCCTAAAAAAACCTTTCTATTCCATCCTGTTCGCAATTTGGCATACCAATTTTGGAGTTCGAGTTCTTGTTTTTTCTTTTTCTCTTGGTAGCGTTTCCATGCTTTTTGCCTATATGCTGTCCATTCGTCAACATCTTCCGATTTATCTACTGCTTCTTCTTCATCTCGTTGAATATCTATTAGACTATCTTTTCTTTTAACTTGTTGAAGCAAATACATGTAAGCTTCTTGAATTTCTTGAAATTTCTCTACAGCTTTTGGAGATTTACTCTTGTCGGGATGATGAATTTTAGCTAATTTTTTGTAAGTAGCTTTTATGTCATCCTCATTGGCTTCTTGGGTCAATCCAAACAACTTATAATAGTGTTCTCCACTCATTTTCTTTGAAAGCTAATTGCGTTTTTTTTCGATCAATTTTCTCGTTTTGAAGAAAATAAAAAAAGTCAATACATTGGTATAGTTTAGGAATTTCATGAGTTAGGAGAAAGGAAAAGTCGCTCTTATTCAGATCAACTAAATTCTCTGTTTGAACTAACATGACTAATTTTTCACCTAATTCGGGATCAGGAATTCCAAACAACAGTGTTTTTAATCCCAAATTTTCCATTATAATATCTTCAATAGCTGCTGGGTGAAGTTTTATTCCTCCTGAATTCACTACGAAATCCCTCCTTCCTTTCCAATGAAAATGTTGATTGTCTATAAGTACAATTTCATCGTTTGTAACAATTGGGACACCTTGTAATTCCGGGTAGTGAATAATCAAGCGATGGTCTGAAACACTAAAACTAATATTCGTCAAGGCCTCATAAGGAGAGGCTGGAAGGGTAATTTTCCTCAAGGCGACATGAGAAAGCGTTTCTGTCATTCCGAACGATTGATAGCAGTTCAAATCTAGAGAAACAATGTCATTCACTAGTTGATAAGAAATTGATGCGCCACCGATAAGAATTTTTGATTTTCGCAATGCCTCATTATTTTTCTGTAAAAGATATTGTAATTGTATAGGGACCAATGAAATAAAATCTAATCGTTCTTTCTTGGGTAAAACAAATTCTTTTTTTACAGGTCCACACACTAATCGAGCGCCACATAAATAGGCTCTTACGATTAACATTCTTGCAGCAACTGTTTTAATATCCAAACACAAATAAAAAGTATGGGTTTCATTTAATTCAAAATAAGTAATGGATCTTTTAGCAGAAATAGTAAGTTGATCTTTGGAAAAAATCAACTTTTTGGGAGTTCCGGTCGATCCTGAAGTAAAAAATGTGTATTCAGATGAATTTGAATGGTATTCGTATATGAAAGAATTTATTTCACTTTCTTGTGAACCAGGTAAATAAACAACCTCTTTAAACATCCTAGTAATCTATATCCAAGTTAAATAACGATTTAAGGACATGAAGGTTTGGATTTTTTCTTGCCATGGCAGCAAATTTATCTTTACCCGTAAGGTATTTTACTTCTTCATCTGGATTATCACTAATTTGAAGCTTTACTTCTATGGAGAAATTATTCACTTTATCACGCAGAAAGCTAATAAAATCGCCAAGTAAAGGCTGAATATAATCTACTTGAACTTGATTATCCACAACTATCGCATAAAGTTCATCGTTAATTACCAATGGGTCTCGTTTAATCAACGCATGATGGAATGTCTCCATACCATTGTCTTTAAGCTGATATGCAAATTGTTTCCAATACATTTTAAATTGCTCTAGTACTACAAAGTCTCTTGGTAACTCTTTTTCAGGAACTAATTCTCCTTGCTTCTTTTGATCCTCCAGGACTTTTTTGATGGAGATATGACTAAGCGCCACATTTCCTGTTGGAGTTGATAGGGTTTTTTGTTCAACAACTACCGTAGGCTTTGTTTCTTGCTTTACAGAAGATTCGATTGGTTTTTTGGCCGATGAAGTTTTTCGAAGTGAATCTACCGGTGATGGTAAAATATCAATGTGGTCCGTTAGGGATTTTTTTTTTCGTGCTCTTGTTTCAAAGAACAGAGTTGCATGAGGGAAACTTCTAACAGAAGCCTAGGATTTTTTGAGGATTTGTATTGTATATCGGTTTTGCTCAAAACGTGAAGCGCTCTCAAAATAACTGAACTTTCGACACGTTTGGCTTGTTCTTCGAATTTTCGTTGAATAGTCTCAGGAACTTCTAATAAGGAACTTGTTCTTACATCTTTACACACTAATAAATTCCTGTAATGATCGGCAAGGCCAATAGCAAAATTATGCCCATCAAATCCTTTATCATAAATATCGTGAAGTATGAGTAAGGCCATGGGTATGTCCTCTTTTTCAGCGGCCTCCACAATTTTGAAATAATATTCGTAATCAAGAATGTTTAGGTTCTCTGAAGTGCTTTTGTAAGTGAGGTTATTTCCACTAAATGTTACCATTTGATCGAAAATACTCAACGCATCTCGCAACGCTCCATCCGCCTTCATGGCAATTAAATGCAATGCTTCAGGATCTGCAGAAACTCCTTCTTTAGATGCAATCAGCGCGAGATGTTCTGAAATATCTTGAACCTTTATTCGATTAAAATCAAATATTTGGCAACGAGAAAGAATAGTAGGGATTATTTTGTGTTTTTCAGTCGTTGCTAATATAAAAATTGCATGTTTAGGGGGTTCTTCAAGCGTTTTTAAAAATGCATTAAATGCATTGCTCGACAACATGTGAACCTCATCAATAATGTAGATTTTATGGCTGCCAAGTTGAGGTGCAACTCTAACTTGATCAATTAAATTTCGGATATCATCCACCGAATTATTAGAGGCGGCATCTAATTCGTAGACATTTAAAGAAGAACCAGAATTAAACGATAAGCATGAATCACATTGATCACAAGCCTCGATATTTTCTGTTCTATTGAAACAGTTTATAGTTTTTGCTAAAATACGTGCAGTGGTAGTTTTACCGACACCTCTTGACCCGCAGAATAAAAATGCTTGCGCCAAGTGATCATTTTTAATGGCATTCTTTAGTGTCCCTGTAATGGTCTTTTGACCAACAACCGTATCGAACGTTTGTGGTCTATATTTTCTTGCGGAAACAACAAATTCTGACATGTATCAAAGATAATCAATTAGGCTTTTGCTTGATTCAAACTTTTATCAACAAATGGAGAAATTATTTATCTTTTCTAGGATAAATTTCCACCAATGTTCCATTTTTTGGTCCAAAAAGGTCAATTGCCTCAGGAATGGAGAAACGAGTTGCCTCGGTCAGTGGAACAATTTTGTCAACATTTTCATATTTCACAGTTCGGAGTTCTATCTTTTCCTTCGAAATAAAAATCCAATTGAATTGATTAACTTTTCCTGCATCTCGGGTCCAAGATTTGCTATCGTCGGCTTCGCGAAGTGGAGCTCCCCAACAACCTTCTCCTGCATACACAATACCTTTTTCATCATTTCGCTTAAATCCTTCGTCGGCATCCTTATCTTGAGAACTTAAAATAGGCCATGTTATCTTAGTAGTATGAGAATCATTTTCTAAACAGAGCCGAACATTGCTATATCTTTCAAATAAAGGAACAAAGTTTTTGTATTGCGTTTGCATTTCCTTTTTAAAGCTAACGTGCGCTCGTATTGGACGATGGTATTGTGGAAGCTGCCAAAAGTAATTTTTATGATCCTCTAAGGAGTTTCGTAGAAAAATTTTTTGACCACCAATTTTCAAGATTTCTGAATTCAAGGAAATTACATTTACTAAATTCCCTCCGAATGTGGTATTGTAATACAATTTTGGATGCGGAACATTGAACAACTTGACTAAAACAATATTCGTTTTCTCGTGATTTCCTCTGGAAACAACTAAAGGCGTTATTCTTCCATCTGTATCAATCGTATATTCCCAATCTTCAAACCAATTAATCCATTGGTAATTTAAGTCTAATCCTATAAAATCACCATTAAATAATACCGCATGTGCTTTGAGTTTTGCAACTAATTTGTTTGCTTTCGTACGCACAGGTCTATTGTCTCGAGAATCTCCTCCCGCAATAAAAGAAAGTCTTTCTTCCGGAGTATTAGGGGCTGTTGAAAAATAATACGTTCTTCCAAAACCCTCGGTGTCTTTTATTGTAAAATAATACCGTGTGTTTGGTTTTAGATTTTTTAATTCTACCAAACAATTTGTCATCCCTTTCCAGTTATTTTTTGACGTCAAAGGCAATTCTTGGCGGTATCTATTTTTACTAGGTTCTACAGTATCCAAGTATAAACCCATAAATTGACCTCTTTTTTGATCCCAAATTATAGTAGCCGAAGTTGATGCATCTCCACTAAATACAACACGTACAAAGCGGGTTTTACCGAATGAATGAAACGTAATAAAGCAAATTAGAAAAAGACAAAGGGTTCTCATGGTGTAAAAATACACTTTAATAATGTTGACTCGAAAATAGAGCAAAAAAAAAGGCTGTCGATTGACAGCCTTTTTAGAAGTTGAAATTTACTTTTTGAATAATTTCATATCTGGTTTTCCATTGACTTCTACTTTCACTACTTTACCGGAAAGAATCATTGGCCCCATATTCATGGATAAACTGTGCGGAAATAAAAGACCGTTTACTTCTTTATAATCACCAAAAACCTGAGTTGATTCATTTGTTTTGTCTCCCTCTTTGGTAATGGTTAAACTCTTCTCTTTTAAAAAGGTTTTTCGATTAAAATAGTCATAACTTTCGGTTTCACCGTCTACTATCTTTATCACATAATATTCTGTATCGTTTTCAGTTTGAATTCCTTCAAGTGAGTAATTTGTGTTATTTGTAGCATAATTCAATTCCTGAAATAAACCTGCTTCCTTTTGCTTTTTTGCAATTTCCTCTGCTGTCATTTCTTTCTTTCCTGCCATTGGAGCACTTGTATATCCCGTCTTTCCATCAAAATAGCTTAACGGCATCATGTTGCCTTGGAATTCTAAAGCTGTCGCCTCTGTTGCAGGAGCAAGGTAATAATTGAAAAATTTTAAAGTCATCGGCATTTGTGCTCCCGACATCTCAGAAACACGTTCAACTGATTTTACTTTTTTCAATTTCTTTGTCAACTCCTTCATCGAGCTTGATTTCGTTACGGCCAAAAGATAATTCGTAATGAGTTGCTCTTTTGTAATGTCAGCCTTCACCATTTCTTTAAACGGATTTCCGAATTCGTCCAAAATTGTAACCTTTCCATCACTATCGAACTTCTTTAGTTTATCCAAAATTTCCTCGTTTCCAACTACAATTATGTTGCAGTTTGTTGAGGTGAAATAGGATTTAGCCATGTTTAAAATATCATCCTTGTTCACAGCTTCTAAGCGTTGCAAATAATTTTGATAGTAGTCTTTCGGTAATTTATATTTGATCGTATTTAACGCAAAACGCGCGATAGTTGAAGGACTCTCTAAAGAGCGAGCAAAACCTCCGGCTTGAGAAGATTTCGTTAGGTTTATTTCGTCGTCCTTTACTAATTCGGTGGTTATCAGTTCAAATTCTTTAAGAATTTGAATTATTGCGGAGTCTGTAACGGCATTTCTAAAGTTACCTCCTGCAGACATCCATGAGCCATTTTCTGTAATATTCATGGCAGAGTAACAACCATAAGTATAAGCCTTGTCCTCTCGAAGGTTTTGCATTAATCGCGTACCAAATCCTCCGCCTCCAAGAATTCCATTTAGCACAGTTGAAGGCAATTGATTCACATCTCCTGTTTTCATTTTTATTGGAAAAGTAACGTAAACAACACTTTGAACAGCTCCACGTTTTTTTACAAATGTTACTTGATTACCTTTCGGTTGAGTTGCTTCAGGCAAGGATGCGACGTATTTTTTACCACCTTTCCATTCACCAAAATATTTGGCAACCATCTCCTCTGTTTGTTTTCTCGTAATATCTCCTACCACCACTAAATATGCTCCGTCTGGAGTAAAGTTTGATTTGTAGTAATTAATTACATCCTGACGCGTAATGTTCTTCAAAGTTGTTTCATTCATTACATCACTGAACGGATGACCTGGAAAATTAACTTTTACCGTTGCATTTTGAGCCATTGTTCCAGCATCTGATTTTGCTGATAACAAGCCGTCTTCGTTTTGTTTGCGAATACGATCAAATTCACTTTCAGGAAAATTCGCATTCATCAGGACATCGTTCAAAAGGCTTAATCCTTTGTCCATATGTTTTGTTAAACATGACATCGAAATGGAATTTTTATCTGCTGAAAGCGAAGCACCGATAAAATCGATTTCCTTATCCAATTGGTCTTTTGAACGGTTTGAAGTTCCGGACATAATTAAAGAACCGGCCAAATCTGAAAGGCCAGCTTTGTCTCCTTCATTTCTTGGATCAGAGCCCATGCTCAAATCAAATGAAACCCTTGGAAGTTTGTGATTTTCTGATAAAATAACGGTGATTCCATTTGCAGTAGTAAAAACTTCTGAGTCTTTAATTTCTATTTTCTTGGCTTGAGCAGGTGCAGGACGAACAGATCGGTCAACTTGACCAAAAGTAGTCGCAGTAAGGAAACAAGCACTTATGATAACTATATTTTTCATACTATTTCGTTTTATTTCGCTTTAGGTACATAATGAAGTATGACGCGAGCATCTTGTGTAAGGTATTTGTTAGCAACACGTTGAATATCTTCTCTGGTTACTTTCATGTAATTATCCATTAGAGAATTTACTCGGTTTGCATTACCAAAATACACATGGTTGTCAGCTAAATTCTCAGCTATTCCCGCAATACTTGCATTTGCTGTCACAAGATTGTTTTCAAATTTGTTTCTAATTTTTTGAAATTCTTCCTCTGAAATTAATTCCTTTTTAATCGTTTCAATTTGACCATCGAATTCTTTTTGAATATCATCCAAAGAAACATCCTTCGACGCAATAGCAGCAAAGATTCCAATTCCAGCATCTTCTAAACCATAATTAAAAGAGAAGGCAAAAGATGCCATTCTTTTCTTCTCAACAATAGTTTTATTTATTCGGGAGCTGCTTCCACCAGAAAGTACTTCATTCATCATTTCCAATGCGTAAGCATCCGGGTGTGTTTGTTCCGGAAATTTATACCCCATGAAAATACCAGGTAATTCAATATTATCTTCGATTACATCTTTCGTGACACCTTTTAAAACAGAATTATCTTTTGTGGTACGTTTGATAACGATTTGTTTTGCCGAGTAATTGGCAATTAACTTTTTAGCCTCAGGATCAGATGATTTCAAAAAATCTTTGGCATTGAATTTTGTTTTCGAAACTCCATATCTTTTTACAAAAGCTTCCTCTTCTAAATTGATAAAATCACGATACAAATTAATAGCCTCACCTTTAGGCATGGAAGCGAAATATTTGTCAATCCATTTTTTAGTTTGTTCGATATTTAAATCTCCCGCTATGGATAATGTAGCATTGCTCGGTACATAATAATTCTTGTAGAAATTTACATAATCCTCTTCCTGTGCAGCATCTAAATGTTCCATGCTTCCTATAGGTGCCCAGTTGTACGGGTGTGACGGGAAAACGCGTTTGAACATCTCAGTGAAAAACGAACCGTATGGCTGGTTGTCGACGCGTTGTCTTTTTTCTTCTTTAACAACACTTCGCTGCGTTTCGATACCTTTGATGTCAACTTTCGCATGAAGCATTCGCTCACTTTCTAACCATAAACCGAGTTCTAGTTGATTGGAAGGTAAAATCTCGAAATAATAGGTTCTATCTTGCGAAGTATTCGCATTTAAGGTTCCTCCATTTTTTTCTACTAACTCACTGTATTCTCCTCTGCCAATATTAGCAGAACCTTCAAATAAAAGGTGTTCAAAAAAGTGTGCAAATCCCGTTCTCTCTGGAATTTCATTTTTTGACCCCACGTGATACAAAACTGAAACAGCTACAATCGGCGTTGCGTGTTCTTCATGTAGAATGACATGTATCCCGTTCGGTAAATCGTACTCAACATAATTGATTTTTTGTTGTGCTGTTGACCAGACCGAAACTGATAATACCATTCCAAATAATACTATTTTTCTCATAAATTTAATTTGGTTGGCTAAAATAAGGTAAAAATTGCAAATAAAGCTGATCAACCGGCGTTAATACTTTACTTTTCCTTTTGGTCTAAAAATTGGTTACCTTTGAATTCAATGAAAATAAAATTTTTGCTCGTTTTTCTAGGATTTTACCTTAATAGCCTTGCTCAAGGTATTGTTCCTTTTATGGATTTTAATAATTTTTTAGCAAGCTACGAAAATGGGTTCTTTAGGCAAATTGAAATCCAACCAATATCGAACCTAAAAACGGGTGATGAACTCGCAGCCTACTTGGATATACGAGGGAATTTAAGACTTTATGACGGAAAGGAAAGACGGGATATTACCTTATTAAACGCTGAATATGAAATTTCTGATCACATTTTAGCGTATAAAATCGCAGGTAGCTTAAAGGCTTGGGAATCGGGAAAAAATTACAATTTAACCAGTTTCGCTTCCGATTACGCAGTGAAAGATTCATTGGTAGTGTTTTTAGATGGACGTACTCGATCTACGAATGTCTTTTGGAACAAACAAACCATAATGCTTGCCAATATTTTTGACAAATTGGAGATGCCAAAATTTATTGGTGATAATCTTGTGATTTATAAGGATGCTAGTCAAACTTATAATGCCTTTTGGAAAGGTAAAAACTACGAAATCGGTTTGTTCAATCAAGAATTTAAAGGATTTCCCGGAACTGATGCAAATGGTCAAATTACATTTAGTGTTGGGTGTGATGTTTTTTGCTTCAATGACCCCTTTACCCAATCCTTTGTTGTTTTTGAGGATGGAGAAATGAAAGATGTAGAATCATTGCCTGTTCAAAAATTCATGGCTGCTCGAGGCTTTGTCGTTTACGAAGATATCAACGGAAATTTATGGCACTATAGAAAAGGAGTAAAAACTGCACTAAGTAATTTTGGAAGTTCAAAGTGGATGGCCAAAGACGACCTTGTGATGTGGATGGAAAATTCTTATTTATTTGTATACGCTAATGAAACGAAAACCGAAGTAGCGAATTATAGTCCTAAGGATTTCCAGCTAAAAAACAATATTTTGGCATTCAGAAATGTGTTAGGTGGTGTCGATGCTTTTATTGACGGTCGCGTAGTTAACATGACGAATCAGGTGGATGCCGAATATGCTATTTTTGGAAATAAAGTTCTTACTCTTTTGCTCAATAAATCGGCGATTGTTTATGAAAACGGAAAAAAATATTCAAATTAGAAATATTACTACAGCAAAGCTTTTTGGTTTGTTCTTTCTCTTTATTCCATTCATTTCCTCCGCTCAACATCCTAAATTTGACAAATTAGAGCAGTTGTATGATCAGGGGCATTTTTCATTGGTGTATCGAAAATCTTCGCGACTTTTAGATAATCCAGAATTCGATTTTTCAAAACTTCCTGCCTACTATAAATCAATCTCTTCCCTGCAATTAGTCCAGAACGAATTTTGGCGAAGACGCAGACCAGATGCCTTGGACAATGCTTTTGATGTATTGATGAAAATTAAACAAGATGCCAAAGGAAAGAAAATTCTCATTTCCCATGCAACTGAAATTCGTGAACTTAAACTTTCATTGGATACTTGGCTTGCCGATTTAAAACGCCAGAAAAGGGAAAATGAAGTAAAACACATTAAAAATCGAATGAATCTTTTATGTCAAGATCTAGATTTGGATTTTCCAAACAATCTGGTGAATGTAGATTACGTTTGGACTGGAACCGAGTCAGAGAAAAGAAAAGGAATTATTCAATTGGCAGATGACTATCTTGGCGTTCCATATGTTTTTGGAGGAAATGATCCTTCCGGCTTTGATTGCAGTGGTTACACTTCTTTTGTCTTAAATAAATTCAACATTCCAATTCCAAGAAGAGCAGTCGAACAACACGCAGCGTCTAAAAAGATTAACGAAGAAGATGCACACATGGGCGATTTTGTTTTTTTTTCGAATGGAGGAGAAGTCAATCACGTTGGAATTTTGGTTAACAAACCTGGTGCAGAAAAGGCAATGATTCATGCAAGTAGTTCGAAAGGCATTCAGCTCATTTCGATTGAACAATCCAGTTATTGGAAATCACGTGTTGTTGGGTATGGTTCCTTCATTCGCTAAGGGATCTTTCGCTTTAATATAAACAACAACAAATCCTAAAAGTAATCCGTAAAACGGAAATTGAATAAGAAAGGATGAAATAAAAAGGTTCAATACCCAAAATATTAATAATAAGCCAAGAAGCACGTGAAGATAGTTTTGGAATGGCCTAGTTTTTCTTGAAATAAAATGTAAAAGTAGAACAACCAAATAACTATAAACCGGCAAAAACATTAATTCGCTAAAGGCAGTAAATTTTTCCGCAGATTGTGTAATAAAACCATTTAAAATGATACTGCTAGCACACAGTAAATAATAAGAAATCAACACCCATTTTGGTTTTGTTCGAGTTAATAAGGTTAATAGAAATAATAATAAACTTCCACTCGACATGATGAAATAGTCCAAATACGGAAATAACCAAAAACCTGCGATTTTAAACAAAAAATACAATGTGAACAATAAAAAAATTGCTCCAGTAATCCAGAAATGGTAATTTTTAAAGAAATGTAAACTTCGACTAAGCATTTATTCTTCTACTCTTTTCGGTAACACAAACAAGTTCCCATAATGCTCGTGCTCCCACATTGGCATCCCAATCACCCACTTCTCCTGGTGAGACTTCGTTTAAATCAAAACCTATTATTTTTTTTCCTGCTTCAATTAATTGAAATAGCAAGAAGCGAATTTCTTGGAGTTCAAATCCGCCTGCAACCGGTGTTCCTGTATGTGGACAAAGCTCCGGTTTTAGTCCATCGATGTCAAACGATATGTAAACATGTTGAGGTAATTCGTTAATAATATCTTGCACTTGTTCATTCCAAGTCTTACCGTTATAAGATTGATTTTTAAGTTCCCAATCAAAGAATGTAGAGATTCTCTGGTCGTCCTTGGTGCGTTGTACTTCTTTTTCTGAAACATCCCGAATACCAACTTGAACTAATTTAGTTACGTGATTGCATGTAGCCAAAACATTATCCATAATACTGGCATGAGATTGATCAAATCCTTCGTAGGCGACCCGTAAATCGGCATGCGCATCAATTTGTAAAATTCCAAAATCTTGGTACTTGTTATTTAACGCTTGTATTAATCCAAGTGGTGTCGAATGTTCTCCACCAAGAACACCCACTATTTTTCCTTGGTTCAGTAACTCGCTACATTTTTCTTTTAAGTTTTCCCTCAACGCTTGATGCGCTTCATTTATTTCCAAAAGGATTTCACCATGTTTTGATACAGCGAAGTCTTCACCTTGTGTTTCAATACATTCAATGTAAACTTTTCCTTTTTCTGACAAATGCTCGTTTATTTCCTCCCATTCTTCAGAAATTGGTGTCATGAAAACTTTTGTATTGTAAGATGAAGGTAAATCGGCATGAAAAAAGTCCAATTGGGTCGATGCTTCTAAAATTGCGCGTGGACCTTTTGCAGTTCCTTTGCCATAACTTGCCGTGGCATCCCATGGAATTGGGACAATAACAATATCAGCTTCTTGTTCATTACTGGGAAATCCAAAAATATTTCCATTGGCAATTCCAACGCCGTTCGGGTCGAAGGTGCTCATTTTTTCAATGATTTATAGAATTCAACAGCTTTTCGAACGGATCCTTTTTCTTTAAGTAACTGCTCAGAGGTATCGTAATCTATTCCTAACTCTTCCGCCACCATGCGTGTACCTCTATCCACAAGTTTATTGTTGCTGAGTTGCATGTCAACCATTTTATTTCCTTTCACGCGACCTAATTTTATCATTAACGAAGTTGAAATCATATTTAAAACTAGTTTTTGGGCAGTTCCGGATTTCATTCGAGTGCTTCCTGTTACAAATTCAGGACCTACTATCGGAACCATAGGGAATTTAGCACGTTCGGCAAGTGGAGAACCAGGATTACAGGTGATTCCTCCAGTGATTAATCCTCGTTTGTTTGCTTCATCTATCGCACCTAAAACATAAGGAGTTGTGCCAGAGGCGGCAATTCCAACAATGCAATCGTTTGGATTGATATTGAATTCTTCTAAATCCTTCCAACCTTTTTCTACATCATCTTCAGCATACTCGACAGCCTTTCGAATGGCAGCATCACCACCAGCGATTAATCCTACTACCATGCCGTGAGGAACACCAAATGTTGGTGGACATTCGCTAGCATCTACAATTCCAAGTCTACCACTAGTGCCTGCACCTAAATAGAACAATCTTCCTCCTGCTTGCATTTTTTTATGCGCCGAATTTACAAATGCTTCTATTTGAGGTATTTCGTTTGAAACGGCAAGGGCAACTGTCTGATCTTCGCGGTTTATGTTTGTCAACAACTCTAGGGTTGACATTCGCTCCAAGTCGTTGTATCTGGAACTTTTTTCTGTTTCGCGGTTCATACGAGGTAAGCTTTTGAATTTTCGTCGGACAAATCAACTTCTACGCGGTCTTTTAATGTGGTAGAAAGCCCTAAGCCAACGTAATCTGTTTTAATTGGAAACCTTCGGTGTTGACGGTCAACCAAAGCAACTGTTTTAATTGCTTTTGTCGCTTGCTCCAAAAATTTCATTAGCGCATATTGCATCGTTTTTCCTGAGTTGACAACATCATCTACAAGTACAATATATCCTTTTTTTAACTCCTCTTGCGGTATAGATAGGTTGATTTCTTGGCTCCAAGGTTCTTCCTTATTTACCGTGATTTCGAATAAAATAACTTCAACATCGCCGTTATTTTTTATTACTTCACTTAGTTTTTTAGCCAGTAAAATCCCATTACCTGAAATCCCTCCAATGTATAATTTCTTTTCTTCAAAGCAATTTTCTAAAATTTGGTGGCCAAGACGAGTGATTTTTTGATGTATCTGGGAATGATCGAGAATGATTTGCATTCGTGTAAAAATTGATAAACAAATATAAAAGAATAATGTGTGATGGAATTCAAATGTTGAAAACAATACTCGTTTCATTCTGATACTCCATCCTTTATTTGCATGTATCTTTGTTTAACCCAATGAAAAAAGCGGATTATTCCATTTTTAAATACCTTACACTATATCGTGTTTTCAATGCGACACAACTATACATTAGTTTTATATTGACACGAATAGTCGGAAAGGTTATTCAATTTGGAAAACCTATGTCTTTGAGCATTGAGCCGACTACAGCTTGCAATCTCGCTTGTCCGGAATGTCCGAGTGGATTAAAACAGTTTACAAGGAATACAGGTAAATTGCAGTTGGACTTTCACAAAACTATTCTTAATCACGTGAAATCTCATGTGTTTTATATCAATTACTACTTTCAAGGTGAACCTTTTTTGCATCCAGAATTTTTAACGTTGATTGAAGAAGCAAAAAAGAGTAAGATTTATACAGCTACTTCAACAAACGCTCACTTTATTTCCAAAGAAAAGGCCAGGGAAATTGTAGGTTCAGGTTTGGATAGGTTGATAATTTCTATTGATGGATTAACACAAGAAACCTATGCGCAATATAGGGTTAATGGAAAGCTCTCGAAAGTAATTGAAGGAAGTAAATTTTTAGTAGAAGCAAAAAAAGAATTAGGCTCAAAAACACCACATTTAATATTTCAATTTTTAGCCGTAAAGCCGAATGAACATGAAATTCCTGCTGTTTTTTCCTTAGCAAAAGAATTAGCTATAGATGAAGTTCGGATCAAAACAGCACAGTTGTACAACTACAAGAATGGACATCCATTAATGCCTGAAAAGAATGAATATTCACGATATGAATTAGGGAAAAATGGTGAATACCATCTAAAAGGAGAACAAGGAAATCATTGTTGGAGAATGTGGTCAGGATCTGTTTTTACATGGGACGGTCTGGTTGTGCCGTGTTGTTTTGACAAAGACGCGCAACACGTTTTGGGTGATTTGAAGGAACAAGAGTTTGATCTAATTTGGAAGAGTGCTCGCTACCGAAACTTCAGAAAGAGTGTGCTTTCAAGTAGAAACCAAATCGATATTTGTCAAAACTGCTCTGAAGGAACGAAGGTGTTTAGTGAATAAAAAACGGTTGACCTTTTGGATCAACCGTTGGTATAATTGGCTCAGATTTTACCATTAATTTTTTTGAAATTTGAATGTCATACCATTAAGTTCAATCATGTATATTCCTGTCGTTAATTTCTGAACATCAATCGTATTTAAATCGGAAACGATTAGAACCTTTCCGTTCAAATCTAAAATTTGCTTTGTTCCTTTGATATTAACATTCAAAAAGTCAGTGGTTGGATTTGGGAAAACGGTAATATTGGAAGCTAACTCATTCAAATTTGCAGACCCTGGTCTTACGTCAAAAACAATAGTTCCAGGAGAAATTCCCACATTGAAAGTGCTCAACTCATTATTGCCCGCATCAAAAACATGCACTTTTCCAAAAGAAAAGAAATCTGTTTCACTGGCAAATAAATTTCCAGAAAGAGGCTCCTGTGCTAATTCATAATAATTTAACGTATGACCACTAACTGGACCAACATTATTCATCCCATTTATATCAAATTCATTTAAGGTTGTTTCCATCGAAATTTGATACACCAATTTATCGTCTCTCAAGGCTGAAGTTCCACAACCTGTTGATGCTGTTGCAATATTTACGGTTGAAGTCGAACTACCATCCAAAGCTACCTTCGAAATTGAAGCGCCAGACCAATCTTTGTTGTTAACCGAATAGAGAAAAGAACCAACTTTCAGTAAATTATCAGGGTTTTTTCCATCTGGTCCCAAATCGATTTCATTTCCATAAGTCAAGGCATTTAAATCCAATTTACCGATAATTCCTTTTTCATTTCCCCATTCATATCCATTGTTCACAGCAATAAAGGCCGAGGATCCATCAATTACAATATTTTGAGTAGCCCATCTCGGTCCTTGAATCGTATCTATAGCAGCAATCAAGGTCATATTTGATGCGTCATACACATGTAAATATGAATCATAGGTAGTCAAGTATTCACCACGCGTAGCCACTATTTTATTTTGATAAATACCTAAATTTCGAACACCTGGACAACCAACAGATGAAATTTCTTGATGTGAATTCAAATCCATTTTAAAAATTTTTGAATCGGCAGCAACATAGTAGAAATTTCCGTCGATGATTACATCAGAGGCAAAACGCATTCCTTCTAGCGTATTTACCACGGAATACGATTGTGTAATTGGATCATATTTTCCAATAGTCACAGGTTCTAAAATTTGATTTGTTTGGTAATCGAAATAGCCTTCATTTAAAATGATGGCTTGATGTAAATAATTTTGTGCTTGTACTGAAACACTTAGGAATAAACCTATTAATACTAATACCTTTTTCATTCGTTCTGTTTTTAAACGGTTAATAAATAAACTAAAAACAAGAAGATGAAAAAAGAAGGAAACGAACGGGCACAACTCAACCCATTAACGAGTCCGACTTTAATCTGAAGTCTTCTCTCTGCTTGAAGGCAAGTCTTCTGGCTCAGGTCAAATTCGCATCGTCTTCCCATTAACACAGTGACTTATGATACGTTTTTTAGACCCATACAGCTGCAGATACAGCTCCGGATTTACACCGGATTCCTTATTAATTCTACGTTTAGAAACCTTTAAGCGCTGTAAAAGTAGTGAAAATTAAGAAATAATTACTTTTTTCGATTGTTTACGGCTTCGTAGATAACGTGTTGAATGTTCGTTCGGATATTCATATCTCGAATTTTCCAATTTTCTGCACTTGGATTCACGCGGTTGGAAAGAAAAATAAAAATTACATTGTCCTTAGGATCCGCCCATGCGAGGGTTCCCGTAAAGCCAGAATGCCCAAAACTCTGCTGTGAGGCTAGTTCATCGCAGGTGCCACCACCACTTGCTTTTGGTCGGTCAAAGCCCGCACCTCTGCGATTTCCTGGGAATTGAGCCCTGTTGTATTCATCCATTGTCGTAGCACTGAAATACTGTTTGCCTCCATAATTTCCTTTGCATAAGAAAAGTTGCATGATACAAGCCAAATCGTAAGCGTTCGAAAACAATCCAGCATGACCGGCAACGCCACCAAGCATCGCAGCACCTTGATCGTGAACATACCCTTGAACCAATTGATTTCTGAAGTAATTATCTCTTTCAGTAGGAGTAATTCGATCCTTCGGGAAATAGTTTAATGGTAAATAACGCATTGTTCTCAAGCCCATTGGTTCATAAATATTCCTGAGGAGATAGGTGTGTTGAGATTCTCCAATTAAATTTTCCACAATTTTTTTAGTGAAATAAAAACACAAATCAGAATATTTAAATCCCTGCTCAGATCTCGGTGTTTTATATATTTGAGCATACATACTGTCTACATAAGTATTTTTCATGAAAATGTTGTCGGCTACTGCCAATGAATATCCTTCTTTCTTGGAAGCACTGTAAATAGATGGTTTTAACTGGCCATTTTCTTTTGTTCGGTTATAAAAAGGAATATAGGGAACAAAACCAGCTTGGTGTGCCATCATGGCGCGTATGTTCACGTTAGCATAGGAGGTGTTTTTTGTTTCTTCCAGGTAATCTCCCAGGGTTTTAGATAAATCGAATTTCCCATCCGAATGTAATTTCATAGTCAATAGGGTAGAGGCCGCGATTTTAGTTATTGACGCAATGTCATAGAGATCATCGTTTTCAACTTTTTTCGCATTATTTTCATAAGAGTGATACCCGTAAGAGTTATTTAGAACGATCCTATTATTTACAGCTACCAATACCTGACAACCTGGATAGGCTCCAGCTTTAATGCCACCAATAGCAATTTCTTCAATTTTTTTAATGTAAGAAGAGTCTATACCCACTTCTTGCGGCGTTGAAAACTTCAAACGACCATTGGTTTGCATAGAAAGATGTCCGTTTTGTTGACTTGTTATTTCAAGAGCTCCTAAAAGTGCTTGTGCTGCACTTATTTGTGCAATATCATGGTTTTCATGAGCGAGAACTACACTACTGAAACATAATAAGTTTTGATTTTGAACAAAAGAACTGTTTCCAAATACAATTAAAACATCACTTTTAATTTCTTGAAATTCATTTTTTATAGTTTCGGGTATTTCCGGAATAAGTTGATTTTTATCCAAACTGTGTATGGCGAAAATTGCCATTGATGCCTGCTTTAATTGATTCAATTGTGAAATAGAAATTGCATCGAATGATGGTACATAAAGTACTTCAAAATTGGCAAAACGATTTAAAGTACTATGAAATGCATCCGGATTTCCGCCAACAGAGAGAACAGTAATTTTTCTCGACAAATCACCGATTGGAAGCGTATTGTTGTCGTTTTTAAGTAAAATTAATTCCTTTTCAAAAAGGTGTACTTGTTCGTGAAGAGGTAACTTATTGTTTTTGACGAAAAGATCTGATGTCCATGAGGTTTGTGGCGCAGGTTTCTGAACGATTTCATCTTTTTCATTTTCATTCAACGCACAAAATGATAGAAAGAGAACAGAAAAGAATGCTAAAAGGCTAGTACGCATGAATTTAATTTCGAGCATTTTCATTTCACAAAGCTAAGTTTTTTTTATTCTCCTCGTGAATGCAAATAAAATACCATAAATTAAGTGTCAAATATACACTAAGTTAATATACAATTTTATCTGATAATTATCAAAAAAACTTCTCAACATGATATATGGCACCTGTTTGTAAAAACTATATGAAAAGAGCGTCTCTCGAAAAGTAAAGGCGTAATTTTGTATCCTAATCAAAGCTTCACTTATTATACATATATTATGGAATTAATAGGAAAATATGGTTCCCATTCCGATTTAGGCGCGTCTATTGGGCTAACTAATTTGGGCAATCAATTTTGGAATTTAACTCCCGCAGAACTAATCGAAGATTCAATCATTTTAGGAGAGGGCATGCTGACGGATACCGGAGCATTAGCAATCGAAACGGGAGAGTTTACGGGAAGATCTCCTAAGGACCGTTATATCGTTCGTGACGAGATAACCGAGAATGCAGTTTGGTGGGGTGATATAAATATTGGTTTTTCACCTGAAAAATTCGATGCGCTGTACAACCGAATGAAAGCATATTTGAATGAAAAAGATGTGTACGTGAGGGATGCCTATGCTTGTGCAGATGAGCAATATAGAATGAATATTCGCGTGGTTACTGAGTTGCCGTGGTCTAACATGTTCGCTTACAACATGTTTTTACGTCCTTCCGAGCAAGAATTAAAAAACTTTTCGCCGGATTGGCATATCTTATGTATTCCAAGTTTCAAGGCAGATTCAGCCATTGACGGTACACGTCAACATAATTTTGCAATTTTGAATTTCACTAAAAAAATGATTTTAATTGGTGGAACAGGATATACTGGAGAAATTAAAAAAGGTATTTTTTCTGCATTGAATTTCATTCTTCCTCATGAAAAAAATGTGTTATCCATGCATTGTTCTGCAAATATTGGAGAAGGTGGTGATACCGCAGTGTTTTTTGGACTATCAGGAACTGGAAAAACAACACTTTCTTCCGACCCAAATCGTCGCCTAATTGGAGACGATGAACACGGTTGGAGTTCAAATTCGGTATTCAATTTTGAAGGTGGTTGTTATGCTAAGACAATTGATTTATCAAAAGAAAAAGAGCCACAAATTTATGACGCAATTAAATTTGGAGCTTTATTAGAGAATATTGGCTTTGAAAACGAATCGTCAACACCAGATTATACCGATGGTTCAATCACAGAGAATACAAGGGTTTCCTATCCTATACATCACATTGATAATATTGCAGTTCCTTCTATTGGTGGAGCTCCAAAAAATATTTTCTTTTTGACAGCAGATGCGTTTGGAGTTTTACCTCCAATTTCAAAATTGACGATTGCTCAAGCGATGTATCACTTTATGTCAGGATATACGGCTAAGGTTGCAGGAACAGAAGTAGGAATTACAGAACCAACGACAACATTTTCTGCTGGATTTGGTGCTGCCTTTTTGCCTTTGCATCCTGCTAAATACGCAAAATTACTGGGTGAAAAATTAATCGGTTCGGGTATCAATGTTTGGTTATTGAATACGGGTTGGTCAGGAGGATCCTACGGAGTAGGAAGTAGGATGAAATTGTCTTACACACGTGCAATGATTACTGCTGCATTAACTGGAAAACTAGATGCTGTGATGTATGATACACTGCCAGTTTTTGAATTGTCATTTCCAACATCTTGTGAGGGAGTACCTTCGGAACTACTGAATCCAAGAAATACATGGCAAGATAAATCAGCTTATGATAAAACTGCTGCCAATCTTGCCTCAAAGTTTGTGAAGAACTTTGAAAAATTCGCCGCAGAAACCAGTGCGGAAATTCTTGCAGCTGCACCAAAAGTCCTAGTATAGGCATCAACAAGTTAAATAATAAAAAGCCTCTTCAGAGGCTTTTTGTGTTTTAGGACAATAAAAAAGCCCCAAAAAGGGGCTTTTCAAAATATGTAGGTTGAATTAACGCTTGTGCATTGGCTCGTCAGAAACTGTCAACTTTTTTCTCCCTTTACGACGGCGTGATGCCAACACTCGGCGACCATTTTTTGTTGCCATTCTAGATCTGAAACCATGTTTGTTTCTTCTCTTTCTTACCGATGGTTGAAACGTTCTTTTCATTTGTATTAACTTTTAATCAATTTTGGGATTGCAAAGATAGTTATTTTTCTTTCTTTCACAAGTAATCTTAAAAAAAATATCATTATTCGAAAAAAATGTAAAAATTCCATATTCTGCTATTAATCTTAGTGAAACCACAACAGAATGAACTATTTTTGTATTCATAATTGTGGAGAAGCGAACATTGAAAGAGAAAATTAAGACAAAACCTAAGTTAAAACAAGCCAAAGGCTTTTTAAAATACCTGAAACCTTATGGTTTTACATTCTTTATTGGATGGATTTTTTTATTTCTTTCGACTTCAGCTGGATTGTTGTTTCCCTATTTAATGGGGAAATTATTAGGAGCAACAAGTGGAAACATGTCGGAAAGTCAACTCAATGCGATTTCGCTTGAAAATGTAAATCAAGTTGCTTTGGCGTTATTTATTTTGTTTGGCTTCCAATCCTTGTTTTCATTTTTGAGGGTAGTATTATTTAATAATGTCACGGAAAATGCACTGCGCGATTTGCGAAATGATGCCTTTCAGCGTTTGATTTATATGCCAATGGACTTCTTTAACGAAAATAAAGTAGGGGAGTTGACGAGTAGAATTTCTAGCGATATAACGCAGATTCAGGAAACGTTGAGAACAACAATTGCCGAGTTATTTAGGCAACTGATTATGATAGTGGGTGGAATCGTATTTTTACTTTTTATCAGTTGGAAACTTGCGCTCATTATGTTGGCAACTGTTCCAGTAATGGCCATTATTGCTGTTTTTTTTGGTAGATACATTCGCAAACTAAGTAAGAAAGCACAAGATTTCACGGCAGAATCTAATGGCGTCATAGAAGAAGCGCTAACTGGGATTTCCATCGTGAAAACCTTCACGAACGAATTATTTATTTTAACCAAATACAAAAAAGCAACTCAAGAAACGAGAGATTTGAATGTCAAAAGTGGAATTTGGCGAGGATTATTTGTATCGTTTATAATATTTTGTCTCTTCGGAGCAATTGTTTTTATCGTTTGGCAAGGCTTGTTAATGACACAAGGGAACAATCCAGAACTAAGCGCAGAGGGATTTTATCAATTTGTATTATTCACTATTATGATGGGAGCCTCAGTTGGATCTCTTCCTGATTTATATGCCAACTTTCAAAAGGCTGTTGGATCTACAGAAAAATTAATGGAATTGATTCAAAACGATACGGAAAAAGAACGTGCACAAGGAACTTTCAAACCTACTCTTTCAGGAAATATTGAGTTTAAAGCAATTAAATTCTCCTATCCCCAGCGATCGGATGTAGAAGTTATCAAAGATCTAACCCTGGAAATTAAAGAAAACCAAACAGTTGCTTTCGTTGGATCTAGTGGCGCAGGTAAAAGTACCCTTTCAAATTTGTTATTGAGGTTTTACCCCTTAAAACAAGGTCAAATTAAAGTGAACGGCACACCTATTGAAGAAATAGATCTTCAACACTACAGGGAAAACATAGCAATTGTTCCTCAAGAAGTGATTTTGTTCTCCGGAAGTATACGAGAAAATATTCTCTTTGGTAAACCTTCGGCAACTGATGAAGAGGTGATGCATGCTGCCGAGCAGGCGAATGCATGGGAGTTTATTTCTTCTTTTCCAGAAGGCCTAAATACGCAAGTTGGTGACAGAGGAATTCAACTTTCAGGCGGACAAAAACAACGCATTGCCATCGCGCGTGCTATTTTGAAAAATCCTTCCATTTTAATCCTTGACGAAGCTACATCTGCTCTGGATTCTGAATCTGAAAGACTGGTTCAAGAGGCATTGGAAACATTGATGAAAGGAAGAACATCAATTGTTATTGCCCATCGCCTTTCTACTATTCGAAATTCTGACAACATCTTCGTATTACAGCAAGGAGAAATAATTGAATCCGGAAATCATCAGGACTTGATACGAATGAAAGGTGTCTACGCTGATTTTGTTGCCTTGCAATCTATGAACGAGTCTTAATAATTTTTACCATGCAAATCGACCGCCTTCGTTTGGCCCAATTTGGAAATCTTGAGTTGCTTGCAAAGCAGGTGGTAGAGGGGTTTATTACCGGTTTGCATAAAAGTCCATTTCATGGGTTTTCAGTGGAGTTTGCTGAGCATCGATTGTATAATAGAGGTGAATCAACGCGACATATTGATTGGAAACTTTTCGGCAGAACAGAAAAAATGTTCACTAAAAAGTACGAAGAAGAAACCAATTTACGATGTCAGTTAGTGCTTGATATTTCCAGTTCTATGTATTTTCCAAAAGAAGGAATTTCAAAATTGGAGTTTTCAATGTACGCAGCGGCGAGTTTAATTGAATTGATGAGAAGACAACGAGATGCCGTCGGGTTAAGTCTTTTTCATGATACCCTTTCCATACATACAGCGGCAAAATCGAGTATCTCACACCATCGATTTTTATATTCGGAATTGGAAAAGAATTTCCATACTTACGATGAGAAAAACAAACGAAATACCAATACCACACATATTCTTCATGACATTGCAGAATTAACACATAAGCGAAGTCTGGTAATTGTTTTTTCGGATTTTCTTGATGAGCCTGATAAAATAGATGAGTTGTTTCGGGGCTTACAACATTTACGTCATAATAAACACGAGGTGATTTTATTTCATGTCTTTGATAAAACGAAGGAATTTGACTTTGACCTAGACAATAGACCGTATAATTTAGTAGATATGGAAACAGGCGAAAAAATAACTGTTCAGCCTGCTGAAATTAAAAAACATTACACGGAAGGTATTCAACGCTACTTCAAAGAAATCGAAATGCGATGCGCTAATTTCAGAATAGATTTTATGCCAGCTCCTATTGGTGAAGGCTATAATCAAATTCTGACAGAGTTTTTGATTAAGCGCCAAAAAATGAACTAAGATCTATTGGCCATTGCCCGTTCGACACGTTTATTCATGACGACAAAAAATAACGGTGGAATTAAAGCAAGTAACATCATCCCAGGATAACCTGTTGGCATAGTAGGAGATTCTTCATGCGATTCCAACAGTTGATAAGGGCGGTCGGCTTTGTAATGGTGGTCAGAGTGACGACTTAATTCGAAAAGAATAACTCTTCCAATAAGGTGATTTGAATTCCATGAATGCCAGCGCTTGACAGGCTCATAACTTCCATTTTCCCTTCTCTTTCGAACCAAACCATAATGCTCAATGTAATTTACGGTCTCCAACAACAAAATCCCAATTCCCGCAACCCACAAATAGGCGACGAATGCTTTTTGCCCGAAAAAACTGTAAATAATAACTAACCATATCATATGTAGTATTGAATAAACAATCATCTTATTTCGCAAGCTGAATAAGGATTTTTTCATTATTTTCATCCGTTTCGCTTCAATTTGCCATGCCTGAATATAACTACCGAAGTGTGATCTAATCCAAAAAAGATACAAGAGTTCATTTTTACGCGCCGTGGCCGGATCGTTGTATGTTCCAACATTTGTATGATGTCCCCGATTGTGATAAGGCAAAAAATGATTTTCCAAAGACGTGAATAAAAGTGCCTCACCAATAAGTTGTTCCCACCTGTTTGTTCGGTGGCCAAGTTCATGACCCAAGTTAATCCCTATGATGCCGCACATAGCTGCCATTGCACCAATTCGACCGGAGATGTCAACCGGATCTTGCCAATGCTCAACGTTTACCAAAAAATACAGAAGAAAAAACCATTGAATCGGTAACATGCAATAGAGCAAGATATCGTAGAATTTTTCTGTTTCGGCGAGCAACCTTTCTTCCAAATCCAAATTCTTTTCGTTTGGAGTTAAGACCAATTCCAGAACAGGTATTATAGCGAAATAAAGTAATGCAGGAAGAAAGGAAAGTACCCCTGAAGAATGAAAACTAATCCAAACGCTAATGGGCAATGTGAAAATTGAAAGATATTTCAGTTTTTTCATCTTACATTCTTCACAAAAATACAAATTCATTGTGTTTACTCTACAAGATTAATTAAGCAAGTATCTTCATTTATTTTGTCGTACCTTTGCACCTCTTTATGGCACACAAGTCAGGATTTGTAAATATTGTAGGTAGTCCAAACGTTGGTAAATCAACCTTAATGAACCAATTAGTTGGAGAAAAGTTATCAATAGTAACATCAAAAGCCCAAACTACTCGGCACAGGATCCTTGGTATTGTAAACGATGAAGATTATCAAATTGTCTTCTCGGATACCCCAGGAGTGGTGAATGCTGCTTACAAACTTCACGAAGCCATGATGGAATATGTGAATGCTTCACTACAAGATGCGGATGTCTTGCTTTTTATCACGGATACTTTTGAATCTGAAATGAATCATAAGGAGACATTGGATAAAATTAAAAAGCTGAAGGTTCCGGTATTATGTCTCATTAACAAAATTGATTTATCAAATCAGGAAAAGCTTACAGAAAGAGTAGAATATTGGCAAGAACAGTTGCCTACTGCTTTGATTTATCCGATTTCTGCCCTTCACAAGTTCAATATTGATCAAGTTTGGAATAAAATTTTAAAGCTAATTCCTGAAAGCCCTCCATATTATGATAAGGAAGAAATTTCAGATCGACCGATGCGGTTTTTTATATCCGAAATTATCCGCGAAAAAATATTTTTGCACTGTCAAAAGGAGATTCCTTACAGTTGCCAAGTAGAAATAGAGGAATATAAAGAGGAAGAAGCTATCGTGCGAATTCGTGCTTTAATTATTGTAGAAAGAGATTCGCAACGAGGAATTATCATTGGTAGAGGAGGAGAGATGTTAAAGCGAATTGGTCGAGAGGCTCGTATTGAAATGGAGAAATTTATCGGTCAGAAAGTTTACCTGGAGAACTATGTAAAAGTCGATAAAGACTGGCGTTCGACAGAGGCGAAATTAAAAAAATACGGATATTAAGTAATGAGTAATATAGTTGCCATAGTCGGAAGACCGAATGTAGGGAAGTCCACGCTATTCAATCGCTTAACGGAATCAAGAGATGCTATTGTTAAGGAAATAAGTGGTGTCACGCGCGATAGACTTTATGGAAAAGGAGAGTGGAACGGATATCAGTTTTCGGTAATTGATACAGGTGGTTATGCTACAACGAAAGAGGATATTTTTGAAGGTGAAATTCGAAAACAAGTTGAGATTGCTGTTCAGGAAGCATCCGTAATTGTATTCATGGTTGACGTAACTACTGGTATAGTTGAAATGGACGAAATCGTGGCGCAATTGTTAAGAAAAAGCAACAAGAAAGTATTTATTGGAGCCAATAAAGTGGATAATAACGACAGAATAGGGTTATCCTCGGAGTTTTACGCTTTCGGATTGGGAGACGTCTTTGATTTATCTGCAACCAATGGAAGCGGAACAGGAGATTTACTCGATGCCATTGTGGAATGTTTCAATAAAGAAGACGATTCTGTTCGTGAAGAAGATTCACTACCGAGAATTGCTATTGTCGGGAGACCAAACGTGGGGAAATCATCGATGGTTAATGCGTTAACTGGACAAGAAAGAAATATAGTTACGGATATTTCTGGTACAACTCGCGATTCCATCCATACGCGTTACAAGGCTTATGGATTTGATTTCTTATTAATTGATACCGCTGGTATTCGTAAAAAAGCAAAAGTTACAGAAGACATTGAATATTACTCTGTTTTAAGATCAGTGCGAACAATAGAAAATTCCGATGTTTGCTTATTCATGATTGATGCGGCTGAAGGAATACAAAAACAGGATTTATCCATTTACTATATCATTGAAAAGAATTCCAAAGGTGTTGTGGTGATTGTAAATAAATGGGATTTAGTAGAGAAGGATCAAAACACAATGCTAAAATTTGAGGAACAATTACGCAATCAATTGGCGCCATTTAACGATGTTCCTATCATTTTTACATCCACACTTTCAAAGCAAAGAATTCATAAAGCTTTAGAAAAATCAATGGAAGTTTTTGAAAATAGGGTTAGGAAAATTCCAACGAAAGAGTTAAATGATGTGATGTTGGATATAATTAATGCAACACCTCCTCCAGCGATGAAAGGTAAGTATATTCGAATAAAGTTTGTTCAAATGCTCCCAACTCATGCCCCAACGTTTGCCTTCTATTGTAATCTACCTCAATACATTCCAGATTCCTATAAACGATTTTTGGAGAATAGATTAAGAGAAAAGTTTAATTTTGAGGGAGTACCTTTAAAATTGTTTTTCAGAAAGAAATAAAATTTCTACACTATTTGTTAAGAGAATATTAGTAATCTTTAAATTATTCACCGCTATTCAATCTTTTCTCTCGCTGCATTGGATTTTCCTTACTTTGTTGTTGTTTAAATAGCTGATACCTACTAGGAATTTCTTTTTTTGGCCAACTGTTATTGTCTAAATCTGTATCAGCTGTTTCTAAAAATGGGTCTAATCTGACAGACGTAACTTCCTGATCAAAAATGAACACTTTACTCACTTTGTCCTCGTATTGTCTCCATATTTCAGCTGGAATGCGAATCACCTCTTTTTTACCATTGACGAACGTGAATTCCAGAATCAAAGGCATTACAAGACCTCCTACGTTACTGAATTGAATTTCATAAAATTGTTTGTTAGCGTTTAACAAATCTAAATCTTTCGGGTCAAGTTTTGATTTAAATTCTTCGTATTCTTTTCGGTCTAGCGCATCAACTTTATAAATGTCCCTTTTCGCATAGAAGTCGTCAATTTTGGCATCTTTTTCATTTATAGTTTCTTTGATTTCCTTTTTATTTCGCTCTACTCCAATATGAACATCAGATTTGTTTTTTTGATCCTTCAAAAACGATTTCTCTACATCGGGATTTTGAGTGTTTAATTGAAACCACTTCACATCGTCAATTGCCAGATCAACGTTGTCAGTCCCGTAAAACCAACCTCTCCAAAACCAATCTAAATCTACCGCAGAGGCATCTTCCATCGTTCTAAAAAAATCAGCAGGTGTTGGGTGCTTAAATTTCCAACGTTCACAATACGTCTTAAATGCAAAGTCAAATAATTCTCTTCCCATCACGGTTTCTCTCAGAATATTTAGAGCTGTGGCAGGTTTGCCGTATGCGTTATTTCCAAATTGAAAAATGGATTCAGAATTAGTCATAATCGGTGAAATGAATTTTTTATCACCACGCATGTAATCAGCAATCATATGTGCTGGACCACGTCGGGACGGGTATCCACGTTCCCATTCTTGTTCGGTAAGGTATTGAACAAAGGTATTTAAGCCTTCGTCCATCCACGTCCATTGGCGCTCATCTGAATTGATAATCATTGGAAAGAAATTGTGTCCTACCTCGTGAATAATAACTCCCCACATACCATATTTTTCACCTTCCGAATAGGTTCCGTCTGGTTCTGGACGCCCACCGTTGAAACAAATCATCGGATATTCCATTCCGATCCATTTTGAATGCACAGATATGGCAACGGGGTACGTGTAATCAGTAGTAAATTTTGAATACGTTTTTATTGTATGTGCGACTAATTTTGTTGAATACCTTTCCCATAAAGGATTTCCTTCCTTGGGGTAATAAGACATGCACAATACATTTTTACTTCCAATAGGTTGAATCTGAGCATCCCAAATAAACTTACGACTCGTCGCAAAAGCAAAATCTCTTACATTGTAGGCTTTATAAACCCACGTTTTGGTTTTATTTGATTTTTCCTTCTCCGCTTTTTCAGCATCTGACTGAGTTACAATGAGCACCGGTTGTGATGATTTTTTCGCTAATTCATAACGCTTCAATTGTTCAGCATTCAAAACTGCTTTGTAATTTTGACATTCACCTGTGGCTCCCACAATATGATCAGCAGGAACAGTTATGGAAACCTCGTAATCTCCGAAGGGTAGTGTGAATTCACCTCTTCCTAAAAATTGTTTATTTTGCCAACCCGTAACGTCGTTGTAAACACACATTCTAGGAAAGAATTGAGCTACAGTGTAGAGGTAATTGTCATCTTTCTCAAAATACTCATAACCTGATCGACCTCCTACAGCCATTCTATCGTTAATATTATACCACCACTTAATTTGAAAAGAAATTGAAGTCCCAGGAAGTAAGGGTTTATCTAAGTCAATGCGCATCATTGTTTTATTGATAAAATACTTCATTTTTTGACCGCCAATTGTTGTTATTGATTCAATTTTAAATCCGCCGTCATAGTAGAACAATTTTTTACGTATATCTCCCGCCGATTTAAAATCTTCCATTTTCTCTATTTCGATTTTTTTAGAATCAGATGTATCGGCAAATAGGTTTTGATCGAGTTGTAGCCATAAGTAGGTTAATTTATCAGGTGAATTGTTCGTATATGTAATCACTTCATTTCCGGTTAATTTTTGAGTTTTATCGTCTATAACAATTGACATTTTATAATCGGCTTTCTGCTGGTAATACTTATGTCCTGGAGCTCCAGATGCTGTTCGGTACTCATTGGCAGTTGGTAATTCGTGATCCAATTGCGCAAACTTCTTTTGAGAAAAAGATGAGTTAAGGCTAATTAAAAAACATAAGGAGAGAATTTTTTTCATATTTCTAGTCTAATAAATTGAGATTTTGTTGTGGTTAAAAAGTTAAATGTACTCTTACTATTTCTATAACGAATAGTTAATTTATTTTGCTGCTCCGGAAATTTGTCCATTAACAAATCGAACTTCACATAAAATTGGTTTGTTGAATGAGCAATTTTTGTAGAGAGATAGAACAGAACGTCACCGTTTAACATAACTTCAAATCCATCTAAATTAAATTCAAGTTGCGGTGGTAATGCAGAATCCAAGGTTACTAAAGAAAGAGAATCCACTGAGTGAATGCAAAAGTGTTTATTTAGAAAAGCATTGATTGCGAAATACTCTTTATTATTTTTTCGAGCCTCATCCAATGGGGTTGATATGATTTTATTTTCTCTTAAAAGGCTTTCAACATCGTGGGCAGAGCCTATTATGGTAGCCTCTAACGATTGACTCAATTCGTTATATTCCACTTCCGCAAACGCAAAAAAATAGGGGTGCGCCTTGATATATTTGGAATTGACCAAAAATAACATGAAAAGAATGATCAAGAGAGGCTTCATTTGACTTTCGAATTTAGTACTTTTTTACTAGATAATAAAAAAGAAAAAAGTCCCGATTAGGGGACTTTCTTAAACAAACAACAACAAACAATTCCTTCGACTTGTTCAGGGTCTTATTGAAGGAATATTTCCACTCCTTTCGAAAGCTTTTCGTCCGGAGAATAGTTTGGGTTTAGCCTCATTAAGGCTGCTAATTTAATAGCTTCTATTTGGGCTATTTCCCGAAGGGTGGTGTGTTGATTAACGATGTGTTGTTTATTTGACTTAGATTTATTTTTTTTAGGTTCTAAAAATAGAATTTCTCCTTGTTCAAGTATATCTTTTTTCGGATGAAATTCATTGTATTTCCTTAGTAATGACATTGAAATTCCTGATTCTTTAGAAAGTTCATAAAATGTTTTACCTTTTTGAACCACCACAAATTTCACCTTGTTTTGGTGCTGTTGAATTTTAATGGTTTCCCCATCATCTGCGTGCACTATGTTCGTAGGCGCTAGTATGAACGCAATTAACGACAATTTTAAAAATAACTTTTTCATGTTGTTTGTTGTTGACAACGTATTACGGATAATTTATCCAGAGGTTTCAAATCCTAAAAACAAAGTGTATAATAACGGAAAAAATGACAGGTATTCGTTCGAAAAAGTGTCATTTTGACTTGTTTTCATTGCGCTATTCTGCTTGGTTTAAGATTTGAAACGATGAAATAAATTTTACAACATGGATATTTCAAAATTCACATTAAAAAGTCAAGAGGTAATTTCTTATGCTCAAGAAATTGCCATAGAAAAAGGTAATCCAACGATCGACACAGGGCATTTACTGTTTGCAATTCTAAACAAGGATCAAGATGTTACCCCTTTTTTGTTATCGAAAATGGGAATTAATGTAGGTTTATTACAGACCGCAACAGGTAAAATTATTGAAGCTTATCCAAAAGTGACTGGCGGACAATTGTATGCTTCACAAGCGCTTAATGGGGTCTTTCAGCAGTCATTTAGTATTGCGAAATCTTTGGGTGATGAGTATGTTTCAATAGATGTGTTATTTATGGCATTGGTTGAGGTAAAAGATACAATTGGTAGACTTCTCTCTGATTCTAATGTCGAGAAAGGAAAATTAAAACAACTTATTATGGAAACTAGAAAAGGTGAAAAAGTTCAGTCCTCGAGTCATGAAAGTACCTATCAGGCCTTGGGGAAATTTGCAAAAAATCTAAATGAACTCGCTGAATCCGGGAAATTAGATCCTGTTATTGGTAGAGATGATGAAATCAGGAGGGTTCTTCAAATCTTAACAAGGAGAACGAAAAACAATCCAATATTAATCGGAGAGCCTGGTGTTGGAAAAACGGCAATAGCGGAAGGGTTAGCTCATAGAATTGTATCGGGTGATGTTCCTGAAAACCTAAAGTCTAAAATTGTTTTTTCACTTGATATGGGGGCGCTTGTGGCCGGAGCAAAATATAAAGGTGAGTTTGAAGAACGCTTGAAGTCTGTTGTCAAAGAAGTAATTCAGGCTGATGGTGAAATCATTTTATTCATCGACGAAATTCATACATTGGTAGGTGCTGGAGGAGGTGGAGAAGGGGCAATGGATGCAGCAAATATACTGAAACCTGCTCTGGCAAGAGGGGAATTAAGAGCAGTAGGTGCTACTACGTTGAACGAATACCAAAAGTATTTTGAAAAAGATAAAGCATTGGTGCGAAGATTTCAAACCGTATTGGTCGATGAGCCAAACGCAGAGGATGCCATTTCTATTTTGCGCGGTATTAAAGACAAATATGAGAATCACCACAAGGTATTAATTAAAGATGCAGCAATTATAGCTGCTGTAGAACTTTCTCAACGCTATATTTCGGACAGACACCTACCAGATAAAGCAATTGACTTAATCGATGAGGCAGCATCAAAGTTAAGAATGGAAATAAACTCCAAACCTGAAGAATTGGATGAAATTGAGCGTAAAATCATGCAATTGGAAATTGAACGTGAGGCAATCAAGCGCGAAAATGACAATAAGAAAATCGAACAAGTAGAACGCGAATTGGCTAATCTAACTGAACAGCGTAATGCTTTTCAATCTAAATGGCAAGCGGAGCGAGATGTTGTAGATGCAATTCAAAAATCAAAAGAAGAAATCGAGCAACTAAAATACGAAGCAGAGATTGCTGAGCGGCAAGGAGATTATGGTAAGGTTGCGGAGATTAGGTATGGAAAAATTAAGCAAACAGAAGACAAACTTGAAACTTTAAAACAAGACCTTATTCGTGTACAATCTACTTCTAAAATGATTAAAGAAGAGGTAGATGCTGATGAAATTGCTGAAGTTGTTTCTAAATGGACTGGTATTCCGGTTACAAAAATGGTAGAAAGTGAAATCTCAAAATTGCTTCGGTTAGAAGATGAATTGAAAAAACGTGTAGTTGGTCAGGAGGAGGCTATTGTTGCATTGTCGGATGCCGTTAGAAGATCTAGAGCTGGATTGCAAGATGCTAAAAAACCTATTGGTTCTTTTATATTTCTTGGAACCACAGGCGTTGGAAAAACAGAGTTGGCGAAGGCATTAGCAGAATTTTTGTTTAACGATGAACAAGCTATGACAAGAATCGACATGTCGGAATATCAGGAGAAACATGCCGTCAGCAGACTAGTTGGAGCCCCTCCGGGATATGTAGGATATGAAGAGGGTGGTCAATTAACTGAGGCTGTGCGAAGAAAACCTTTCTCAATTATACTCTTAGATGAAATTGAAAAGGCGCACCCGGATGTTTTCAATGTATTATTGCAAGTGTTGGACGATGGAAGATTGACGGATAACAAAGGCAGGGTGGTAAATTTTAAAAACACAATAATAATAATGACTTCTAATCTAGGATCTTCTTTAATTCATGAGAGATTTGAAAATTGCAAACCTTCAGAAATTGAGCACATAGCCGAAAAGGCAAAATTTGAAGTTACCGAATTGTTGAAACAAACAATAAGACCTGAATTTTTAAATCGAATCGACGAACTTATTATGTTTAGACCTTTGACTAAATTGAATGTTAAAGAAATCGTCAATATTCAATTAAAGGAATTAAAAGATAAGCTATTGAAGAAAGAAATTTCGCTTCATGTCACTGAAGATGCTTTTGAACACATTGCAACAAAAGGATTTGATCCATTTTTTGGAGCGAGACCTGTAAAGCGTGTCATCCAGAGAGAAGTGCTCAATGAATTGTCAAAAGCTCTGTTGAGTGGAAAAATAAACGAATCAAAGAGAATTGTAATGGACGTCTTTGATGGAAAAATAGTTTTCCGAAAACCGGTTTTAGCTGAGGAAGAGGTTTATTAAAATATAAACAATAAAAAATGGGAGTTAGACAGCTAACTCCCATTTGCATTTAATTTATAACTATTAAAGTCTATACTTTTTAAAGAAGGCATCCCAATTCCAAATGAAATTACCCATAACTTCATCCATTCGCTTCAAAAATAATGGATTTGGCGCTTGCATCCTCTTGAAATATTCATCTTGAAATTCTGCCAATTTGTATTTATGAAATACTGCTTTGGACATACCGTAAATCCAGTTTTTTGAAGGATGATTGACGCGCATGATGAAGTTTTGATAATCTCTAACCAAACCTTTAAAAGCACCAAGTTCAAGTTGATATATTTTCGCTAACTTTTCAAAAATTAGGTTCTCTACTCTTTCAGCTTGTTCTGCTTCAAAAGTACTTTCTAAGAATGAAAGATTCCCAACAATAACAATCATACCGAATTCTCCATTATCAGTTTCGGATATACAAGGAGAAACAATGAAAGCAGGGTCTTCGTTAATGAGGCGAGCAACCTCTTGAAAACCATTATCTACGCTTTCAAAAATTGAATTAATGAAAACGTTAGCTACTTGATTGTCAGATAGTTTTCGTTTTATAAGTGTGCTAAACATGGTTGATGGTGTTAAATAATCCCTACTTTACAAATTTAGAAAAGCGATTCACCCATAAAATTTATAAAGCGAATTGGTTTTCAACGAAGTTTTCAACAGATTTACACATGTAGTATTGTTTAAAACTTGAAATGAGTGTGAAATTAAACTTTCGTTACTTTTGCACAATAAAAAATAAATGACGGGTATTATCTATACGAACAAAGGAGAAATGAAGGTTGAGTTTTACGACCATGACGCACCAAAAACTGTTGCTAATTTTGTTAAACTTGCTGAATCAGGATTTTATGATGGGTTAAAATGGCACAGGGTTTTACCTGATTTCGTCATTCAAGGTGGATGTCCAAATTCAAGAGAAGGTGCTAATGGTATGCCAGGTACTGGAGGTCCAGGGTATAAAATCGATTGCGAATTGACAGGTGAAAACCAATACCATGACCGCGGAGTGCTTTCAATGGCTCATGCAGGCAGAAATACAGGAGGTTCTCAATTTTTTGTTTGTCATTCGAGAAGGAACACGGCGCATTTAGATAGAAATCACACGTGTTTTGGTAAAGTGATAGATGGGTTAGACGTCTTAGACGAAATAAGACAAGGAGATTCTATTGATAAAATCGAGATTATAAAATAATTCGCTTCTTATTTCGTTGCGAATTCCTTGATGATAAGAGAGGCTAATTCTTCTCCTATTCTGTCTTGTGCTTCAACAGTTGCTGCCCCGATATGAGGTGTACACGCAATTTTTGGGTGATTTAATAAATCTTTTCTCGGATTGGGTTCATTTTCAAAAACGTCTAGTGCACAACCTGCAATTTTTCCTTTTTCGAGAGCAATCAGAAGGTCATCTTCATTTATTACTCCTCCACGTGCCGCATTGACTAATATGGCACCTTTCTTCATTTTATCAAATTCATTCACTGCTATCACCGCGCTTCCATCAGATTGCTTAGGGACATGCAATGAAATAAAATCCATATGATGGAGTTCTTCTGATAAATTTGTACGTGTTTTACAATTTATTTTTACGACCTGATTTCCAACATTTACAGGTATTTCCGCAATATATTCATTCTGATCAATTGCGATAACGTTCATTCCTACACCAAAAGCATAAGAAGCTAGGCTTTGACCAATTCTTCCAAATCCAATAATACCTATTGTTTTACCTCTTAATTCTATTCCTTTGGCATATTTTTTTTTCAATGTCGAAAAATCACCGGAGCTCATATTCTTATATGAATCATTCAGAAACCTACTCATGGAGAACAAATGACCCATTACTAATTCTGCCACAGATTGAGATGAAGAAGCAGGTGTATTGATTACCGTTATCCCTTTTTCTCGGGCATAAGAAACATCAATATTGTCCATACCAACACCACCACGACCGATCAATTTAATTCTCGGACAAGCGTCGATTACGTCTTTTCGCACCGTAGTAGCACTTCTGACGAGGATCATGTCAATTTCCTGCTGATTAACAGCATGAGCCAAATTTTCTTGTGCAACTTTTTCCGTAATAACCTCAAATCCTGCTTTCTCTAACAGTTGTTTTCCGAGAGTTGATATTCCGTCGTTTGCTAATATTTTCATTATCTTATTAATTTGTTCGTTCAAATTCTTTCATCACGTCAACCAGTACCTGCACACTTGATAAAGGAAGGGCATTATAAATTGATGCTCTATATCCACCGACAGAACGATGTCCGGGAAGACCCACAATACCTGCGTTCTTCCAAAGTGAATCAAATTCTTGCGACTTGCTTTCATCGTTCAGCAAAAAGGTAACATTCATGTTGGATCTATCCTCAGTCTCTACACAACCTCGAAACAAAGAATTTCTGTCAATTTCATCATACAAAAGTTTTGCTTTTGCTTCATTTTTTGTTTGCATGCTACTTACACCACCGGTTTCAATTAAATTTCTCAAGTTAAGCATGGCGACATAAACAGAAAAAACAGGTGGCGTATTTAACATCGACTCCTTTTCTATTTGCTGTTTAAGATCTAAATAGGTAGGCATAAATGGGGAACTACTTTTGCCTAATACTTCATCTTTTACAATATAAAGTGTAGCTCCAGCTGGGCCTAGGTTTTTCTGTGCGCCAGCATAGATAATATCAAAGTCACCAACATTTATTTCTTTCGAAAAAATATCTGATGACATATCGCAAATCAACGGTAAATTCGTTTTTGGAAATGATTTGAATTGCGTTCCGTAAATTGTATTATTGGAAGTGAAATGTATATAATCCACGTCATTAGGAATAGTGTAGTTTTTTGGAATATACGTAAAATTTCTATCCGCAGAAGAAGCAAAAACATTCACATCAATACCAACTTTTTTGGCTTCTTTAATAGCACCAGTGGCCCAGGTTCCAGTGTTAATATATCCAGCTCTCTTCTTCTCACGCATCATATTTAAAGCTACGATGGTAAATCCGAGTGTTGCACCTCCTTGAAGATAGCAAACGGAATAACCTGAGGGAACATTTAGTGCTTTCTTGACTAAATCGATTGCTTCGTCCATCACAGCAACAAAATCTTTGTGTCGGTGTGAGACTTCTAAAATGGATAAACCGTTAAAATCCAAGACTGAGTCCGCAGCTTGTTTAAAGACCTCTTGAGGCAGAATACAAGGTCCAGCACCAAAATTATATTTCATATTTCTCTATGTTTAACAAAATTGCAAAATACATTTAATACCGCTTCTCAAATGTGAATTTCTAATATATATTGTTTAAAAAAAAAGCCGTCACATGACGGCTTTTCTTTATGCTTCTTTCTTAGTAGATTTTTTCGCGGTTGGTTTTTTATCTGCAGACTTGGCTGTTGTTTTTGTTGAAGTCTTTGCGGTCGGTTTTTTTTCTGTTGCAGCTACTTCAGCTTTCTTTTCTTTTTTTGCTTTAACAATGATAACTGGTTTATCAGTTTTTCTTTTTCTAGAATTTCCGTAAGAACCCATTGTTCTTTTTCCTTTTGCAGTCTTTTTATCTCCTTTTCCCATAATGCTATGAACTAGTTGTGTTTATAACCGCAAAGTTATAATTCTTTTTCAAAAAAATGTTGCCTAAATTGTTTTTCAATAAGTTCACCACCCTTTAATATTTTTCTACACCATTTTATCTTTAAGATCGTTTGTTCTTGCTGTGATAATTTCCAAGGAAATTCGCTAATTTCAAGTCGTTTTCGCAATGTGTTGAGGGCGATAGCCACTGAAACTGAAATGTTAAAACTCTCTGTGAATCCATACATGGGAATAGAGACAGTCATATCTGATTTCGAAAGTATTTCTGTTGAAAGACCTCTTCTTTCTGTGCCAAAAAACAATGCAACAGGTTGTACTAATGGTAAATCATCGATGCTAATTTTACTGTAAGGACTAGTTGAAACGATTTTATATCCTTTATTTTTCAGCCTTTGAATACAATCTGTTGATGGATTTTCGCCTTTATTATAATTATTTAAATCCACCCACCTACCAGCACCAAGGGCAATATCTCGTTTAAGTGCATATTGATGATCTTTTTCAATAACATTCAGATTTTGAATTCCAAAACAATCACATGTTCGAATTACGGCAGAGGCATTATGTTCTTGGTAAATATTTTCTAGTGCGACGGTAATGTGATTTGTCCTGTTGGCTGCTATTCGATTGAACATTTCAACCTTGTTCGGCGTAATGATTTTGTAAAATTCGGAAAGAACAAACTCATTTTCTACTGACATATTCCTTGCTCATTAAATAGTGCTGAATTTCTCCGAACAATAGATGTGATTTTTTCAACAAAGTGTAACCAAGTTTGCTATAAAATTCAAGTGCGTTCTCTCTCGCGTGCAAGACCATGCCCTTATCACCTCTTGCTAAACTCAAATCTTCGAGGTACTCAATAATTGATTTGCCAATTCCATTTCCTTGGTAATCTTTTTCTACAGCCATGAATCTGACTTGTCCATATTTATATTCAAACAAATCCAATCTGCCCACTCCAATTATTTCTCCATTTAGGAAACATGCGGCATGCTCAGCCGATTTATCTCCTTCGTTTTTTTCACTTCCCGGCGGCTGATTCCAAGGTGCACGTAAAATACGATAACGCAAATCAAAGTATGAATTCCATTCATCAGAAGTTGTGGGTTGTCGGATTATTTTTTCCATTTAAAGGCTATTGAAGTCATTCTTTTACCTTTGGTATTTGTGAGCTGATCTTCTCTAATTAGCTCTTTAGCATTACTGTCCATAAAGACTTTGTCTAGGTTTTTAATTTCACCAAAAGGTATTTTTTCAGAATGCAAAATATTGAATAATTCAGTTGATTCGAAGTATTTTAATTTTTTCGCTAAAATAACGCTAAGTTCATCTCGATTTTTAACCCTTGATTGATTTGTTGAAAATCGATTGTCAACACCAAGTTCTGAGATATTTAGAATTGATAATAATCTAATAAAATGTTGGTCGGAACCAATCGCAAGGGTGAATTCAACAGAGTCTCTTGTAGTGAATATTTCACCATAGGGTGCAATATTCGGATGTAAACTCCCCATTCTTTTTGGAATTTCACCGGTCATTAGATAATTAGAGGCTTGATTGGCTAAACTACACAATGCAGCATCGTAGAGAGAAACTTCCACACAACTTCCACGATTTGAAATCATTCTATCCATTAATGCCAGTAACAAACCCTCTTTTAAATGATGTGCAGCAAGTATATCAATAAAGGCCACTGGCATTTTCGTTGGATGAGCATCGGGATTACCATTCATAGACATAAAACCAGTTTCGGCCTGAAGAATTAAATCATAAGCGACCCGATCGCTCTCATTTCCAAACCCTGAAATCTTTCCAACAATTAATTTTGGGTTTACTTTCCAAAGTTGATCATCGGTAATTTTTAATTTTCGCTGATCACCATGTTTAAAATTCATGAGTAACACGTCACTTTCCTCAACCATAGAAATGAAACGCTCGTAATCTTTTGACTTGGAAAGGTTAAGTTTTTCGTAGGATTTCCCATAATTAACGGATGCAAAATAAGCGCTAGTACTGTCTTTTTTTTCTGAAGCAAGCTTCCAGCTTCTAGTTACATCAGAATTTTCAGGATGCTCAACTTTAATTACTTCAGCTCCTAATTCTGCGAAAAAAGTTCCTACCGATGGTCCCGCCAATACAGTGGATAAATCGAGTACTTTTAAATTATTGAAAAATTTCAGCGTAGACATAAACGAACGCTGAAAAGACTATTCTGGTTTTTCTATTGTTTCAACAGTAACTGTTGTCAATCCAGCGCGAACAAAGTTAAGTTTTTTTGCTGCTGCTTTGCTTAAATCAATAACTCTTGGATTGCTTTTTGGCATACGATCGTTAATTTTAACCACTACAACTGAATCATTTTTTAGATTTGTAACCTTAACATATGTACCCATAGGCAAGGTTTTGTGAGCAGCAGTCATAAGTGAATTATTGAAAATTTCTCCTGAATATGTTCTTCTTCCATTTAATGAATCACCGTAATACGAGGCAATACCCTTTTCAATTTTCAAAAGTGAAAAACTCATAAGAACAACACTTATTATAATGAAAATCAAGCGCATAATTAAAATTTTAGTATTGCAAATTACAAGCTTTTGGTGAATAAAAAAAAATAAATTGTTTAGTACAAGATTTCATCAAAGCTTCAAATTGATTAAATTCGCGTCAAACACCAAATAATTTATTTATGGTATTCGATTTAGATATGATAAAAAGGGTATACGCCATGTACCCAGAACGCGTTAATGCAGCGAGAAAAGTAGTTGGGCGACCTTTAACTCTTTCTGAGAAAATTCTTTATACCCACTTATGGAATGGAAATGCTTCAGCTCCTTTCGAACGAGGAAAATCATATGTCGATTTTGCTCCCGATCGAGTGGCTATGCAAGATGCCACAGCTCAGATGGCGCTCTTGCAATTTATGCAAGCTGGAAAAAAGAGAGTAGCTGTTCCTTCAACCGTTCATGCCGACCACCTTATCCAAGCTCGTGTAGGTGCTTCGAAAGATTTACAAGACTCGCTTAATCAAAATAATGAAGTATTTAATTTTTTATCATCTATTTCGAATAAATACGGAATCGGATTTTGGAAACCAGGAGCCGGGATTATTCACCAAGTTGTTTTGGAAAATTATGCGTTCCCGGGAGGAATGATGATTGGAACAGATTCACATACTGTAAATGCTGGTGGTTTAGGAATGGTAGCAATTGGAGTTGGTGGTGCAGATGCTGTTGACGTAATGGCTGGAATGGCATGGGAACTTAAATTCCCTAAATTGATTGGCGTAAAATTAACTGGAAAACTAAACGGTTGGACTTCTGCAAAAGATGTTATTCTGAAGGTTGCAGATATTCTTACAGTTAAGGGTGGAACAGGTGCGATTGTTGAGTATTTTGGAGAAGGTGCTGTTTCTTTGTCTTGTACCGGAAAAGGAACAATTTGTAATATGGGGGCGGAAATTGGTGCCACTACTTCAACCTTTGGTTACGACGAGTCAATGCGTCGTTATTTAGCAGCTACGGGAAGAGAGGAAGTTGTTAAGGCAGCAGACGCAATTGCTGAACTTCTAACCGGTGATAAAGAAGTCTACGAAAATCCTTCCCAATACTTCGATCAGTTAATTGAGATCAACCTATTTGAATTAGAACCTCATATCAATGGACCTTTTACGCCGGATAGAGGAACTCCAGTATCAAAAATGAAGGCAGAAGCTTCCGCAAATGAGTGGCCAACTAAAGTAGAATGGGGGTTAATTGGTTCCTGCACGAACTCTTCATACGAAGACTTAGCTCGAGCGGCTTCTATTGTTAAACAGGCCGTAGCTGCCGGTATTACACCAAAGGCGGAATTTGGAATCAATCCAGGATCTGAACAAGTACGTTATACGGCAGATCGAGATGGTATTCTTTCAGATTTTGAAAAAATGGGAACCAAAATTTTCACGAATGCTTGTGGACCATGTATTGGTCAATGGGATCGCGAAGGTGCAGAAAAACAAGAAAAAAATACCATCGTTCATTCATTTAATCGTAATTTTTCAAAACGAGCAGATGGAAATCCAAACACGCATGCTTTTGTGACTTCTCCAGAAATGGTGGCAGCACTAGCGATAGCTGGTGATTTAACATTTAATCCTATAACAGACACGCTAACTAATGAAAAAGGTGAAGCTGTTAAGCTTTCAGCTCCTGCTGGAGATGAATTACCTACAAAAGGATTTGCTGTTGAAGATAATGGTTATCAGGCGCCAGCTGAAGATGGTAGCAATGTTGAGGTAAAAGTAGCAGCGGATTCATCGCGTCTTCAACTATTGGATAATTTCCCAATATGGGACGGACAAAATATTACGGATGCTAAGCTTTTAATTAAAGTGAAAGGTAAATGTACAACCGACCATATTTCAATGGCAGGTCCATGGCTCAAATATCGTGGTCACCTCGACAACATTTCAAATAATATGTTGATTGGTGCGGTTAATTTCTTCAACGACAAAACGAACGATGTGAAAAATCAGTTGACGGGTGCTTATGGTGAAGTACCTGCTACACAACGTGCTTACAAAGCAGCAGGAGTTTCTTCAATCGTAGTTGGAGATCATAATTACGGAGAAGGTTCTTCAAGAGAACATGCGGCAATGGAACCAAGACATCTTGGCGTGAAAGCGGTAATCGTAAAATCCTTTGCTCGTATACATGAAACGAATTTGAAGAAACAAGGAATGTTAGCGCTAACTTTTGCTTTAGAGTCTGATTACGATAAAATTCATGAAGATGACACCTTCAACTTTGTTGATTTAGCTTCGTTTTCTCCTGAAAAGCCACTTATGTTAGAAATTTGTCACTCCAACGGAACTAAAGATAAGATTCAATTGAATCATACCTACAATGCTTCTCAAATTGAGTGGTTCAAGGCCGGAAGTGCATTGAACTTGATTAAGTTGATGGAAAATTAGATTGTAGTTCTATATTAAATTAAAATTGGGATTGTACTATCAATCCCTTTTTTAATTTACTTCTATTGCCCCGATGTCGGGAGGATTATTTCTAGGGTTACCAAGAATATCAGTTACTACAGGGCTTGTGATACCATTTCCATTTAAAATTGAATTGATCGAAAATGAAAAGTCATAAATTGTTGGATCCGTAAATAATGGGTTATTATTCCAAAAAATATTCTGATAAAAAGCATCTGTTTGAACTATTTCAGATTTAATCAAGCAATGTTTGAAATCAAAATTCAAGTTCACGCCTGACATTTGAATGGTATCAATGGCTAATTCCGTAGCAAGATTACCAGAAAGCACACAATTATATAAAACACCTTCATTAATTGAACCTACATTGGTAGTTGCTGATTGATAGTTGGTATAAAAGTTACTGATTCCTACCGCTGGATTTTGAGAAGCACCATATCCTAACAAATTGCAATGGTTGAAATTGAAATCTCCTCCTTCCAAAACTAATAAGGCATGTGTTCCGTTTTTGGAAATGATGCAATTTTCCGCTTTTACTTTTGCACCTGAATAAATAAAAACTCCATAACGCGCTTGATTTTGAATAATCGTATTTGTCATAGTTAACGTATATCCTGTATTTGTCGGATCTTCAGAATACAAATGAACGCCAGATGTTCCATTTTTTAAAATTGCATATTCGATGGTTGAAGGCTTTGCCTCTTGAAAATAAATACCATAATATTGCCCGGCAACCTCTTGATAATCTTGTTCAAGTCTATCTCCTTGAAAAACAACAGGTTTATCTTTTGTCCCAGAAATATTTAATTGAGATTTATAGACGTAAAAAACAGAATTTTTGTGTAAATATACTTTCGTGTCTTCAGGAATCGTCAAAGTTTTTGCTGAATCAACAATGGCAGCTCCATAGATCACATGAGGCTTATCATTTGGCCAAACACCTTCATTAAAATCAAAAATTTCAGCTTGGAAATTCGAATAATGAAAATACATATCTTGACCCCAGACAGCAAGTTTTACGTATTGGTCAACACCGTTCGTTCGAAAGCGAATAGAGTCCTCAACTATCATCGGTAGTGTTTGACTATTAATATCTAATGTTACTTCAACAAATACAAATAAACTATCGTTTCCTTCTATTCGAATATTACTGAAATTGTCGCCAATTAAACCGTCTAGGTTTATGCGAAAGGGGGAATTTTCTCCGCCTATTAATTCAACTTCGTCTATTTGTACGGTTTTACTCTCAGGATTATAGATTTTAAAAGATTTAGTTGTCGATCCAATTGTTGTGAAAACGGTATCAAAAACTAAAGTGTCGACAGAAAAAGTTAAATTGTTCTTTGAGTAAAAATTCTTTTTACTACAACCAGTAGTAGAAAAATACAGCGCAATGATGATTAGTACTGACAGGAAAATTTTATAAATCTTCATAATTAATTCAACGGACAAATCTACATTTTATTCTAATAAATACCTTCTTAATAAAATTATTTGGTACCTTTTTTGAACCAATTTTATCTTTGGGTGTATTGGACAAAAAATAAAGGCAATGAAGTACTTTTTATTATATCTAATTTCTTTAACGAACTTTTTTTTATTTTCTCAAAAGGAAAATCAATCAAATACCAAAATTGAGCTTCAAAATAATGCTGTGCCATCAGTGAATGGAACTTTCAACTCAGTTAATAATAGCAACGCAACGTATTTATTGTCACAACCGGTAGCAACTGATTCCGTTCAATTTAAAAATAACGCAAAAATAGAAAGTAAAGCTAAACAGTATAAGGATCAAGTAACTCGCAAGTCAGAAAACATTCTAAAAAAAACTTCACAATTGAACAGTACGTATACGAATTATAGTTCGGTTCAAAAGAAAGCAAAAACGCAGTCTACACAGCGTTCTCCTACAGAGGAACAACAATCGCAAATCAATGAGTTAGCAGAAGATATGATAAGTATTGATCCGAATTCGGTAGTTTCAAACATTAGTTTTTATGAGGCAGGAAATTATGATGTGAAGCGTTTACAATTCATAGAAAATGCTGCTAAAATTTCACCGAATCATCCTGATGTGTTGAAATATAAGGTTGCAAATGCCATAATTCTACAAGATTCATTAGAAGCCAAAGTGAACTTGAATGCAATGGCAACTCAGCAAATACTAACGCCTGAAATACAATTATATGGTCAAGATATCGTGCAATCGGCATGTGGCAACAGTACGTTGATTACTCATGGGTTTATAGATAATTATGGTGCTACATTCAGCCAACTCAATAATACGGCGACATGCGGCAATGAGCTTACAATAGTTTCTCTAGACTTCTTACAAAGTGAAACCTACCGGGAAATTTTAAAACAAAAGGGTTATGAATTGCCTGCCAATGAGAAAGTTGACGTTGCCTACTTGAAAGACTTTTGTGAAAAAAACGAGGCAAAAAAAATCGCATTGAGCATGACCATACCTAGACCTTATTTGGAGCCTTTGGTTCCAAAATTATCTCCTATCGGAATCGTTTTTGAATACAGAGCGTCACCAGAACGTACTTTTAATGAAGTCGAATACTGTTGGAATGCAAAGTTGAATAAGACGAACATAAGAGGCTATTCGTCTCCAACAAGTAATTCCTTATCTGCTAATTATCTTCCATCTATGTTTTTTATATTGAATTATTACCGTGATACTGGTCAACTGAAAAAACAAGCTGAAATGGAAAGTGAAATTCAATATGTGAAACAAAAAGCTGGGTTACTTCAAAAGAAAAAAGGCTATTAGTGAAATTATTCCGCCGGAAATATAACGAATGGACTGACGAAGCCCTTATGGAGGCTTTGCAGAAGGGGGACAAACATTCCTTTGATGAACTGTACAAGCGTTATGCGGGAATTTTAAAAGGTTATTTCGAAAAAATGTTGTGGAGGGATTCATTGAAAGCGGAAGATATGTTACACGATTTGTTTGCCAAGATTATCCGCAATCCGGGTTATTTTGATACTCAGAAATCATTTCGCACATGGGTCTTTTCTGTAGCGGGAAATATGTGTAAAAACGAATATAAAAAAGCTGAAGTTCGCAAGAATATGACGAATGGTATCGATGACAAACAGCAAGTTGAAGCAGCTTCTAATGTCTTAAACGAGGTGTATGATTTACAATTTAGGGAGGCGTTTGAACATAGTTTAGCACAATTAGACGATAGACATAAGGAAGTATTCGTTCTGAGACATTTTGAAGGATTGTCGATGAAGGAAATTGGAGAGGTAATGGAGATAAATGAAGGAACGGTTAAGTCGAGGCTTTTTTATGCGACTAAACAATTAGCAGAACAATTAAAAGTATTTAATCCAAGCTTAACATTATAATTATGGAAAAGGAATTAATTGATATTGTAAAGACAAAAAAATTCGTAGAGTTAAGTAGTACGGAAAAGGCAAACTTAAGTGAATGGGTTCAAACTGAAGAGGATTTTGAGTCGATGAAATTTCTTTATTTGGGAATGGAAGAAATGTTAGAGGAAAACTATCCAAGTGAAAATGTTAAAAGTAGTCTCGATAAGTTATTCGCAGAAACTCATTCACAACCAAGTTTTTTTGCAGGATTATTCCTCATCTTGTTTCCTCCTCAGAAATCACTTTGGTTCAAACCAGGATTTCAAATTGGGACTTCTTTGGCATTCGCCTTTCTTATTTTCTTTGCGTTTTCACCTTCTCAGGACTTTCGAAAAGAAGAAGCAGAACCCTTAACAGCTGAGCTAAAAAAGGAAGAAATTAATAGCGTAAAAAAACAAGTTGAAAAGAAAAACGATTTATCGACACCGACAATAGTTGAAGGAAAACCATTTAAAGTCAATACAAATAGAATTACGGTTGGAAATGACGCTTCAATTTCTGATGCAATAGGATACGTTGGAACCGATATTTCAAAGATTTCGGACGATATGGAAGAAGATATAATTACCCACACAGTTGAAAGCAATGTGGTAATTCCAACCATGAAAGGAAATGAAAATTTGTTGGAATATTTATCTGCAACGTATTGATTAGTACTTCAGAATAAAATGCTCCTTGGCTTGATCAGGTTTCTTGACCAAAATACCAACTCGAAATAAATCAATACTTACGTGGTATTTTTTATCGGCAATCAGTTTTTTCCACGCATCGAACATAGATTTACTCCATCGAATATCATCCAATATTAGTAGAGTATTGTCGTGTGTTTGGTCATCTAATAGACTCAAATACCGAAGTAAATACTCTCCATCGTGATGCCCATCAATAAAAATTAAATCATAAGATTTCTTTAATTCTTGTGCGCAAAATACCTCAAAAGAACTTAAAATAAAATTCAAATTTGGATTATTTAGCGGGAAGTTTTTTAGGGTAAATGCATGTGTGTTTTTACATCCTTCAACAGTTGTAATTTCAGCGCTTTTGTGAGCCAGATGCATGTGTAAAGTTCCCACTCCCAAAGATGTTCCAAATTCTACTATTTTTTCTGGCCTATAATGCTTTACAATTGAATATAACAATTGGCCATATTTTCCCTTGCTACTACTCAAAGCAAACACTTTTTTAATACGTCTTGTTTTTTTTAATAATTTTGAACCGGCCCCAAATTCGTGAAACTCAATTTCGATATCACATCTCTTTAAAAAGTTGTGGTATTCATTCGCTTTTCTAAGCTCTTTAGAATCCAACTTGTTCTTGAGCACCTTTTCAACGAAATCATAAACAAAGGGAGAGTGAATTCCATGTCTTCCTTTTGCTTGCCATTTATATTTTATAAATTCGTAGAGTAAATTCACTATGCAAATAAACGAAAAAGCGGTTAATTGGAAAGAAGTATGACAAAGGAGGAACAAATTATTGAAGCCCAACGCTCCAAATTAAAAAAAGGAAATCCTAAATTGTCTCTTCTTCGTCCATGTAAAATTGGAGATGGAATCATTAGTTTAAGCGAGGCTGAAAAAAAAGCTTTTGAAGCTAAATTTGAAATCAGTGATGCCTCAAGTTCCTTGTTTGTGCCTGCATCAGGTTCAGGTTCTCGAATGTTTGAGTTCTTGTTTGATTACCTGCAATCACCAAATGAAGAAACCAGAGGAAAAGTTGAACGTTACTTGGCTAATGCGCGAAATTTTGCATTCTTTCAAAAATTACCCCTTGAAATTCAGCGAAAGGTAGCGGATTTAACCATAGATATGGAAGAATTTGTTGCGTATTTATTGAGCGATTCTGGGTTAAATTATGGGTCCTTACCAAAGGGACTTATTCCTTTTCATCAACTGCCACCGTTCGTGTTGAACCCTTTTCAAGAGCATGTCTTACAAGGTCTCCGAATTAACCCTAACATGCGCTTTCATTTTACCATTCAACCAGAATTTGAAATGGAAATATTGGCTTCCATTAAACAACTCGAAGGTATTGCACTTGAACAAGCCGAACTTAATTTTTCTGTTCAAAATCCTGAATCGGATGCTTATGTATTTAATGAAGATTTTGAATTAGTAAAAGATGAAGAAGCCAAAGTAATAAAAAGACCTTCTGGCCATGGAGCACTATTACCAAATCTTCAAGAGATAGATGATCATTTAATTTTCGTGAAAAACATCGACAATGTTCAACTGTATACGAAATCCTACAAGAGTAGCTGTTATTTCAAGACATTGGCCGGTTTACTTTTAAGTGTAAAGGAACAACTGAAAATTTGTTTAGAAAAAAACAATTTACAGGAACTCAAGTCTCTTTCAGATAAGTTTTTTCTATTCACGGATGAAGAATTAAATAAATATTCTTCGGATTTGGGAGCGCTCACAAACAGACCAATCAGAGTCTGTGGCATGGTGAAAAATGATGGGCAACCAGGCGGTGGTCCTTTCTATGTGCATGTTGACGGAATTCCCCAAAAACAAATTGTAGAAAAAGCACAAATATCAACAGATAATCATAATCATCAACTTATGTTGAAAAGTACTCATTTTAATCCTGTTTTCATGGTCTTAGATATTCATGATATGAATGGGCAAAAATATGATTTGAGTAAGTTTAGAAATGAGGATCATTATTTCGTGGTTGAGAAATCTCAAAAAGGTCATAAAGTACAATTTTTAGAGCAACCAGGACTTTGGAATGGTTCAATGGAAAACTGGATTACCTTGTTTGTAGAAATTCCAAATGAAATTTTCAGTCCAGTTAAAACGATCCTTGATTTATTAGAGAGTGCTCATAGATAGCGGAATGATTATTGAACCGAAAAATAGATGCGCATTTTATTGGTTCTACTAATATTCACGTTTAATGCAAATTCTCAATGGAATTTAAATGAAAGTGTACCCACACAGGTTGGAATTGTTGTGGATATTGGCTCGCATGAAAATGAAATCGGTTTAGAAATAAAATCATCTTATGTATTAGCATTTTCCCAATTTCAAGCAGGAGGAAGGTTATCTTACGTGTTGAACTCTTATGGTAAGCGTTTACATTTTCTAGATTCACGAATTTTTATGGGTGTTTCAATTTTAGGAGGAAAAACAAAGTCAACTATTGAAATTGATCCAATTATTAATAATTTAAGTAACAATTCATCCTTTAGAAATTCTTTTGGATTTTCTTATTTGTGGTATTTTGATACGAAGGGAACATCACAACGCTCAGGAGCTTTCGGTCTAACACTTGATAAATGGTCGGTCTACTTAGAAAACGATGTTTTTGGAGGTCAATCCGAAGACAGGTATAGAACAGCTCATTTTGTGACGACTTTACGTAAAGAGTTCATCAGATTTCAATTTGGTTTAAACATTTGGACTGGAGAAACTCGAGGAACCCCATGGCTACGAAACAAACCTGAATTTTGTAAAAATGGCTACAAAGATTTATCGAGATTACCCTATGGAAAGACTAGTGCAGGGATAATTTACGGAGGTGTTCAATATGATCAGGGAATAGTTCCAATAAGGATAAAGTTTGGAATGGATAGTGAAGAGATAAGGCATATTTTTCAAAACAGGATCATACACGATTTATGTTGGCTCCCAAAATGGGCACCTCACAACACACCGCACTATCCGAGATTAAATAAGGATGGTCTGCCTGTGTTCAATTCAAATAAAAGAAGAAATGATTTACCATTTATTCAGTTTTCGAGCGGAGGAATGTGGTCTGAATAAATTTATTATTGCGTAATTTTGTAAAAAAAAGAAATGAACGTTCCTGTTACTGTATATACCGAAATGACTCCGAATCCGACTACAATGAAATTTGTTGCTAATAAGTATTTATTGATCACAGGGGACTCTGTAGAATTTTCTTCTCAAGCTGAATCGAAAGGATATTCACCCTTAGCTGAAGAATTGTTTAAATTTCCGTTTGTCCAAAATGTCTTTATGGCTGCAAATTTTATAACAATTACAAAAACAGACAATGTTCCATGGGACTTTATAACGATGGAATTAAGAGAGTTCATAAAATCCTGGATATCTGAGGGTAAGGATGTTTTAATTCAAATGCCCGTTCCTAAAGAAAAATCAGAGTCAACACAGGCAAGAAAAACTTTTGAGGTTTCTGATTTAGACGATCCAATACGTGGGTTACTAGACGAATACGTTAGACCTGCTGTAGAAAATGATGGTGGGGCAATTGATTACGTTGGTTTTGATAACGGAACAGTTACCTTATTACTAAAAGGATCTTGTGCCGGATGTCCATCATCTACAGCAACCTTGAAAGGTGGAATTGAGAACCTGTTGAAACAACATTTACCCGAAGTAAAGGAAGTAGTTGCTTTTAATGAATAATCTGCGCTGATTTTTATTTATTTCCTTTACTTTACGGATTTATTTTGTAAATTTAACTAAACAAGTTAGATTTAGTTGTTGTTTTAATCCCTATGGAAGAAGCAGTTTTGCAAGCATCGTCAGTTACAATAGATTTAAAGTCAGCGTTAAGAACGTATTTTGGTTTTGATCATTTTCGAGGTGAACAAGAAAAGGTAATAACTAATTTACTCGCAGGTAAAAATACTTTTGTTATCATGCCAACCGGTGGTGGTAAATCGATGTGCTATCAACTACCTTCATTGATAATGCCCGGGACTTCTATCATTGTCTCACCATTGATTGCCTTGATGAAGAATCAAGTAGATGCCATTCGAAATGTGAGTGATAACGAAAGTGTTGCACATTTTTTAAATTCTTCCTTATCTAAGTCTGAAATTAATAAGGTGAAAAGTGATATTCAAGCAGGAAAAACAAAAATGCTCTACGTTGCTCCTGAATCACTGACAAAACAAGATTATATAGATTTTTTAACCTCTGTAGATATTTCGTTTTTTGCTATCGACGAGGCTCATTGTATATCTGAATGGGGGCATGATTTTCGTCCCGAATACCGTCGCCTGAGAGAGATTTTTGAGAAAATCTCTAATGTGCCTATTATTGCGCTAACGGCTACCGCCACTCCTAAAGTTCAGCATGATATTCAGAAAAATTTGAATATGTTGGATGCGACCGTATACAAAAGTTCATTCAATAGAGATAATTTGTATTATGAGATTCGTCCAAAACGAGAAGTTGAAAAACAAATCATTAAGTACATCAGAAATAGAAAAGGGGAGAGTGGTATCATTTATTGCTTGAGCAGAAAAAAAGTTGAAGAAATTGCCGAGTTACTTCAAGTGAATGGAATTAGTGCTTTGCCATATCATGCCGGATTAGACGCTATTTCACGTGCTAAACACCAGGATATGTTTTTAATGGAAGAAGTGGAGGTTATCGTTGCAACAATTGCCTTTGGAATGGGCATCGATAAACCGGATGTACGTTATGTGATACACCATGATATTCCAAAATCTTTAGAGAGTTATTACCAGGAAACAGGTCGTGCTGGACGCGATGGTGGTATAGGTGATTGTATAGCTTTTTACAGCTACAAGGATATAGAAAAATTAGAGAAATTTCTTCAAGGAAAACCATTAACTGAATTGGAGATTGGAAAGCAGTTGTTACATGAAATTGTTTCTTATGCTGAAACTTCAGTTTGTAGGAGAAAATTTATTCTTCATTATTTCGGTGAGACATTTGATGAAAAGAAATGCAATGAGCAATGTGATAACTGTAGAAATCCAAGAGAGCGCAAAGACGGCAGAGAATATGTCACAATGTTACTCGAAGCCATAGTGCTTCTTGAGGAAACTCAAAAATCGAAACACTATTGCGCTTATTTGGCAGGTAATCTTACTGCAGATATTAAATCATACAAACACGAAAAACTTGCAACTTTTGGTGTTGGAAAGGAGAAAGATGAGCATTTCTGGAATGCCGTAATACGACAAGTTTGTGTGGGGGGATTAGTTTACAAAGATATTGACACGTTTGGTACCCTAAAACTCACTGATAAAGGCAAGAAATTTCTCGATAAGCAAGAGGAGTTCATGCTAATTAAACAGCACGATTATTCGGGTGATGAGGATGATGAGGGAGTCATACAAGTATCAGGGAAGGGTGGTGCTTTTGATGAAAAGTTATATGATTTATTAGTAGATCTGAGAAAGTCGTTGGCAAAGGAAAAGAATATTCCTCCTTTTGTTATTTTTCAAGAGCCATCTTTACGCGACATGTGTTTGCAATATCCGATAACTTTAGATGAATTAACGAATATTCAAGGAGTAGGTTTAGGTAAGGCACAGCGTTATGGTGAACCTTTTTTAGCCTTAATTGCTGATTATGTTGAAGAGCATGATATTGAGCGGCCGCAAGACATGGTAGTAAAATCATTGGTTAATAAGTCCATGTTGAAAGTTCAGTTAATCCAAAATATTGATAGAAAACTACCCCTAGAAGATATTGCTAGTTCCCAAGGAAAGTCCTTTAATGAATTACTGGATGAAATTGAATCTATTGTGAATTCTGGGACTCGTGTTAATATTAATTATTACATTAACAGTGTACTGGATAATGAAAACCAAGAAGAACTATACGATTACTTTTCTTTAGCTGATACTGATGATATAATCGAGGCCTATCATGAATTTGATGGCCTATATTCCGAGGAAGAGCTTAGGTTAATGCGAATCAAGTTTATGAGCGAAATGGCGAACTAATAAAATTAGTTTTCAAATAGTTTTTCCACACTATTTTTGGTAACTGCATGATAGTAGTTCTTTTGAGAATCAAAAAGTGTTTTTGCGAAGTTTTTGTATTGTTGTTTTTGAGCCATGATTTCAAAAAGTGGTAGCACAAACTTTCTTCTTCCAATTTTCCGCAGAAAACGTTCAATATCAGGTAAAACATCATCATAATTAGCGTTTATACATAATGTAAACCAATCCAATGCAATTTCTGCATTTTCTGTTCGATTAAACCCAAAATAAGAATTTAAACTCTGCAATTTATCAACTGTAATGGTTTTAGGTAAATACCTAATAAACATCTGCCATTCTTGCGTAATAAAGTCCTCTTTTTTTAATTGCTCAACAATTTTCTTTTTCTTTATTTTCTTTTTAATTCGAATACGCTCATACCTAATTTTTGGTGCAAAAACATCCTCTCCATTGCTAAATTTCAATGCTAGCTCTTTCATTTTAGTTAACCTCGGAGAACTAATATCAATTTTATTGTTAGGTAGTCCTTCTTTATTAATCCAATCGTTGTAATTAAAATCTAAGTTATATTTAGTAAGTAGATTTTTCTTAAGGTAGTCTATGAAATCACTTGTACTTATGGTAGAAAAAGCAAATGAGGAAAAATAGTTATTTAAAAAATCATCAAACACTTTCCTTCCTGCCTGTGCTTCTAGTGATTTTAAAAACCAAGCACCTTTAACATAAGCAATGTCGGTCATTCCTTCATCTGGATTTCTTTGGTTAAGATTTAATAGTAGTTTACTATCTTCTGGGTGTTTAGAATTTTTAATTCGTAGAATTTCCTCATCCAATTCAAAAATTTCAACCAAAGCAAGAATATCAGCAATTTCTTTACCATATAGTTCCTCCATTATTCGGTGTTCAAAATAAACTGTAAACCCTTCATTTATCCAGAAGTCGTTCCATGTTTTGTTGGAAACAAGATTACCTGACCATGAGTGTGCGAGTTCGTGGGCAATCACAGAAACCAAACTTCGATCACCCGTAATTATGGTTGGATTTACAAATGTCAGCATGGGGTTTTCCATCCCTCCGAAAGGAAAAGAATAAGGAAGTACCAATAAATCATATTGATTCCATCGGTATTTTCCGTATAGTTTTTCGGCAGCCGCTAACATTTTAGGGAGGTCGACGAATTCATTTTCACATTTTTTGGTAAGCTGAGGTTCACAATAAAATCCTGTATTCGGTGATAGAGGCGTGTAGCTCAGATCTCCAACTGCTAGTGCAATAAGGTAGGATGGTATGGAATTGGGCATAGAAAAATTATAGATGCCTGTTTCACTTTTCTCACGATTATTATTCGCACTCATTACCGCTCTTAGATGCTTAGGAACTTTAACCTCTGCAGAATAAGTGAAGCGATTTGAAGGCGAATCTTGAATTGGAATCCAAGTTCTTGTTAAAATGGCTTGACCTTGGGTGTAAAGGAAAGGGTGGAGTTTAGAACTCGTTAATTTGGGATCTAACCAATCCAATGCTTCAGAATTTTCTGTGGTTTTGTAATAGATGTTCACGATAGAATCTGTTGGATCGATTTTTACCAACAAAGGTTGTCCAAGAATTGAGTCCTTATCGTACTTTCCAATGACGAAATCCGCTTCATTTTCAGCATTTTTCTCACCTGTTGTTACCTTTTGTATTTCAAGTCCTTTAATATCAAAAATAGCGGTGTCAGCTTTGTTGAGATTCAACATGCGATGTCTTGCGACTCCAAAAATTTTCTTGCTTTTAAAATTGACATCCATTTCCAAATTTAGATGCCGCGTTTTAATCTCGTTCAAATTTGAATAACTGTGATCATCGAGGAAAGGATCAGAAAGATTCTCTGTCACGGATTTATTCTTAGTCTCTTGAATGCAAGATGCCAGAAGCAATAAAAAAACAAAATGTATAGGTAGTTTCATTAGTACTTTATTATTCCGAATCTTTCGTTAAAACCATTTACAGCGTATAAAAACAGCAGTTTATTTTTTTGATCAAGTTCAAACATTTTAGGAACAATCAAGGATTTTATATCTTTTCTAGTAAAGAGTGTTTTTCGAAGTACATTGCCATTTTGAATGTCTATTTCACTAGTGGCCGCTACATTGCGTCGCACAGATAAATTTAAGGCATAAACGCGCTCTCCCTCTTTGTTAAAAAGTCCATCTTCAGCATAATTTCTAATGTTATCATTGAATAGGAAACATAGTTTTTTTCCATCACAATAACTTGCATAAGAACTGTATGGACCATTGTCGTTAATTGATACTTGGGATTTTTCAATACGCTTTTGCCAATCAAATTTCCCATTCAACCCGATCTTAAAGGCAATTATATCGTCGTAGTAGTAATAATAAACTGTAGAACTTAATCCTGTTCTATTGTCGTAATTTACCCTTCGGTAGATGTAATATTGTTCAACCGATCCAACTAAGGTTCCGTCTTCTTGCAAAAATAAATCACGCATACGGTAGTCATAGGTGTAGTTATTATTGTTATTTAGATTGTTGCGATTCGAGAAATTATTTAATACTACGTCGTTGTCAAACCTTTCAAGAGATAAATTTTCATCAAAAGCCGTAAAACCTTTACTTAAGATACTGTCCTTTTGCGTATCGATTTTAAGTTGAAATACTCCTTGTATCCCTTGATTCAACCCTCTACCAAATACTCCAGTTAGGGTGACAATATTGGCATTGTTAGAGTTGAAACGCATGTCATCTATTCTGTAATCATCGATTTCGAGCGTATATTCTTTTAAGCTATCATTTTTGATTTTATATAAATGTATTGCTTTGAAATTCCTATAATCTCTTGTAAAAAGGCGGTCATTTGGTTTGTGATGTTCTGTAAGGCAAATAAAAAATTCTCCATCATTTGTCAGGTGAAATTCGTTAATTGTGGACATATTACCATCGAAAGGCATGACATATTCACCTTGGGAAACTGTTTGCAGGTAATTATCAATGATTTTATAACCATAAACATCGCTCTCCTTTCGTTTGCCTGGAATTTCCCACATGATACCAAAATACTTTCTGTTCATCGACTGTTGAATTAGAAAATTTGATTTGGCTCCAATTTTTGGATTAGCATAACTAGCAATTAATTCCGGAGAGCCAGATTCTCCCATTTCTTCATGGTATGGCTGCACATAAAGTTCGCTGTTTGGACCTGTTTTATCGGATATGAAACTGAACAACATGTTATTTGCGTGAAAAGCTGTTTCAAAAGTTCCTATTCCTTGTCCTGTTATTGGTTTAATTCTTTTTTCGGAAATCTGTTCCAAGAAATCATGCAAAGTGAATTTATAATTACCTAACGTATTTCCACCGCTCCACCTTAGGGTGTAGAAAGTATTGCTATCTTTTGGTATTACCTTAAGCACTGAACCTGAAGATCGCGTCAGTGCACTCCATTCTGTTGATACATTTTGACCTAAAGATGTAAAGCCAATGAAAGAAAAGAAAATGAGTAAGCGCATCATCGATTATGGAACAAGTTGTATGCCGAGATAGTTCTGTGGACTGATAGCTTTTAATCGCTTTTTTATGTCATCCGCAACATTCAATGTGTCAACGAAAGCATGTACACTTTCTTGCGTCACTTTTTCGTTTTTTCTTGTCAATCCTTTCAACGCTTCGTATGGCTTCTCGTAACCGCTAGTTCTTAAAATTGTTTGAATGGCTTCAGCCACTACTGCCCAGTTATTCTCAAGATCCTCGTTAAGTTTAACTTCATTTAACAGCAATTTATTCAAACCGTTAAGTGTAGAATGAAATGCGATTAGCGTATGACCGAATGGCAAGCCGATTGTTCTTAAGACAGTGGAATCGGTTAAATCTCGTTGTAAACGGGAAACAGGTAATTTGGCTGCTAAATGTTCAAATAGAGCATTAGCAATACCAATGTTTCCTTCGGAATTTTCAAAATCTATAGGATTTATCTTGTGAGGCATTGCCGAAGACCCTACTTCTCCTTCCTTTAACTTTTGCTTGAAATAATCCATTGAAATATATGTCCAAAAATCGCGGTCTAAATCCAATAAGATGGTATTAATTCTTTTCAGGACATCAAAAAGCGCTGCAAGATTATCGTAATGTTCTATCTGGGTTGTCGTTTGGCTTCGATTTAATCCGAGGATATTGTTAACGAAGGAATTAGCAAATGAAACCCAATTGTGATTTGGGTATGCGACATGATGTGCATTGAAATTTCCCGTGGCACCGCCAAACTTTGCAGAGTAGGGGATGCTTAGTAATTGATCTTTCTGTTTGTTAAGTCGTTCTACAAAAACATAGATTTCTTTACCTAATCTTGTTGGTGAAGCGGGTTGTCCATGAGTTTTTGCTAACATTGGGATATTTTTCCAATCTGTAGCACATTGACTAAGTTTCGTGATAATCTCTTCCAATAGTGGTAAATAAACTGCATTTACTGCCTCTTTGATAGAAAGAGGAATTGCCGTATTGTTGATGTCTTGTGAGGTTAGTCCGAAATGTACAAACTCCGAGTAGGCATTGAGTTGAAGTGATTCTAACTTGTTTTTTAAATAATATTCTACAGCCTTGACGTCGTGATTGGTAATTTTTTCTGAGTCTTTTATCCAGAGCGCATCTTCTTCCGAGAATTTTTGATATATATCACGTAAAGCATCTATCTGAACAGAGTTAAGGGAGGGAAAGGCCTCTAAACCCTGAAAACTAAGGGCAATAAAATACTCAACTTCAACAAGTACTCTATTTTTTATTAATCCAAATTCCGAAAAATAAGGACTGAGACTTTTGGTTTTTGAATAATAGCGTCCATCGATTGGAGAGATCGCAGTTAGTTTAGTTAAATTCATTTGCGGCAAAAAACAAAGATACGATATTGTGTGTTAACCTTCAATTAAATCCGCTTTTACAGGTTGATTTTTGTAATTTTGCAACATGAATTTTTCTTCAAAATTTATTGTCTTTAACTGGATCACGCTTGTTTCAATTTATTTGGTTGTAATCGCGGGTAGTTTCGTGCGCATTTCGGGTGCTGGGATGGGATGTCCTGATTGGCCTAAGTGTTTTGGTCAATGGATTCCTCCGACGGATTCAACTGTATTACCCAATGACTATAAAGAAATATACCTCGGAAAAAGAGAAAAGAAGGTAGATAAGTTTTCAGGTTTTTTAGAAAAATTAGGTTTCGAGGACAAAGCCTCGCGATTGCGAACTGACCCTGAAGTTTATACCGAGGAGAGTTTTAATGCACGAAAAACATGGACTGAATACATTAACCGCCTATTAGGTTTTTTAGCAGGTAATTTTATGCTCCTTTCGTTTTTGTGGATGTTTATCGTCTATCGAAAATCAGGATTGCTTCTGATAGGGTTAGGAAATTTAGTTTTGATGGGAATTGAGGCTTGGTTCGGAAGTATCGTAGTTGCTACGAATTTGGTGCCTTGGACCATAACTGTTCATATGTTATTGGCATTAATAATTATAGCGATTCAAACGTATTTTCTATTTCGGATCAGTCCGATGCTGCAACGTAAGATTTTAGTTCCAAAATGGGTTAAGACTTCTGTTTGGCTCATATTTCTAATTACTTTTTATCAAATGTTCCTCGGAACTCAAGTGCGCGAAGACATTGACGCCTTGGTGAAGGCAGGATATTCCCGAGAGGAATGGGTTGATTCACTCGGGTTGCCATTCTTGATACACAGAAGCTTTTCATGGCTGGTACTGGTCGGTTTAACGTTTATGGCGTGGAGAAATGAACTTTCGCATAAAATAAAATTGATTAGAGGAGCATTTTTAATTCTCGCAATTGAATTAATTTCTGGTGTGCTGCTCGCTTATGCAGAGATGCCAGGATTGGTTCAAACGGCACATCTTTTATTCGCAACGCTACTTTTTGGATTGCTTTGGATTGCTATTTTGAGATTTAAGTCGAATGCCATCACCATTTAAAGAAGCGTTTTTTCGTTTTCTTAGGTTCTAGGTAGCTGTATTTCAATCCAATATTTGCCCGGTATTGATGAAAAGACCCTTGATTTTCACTGAATTTAAATGTGTTTAACGGAATCAAGCGAGAAGCATTTAATGTAAATCCTGTGAATTTATAGCCTGCTTTTTTGATTTCTTTTAATTTTCGAGTATACGTGAGTCCAAGTCCTGCATTTAAATACGTATCGATTGGTTCAAGAGTTGGTATTTCTCGAAGATTATTATCCTGCTGAAAGGCATTTACTTGAATTCCTGGTTCGCCTAAAATATAGTAAGAAAAGTGTTTTTTTTCAGATTGAGAGATTCGTACACGTACGGGTAACGAAAGACGTATTTGGTGCAGTGAAATCGAATTTGTTTGATTTCCATAAGATATTGCGCAATTAGATAACGCATATTCAATATTTGCATATGGAGAGATGATACCATTCTTTTTTTTTCGCATCAGATTGATTTTAGGACTGTAAAGATATCCTATTTGAAAACCGGGAAGCAACGTTTTAGAGTTCAATTGAGCATCTTGAGCATCAAAAGAATACGATGAATAGGAACGTCCGAAAGAGAATTCTTTATGTTGAGCATGATAACTTATGATTGGACTGAGACACAATAGAGAAAGGCATGCTTGGAGAGGCAGGTTGATTTTCATATGATCATTTTTAAGTAATAAACGCGATAATTGAAATTTATAACATTTCTCTATGAATTTTGCAGTATATTTAGAGTTAATGTATTTAAAATTATTTCATTTTGCCACAAGTTTTTTAATAACATACGTATACTTATGTCAGTCGATTCCGCAAGTAAATCCCGGAAGAGTGATTCGTCATCAGGTGAGTTATAGTAAGGACACCACAATTATACAAAATCGACTTGTTGATGTTTGGATTCCTCCTGATTTTTCTAAATCAAAACGCTACGGAGTTCTCATCATGCACGATGGACAAATGCTCTATGATCCGACGATAACATGGAATAAACAGTCTTGGAACGTCGATAGTATTGCCGGAAATTTAATGAAATCTAAACAAGTAAACAGATTTATAATTGTAGGCGTACATAATGCAGGGGTTGATAGACATAAGGAGTATTTTCCACAACGCGTGTTTGATGGATTATCGCCAATGGAAAAGGATTCTGTGATAGTTCAGTTGCGCTCTGCCGGTCGTGCACAAATTTCTTTTGAACCATATTCTGATCATTATGTACAATTTTTGGCCAATGAACTGCTTCCTTTTTTGAGAAAAACCTACCCAGTAAAAAGAGGAAAGTCT
>CAZLHR010000004.1:0-14204 GCA_964559685.1 uncultured Lishizhenia sp.
AAAATTAAAGGGAAACCTTTTCATACAAAAGTCGCCTCGAAAGGGGCGACTTTTTCATTTGTATTAGTTGAAAAAAAACGATGTGTTTTATCTAGACATTCAAACTATGATCAAAAAGTGTTGAAGCGTAAACAAGTTCGAAAGTAAATTAAAGAATGAATATAAACTCGAATATTTTAATCAGCCAAAATCTTTAAATAAATAACAAAAAACAATTATTCAATGAAGTTTTTTCATTTAATAAAAAAAGTGAGAAGATACATTGTAATATAATATACAAAAACTGTTTTAATCTCTCATTAAAAATTAAAAGAAATTACAGAGGAATTTAAAAGATCTATTTTATTTAAAGTCATGGAAATCAAAAGAAATAGTTCTTCGAGACTCCTTCAATACTCTAATTTTTTTAGGATGCTCTTTGGAAGTGAAATACTCAATTAGCTCATTATTTTCTCTGCGTCCATTTTTATTCAAATCGATAAAACAATATGCAAAATAATTTCCCTCTTTGAGTAAGTTAAGATGTGATGTACTATAATCCTCCAACACCTTCTCTTTATCATTTTCATCTATTTCTACCATGTATAAGTTCTCAGATTTCACAGGTTTGCCTTTAAATTTATCGTTATCATAAAATGCAACAACAACAGGTGTTGTGCGTCTATCGAATGAATAAGACAACGGGATGTTTATATCAATTACCGTTTCATTTGTATTGTTAAATAATGCAGCATCGTCGCCATCTTTACAAGAAAAGACAAATAACGCCAAAAATGGAATAAATAAGTTTTTCATGATTATTAATTTTTAGTTCTGTTCCTTAACGTGTTTCTCCTAAATTCATAACATTAATTGTATATCATCAAAATGTAAAATTTGTTAATTCATTCAACGTGAATGGTTACTTACTAAAATTTGCATTCAATTGAAATTTATCAAAGAACAAGTAAACTAAATCAATTGTATTTTGTTTAATATTTAAAATAACACATGAAACAAAACTTCATACACAGCGAATATGGTTCCATTGATGTCCTTATCGACGAATTAGGTGACGAGCATGTCAGTACTTCCATAGAAACTCCCCTAAGACCAGATGCATTTCAATTGAGTGATGAGGAAAAAATTGAAAAGATTGCCACTCATTTTGCTGAAATCATGGATATTCTTGGATTAGACAGAAAAGATGACAGTTTAAGCGGAACCCCAAAAAGAGTCGCTAAAATGTACGTAAAAGAAATTTTTAGTGGGTTAAATCCTAATAATTTTCCGGATATAAAACTTTTCGAAAATAAGTACAATTATGACCAAATGTTGGTGGAAAAGAATATTGTATTTTATTCAAATTGTGAACACCATTTTGTGCCGATTATTGGTAAAGCACATGTTGCCTACATTTCTTCGGGTAAAGTAATTGGTCTATCGAAAATAAATAGAATTGTGCAACATTTCGCCAAAAGACCCCAAGTTCAGGAAAGATTAACAATGCAAATTAGCAATGCAATGAAAAAAGTTTTAAATACGGAGGACGTTGCTGTGGTTATTGATGCTACCCACTTGTGTGTGTCGTCAAGAGGGGTAAAAGATATAAATAGCAGTACAGTAACTTCTCATTTTACAGGACAATTTGCAAATGAAGAAAGAAAGTGTGAATTTATGAAATATCTCAATCTTTGAATAAATTAATATTCATACAAATAATAACCTGATAATTGGCAAACCCTTTTTTAATTAAAATTAAATTGTGCTTGATAAACAGACGTTGATTAGCCATATTTCATAGGGTGTTAAATTAGGTTTTATTTTATGTAGAACTAGGTATAAAGTGAAAATAGTTAAGTTTTAGTCAATTTTTACACATCGGACATAATGTCCCATGATCCAACGCGTACTACCTTTTACAATACCAACTTTTCCATCTTCATGTTGGATAACAGAATAGGTAAAAGTGCTTGGACTGTCCGAATTAACGGTTGTAGCATCTTGTTCACACCAAAAAGTCACACTGGTTCCAACACCTCCGCAACCCACATCACGCCAACCACTTGGTTGTATGTTTAATCCAAATTTGTTTGTGCCTAATGGTCTTTCCCAATCGTTTGTGCTTAAGAACGAATGAAGAGATACATTTAAACTATCTGAATATTCTATGAGTTTTTCCCAGTCTGAAGTGGAACTGATTCGCCAACCGGATGGAACTATACCTCTTGGGTCATTGATAGCAAAAGAATTGTACAATTTCTTGTATTTTGTTGTCTGTTTTTCTTTATTATCTTCCCAAACCGTCACATAACACCACGCAGGTTGTTGATTAAACCCGGCAGTTTCCCACTCTTCATCAGATTGCGCCTGAGGAATTTTATCTCCATTTTGAAAAAACGAAACATCTAGATTTTCTGTCATCCATAATTGAACGCCAATTTGAACCGATGATTGCGCTGCGATAATAAAAGAAGCGCTGCTTAAAATAATAAAAAACAAAATTCTCATAATTGATTGATCAGTTTATTTAGGTTGACGTTTTATCCATGTGTATTTGCCATCTATAACAACACGAAATCCAACTTGAGGAGAAGGAACACTTATTCGCTCTAGAGCAAGAAAATCATTCATCCCAAAATTGGTGCAATTCTCTTGCATACTCGCAAAAGATCCTCCGAAGACAATATCAGAATCAGAAACAGCTTCAGCCACATTGCCATTCAGATTATAAATTCCAAATTCACAAGGGTAGTAAGCATCTACTGGAGCCGTAAGTTCATAGCCATCGAGCGATCTACTTTTTTTAAGAATTGGGTACTGGGAATTTTTATAATTAGTACTTGTAACTAATTTCTTTTTATCATACGCTAAATGATCAAAAAGTGGATTAAAATTCATTAAATAATTCTGTTTTGCGTCTATAAAGTATGGGCCACCCCAACTGTAATGATTGAAGTTTAATCCGCATTGTTGGACAAATAATTGTTGCTTCACCGTAGGTATCGTAAACACAACCTTGTCAAATTTACGTTTAGGATCACTATTGTAAATGGTAGTAAGCCAATCGCAGAAAGCCATCATTGCCTCTTTCGAAATATTGACTACCGGGTGATTGGGAAATTGAGTTGCATAATGAAAGAACTGCATTCTGTCAGTTTCCGTTCTCCATAATTCATTTTGAGGATAGAATTTATTTTTCACATCAACTTCTTCGATCTCTTCAATAAATCGCATAAACAAAGCATTAGAAATTTCAAATTTGGAAATGTAGAACGCTTTGTTCGTAATGACGTTTGATTCTAATGAATCATTAAATGTTTCATTGTACCAATTAACTTGAGCAGATCCATATGGTACTCTGACTAAGTTTTTCTCAATTGTAGAGGCATTAATTTTAATTGAATTATCCACATGAAACTCTTCTACTTCGGCAAACAATCTTACACCTACCCAAGCTTTCGGGTTATCGAAGGTGTCCCGAGAAGAAATTACCATTTTATAACTTTCTGAAATCCAAGAACCACCTTTACAAATACCAGATTCACTTACCATTTCTGCTACATTTCCTGCCATTTGATAAAGCCCAATACTGTTAGGAGGAAAATAACTAACATCAACCGTTAAATCTCCGAAGGAATTTAGACTTCCCGGTAGTGCCATATAATCGCCAATTCCTAAATAAAAATTAGCCAAAACTTCACCTTTATATTTTCCATGCCCATGACGGACACTATTAGTTCCCCAAGGAAATACAAAATGTTTGTCTATACTGCCATTTGCAGCAATTTCCCATTCTTCTTCTGTTGGTAGACGAAAAATTATTTTTTTGACTTTTTTATCGTTTAAAGTTTCATTTGTGCGCTCGGTCAACCATTCACAATATTCCAGTGCTTGTTGATATGATAGACCAACCACAGGATAATTTTTGTACCCAGGATGTCTGAGATAGTATTTACTTTTGTTTAGATTACTAAATAATTTTGTTTGCCAAACTGAAGTATCGGGAAGTTGTGACAAATAGAATTCTTCTCCTTTATTTTTCTTAATCCATTCAAGATAAATTATGTATTCCCCATTGGTGAGCTCATACTTATTGGCAAATACATTTGGCTTATGAATGGAAACATAAGCTGTTTTTTTGTTTTGTAACTTCAAAAGTTGCTGACTTCTTGAATCAAAGAATAGAAGAAAAAAATAAATATAGAGTAAGGCTCGAATCATAATCATACTATAATTAGGAATCCGTGCATAGGTTACAAAAAAGTTTTTGTGTCTAAAAATATGGTTTAAAGTATCTATCTCAAATTTTGTTTAATTATTTTTTATTTTTATTAAACATTATAACCTTGAATATTGTTAATGAAACAATTACAAGGAGAAAACCGAAAATCCTCAATAAAAAGAGTAGGTACCACTAAAATAATTTTTATGTTACTATCTATTACTAACTCAAACTTGTTTGATGCATCCCAAGGAATGGGCTTAGCTCAAGCAACTGCCTTTACTTTTTTTATAGGCACAATGGCTATGATGGCTGCATCAGCATTTTTCTTTTTTGAAATCCGAAATGTCGGAGAAAAATGGCGAACTTCAGTCCTAGTTTCTGGTCTAATTACTTTCATCGCAGCAGTACACTACTACTACATGAGAGACTATTTTATCAGTACAGGTACCTCACCAACCTTTTTTAGATATGTCGACTGGCTGTTAACTGTTCCACTTATGTGTGTTGAGTTCTACTTAATAACTAAAAAAGCTGGAGCGAAGCAATCATTACTTTGGCAGTTGATTACAGCATCGGTTATCATGTTGGTAACTGGTTTCTTTGGAGAAGCTACGGACAGAGATAATAGCGTATTGTGGGGAGTAATTTCTGGTGCTGCATATTTTTATATTGTATATTTAGTTTGGTTTGGAGAAGTTGCGAATCTATCTAATACTGCAGGACCTGCTGTAGCCAAAGCTACTCGAATTTTGGGATGGTTTGTATTGGTTGGATGGGCGATTTATCCTTTGGGTTACATTTTAGGTACACCAGGTGGGCTTTTCGGAATTGATTTGGTTTCAAATCCGGTCAAAGCAGCTCAATATATGGACGTAATCTACAACATTGGTGATGCCATCAATAAAATAGGGTTTGGTTTGGTTATCTACACATTAGCTAAATCAGAATCTGAAAAATAAGTAATAATTTAAATCAAGAAAAGCGGGTTATTCCCGCTTTTTTTTTAAATGAACTTTTATTGACTAGTGATAGGAAAACAGAAAAATCATTTTAGTAATCATTATCAACAATCATAAACTAAAACAGACCTTAAATGAGGAGCAAAATATGTTGAAGCTATTTCACTTAGTTGTGTTTGTGTTATCTTGTCAATTGATGCATGAATTTCGGCAAGTGTATCAATTTGATTGAAAACTAACATACTTTTACCCAAACCTTGCATAATCCCTGAATTGGAATCCATACCCAAGGCAAGTTGACCTTTTAGTTGCTCTTTAGCTCTGTGCAATTGAACGGAAGAAAAGGACTCATTCATCATTCTATCAAGTTCCTTATAAACTAGAGATGTTGCCTTTTCTAAATTCTTAGACTCCGTACCTAGGTACACTTGCCAATAACCAGTGTCGGCATAGGTTTGATAACTCGCCTCAACGGAATATGCCAAGCCGTATTTTTCTCGAACACTTAAGTTTAATCTTGAATTCAACGCAGGACCACCTAAGACATTAATTAGCAATGCCATCGCCACCCTATTTTGATCATGATAACCAGGTCCAATTGATCCAATTATCGCATGCGCTTGAAAATTCGCTTCCTTTTCTCGGTGTTCAAACGGTTCGTAATTTGTAAATTCAACTATTTTAGGTCGATTGCCTGATGCAGGCATTTCTGCTAATTGCATCTCAAGCAAACTTGCCATTTTTTCTGCGGACATATTACCGACATAGGAAACAACTAAATTGTCACGAGTGAAAAAATCTTTTGCAAACGTTCTCAAATCGTTCGTATTGAATCGTTGAACGGTTTTTTTTGTGCCTAAAATATTAAAACCCAAACTATGCCCCTTAAACAATCTGGCCTCGAAATCATCAAAAATACGATCTGAAGGTGAATCCATGTAGGAGTTTAATTCGTCAATAATTACTTCCTTTTCCCTGTCAATTTCCTTTTCTGGAAAGGTTGAACGGATTGCAATATCCGCTAATAATTCAATTGCTCTAGCCGTATATTTCTTTGAAAAAGAAGCATACAAACAAAGTTCCTCTTTAGCTGTGTAGGCATTTAACTCACCTCCTACGGCATCAATTCTAGAGAGGATGTGGTATGCTTTTCTTTTTTCAGTGCCTTTAAAAACACAATGTTCGATAAAATGTGCTAATCCCATTTGAGAAGAACTTTCGAATCGAGAACCTGCGGCAAAGAAAAATCCCAAATGCGCAACTTGATTCGGCACTTTCAAATGAACCAAACGAATACCATTAGAAAGAGTTAAGCAAATCGGTTCTTTTCTCATTAAGGATTTTTACGTTGAACTTTCCAAGAATCCGAGTTTTTTTGATAAACCAACCGATCATGTAATCGTGACGGTTGACCTTGCCAAAACTCAATTTCACTTGGCATTAATGCATATCCTCCCCAATGTGGCGGCCGAGGAACGAAATCTTTGAACTGTTTTTCTAATTCAGTAATCCTCGAAAAAAGTTCATTTCGATGTGTTAATATTTCAGACTGGTGTGATGCCCAAGCGCCAAGTTGACTCTCACGCGGACGGGAGGCAAAGTAGGCATCGCTGTCCTTTTCCGAAATTTTAGAAACAGAACCTGTAACGCGCACTTGACGCTGAAGTTTTGGCCAAAAAAATAACATACATGCAATTGGATTGTACGAAAGTTCTCCTCCTTTTTGACTGGCGTAATTAGTGTAAAAAATAAACGACTCCTCTACCAGTTCTTTTAAATATACTATTCGAGAGGAAGGAATTCCACTGTTACTTACCGTGGACAAGCACAATGCATTTGATTCTAATTCGTTGTGTTTAACTGCTTCATCAAACCACACGGAAAACAAATCAATCGGAGAATCAGTAGATTCAATAAGCCTATCACTTGAGAAATCTTTATGATCGTCTCTTAGTCTTTTTAATTCTTCACTCATTCTTCGTCTTGCGTGAAGTTATCCTCAATCTCACTGTCGCTTTCTATTGCTTCATCTTCTAGTTCATCGTCTTCATCTGACCCTGAAGCACTAAACACAATGCCTTTCGGTGTTGGATTTTCATACACTTCTTCAATTATTTGATTTATTTTCTTTGCCGGTGTTTCCACATCTTCTTCACGATACGGAAAAATTTCCACAATTGGTGAAGCCGCAATGGCCGTAATATTAAAGTCAATCATCAAAGTGCCTAAACTCTCTTGTACTCGCTCATATGCTTCTTTAACCGTATCGGCAGAAACCAAGAAATTCTGAGTAATAGTCTTCTTCTTATCGGCTTCATCGTCCACTTTATCGTATGATACCTTGCATTTGAACCATGTTTCCGAGTCATCATATTGAAAAATGTCGTGGATATCTGTGCGAGCGATTCCTGTTACCAAAAATTCTCCTCTGATGGAAGAACCCAACTCTTCATAAATACGAGCTTCAGCATCTGTAAAGGTCATTGCTGCTAACATGTATGGCTCTGATACTCTTTTAAAAGTACCATTTTCCAATTGCTTTGTGTATTTCACTTTAACTGTAAACCAAGAATTCATCGATAAAAAAATAGGCTACAAATATAAGTGCCACAGTTCCTTTTTTTACAATTGTTGAAAAGAAAACTTATTTCGAAAAAGCGAAAGGCAAAAGATCTTCAACTTTATTGATCACCAAAGTTCGGTTGTCCTGATTTACCATGATAATGCGAATCGGAGTGGATTGTCGCATTGAACTTTCGATCATAACTTGTCTACAAGATCCGCATGGAGACAACAGCAGTTCTTTAGACACAAGTGTCCCCTTGGCTACAATGCAAATGGTATCAATAACTTCATTCGGATAATTTGCTCCTGCATAGAACAATGCCACGCGTTCCGCGCACAATCCCGATGGATAGGCCAAATTTTCTTGATTGTTCCCTAAAACTACATGACCATTACCTAATAAAACACTTGCCCCAACTTGAAATTCACTATACGGAGCATATGCTTTGTTCATTGCCTCAAATGCAGCATCAACGAGCATCTGATCATTTTTAGACAATAAATTAAAATGGCTAAATTGAGCGTAGTTAAATGAAAATTCCATCAGAAAATCTTACGTAAGGTAAAAATATAGGTTACAAGTTTGAATTTAGAATAGCGAAACAAGAATAAATCCGTAAATTCGTAGCCTATGGAATTTTCTAATTTAAACCTTCACGAAAAAGCTAGTTTGGCAATTGGTGTTAGTATTGGACAAAGTCTTAAATCTCAAGACCTATCTGAATTGGACACTAACCTATTACTAAAAGGAATTACACACGTTTTTGCTAATAAAGAATTAAATTTTTCAGAGCAGGAAGCGAATGCAACTATCCAAGAATATGTGAATCAACAAAAAGAAAAATTCCACAAAGTGACTAAAGAGGAAGGAGAGTTGTTTTTACAGAAAAATGCAAGTAAATCAGGCGTAAATACCACTTCTTCAGGTTTACAATACGAAGTGCTCGTTGAAGGTGAAGGTGTAAAACCAACAAAAAGCGATAGCGTTAGCGTCCACTATCATGGAACACTGATTGACGGAACTGTTTTCGATAGTTCAGTACAACGAGGACAGCCTGCCACCTTTGGTGTGCAACAAGTTATCGCGGGTTGGACAGAAGCGCTTCAATTGATGTCCACCGGATCAAAGTACCGACTGTATATTCCTCAAGAATTAGCTTACGGATCAACTCCTCATCCGGGAGGTCCAATCAAACCCTATAGTGCTCTTATATTTGATGTTGAATTATTATCTGTTAATTAGTCATGAATAAATTTTTTATAATTTCTTTTTTAAGTTTTGGAATCGTTTTAACCTCATGTGGAAATTCAGAGTCAAATGAAAACAGTAGCACAGTATCAGGGGTGAAGTTTGATAACGAAAAAGATGAAATGTCCTATTTTTATGGCACAACTCGCGTTGAAAATTTACAAAACGCCCAATTCTACGGTGAACTAAATAAAGAAATGTTGATCAAAGGATTCAAAGAGTCTATTACAATTGATTCGAACACCGTAAAAACCATGAATGCACAAATCAGTAAGTTGATTGGAGATAAAGGCCAAGACTTTAACGCATCATTTGTTGATTCTGGATCATTTTATTTAGGGAAATTTGACAAGTACATGCTGACAGTTCAGTTGAAAGAATTTGGATTAGAAGATTTTTTTAATTCAAAAATGGTAGAAAATGGTTTTGCAGATGCCATAAAAAGTAAATCAGGAATCAGCGAAGGAAAGAAGACCGAACTTCGTCAAAAAGTTTCTGAAATGATAGGAAAGGTGTACGTTGAAAAACAAATGAAGGATGGGGTGTCATTCTTGGAGAATAACAAGAAAAATCCAAAAGTAAAGGTAACAGCAACAGGATTACAATACGAGGTAATGAAAGAAGGGAAAGGCCCAAAACCAAACGCTACATCGCGCGTTAAAGTACACTATCACGGAACTACACCACAAGGAGAAGTTTTTGATTCTTCTGTAAAACGTGGAGAACCTGCTACCTTTGGATTAAATCAAGTTATCGCGGGATGGACTGAAGGTCTTCAATTGATGTCGGTTGGTTCTAAATACAAGTTTTACATTCCTCAAGAACTTGCATACGGTGCAAACCCACAACCGGGAAGTGCAATAAAACCATACATGCCGCTTGTATTTGAGGTAGAACTTCTAGCAATTGAAAAATAATATGAAAAAACTCCTCTACTTTTTTGTTGGTTTAGTTGCCTTAAGTAGCTGCAATGAAAAAATTGATTTTCAGGGTGCATTTAAAGAAACGGTTGTCGTTTATGGTTTACTCGATCAGGCTGATTCTCTGCACTATATTAAAGTAAACAGAGCATTCATTGGTCCCGGAAATGCATTAGACATCGCTCAAATTCCAGATTCCAATTATTTTGACGACGTTGAAGTTACGGTTAGTGAGTACCTTGATGGGAATTTAAGTAGAACTTGGGTTTTAAGAGACACTTTGGTAAATACTAAAGATACAAATGGTGTATTTTACGCTCCTCAAGAAAAAGTTTATTACTTCAAAACCTTACCAACAGGAATCAACGAATCCATTCAAACGTCAACAGATCCTCAACAATCTTCATTAAATCGTTTTGGAGTTTACAAATTATCCGTTGTTGTGGATGGAGGAAAATATACCGTAAGCGGACAAACAGAATTGGTTAGAGGAATTACAAGTCCTGCTACTTCACAAAACTTTACATTTAAATTTGCAGATGACCCCGCTGAATACATTTCAACCGGAGTAACAGCGTCGAATACTGGTAACTCGTTTGTTTTAAATGCAAATTTGGATGTTGAATTTTATGAGCACGAAGGAACAAATGTTTCTGTTAAATCATTTAACTGGCTTTTAGGTGAGGCAGATGTACTACCAAACAGTAGCAAAACATTCTCTGCGCTCGGAGCAACTTTTTATGACCTTATTGCCGCAAATAAAACTTCGAACCCTTCCATTGATAAACGCACATTTAAAGGTATGTGGATTACATTTACAGGTGGATCAGAAGATTTATACAATTACATTGTAGTGAATAGACCAAGTTCTAGTTTAGCACAATCAAAACCCTCGTATACCAATTTGACCATAAATAATGGAGGTAATGTTCTAGGGATTTTTTCTTCTCGTCAAACATTAAGAGTTTACAAACCTTTTTACACCTCACCTCAGCAAGCATACATACGCGCTATTGATAAGAAAAGTACTCGAGAACTCTGTCTAGGCCCTAAAACAGGAATGTTATTATTCTGTTCTAACCATCCGGGTGATAACGTTGTAAACCAAGAGGAAGCATTCGCTTGCCAATAATAGATAAAAGGGTAATTCTTACATGAGCGAGCGTATTACCTTTTTTGTAGATGTAATTCTTCCCGTTCCTATTCATCAAGAATTTACGTATCGTGTGCCTTTTGAATTGAACGATAAAATTCAATTTGGCCTTAGGGTCATTGTTCCTTTCGGTAAGAACAAGTTACAAACGGGAATTATCACACGAATCCACCAAGAAGTACCTTCTCTCTATCAGGCAAAGTATTTAGAACATCTTCTCGACGAAACACCAATAATATCATCCTTGCAGTACACCTTTTGGCAATGGATTGCTTCCTATTACATGGCACCGATAGGTGATGTTATGAATGCTGCACTGCCCGCAAATTTTAAATTGGCCAGTGAAACTAAAATTTTATTGCATCCTAGTTATGTAAGGGAATTGGATCTTGTTTCTGAAAAAGAAGAAGAACTGATCTCTATACTTGAAAATCGAGATGAGTGTGATCTCAAAGAACTCTCCTCTCTTCTTGGATTAAAATCCATACATGCGATAATCAAGCGCTTGATTGAGCGAAATATTATAACTACACACGAATCGATTCAAGACAGATACACGCCAAAAACGGTCACTTGTATCATGTTGGCAGAAGAATTATTGGATGAGGAAATACTTAATGTGGCGATTTCATCTCTCGAAAAAGACGCTCGTAGCGCAAAACAACTTGAGATGATAATTCATTTGTTGAAGCTTAAAACAGACGAAGGCGGTCTAAACATGCCCGTTTCGAAGCAAAAAGTTCTAGAAATAGGAAGCGCTTCTGTGCTTTCTTCACTCGAAAAGAAAGGTTTAGTTTACCAAGAACGCTTTCAAATTGATCGAATCCATTTAAATTCTGGTCAAAATAAAGAAATTCCAACGCTAACAGAAGCTCAACAAATCGCTTTAGAGGAAATTCGGACCTATTTCGAGCAACCAGGGAAAATTTGTCTTCTTCATGGCGTTACGGGATCTGGAAAAACAGAAATTTATGTGCAACTCATTCAAGAGTATCTCGATCAGGGAAAACAAGTACTCTTTTTACTTCCTGAAATTGCCCTGACCACGCAACTGATTACAAGACTTTCTGCGTATTTCGGAGAGCAAGTGGGTGTTTATCATTCGCGATTTAATCAAAACGAACGAGTAGAAATTTGGAATAAAGTTTATGAAAACAATTTAGATCAGTATAGAATTATTTTAGGTGCACGCTCTTCAGTTTTTCTACCTTTTCAAAATTTAGGTCTCATTATCGTAGATGAAGAGCATGAAAGTTCATTTAAACAATATGATCCATCTCCTCGCTATAACGGAAGAGATGCCGCAATTGTGTTGGGAAAAATGCACAATTGCCAAGTCCTTTTGGGCTCAGCAACACCAGCAATGGAAAGCTATTACCACGCAACAGAAGGAAGATATGGTTTTGTAAAATTATACGAACGTTACAAAGGCTTGAGCATGCCGGAGGTATTGATTGCTGACCTAAAACGTGAACGACGTCTAAAGAGTATGAACGGCCACATCAGTTCTTTTTTATTGGAAGAAATGAAAGAAGCACTGGGGCGAAGTGAGCAAATAATTTTATTTCAAAATAGAAGAGGTTACACACCTCAATGGGCTTGCGAAGTTTGTTCCTGGACTCCGAAATGCACGAACTGTGATGTTTCATTAACCTATCACAAGCAAGGAAATCACTTGAAATGTCATTACTGTAGCTTCGTAACCAATCCAATGGGGGCATGTCCGGCTTGTGGAAGCAATCGGCTTAAAATGATTGGTTTTGGAACTGAGAAAATTGAAGATGAATTGGCACTTCTCTTCCCTGATAAAACAATCAAGAGATTAGACCTAGATACTACGCGAAGTAAAAATGCCTATCAACTTTTATTGGATGAATTTGAAGAGCGGAAAATTGATATTTTCGTTGGTACTCAAATGATAACCAAAGGTTTGGATTTTGATAACGTAGGATTAGTCGGAGTTCTCGACGCAGATATGTTATTAAATAGACCTGATTTTCGTGCTTATGAGCGTAGCTATCAACTGATATCACAGGTGGCAGGTAGAGCAGGAAGAAAAGCGAAAAGAGGGAAAGTGATTATTCAAACAGGGGATCCAGACCATTGGGTTTTACAACATGTCATGCAACATGATTATCCATCATTTTACAAACATGAAAAAATAGAACGTGAGAATTATTTTTACCCACCCTATTACAAGGTCATAAACATAACGCTAAAGCATTCACAAGAACCTCAACTTGAGGTTTCTGCATTAGAACTTGCTCAAACCATGCGTCAATATTTCAAAGAACGTGTGCTTGGTCCAGAATTTCCAATAATTAAAAGAATTCAGAATTTATATTTAAAAGAAATAAAACTCAAAATAGAACGCGGAGCACCAGAAAAAAAGGTAAAGGAAAAGCTCCATGCCTTGATTCACGAATTTTACGAAAAGCCCGTAAATAAAAGTGTTAAAATTGTAATAGACGTTGATTCAATGTAAAAACTATCCCAATTAACGACCTTCCATAACCATGAACTGATCTAAAAAACTATTATGTTGGAAACATTAAAAAAAGGAAATTAACCTAAATAACTTTTTAGCATTTTATTTTTAGTAGTATGCTTCAGTCTTCTTATGGCTTTTTCTTTAATTTGTCGTACTCGTTCTCTAGTAAGATCGAATCTTATCCCAATCTCCTCTAATGACATTGGCGATTTGCCATCTAAACCATAGAACATACTAATTACATCACTTTCTCTTTGAGTCAAGGTTGTTAGTGAACTTTTTATATCTTTTCTTAAAGATTCTAAGACTAAATTACTATCAGGAGATGGTAACGAATCCCCTGTCATCACATCGTACATAGTTGAAGAGGACTCATCTCCTTCTACAAGTGGTGCATCCATGGAAACATGACGACCATTTTGCGACAACGATTGTTTCACTTCTTCGGCAGAGCAATTTAAAAACTCAGCTAGCTCATCCGCAGAGGGTGGACGCTCAAATTTTTGCTCTAATTCTGAATAGGCCCTATTAATTTTATTAATATTACCTATTTTATTAAGTGGTAATCTTACAATTCTAGCTTGCTCAGCCAAGGCCTGAAGGATTGATTGACGAATCCACCAAACGGCATAAGAAATAAATTTAAATCCACGGGTTTCG
>CAZLHR010000004.1:14214-87485 GCA_964559685.1 uncultured Lishizhenia sp.
CTCTTGTTTCATCAAATCGTTCGGCTGCTGTAATTAATCCAACATTCCCTTCGTTTATTAAATCAGGAAGCGCTAAGCCTTGATTCTGATATTGCTTAGAAACAGATACTACAAATCGTAAGTTGGCTTTTGTAAGTCTCTCAAGAGCAGCTCTGTCACCTTGACGAATTCTTCGCGCCAATTCTACTTCTTCATCTGCAGTAATTAAATCAACTTTGCCAATATCTTGAAGATACTTGTTCAATGAATCGGTTTCGCGATTCGTTACTTGTTTTGCAATTTTTAATTGTCTCATTTCTTATTATTCGAGTTTATAATTTTGCTTTAACGTAATACAACTGAAAAAGGTTGGGTTTTTAACTGTTTTTTTTCAAAATCGTTACAAACGAATGACTAAACCTACTGGTTTAATGAAAATTAAAAGGAATTCTTGGAATAAATAAATTATTTACTTTTTCAAAAGTGCAATTACTTCCATTGATAAAGTATGAATATTTTTCCATTCTTCTTCTGATACTCCATATCCATAACGATACAATTGGGACTGATAAAAGAACTCGTTAATCTTTTGATTTAGTTCTTGATTGAATGATTTTTCCAGAAAAGATTTTACCATAAATGCTGTTGAAACTTCTCGATAATCTAGCTCTATTTTTATGCTTATTGACTTTGAAACAGCATTTTCTAAATTTTGAATAGCATCGCTTTTATCCCCCAATTCATAGGATTTAAAGGCTTTTTCGATGTCTGTTTCCACCAAGGACCATAAGGCTATATATGGTTTATTGTATTCTAACGAAGAGAACTTTTTCTTTCTGAATTTAGGTCTTCCGATGACACCAATGAGAAAAGCAAATGCAACAATAGACGCCAAGGTCAACCATAAAATTGGACTTTTGAAAGGAGACTCATTTTCTGTTTCACTTGAAGCATTTTGGATAAGTGCGGTTTTAGGCATTTCCTTTGCTTCATCCTTACTTTCCTGGTTATTAAACATAGAAACACCTGCCTCGTCGAAAACGATAGGATCAGTTTTAAGGGTTTTATATTTTCCTATCGAAGGATCAAAATAACTAAGTGTGATAGCATCCCAATTTGAAGGTTTATCTTCCAAACATTGATAGGCATATTCGTACACCAACGACCCTTCTGCTCCATCTTCGGTAAATGTATAGCGCGATGTAGGCTTTGGAGCAGCGTATTCTAGCCATCCCTTGGGAAAATTAACAGACGGAACCAAAGCGTTTTGAATATTACCTTTACCATTAAGTTCGATCTTAAAAGTTAGGATATCCCCTTTTTTAATTGGTTTTGATTGTACATTAAATGCTAATTGTATATCCCCAACGATTCCTATAAAGTCTTTGGGTTTATTTGCAGGTAGAGGAATAACTTCAATTGAAGGCGTATTGGACCTCACTCCCAAGTACCCAAAATCGATTTCCAGATTAATATCGAAGGGCTTAATTTTATAGGTCCCTTTTTTGTCGAAAAAAAGCACTTTACGATCGAATGTGAAGGTATTCCATTCAAAACCGGCAATTTGTTCTTTTGAACTTTTAATTTGTTCAGGATTTCCAATTTCATAATTAGAAACGCTTCCATCAATAGCATAGGCCCTATAACGGTTCATATTATCGGGAAACATTTTTGAAAATACCTTTGCTTGTAATACTACTGATTCACCTTCATAAATTTTACTTTTGTTGGTTTCTACAACGCCAAATGCAGGTTTTCTTAACTCACGCTCGTTAAAAGAAGAAGATCCTCTACTATTTGAAATTGTAGGATTTTTTGTTACAACGACATTAATAGTGTTAGATGTAACCGATTTCTTACCAGATTTGAGTGTTACCGGTCCCAAAACAAAGTTTCCTGGAGCATCAAAATAGCCATCTCGAATGTAGCTCATTTGAACTGTTAACCTACCGGAATGATCAAGTTGTTGCTGCATACTTGATTGTTCAGCGGTGCCATAACGAAAAGTTTTAGGCGTTTTGATATCAATAGAACCATTTATGTCAGATATCACCTTCAGTTCTACTCGCTCTCCAACAGAAATTTTAGTAGAATTTATTTCAAAACGAAGAGATTGTCCCCAACCATTTAAGGCTGAAAATAAAAATATTGAAACTATTAATATTCTGGCTACCATGGCTTTGAAATACGCCTTGATTTTCCTTTGGCGTTGTTTACTTTACTTTTGGTTTTCATTTCTTCTATCGCTAAATTCTCTAGCATTTTTTCCACCTTTCTTTTCTCAATATCTTGATTGGATAATTCTTGACTAGTTTCTTGTGGAATAGGCTTTTCTTGGCCTTGGTTTCCATCTTGTCTATCTGATTTAGAATCTAATTCTTTCTCATCTTTTTTATCTTCTTTGTTTTGCTGGTCTTTATTGTTTGACTGATTTTGATTGTTTTTGTCGTTGTTATTTTTATCTTCCTTGTCCTTAGGATTTTTTTGTTTATTTCTATTCTTTCGCATCGCCAAGGATAAATTATGCCTCGCCTCCGCATCATTCGGATTCTTTCGAAGAGCATCTCGGTAGGCGTTTATTGCATCTTGGTAATTACCTTCGTTGTAAAATGTGTTTCCAACGTTGTAATCAATATCGGCATTTGATTCCTTTGTCTTTTTATTAGAATATGCATTCCGTGCTTCGTTAAATTTTTTCAGTCGGTAAAAAGTTTGAGCCAATTCTTCAGCATAATCTCCTTTTTGTCCCGATAAAGAATCTAGTTTTTGGTAATAAAAAAGTGCATCTTTGAAATCTTTATTGGAGTAAGCTTCTTGAGCTTTATCCAATAGTTCAGATTTATTTTGAGCAATAAAAGCTGAGGACAAAAACAAAAAGAATACTAAACTTATTTTTTCCATACAACCGGTAATAATAATAACGTGCAAAAAGCAATGAGTGCAGTATAGACAAACCACTTGTAACGAATTGCTTCCACATCCACATCCAAAGTTCGAGAATTCTCTCTTTTCATGAGGTTAATTTGTGTTAATATAGCTTCAATATCCGGAAATGCTTGCGAAGAAATAATTGCACTACCAGCAGTTGATGTGGCAAGTTGCTTAATCGATTCTTGGTCAAGTTTTGAAATCCACTCGTTTCCATTATCGTCCATTAGGTTTGAGGCATCGTTATCCGATGACCTCGAAGGTATTGGTCCACCTGTGCTAGATCCTAGTCCAACTATACAAGTTTTAATTTCCTTTGAGACTAATTCCTTGTAAATCTCGTTGTCTTGATTATCTGATTCGTGATTCTCACCATCTGTTATCACTAAAATTGCTTTGTTAACGACATTTGAACTAAACATTTCATTTACTTGTTGAAAAGCTGCACCAATATCGGTTCCTTGCTGTTCAATTAGTTCACTTTCAACATTGGAAACCACCGTCCTGACTAGTTGATAATCTCGCGTTAATTCAAGTTCACGAATTGCATTTCCTGCAAAAATACAAAGGCCAATTTGTTCACCCGAAGATTTCGAAAGTAAGGAACTAATTACACGTTTGGCAACATCTAAACGTGAGCTACCCTCCATATCTTTAACATTCATTGATTTTGAAACATCAAGACAAATAATAAGCTCAAGATTTGATTTTGATGAAATGGCCCTCTCTTTACCATAAATTGGCATGGCTGCTGCAATAACTAGGGCGTACCAGATTAAACTCATGAGCAGCAACTGAACGGACATATAGGAGGCAGAAATTCCCATAGTGCTTTCCCTTCCCCATTTCAACTTGTTCGTTTTATAAATGGTCCAACCGAAAACAATAGAAAAAGGAAGAAATAATCCAAGTAGTACAAGGTAACTTGGATGAACAAAATAAAACCTAGGAACTTCATCAAAACCGCCAAAAAAATAAAAAAGTAAAAGCATGGAAATCCATATTATCGCCTGTAAAGCAATAATCCTTATATATATGTATTTCAAACTATTCATTTTCGGTTTCGTTGAAAGGTAAAAAAGCCGAATTCCATTATAAATATCAAAATGACTATAAATAACAACCAATTAAGAAAAGCATTTGGTGTAGTAGGAGGGTCTATTTGACTCATCTTATCTGCCATTTTCTGTTTCTCCATTTGATCAATTCTTTCATAAATTTCTGATAGACTCGATTGATCAGTTGCTCTAAAGTACATGCCCCTTGTTTGGGAAGCAATGGATTTAAGGGTGCTTTCATCGATTTCTACCTCTTGGTATTCATAATTCAAACCAAAAGGTGTTACTACCGGTGTTAATGCTTTACCCATGGAACCAATACCGATGGTGTAAACGCAGATATTTTTACTTTTTGCTAATTCTGCTGCTGCTAATGGACTCAGTTGACCAGCATTATTCATTCCGTCGGTTAATAAAATAATAACCTTGGATTTAAGTGTATCATTTTTTAATTGTAGAACGGCTGTCCCGAGACCTGTGCCAATAGCCGTTCCCTGCTCCATTTCAAAGCCATTAACTTCTTGAATTTTTGACTTTAACTGGACATAATCACGTGTAGGTGGACACGCAGAATAAGCTTCTCCTGCGTAAGCAACAAATCCAATTCTATCTCCTTCTCGTTGTTCAATAAACTCGTAAGCAACATTTTTTGCTGCTTGTAAACGGTTTGGGTTAAAATCTTTGGCTTGCATAGACAAAGACACATCAATTGCCAACATAATGTCAATTCCGAAAGCATAATTATCCGGATGAATTTGCATATCCTTCCAACGAAAAGGCTTGGCAAAAATGAATAAAAATAACACAAAGACACTCAATTTTAATAGTATGAGGATTCTTCTTACCCAAACAATCGATCTACTTTCAATTCTTTTTTGAAAAAATGAAGGGACAGAAAATGGGAGATCTGCTTTTCTGTAAAATTCCTTTCGAAACAAGAGCCATCCAATTATAGGTAATGTGAACAATAACCAAAGAAATAATGGTTCAAAATAATTGTAACTCCAAGGGTTGATATTCCAATTACCCCACATTTTCATCATTTTTTTTCAGCGTATCGATAAGTGCAACACACGACTCTAATTTTTCCTTAGCAAAATTATGACTCGAGGACGAAGCTGCGAATTTTACCAAGTCAGCGCTGTTGAGTATTTCCTCAATTTCTTTTATCAATGATGCTTGCAATCCCATTTTTTTTAACAATACCGTCGTTTCGCTTGTGGTTTTATCCATCAGATTAACGAGAAATTCTTCCGTAATGTAAGTTCTGAGAATCCAAGATAGCTTATCGTAATATTCCTTTTGATTTGTTTCCCAAGTTCTTGAGTTCATTAATGAATTCAATTCATTCAAAGCTCGTTCCTTTGGTGTTTTCAACAAATATGCACGCGAATTCCTTTTCCTTTTTTTTAAAACCCAATAGAGTAAAGCGCTCAAAAAACCTAAGCCTATAAAAAGATAAATCCAGTAAATCCAATTGTTTTTTTGTTGGTTGTCATTGGAACTTTTATTTGAATCGATAAATTTCTCTCGAATGTCAATTATCTCGTTAGAACCATTAATTAATTCGGTAGATACATAAACAGTATCCGATGAAAATGAGACAACGCTATCTCCAAGAGAATAGTTGGTTTCTTTTAATACAACCGTGCCAGTATCCCAAGGAATAAGTGTCATCTCATACTTTTGCCAACCCACTGAATCCTTCACTCGTTCTTCCTTGACCAATTCAACAAAACAAGAATCCTTAGGATTTTCAATAGAAAAGGCTGGAAAAACTTTTGATGACTTCTCTTTCCATGGAAAAGTTCCGTTCAATTTTACACGATAAGTCAATTTAAAAGGAAATCCCACCTTCAAGGAATCAATATTTGTAAAAACCTCAACCTTTTGCGAAAACAGAACGAATGGAATAAAAAGAAATAGTAAAACTACCTTCATAGTCTATTGATAGAGTGAATTTAATAGTTGATAGGTATTTTCATCTGTAAAAAGTTTCTTCCATTTTATCCCATTATTGACAGATAATTGATCCAACTGAACAGTTTGTTTGTCGAAAAAATCACGAAAGAAAAAACGGGTCTTTTCTGAAGAAGTATTAATCCAGGTTTTTCGACCCGATTCAAAATTTTCAACTTGCACCCATCCAACATCTGGAAGAACTTCTTCCTCTTTGTTCCGCACACAAATGAAAAACAATTTATGTCGAAAAACTACTCTTTTCAACTGATCAGAAATTGAAAGATTGGATAAAAAATCACTCGCAAAAAAAATGGTTGAACGCGGTAACTTTTCTTTAGAAAGCCACTCGAAAGGTATCTCCAAGCTCGTTCTGGTAATTCCCGGTCTATACGTCAGCAATTTATCTATTGTCGCATAAAAATGCAATCTACCTTTTGAAAATGGAATGTAATGTTCAATTTCATCGGAAAAAATCAACAATCCAAAATGGTCATTTTGCTTCCAAGCCGTAAAGGCTATCATCGCTGCTACTTCGATTTGTTTGTCCCATTTCGAAACACCATTTTCAGTAAACATATTCGAAGTAGAGCTATCTAATACAATCAAAAAATGTTGTTCTTTTTCTTCCTCAAAAATCTTAACATGAGGAATATTGTAACGCGCAGTAACATTCCAATCAATTGTTCGAACCTCATCGCCAAAATGATATTCACGTACTTCGGAAAAGGACATACCCGTACCTTTGATTGTGGAACGTGCATTGCCAACATGACGATTACTTGATCTAAATCGAGGTTTTAGGTTTAGAATTCGAAGTTTAGAAAATAGAGTCTTTTTATCCATTTACAACCTTATGGAACATCTACCACACTAACTAAACGTTCAATAATTTGCTTTGAAGTAATGCGTTCAGCATCTGCCTCGTAAGATAATCCTATTCGGTGTTGCAAAACATCTACAGCCATTGCACGAATATCCTCAGGAATAACAAAAGAACGTCCTTTCAAAAATGCAAATGCTTTCGCTGCAAGGGCTAAATTAATACTTCCTCTTGGCGAAGAACCATACACCAACATTCCATTTTGATTATAGCGTTCAGGAGAACGGGTAGCAGAAATTATATTCACGATATATTGTTCTATTTTTTCATCCAAATAAACTTTTCGAACCAATTCGCGCATTCTGGAAATATCTTTTGTTGTCATGACTTTAGAAACTTTGTTGACACCTTCGGGCTGAATAGCCTGACGAATTATCAACTTCTCTTCTGAAGGTGATGGATAGGTTAAATTTATTTTCAACATAAACCGATCGATTTGAGCTTCTGGGAGGGGATAAGTTCCTTCTTGCTCTATCGGATTCTGCGTCGCTAAAACCAAGAATGGATCTGGTAGGGAAAAGGTCTGATCACCAATGGTTATTTGACGCTCTTGCATGGCTTCTAACAACGCACTTTGAACTTTTGCGGGTGCACGATTAATTTCGTCAGCCAAAACAAAAGACGCGAATATGGGTCCTTTTTTTACATCAAATACTTCTGATTTTTGTTTATAAATCATGGTTCCTGTTAAATCTGCAGGAAGCAAATCAGGAGTAAATTGAATTCGGCTAAACGATGCATCGATGGATTCAGATAAGGTCTTAATGGCTAGCGTTTTTGCCAAACCCGGCGTTCCTTCCAACAAAACATGACCATTGGTAAGCAGGGCAATAATTAAACTATCTACCATTTTATCCTGACCTATGATTACGCGTGAAATTTCAGATTTTAGTTTATCTATTCCAATTAATTCCAATTTAATTTCTTCCGAGAGTTGTCTCAAAGACTCCGCGGGATTTATTGACTGTTCTGACGTTTCCAACATATGTTTAAGGATTGACAACAAATTTCTTAATGTTTGGGCGCTAAAAGGTTGTTTTTGCTGTTAATTCTTGTTAATCTTGTGTTGTACAAAAAGATACATGGAAAGGAATTGCCAAGAATGTGGACATAAATTAAGAGGAAGAAAAGATCAGAAATTTTGCAGTGACTCTTGCAGGAATTCATTCAATAATAAAAAGAATGAGGATGCTAATGCCTCTGTAAGACGTATCAATACTATTTTGAGAAAAAATAGACGAATTCTAGCGGCAATGAACCCAAATGGGAAGATAACTGTCGATGGAATTTCATTAGCCGAAATGGGGTTTAATTTTCATTATTTCACTAATATTTACAAGACTCAGAAAGGGGCTCAGTACTATTTCTGTTATGATTATGGTTACATCAAAATGGAAAATGACCAATACATGTTGGTACAGAAGCAAGATTATGTAAAATAAGAAAGGCCGCTTTTTAGCAGCCTTTCTGAGGGAGGAAGACGGGTCTCGAACCCGCGACCTTCGGAACCACAATCCGACGCTCTAACCAACTGAGCTACAACCTCCGTTTTAGTGGGTGCAAATATACAGTATTTTTAGTAAAATTAATAAGCAAAGAAAAAAAAACAGCCGATAGTTCGACTGTTTTTCTTAATCTGACAAAGGGAATTATAATGTTCCTCTTTTTTCTTGCTCGCGTTCGATCGATTCAAATAATGCTTTAAAATTACCAGCACCGAAGCCTTTCGCTCCCATTCGCTGAATAATTTCATAAAATAACGTTGGTCTGTCTTCAACGGGTTTTGTAAATATTTGCAATAAGTAACCTTCTTCATCGGCGTCTACTAAAATCCCCAACGACATTAACTCATTTATATCTTCTTTCATGATACTCATATGTTCCCCAAGACGCGCAGGAACTTCATCGTAGTAAGCCTTTGGCGGCGCTGAAAGAAACTCTACCCCTCGAGAACGCAACTGCCTAACCGTGTCAATAATATTATCTGTAGCTACGGCAATATGCTGTGCACCTGGGCCTTCATAAAAATCTAGGTACTCTTCAATTTGAGAGCGCTTCTTTCCTTCGGCAGGTTCGTTGATCGGAAATTTGATTCTTCCATTTCCATTGGACATTACTTTTGACATAAGTGCTGAGTATTCCGTATGAATTTGTTTATCGTCAAATGACAAAAAGTTAACAAATCCCATAACATCCTCGTACCATTTCACCCAAGTGTTCATCTCTCCCCAACCAACATTGCCGACCATATGATCAATAAATTTTAAACCTGTAGCGGAAGGATTGTAATCCGATTCCCACTTTTGAAATCCAGGCAGAAAAATTCCATTATAATTTTTTCTTTCGACAAACATGTGAACTGTTTCCCCGTAGGTATAAATACCTGCCCTCACCACTTCACCATGCTCGTCTTTTTCAACTGTTGGCTCCATGAAAGATTTTGCTCCTCTAGAAGTTGTTTCTTCCCAAGATTTTCTTGCATCATCCACCCACAAAGCGATTACTTTTACGCCATCACCGTGTTTTTTTACATGTTCTCCAATTGGAGATTGACTGTTCAAAGCAGTGGTTAATACTAATCGTATTTTATCCTGTTTTAGCACATAGGAAACTCTATCTTTCAATCCTGTTTCTAATCCAGCATAGGCATGGGATTGAAACCCAAAAGCTGTTTTATAGTAATGTGCGGATTGTTTGGCATTCCCGACATAAAATTCTACATAATCTGTACCCAACAACGGAAGAAAATCTTCCGCTCCTTCAAATATTTTCTCTAATCCATATTCGACGTTAGAGACTACTTTTTTATTTTGTTCTTGTGACATATTAAAATTTATTAATGATTAATGTATCCACGATTTCATATACATTGGATCTTCAATTTGAATAGCTTGTTTCGTAAGCTTTAATGGCTTGAAGGTATCGACCATTACCGCTAATTCTAAGGTTTCCTTTTTCCCAATACTTCTCTCGTATGCCCCCGGATGCGGACCATGTGGTATTCCTGCAGGGTGTAAAGTAATTTGTCCTTTCTCTATATGGTTTCTACTCATAAAATCTCCATCAACATAATACAAAACCTCATCGGAATCAATATTACTGTGGTTATAAGGGGCAGGAATCGAGTCTGGGTGGTAATCGTAAAGCCTTGGAACAAATGAGCAGATTACAAACGCGCTTGTTTCAAAAGTTTGATGAACTGGTGGCGGTTGGTGTACACGACCAGTTATCGGTTCAAAATCGTGAATTGAAAATGCGTACGGATAATTGAACCCGTCCCAACCAACTACATTAAAAGGGTGATGTGCATACACATAATCATACAACACGTCTTGTTTCTTTATGCGAATCAAAAACGATCCTTCTTGATCTATGGTTTCTAATCTGTGTGGTGGACGAATATCGCGCTCACAAAATGGCGAATGTTCCAATAATTGTCCAAACCAATTTCGATATCTTTTCGGTGTGTAAATTGGGTGAAAAGATTGAATAATTAATAATTTGTTGTCTGCGTCATTAAAGTGCAATTGATAAATCATTCCTCTCGGAACAACTAAATAATCTCCGTAAGTAAAATCGATCACACCTAATTGTGTTTTGAGTTGACCTGAACCTCTGTGAATGAAGATTACCTCATCGGCATCAGCATTTTTGTAGAAGTAATCCGTCATCGATTTTTGAGGGCTAGCTAATTCGATGTAGCAATCGCTATTTACAAGAACAGGTGTTCTACTGGCAATATAGTCATCTTTTGGTGTTACCTCAAATCCTTTCAGTGAGCGCATCGTCATATTTTTGTCGAGGGCAATTTCTGGCGCAACATTCGTTTCTCCAAGAATTTCTTTAACCACAGTTGGCGGCTGAATATGGTAAAGAAGAGATGACATACCATCAAACCCTATTGTACCGAAAAGCTGCTCGTGGTATAGATTTCCATTTGGTTGACGAAAAACAGTATGTCGTTTGTGAGGGATATTCCCTAATTTATGATAAAAAGGCATTTTTTTCTGATTTAAATGAACAATTAATTTTTTCGAAAGCTCTTTTTAAAATCACTCCGGATTTCGTTTTAGCATCTGCTTTATTAATACGTTAAGATTCAACCAGTTCATTTGAGGCAAAATTAATGTATTCATCGAACTAATATAAATGATTTTCATCAGTTTTTTTAATTTTCTTCTTGATAAAGTAATCTAAAAGGAAGAAAAAGTACTTTTGTAGCAATCTATTTATTATGTCGAATGTATTAGTCATTGGAGCAGGAGGTCAAATTGGGACTGAATTAGTGCTCGAATTGCGCAAGAAACACGGAGATCAAAACGTTGTTGCTGCTGATATTAAAATCGAGTGTCCACCTTTATTGACAGGCGGGCCATACGTGCAAATGGATGTTTTGAATCGAGATGCTGTTAGAAACTATATCATATACAAAGGATTCGATGAAGTTTATCTTCTTGCCGCATTGTTATCCGCTACTGCTGAGAAAAATCCAGATTTTGCTTGGAAATTAAATATGGAGGGTTTGTTTACCATATTAGACTTAGCCAAAGAAGGGCATATAAAAAAAATTTTCTGGCCAAGTTCTATCGCTGTTTTTGGGCCAACAACACCAGCTGATCACACACCACAAACTACCATAATGGAACCCACTACTGTATACGGAATTTCAAAACTTGCTGGAGAAAGATGGTGCGAGTATTATCATACAAAATATGGAGTAGACGTTCGCAGTATACGTTACCCTGGTTTAATCTCATACAAATCTTTACCCGGTGGCGGAACAACCGATTATGCCGTGGATATTTTCTACAAGGCCAAAGCCACGAATGCTTACACGTGTTTTTTATCAGAAAATACAGCCCTGCCGATGATGTTCATGGATGATGCAATTAGAGCAACAATTGAACTCATGAATGCTCCGAAGGAGACAATTAGAATTCGATCAGCTTATAATTTAGGTGGAATAAGCTTTACACCAAAGCAATTAAATGCAGCAATTACGAGAGTGCTTCCTAATTTTCAAATGTCTTACACGCCCGATTTTAGGCAAGAAATAGCAGACTCTTGGCCTAATTCAATTGACGATTCACAAGCAAGAAAGGATTGGAATTGGCAACATGAATACGATTTAGAAGGCCTTGTAGACGTCATGTTGGCAAATGTCGATGTGAATCTTTTTTAATTTTTTTTATTTTCTATAAGTCTTACCGGTTAAGAATTCTGTAGTTATAAACTCGCTTTTTTATTTTTTGTTTAACATTTTTTTGTTTTTATTATACATTTTTTGTTTAACTTTGGATTGTTATTAATTAAACAAAATTATAAAGCTATGTCAACTCTAGAATTTAATGATGCACTAATTGGGATTGAAGGTAACTTACAGTCGTTTGCGATGAGTTTTACTCGGAATCGCGAAGATGCTCGTGATCTTACACAGGAGACCATGCTTAAAGCAATCACCTACAGAAATTATTACACGCCACAGACCAACTTTAAAGCTTGGGTATTTACTATCATGCGAAACATCTTTATTAATCAGTACCGCAGAAGAGTTAAATCGGGAACTATATTTGATAATTCGAAAGATTTATTTCTAATATCCAATTCAACTTCCCACGAAGAGACTCCATTAGAATTAATTTCCGTTAAAGATATTAGAAGTAAAATCAATGCATTGACGGAAGACTATAAAGAGCCTTTTGAAATGCACTTTGCAGGTTTCAAGTACAAGGAAATTGCAGATAAATTAAATATTCCTATTGGTACTGTAAAAAGCCGTATATTTATAGCGAGAAAAAGGCTGATGGAACAACTTCCTGACTATTCATTCTCAGCCAATTAATCCATGAAAAACAAGGTAACCGTCTTAGGAGCAGGAATTTCGAGCCTCTCCGCTGCCTCATTTCTTGCTAAAAATAATTATGATGTTACCATTCTCGAAAAAAACGCGACGATTGGAGGCAGAGCTCGTCAATTCAAAGAACAAGGTTTTGTTTTTGATATGGGTCCAAGTTGGTATTGGATGCCGGACGTTTTTGAAAGATTTTACAATGAGTTTGGCTACACCACTTCTGATTTCTACGAATTAAAACGATTGGATCCCTCCTACCGTGTATATTGGTCGGATAAAAGTTATACAGATGTTCCTGCTTCCATGGAAGCGTTGGAGCAATGGTTTGAGTCATTGGAATCAGGTAGTTCTAAAAGTCTTAGGAAATTCTTAGAAGACGCAAAATATAAATACGATGTTGGAATTAATGATTTAGTGCACAAACCAAGCTTGAGTATATTCGAATTTGCGGATAGACGCGTTCTTTCAGGTTTGTTTTCCATGCACCTATTATCCTCCTTTTCATCTTACATTAGAAAGTATTTTAAACATCCGAAAATTCTTTCCTTACTTGAATTTCCAGTGTTGTTTTTGGGCGCAATGCCGAATGAAACTCCCGCCCTTTATTCATTAATGAATTATGCCGACATTTCACTAGGTACTTGGTATCCCATGGGTGGAATGTATAAGTTTGTAGAGGCTTTCGAAAAAATTGCCAAAGAGCAAGGAGTATCTATACTCACAAACAGCGAAGTGAGTGGGTTCAATTACAAAGGAAATCAGGCTACTAGCGCGAAAGTAAATGGAATGGACTTTCCTTCTGATATTTTCATCTCAGGTGCAGATTATCAACACACAGATCGGCATTTACTTAATGGAAATGCAAATTATTCTGACGGTTATTGGAACAAAAGAACAATGGCTCCTTCTAGCTTGCTTTTCTATGTAGGTGTTAATAAAAAACTACAAAATCTTCAGCACCATAATTTGTTTTTTGATGAATCGCTTGAAGAACATGGAAAAGAGATTTATAAAAATCCGAAATGGCCTACGAATCCTCTGTTTTACCTGAGCGTAACGTCCGTATCAGACCCTAGTGTTGCACCCGAAGGAATGGAAAATTTATTTTTCTTGATTCCCATAGCTCCTGACCTAAAAGATGATGAAGATACTAGGAATAGATATTTTGATATTTTGGTTAAAAGACTTTGTGATTTAACAGGCAACGATATATCAAACAATATTGTTTACAAAAGAAGCTTTTGTATCAGTGATTTCAAGAAAGATTATCATGCTTTTAAAGGAAATGCATATGGCCTAGCAAACACGTTACGTCAAACAGCGATACTAAAACCAAGATTAAAGAATAAACACTTGAAGAACTTTTTTTATACCGGACAGCTAACCGTTCCCGGCCCAGGTGTTCCTCCTTCTATAATTTCTGGAGAAGTTGTTGCTAAACACATTATTAAAAATACCAAAAACTAAAACATGAAACAGTTATTCGATGATGTCAGTCAAGAAATGAGTAAGTTAACGACTAAACGTTACAGTACTTCATTTTCACTTGGAATTAGATTTCTACATCCCGATTTACACAAACCGATATATTCCATTTATGGTTTTGTGCGTTTCGCAGATGAAATAGTGGATACGTTTCATGATTTCGATAAAGCTGCGCTATTAAATTCATTTAAGGAAGATACTTACAAAGCAATTAATGAGGGAATTTCACTAAACCCTATTTTAAACTCTTTCCAATGGGTAGTTAACACCTATCAAATTCCTCACGATCTGATTGATACATTTTTAAATTCCATGGAAATGGATTTAAATAAAAGCGCCTACGACCAATCAAAGTATGAAGAGTACATTCTCGGATCCGCAGAAGTAGTTGGCTTAATGTGTCTTAAAGTTTTCGTAGAAGGAGACCAAAAAAATTACGTAGATCTGAAGCCATATGCCATGAAACTTGGTGCTGCTTTCCAAAAAATAAATTTCCTACGCGATCTAAAAGCGGATTATCAAGAATTAGGCAGAACGTATTTTCCAGGAATAGATTTACAAGAATTTAATGCCACTGTTAAGAAGGAAATTGAGGCAGATATCGAATTAGATTTTCATCAAGGATATTTGGGCATCCTGAAACTTCCCAAAAAAGCCAGATTTGGTGTCTATATGGCTTATAAATATTATTTCAAACTTTTCAAAAAAATCAAACGGACTCCTGCAAATACTATTTTAAATGAAAGAGTACGTATTCCGAACTACCGTAAAGTGAGAATTTTGTTAACATCATACTTAAGACACAACTTAAATTTGTTGTAATGCATCAAAACCTTGTGGTATTAGTCAATGAATTAGACCAAGAAGTTGGTCTAATGGATAAATTAGAGGCTCATCAAAAAGGACTATTACATCGGGCTTTTTCTGTTCTTATCTTCAATACAAAAAACGAGTTACTCTTGCAAAGACGCGCTTTTGGAAAATACCATTCTGAAGGCCTGTGGACAAATACCTGTTGTAGTCATCCTTACCCAGGTGAAACGATTAAAGATGCCGGTGAAAGAAGATTAAAAGAAGAGATGGGTATGGAAGTAGAGCTCGAAGAAGTCTTCCAATTTGTTTACAAATCACAGCTCGATAATGAGCTCACCGAGTACGAGCTTGACCATATTCTCGTGGGATATTCAGACGATACACCGCATTTAAATTTAGATGAAGTGAGTGCATTCGCTTGGAAAAACCTAGACGAAATTAGAACTGAAATTATAGCGAATGCCGATCAGTATACAGCTTGGTTTAAAATATTGATGACCGATCATTTCGATCAACTTAAAAGCATAGATACTTATGAAAGTTTGTAGGAGGGCAACATTCAACAGTGCGCACCGCCTCTATCGAAAAGATTGGACGGACGAAAAAAACAAAGCCGTTTTTGGCAAATGTAGTAATGAAAATTTCCATGGTCACAATTACACATTGGAAGTTTGGATATCTGGCAATGTAAATCAGGAAACAGGATATTTAATTGACCTGAAAATAGTTAAAGATTTGATTAAAGAAGAAATTAGCGATCGATTTGACCATAAAAACCTGAACCTCGATTGTCCGGAATTCAAGGATTTAAATCCCACTGCAGAAAATATCGCTATCGTATGCTGGAATTTACTTCGTTCGAAATTAGCAACTGAATATGGCCTTACCGTTAAACTCTGGGAAACGGAGAATAACAGTGTAGAATACGACGGTGTCAATCAAATTTATTGAATTTTAATACTTGAAATATTAGCGTGGAAACTTTCAAATCATATTTGTCTTTATAAAAAATACAAACAATGTTTAAATCAATCTTTTGGCACAGACGAGATTTAAGAATACACGACAATTCAGGGCTTTTTAAAGCACTCACAAGCGGTTATAAAATACAGCCAGTATTTATTTTCGATACCACTATTCTGGATAAACTTCCACGCAACGACAAACGAATATTGTTTATCCATAATGAACTTCAATACATTAAAAAGCAATACCAAAAATTCAATAGCGACCTACTTGTTTTGGTAGGAAACCCAACTGAAGTCATTCCTCACCTTATGGAAAAAGGTCAGTTTTCTTCATTATATACCAACAGAGATTATGAACCTTATGCTAAGCAACGCGATTCACATATTTTTAATCAATTAGCAAAGGTTAATAAACCTTTTATCGGATCAAAAGATCATGTAATTTTTGAAAAAGAGGAGGTGATTAAAGATGACGGAACCCCTTACACTGTTTTTACTCCATATGCAAAAAAATGGAAAAGTAAATTGAGCGAAGAAGCATTTGAATATGCCCCAAGTGAAAACCATTTAGATAATTTATTGGCATGTGAGCCACAACCATTGGTATCGTTGGAAGAACTAGGATTTAGTGAAACTATCGAAGGTAGCTTTCCGCAAAAAGAAATCACCATAGATCGAATTAAAAATTATGCACAACTTCGCGATATTCCATCAGAAAATGGCACTTCTCGCTTAAGTGTTCATATACGATTTGGAACAATAAGTATACGTGAGTTGGCAAAAAAAGCAATTGAAAGTAGTGATACTTTTTTGAACGAATTAATTTGGAGGGACTTTTATCAAATGATAATTTATCACTTCCCATCCTCTGTTTCTTCTGCATTTAAACCTAAATACGATTTAATAGAATGGGAAAATAACAAGAATCATTTCCATGCGTGGTGTGTAGGAAAAACAGGTTATCCTCTCGTTGATGCAGGGATGCGCGAATTGAATGAAACGGGATTCATGCATAACCGTGTTCGTATGGTAGTCGCTAGTTTTTTAACAAAACACCTACTTATTGATTGGCGTTGGGGAGAAGCATACTTTGCAGAGAAACTTTTGGATTTTGAATTGGCAAGTAACGTAGGTGGTTGGCAATGGGCAGCGAGTTCAGGTTGTGATGCCGCTCCTTATTTTAGAGTGTTCAATCCCTATTCACAGCAAGAAAAGTTTGATAAATCATTAAAATATATCAAAAAATGGGTGCCAGAATACGGAACGGACGATTATCCGGAACCCATAGTTGAACATACATTTGCACGAAACCGCGTGCTTGATAGATACAAAAAAGCACTAACCACTTAAAAAAATCGCATGCAAATAGGAGATAATTGTCCAACTTTTCAACTTATTGATCAAAATGGACGCAAAATACATTCAGATACCTTCAAAGGAAAGAAAACTGTCATCTATTTTTATCCGAAGGACGATACTCCTGGTTGCACAAAAGAAGCCTGTGCCTTCAGAGATAGCTACGAAGATTTCTTAGAATACGATTGTCAGGTAATTGGGATTTCCTCAGACACTGAAGAAAAACACTTACAATTCACTCAAAAACATCGACTTCCCTTTACCCTTCTCGCAGATTCCGATGGTAAGATTAGAAAATTATTTAATGTCCCTTCTTCGTTATTTGGATTGTTACCTGGACGTGTTACTTACATTTTTGATGAAAATTCAACATTGATTGGTGTCTTCAACTCGCAATTGAATCCATTGGGACATGTGCAAGAAGCACTTAAAATGGTAAAGGCTACGCAAAAAAAATAATGAGTACCTTCGTCTATCATAAGACATGTCTGAAATTCTTTCGGTACTTCATTTAGATAAAAAGTTTAGGCGCATTCATGCGGTTAAGGATGTTTCCTTTTCAGTCCAAAAAGGCAATGTGTATGGAATTCTCGGTCCAAATGGCAGCGGAAAATCAACAACGTTAGGATTATTACTTGGAACAATTAATCCTAGTGGCGGAAAATGGACATGGTTTAATAAGCCTGGCACAACTACCGAGACATTATTTAGAATAGGCGCAATTATCGAACAACCAAATTTTTACAGTTATTTATCTGCCGAACAAAATCTTAAAATTGTAGCGAACATTAAGAAAATTGGATACAATCAAATAGATGAAAAACTTGCCTTAGTGGGTTTGTTAGCAAGAAAGAAGGATCGGTTTTCGACATTTTCGTTGGGCATGAAACAACGTCTTGCAATTGCCGCAGCGATGTTAGCGAATCCTGAAGTTTTAATTCTAGACGAACCAACGAACGGACTTGACCCTGAAGGAATAATTCAAATCAGGGAACTCATAAAAAAAATAGCACAAACGGGAACTACCATACTTCTCGCTAGCCATCTATTGGATGAAGTAGAAAAAGTTTGTTCACATGTAATCATTCTAAAGGAAGGAAAATCCTTGTTCTGTGGTCGTGTTGAAGAGTTACTTTCACCTTTTGGAATATTGGAAATTGGTTCTCATGATCTCAAAGAGTTAAGCTCTTATTTCGTTGAATTCCCTGCTTTTGGAAATTACAAACAAGTGGGCAATGCCTTTGAAATCGAATTAAAAGAGGCCATAGATCCAGCGGTTGTAAACGCATTTTTTATGAAAAAAGGTGTCGTTTTAACGCATATATTGAAACGAAATCAAAAACTTGAACAACAATTCATTGATCTAACACGACATGGGTAATTTTTTTCGATTGGTATACATTGAGTGGTTAAAAAACTCATCTTACAAACCTGTTATCGTTTTTGGTATTCTCTATTTCGTTATATTAATATCCTTTGGACTTATTTGTGCTCAAAGTATTCCTTTTTTCGGAATTGAAGTTAATTTAATTGATCAAGGATTTTTGGAATTTCCTCAGCTTTGGAACTTTATGTTTTATATGGCTGGTTTGAATAAGATTTTTTTAGGGATGATCATTATGTTTACTGTTACAAATGAATTCACGGAAAAACTATTTAAACAAAATCTCATTGACGGCCTATCAAAACGTGAATACTTATTATCAAAAGTCTACACTATTCTTATTTTGAGTTTGGCATCAACACTTGTGGTTTATATCATTGGTCTTTGGCTCGGGTATACGTATTCTACGGTGACTGACACTGAATCGGTTAACAAAGAAATTTACTTTGCTTTCGGTTATTTTCTAAAACTCGTTAATTTTTTATTGTTCTTTTTACTCTTGAGTATTTTATTAAAACGCATCGTACTCGTTTTGTTGAGTTTTTTCGTGTTGTACGTGTTTGAACTGATTTGCAGGGTGATAGAATTCAAGTTTTTTTCACCTAACATGAATGATGTAAAACCTTATAACGATTATTTCCCATTGGCCAATATGCACAGATTAGTAGACTATCCTTTCGAACGAATAAAGACAATTAGTCAACTTACCCAATCGGATTATGTATTCGCAATACCATGGGCTCATGTAGGGCTCTCGGTAATTTACTCGTTTATTTTTCTTCTCTTAACTTATATTCTTCTGTTGAAAAAAGATTGGTAAATAAAAAAGGCCACCAAAGGTGACCTTATCAAATAGCTGGTATAAAACTAACTTTTGACAAATTGTAGTTCAGCAGTTAAATGTATATCATCTCCAACAACCACCTTTCCTGCTTCTGTCACAGCACTCCAAGTGAGTCCAAAATCACTTCGCTTGATTTTTCCTTCAACTGTTAATCCCGCTTTGATTTGTCCATAAGGATCTTGAACGATACCGGCATACTCAGCGTTTAACACAACAGGTAATGTCTTTCCTTTTATCGTCATATTGCCATGAATTGCAAATTTATCTTCAGCAATTCTCTCAACTGATTTGGAAGCAAAATCTAATGTAGGATAATTCGCAGCATCGAAAAAGTCAGCAGAAATTAAATGCCCGTCTCTATCAGCAACACCCGTTTGTATGCTATCAACATTCGCTGAAAAGGAAAATGAGGGTGATGTAAAATCGTCATCGGCAGTCTCTACTGTTGCCGAAAAGTTAGCAAATGATCCACGTACGTTAGAAATCATCATGTGGCGCACCTTGAATCCAATTTCACTGTGCATGTTGTCAATATTCCATTTTGTTGTCATAATTCGTATTTTTTTTTACAAATGTAAAGCTCATTCATAATGAACTCGCTTGACATAGGTTAAGAACCGCATAAAGGAATTTTCTTCGTATCTTTGGATATGCAAAAAAATATTCTGTTGTTTTTATTCCTTTTGAGTTCAGTTTGCAAAGCACAGATTGTGGAACTTAATAGCATTTCAAAAAAAAAGGATGGATTAAAAGATACCTGTGTTGAAGTTTTTTACGAATCCACGAGCTATTTGGTTCAAAGAGACCTTTCTCTGAATCCTTTTTACAGTAATACTGAACTTGGCGAGAAAATAAATGAAACATCCAGAAGGTTGTTTTCTCATCAACTCGGAATTCGAGTTCCAATTACAAAGATAGTATCAGTAGACGCCGGAATCAGTTGGATTCAAAATGGTGAAAACTATTCATTTGAAGATCAACAATCAGATAGTTCGTTTAGTTACACCACTTGCTACCGTTATTTTGGTTTACCTGTAAATATTATGGCCTCTGTTCCTTTAAATCCAAAAAATGAAGCAACACTTATCAGCATATTCATTCGTGGAGGCGGAATTCCTCATTTATATCAATCTTTTTTGCAAAAAACAGAATGGACAACCACACTAGGATCGAAAGAATCGGAAAAAATAAAATCCTTGGATAATCCGAGTTCATTCATGTTTAGTGGACATATTTCAAGTGGTCTCGATTTATTGTCAAAAACAAAATGGGGATTAAGAATTGCCGTTCATTATCGGTATTCTCTAACGAATACATTTACAAAATATGGCGATTACATACATAAGCCATATGGACTAGGTTACAGCATGTCGATAACAAAAAAATTATAGCCATGAAAGTAGCAGATTTATGTGAATTTTTGGAATCCTCCTTTCCGCTTTCTCTTCAAGAAGAATATGACAATTCCGGTTTACTTGTCGGAGATAGAGATATGAACCTAAATAATGTGCTAATTTCTTTAGACCTTACCGAAGAAATAGTTCAGGAGGCGGTTCAGAAAAATTGCAATGTGATCGTTTCACATCATCCCATTATATTTAGAGGAATTAAAAATTTAGAACAACAGAATTTAGCAAATCGGGTTCTTATCCAATGTATACGACAACATATTTCAGTATATGCTCTTCATACAAATCTCGACAATCATTTTCAAGGTGTAAATGCAAAAATTGCTCAAAAACTAAATCTCAAGAATACTAAAATTCTAGCTCCCAAGTCTGATCTTCTTGAAAAGCTTGTGGTTTATTTACCTGAAGATGCGCTGATTAAAATCGACAATGCAATTTTTGAAAATGGTGGTGGAAGAATTGGAAATTATTCGGCATGTCATTTTAGAAGTAAGGGTGTTGGAACCTTTATGCCAAATGAAGAAGCTAAACCTACAATTGGTGAAGCACTAGTGCGTGAAGAGGTAGACGAATACAGAGTTGAATATCTTGTTCCTATATCTGTAAAATCATCTGTTTCGAAAGCACTTTTTGCTGCGCATCCATACGAAGAAGTTGCTCACGAATGGATTAAAATACAAAATACTAATCAAGAAATAGGCTCTGGAATGATAGGTGAACTCGATGCTGATATTAACGTTAGTGAATTTCTACAATACTTAAAAAAGGCATTCAATTGTGGAGCAATTAAATATACCAAACCACATAATGCTACCATTAAAAAAGTGGCGGTTTGTGGAGGATCCGGTAGTTTTCTTCTTTCTAAAGCTATTCAAGCAGGGGCAGATATTTTTATTAGTTCTGACTTTAAATACCACGATTTTTTCGAGGCAGATAACAAGATTATTATTGCCGATATTGGTCATTTTGAAAGCGAACAATTTACAGGTGAATTAATTGCTGAAAAACTAAAAGAAAAATTTAGTACCTTTGCCATCCAATTAACTGAAATTAATACGAATCCAATAAATTATCTATAGTCAATGGCAGCAACTGCAACAAAAAAAGAGACTACGGTAGCGGACAAATTAGACGCCCTTTTTAATCTTCAAAAAATTGATTCTGAAATCGATAGAATCAGAACTATTCGAGGAGAATTACCCTTAGAAGTCCAAGATTTAGAAGACGAAGTGAGCGGATTAACCACGCGCATCGGAAAAATCAATGATGAAATTAAAGATTTAGAAACTGAGATCAACGATAGAAAAATTGCTTCCAAGGATTCTGAAACGGCCATTGCAAAATATAAAGAGCAACAAAATAATGTGCGTAACAATCGTGAGTTTGAATCTCTAGCAAAAGAAATAGAATTTCAAGAACTAGAAATTAAGTTACATGAGAAAAAAAGTAAGGAAGCTAAGATTAAAATTGAGAACAAACAAGAAGTTCTCAACGAAGCACAAGAAAAGCTTGCTTCGAAGCAAGCTGATTTAGATGGAAAGAAAGTTGAATTGGATGCGATTATTAGCGAAACTCAAAAAGAAGAAGAGCAATTCCAAAAAGAATCTGATGCTGCAAAAAAGAACATTGAGGACAGATTAATAAGTGCATATGAGCGTTTGAGAGATAATGCTAAAAATGGACTTGCTGTCGTACAGGTTATGCGAGGGTCATGCGGAGGATGTTTCAATAAAATTCCACCTCAACGCCAACTTGATATTGTAACTAAAAAGAAAATTATAGTTTGCGAGCACTGTGGTAGAATTTTAGTTCCATTCGACGGAATCGAAGAAGTGAAAGAAGTTAAGACAGGAAGAAAAAAAGCATCTTCTAGATAGACTGAGAAAATTGAAATAAAAAAGACTGCTTTCCGCAGTCTTTTTTTGCTCTACAATTCTTTAATTTAACCGAAATTCCAAATCCATGGATGCTAACTCCTTGAATAGTTCTTTTGTTGGAGATATTCGGACTGAACGCGATGGCATGTTGATCTCTATGCCCTCATTCACATCGTAAATAGTAAATTGAACTTGACAATTTCCAGAATTCTTCGTGAAAATTGTATTCAACTTGTCCAGTAACAACTGATCAACTTCCCGATTTGAAAGTTTAATAGAGATTTGTTTTGTCTTCTTTTCTCTGAATTCGTTTAATAATTCAATGGAACTTATAACAAATTCTAATTCTGATCGATAACGAGGAATCTCTATTCTTCCTCTGATAACGATGAAAGTACCTAGTTCCATAAAATGCTTGAACTTTAGGTAGTTTTCCTTAAACAAGAACAGCTTAAAGGAATCGTTATAATCCTCGATTGTTATCGTTCCGAATGCATCTCCATTTTTAGTGATACGATGCTCGGCATCAGTCACAATCGCAGCTAAAATAATTTCTTTATTTGTATATTGTTTCATTTGTTGCAACATTCCGATCGACCCATTACAAAAGGAGGATATTTCTATTTTAAAGTCATCCAATGGGTGACCAGAAATAAATATTCCAATGACCTCTTTTTCTTTGTTTAGTTTATAGATACTTGGCCATTCATCGCACTTTGGAATCGTTGGTTCAACTGCGCTTACCTCCTCAGACATTTCAAACATACTATGTTGGGTAGAATTATTATTTCCCTGGTGACTATTACCGTATCGAATTGCTGTTTCCAAGAAAAGTCTTCCACTTCCGTCTTGCACAAAATATTGAGCTCTGTGCATATTTTTAAAGGAATCAAATCCACCGGAATAAACCAAATTCTCAAGCACTCGCCTGTTACATGCACTCGAAGGAAGTCTTTTCGTTACATCGAAAATCGACGCGTAATTTCCATTTTCTAATCGCTCCTTGATAATCGTATCAACAGGCCCCTCACCTACTCCTTTTATTGCACCTAATCCAAAGCGAATTGCACCAGACTTTGTAACCGTAAATGCATAATTGGATTCATTAATATCTGGTCCCAACACATCAATTCCCATCCTTCGACATTCCTCCATAAAGAATGATACTTGTTTGATGTCACTCATATTGTTACTCAGCACAGACGCCATATATTCAGCTGGGTAATTCGCCTTTAAATAGGCAGTTTGATAAGCAACCCATGCATAGCATGTTGAATGAGATTTATTGAACGCGTATGATGCAAATGCTTCCCAATCCTTCCATATTTTCTCTAAAACCTCTGATGGATGTCCCTTCGCAGAGGCTCTTTCAATAAACGTAGGTTTCATTTTATCCAAAACCTTTCTATCCTTTTTCCCCATTGCTTTCCGTAAGGTATCAGCTTCACCCTTCGTAAAATCTGCCAGTTTTTGAGATAGAAGCATTACCTGCTCTTGGTAAACCGTAATACCATAAGTTTCTTTTAAATATTCTTCGCAATCCGCCAAATCATAAACAATTTGCTCTTCACCATGCTTTCGTCGACAAAATGACGGTATGTATTCCATTGGGCCTGGTCTATAAAGGGCATTCATGGCAATTAAATCTGCAAATTCCGTAGGCTTCAATTCTTTCAAATACTTCTGCATCCCTGCAGATTCGTATTGGAATATTCCAACCGTTTCTCCTCGTTGAAACAAAGCGTAAGTCTTTTCATCGTCAATAGGAAAAGAATCAGGATCGAGATCTAATTGATGAGCTTCTTTGACGAATTTTACAGCATCCTTAATCAAAGTGAGTGTTTTCAAACCGAGAAAGTCCATTTTTAGCAATCCCGCAGATTCAGCAACAGCATTATCGTATTGAGTACAGACAAGATCAGAGTCTTTAGCAGTAGCTACGGGAACAAACTTTGTTAAATCATCTGGAGTTATTATAACTCCACAGGCATGGATTCCCGTATTTCTTACCGAACCTTCTATCTCTTTTGCCTTTCGTAAAACTTCTCCTTGTAAATCATTTGATTGCGCAATCCGTCTTAATTCTTTTGCCGAAGCAACTGCTTCCTGATTTCGCAATTTATCGACCAAAACAGCTTCATCCAAGTTAAGTGTATCCTTTAACGATAAATCAGTGATCATTTTTGCTAGACGATCCGCTTCTGGAAGAGGTAAATTCATAACCCTGGCAGTATCGCGAATGGCTGATTTCGCAGCCATCGTTCCATAGGTGATAATTTGCGCCACTTGGTTTGCTCCGTATTTATTTATTACATAATCAATAACTTTACCTCGGCCCTCATCATCAAAATCGATATCAATATCTGGCATTGAGACGCGATCAGGATTAAGAAAACGCTCAAAAAGTAAATCATACTTTATTGGATCCACATTAGTTATACCCGTGCAATAGGCAACAACAGAACCCGCAGCAGAACCTCTTCCTGGTCCGACAGAAACACCCATATCACGTGCGGCTTGACAAAAATCTTGCACGATAAGAAAATATCCAGGATAACCTGTTCGCTCAATTGTGCCCAACTCAAAATCTATTCGCTCTTGGATTTCAGGTGTTATTTCTTTGTAGCGTTTCTTCGCTCCCTCTATTGTCAAGTAGCGTAAATAATTGTTTTCACCTCTTTTGCCATCATCCGCTAAATCATTCTCATCATGGAATTCTGATGGGATCTCGAAAGCAGGAAGTAATACATCTCTTGATAGACCATACGATTCGCACTTCTTGATAATTTCACCGATACTAATGATTGACTCGGGTATATCCGAAAAGAGCTCCACCATTTCCTTTTTTGACTTAAAATAATAGTGGTCATTTTCTAAGCCATATCGAAAACCTCTCCCCCTACCTTTTGGAGTTTCCACCAATTCATTGTCTTTTACACACAATAAAACATCATGTGCTAAAGCGTCATCTTTTGAAAGGTAATATGTGTTATTTGTTGCAACTAATTTAACTTGATGCTTTTTTGAAAAATCAATTAAGGTTGCATTAACACGATCTTCAACTTCTAAATAATGTCTATTCAATTCTAGGTAAAAATCTTCTCCAAAAAGTGTTTTCCACCACACGAGTGCTTCTTCAGCTTGTCGTTCACCAACGTTTAAAATTAAATTTGGAATTTCTCCATACAAATTTCCGGATAATGCAATAAGATGACTTTTATGTTTTTCTAAAATCTCTTTATCAATTCGAGGTACATAATACATTCCCTCGGTATAGGCAACAGATGCTAATTTGATAAGGTTTTCATATCCCTCTTTATTTTTTGCTAAAAGTATAATTTGGTACCCGTTATCTTTTTGAGTTTTATCGAGACGATTTTTACATAAATTAAACTCACAACCTATAATTGGCATCAGTTCTTTTTTCGAAAATGGAACACCATTTTCCTCCGCATCGCTTCTTTCTGCTGCAATTTTTTGATTATAGGAAGATACGGCTTTTTCAAATTGAAATGCCGCCATCATATTTCCTGTATCAGTTATAGCAACAGCCTCCATTTCCAACTCAATAGCTTTATTCACAAGAGCCTTTACGTCGGAGGTAGATTGTAATATAGAAAATTGTGTGTGGTTATGTAAATGACCAAATGGAAGGTCCAAGAGCGAGGATAAATCCGAGTCATTTACTTCGGTATTTTGCTCGTGTTTTTTGGCAGCCGGCCTTAACTTAGCACTTTCTTGTTTTAAGTTAACATGACTTAAACCAATCGGTGAGATTTGAACAGGGTTCTTTAATTTAAACGTTTCCAAGAAATCCTCTTTTTGTTGAAGAGCATCAGCTGGAAAAAATTCGCGCCTAATTAACTCAAGAAAACATCGCGTTGTTGCCTCAACATCGGCAGTTGCATTATGTGCCTCCTCAAACCCTTCATTGAATAAAAAGTAATTCAATTCCGTTAGTGATGGCAATTTAAATTTCCCTCCTTTTCCTCCAGGGAGTTTAAGTAATTCAGCAGTTTTTTCAGTACATGTATCTAAAATAGGATGACGAAAAGGAGCCTCCTCTTGCAACCTGTAAAATTCACAACCTAAAACATTTAAATCAAATCCAACATTGTGACCAACAACAAAGGTTGCTTTTTGTAGACTTCTTTTAAACAAGTGCAACACATCTTCCAATTCTTCGCCCACCATGTTAGCAAGTTCTGTTGAAATACCGTGAATATTCTCGGATTCAAAAGGTATATTAAAACCGTTAGGACGAATTACAAAATCTTTTTGTTCTACCAAAACTCCCCACTCATCGTGTAATTGCCAAGCAATTTGAACCACTCTCGGCCAATTTTCTGTATCACTAATGGGGGCATTGAAATTCTTCGGTAAACCCGTTGTTTCGGTATCAAAAATTAAATACATGAGATATTATTATCAGAAATTTAAAGATAACAAATATTGTTTCTCAATTTATCAGTTGTGAATAACTAAAAAGAGTTGCTACGAAAATAATATAAAGGTGAAAAAGGAAGCAGAATAGGCTAAAATTCCCATGAAAACAATTTGAATAATTGGCCATTTCCATGAGTTAGTCTCTCTTTTAACTACTGCCAATGTCGCCATACATTGCATAGCAAAAACATAAAATACCATTAAACTCATACCGGAGGCTAATGTGTACACAGGGGTACCGTCCGGTTTCAGTTCTTTTTTTAACCTGTCAATTAACCGTTCGTTATCCTCGCTTTCGTCATGCACTGCGTATATAGTTGCTAATGACCCGACAAAAACCTCACGTGCAGCAAAAGAAGTGATCAAAGAAATGCCAATTTTCCAATCATAACCCAAAGGTGCAATCACAGGTTCAAGACCTTTTCCCATAATTCCTATATAGGAATGTTCCAATTTGACGCTTGCAATTTGTTGCTCTTTTTCATCTTCAGAAAGTGAAGAAGATGCTAACGATTCTTCTCGTTTTTTCGCTTCAATTTCCATTGTGTTTCCCGGACCAAATGTAGCCATTGCCCAAAGAATGATTGAAATTGCCAGAATTACTTTTCCTGCATCGAGTGAAAATATTTTAACCTTTTCCCAAACGTTAATAAACACATTTTTCCAACGAGGAGATTTATAACTTGGAAGTTCTAAAAGTAAATATCCTGAAGATTTAATTTTTATAAGTTTATTTAGTACGATAGCGACGAGCAAGGCCGATATAATTCCAAGTAAATAAAGGCCCATGAGCACAATTCCTTGTAAATTAAATAATCCTGCAACATCTTCGTTCGGTATTGTCAATGAAATTAATAAAGTGAATACAGGAATACGCGCACTGCAACTCATTAGTGGAGCAACTAAAATTGTAATCAAGCGCTCCTTCCAATCAGCAATTGTTCGAGTAGCCATAACCCCAGGGATGGCACAGGCCACACTAGACATCAGAGGAACCACACTTTTACCATTTAATCCAAATGGCCTCATCAATCTGTCCATTAAAAATACAACTCGCGCTAGATAGCCCGTTTCCTCCAAAACGGATAAAAAGAAAAACAAAAGAGCGATTTGAGGTATAAATACCACAACTCCCCCTATTCCAGGAATAATTCCTTGCGAAACCAAGTCATTAAACAAGCCCGATTGCATAGTAGTTCCAACCCATTCTGACAACTGACTAAATTTTAAATCAATAAAATCCATGGGTATGACAGCGAAACTGAAAATAAATTGAAAAACTGCGAAAAGAATAGAAAGAAAAATCAAGTAGCCAAATACAGGATGTGTCAAGATTTTATCAATTTTTTTAGTTCTCTCTTCAACAACAGGCTTGGATTTTAAAAAATGAGGGAGTTTCTCGTTTATCCAACCATATCTGATTTTAATTTCATTCTCCTGACTTTTTTTATCTTCAATTTTGGCTAACTCAAAGGAATCAATTATCGGAGAATAATTTGATGTTTCAATAGTCTTTTCTAGTGCCTCGAATATTCTTTCTTTACCTAACCCTACACGCGCATTCGTTTGCACGAATTTTACTCCCGGAAATGACTTTTCTAAATTGGGAACATCTATTGACAAGCCTCTCTTTTCCACTAAATCCCACATGTTTAAAAAAGCAACAATCGGAATTTTTAAGTCATAAAGTTGAGTTAAAAGCAGCAAATTTCTAGAAAGATTGGAACTATCCAAAACAACGCATGCGATATCCGGAAAATCAAGATGATATGGTTCATTTAACACATCGTACACGACTTGTTCGTCCTCACTATTTGGATAAACCGAATAAATCCCGGGGAAATCGATAATTTTAAACGTTTTTTCCGAACGCTTTATCAAGCCGTATTTCTTTTCTACGGTTACACCAGGAAAATTTCCTACGTGTTGATTTAACCCTGTCAATACATTGAATAAAGAACTTTTTCCCGTATTCGGATTTCCAAAAAGTCCTATCTTTTGTTTCATATCACTTGTGTTTTAACAAGACTCGCTTCATTTTTTCGAAGAGATAAAAGAGTACCATTCAACTCAATAGCAATTGGATCTCCAAAGGGCGCTTTGAACGCAACGGATAACTCTGCTCCTTCAATAAGGCCCATTTCTGCCATTTTTGCACTTAAGGATGATGGTAACACCTCTAAAATAACCGCCTTGTTACCTAACTCAAGATCTAATAATGTAGACACAGGGTAAAATTAATAGGAATAGAAGAATTCACACTACCTTAAAGTAGGTATTATTTATTTTTTTTCACAACGAAACGAGCCGTTTGTCGCGTTCTTTGTTGAACTAATATTTCTTTATTTGCGGTGACTTTCTGAATCGTTGATTCATCATAATGACGAATAGTGATCAATTCCAATCCCTCGTTATATTTCACATGATAACTATCACTAAACATTTGTAAAACATCTTCTGGATTAACTTTCTTTCTGTCAAGAAGTATCGAAAAACTCAATGCTGAGTTCTGCATCATATTAATCTTCGCATTCGCATTCGCTAAACGCTTGAAAATATCGCTTAAATTTTCTTCCACGAGAAAAGAAAAATCCTTTGGTGTAATGGTGTATAATACTTGGTCGAATTTTAAGATATAAGAAGGTACTAAACTATCAAAATCACTTTTTTCTTGAATAACAGTTCCGTTTTCCTCGGGCTTGATAAACGACTTCACATAAAGTGGTATATTTCTGTTCTGGAGAGGTTTAACCGTTTTAGGATGAATAACACTTGCGCCATAATAGGAAAGTTCAATTGCTTCTTTGAAGGAGATTTGTTTCAATAAAACTGTATCATCAAAAAGTTTTGGATCAGCATTTAGCATTCCAGGAACATCCTTCCAAATCGTCACACCTTCAGCCTTGAGGCAATATGCAAATATTCCCGCAGTATAGTCCGAACCCTCTCTCCCTAGCGTAGTTGTCATTCCTTCGGGGGTATGACCTAAAAATCCTTGTGTTACTAGAATTTTATTTTGTGTGAAAAGTGGTTCCACATTTCCTTGAATCAATTCTTCGGTTTTTTTCCAATCAACATTTCCTTCTTGGTAATTATTGTCAGTTCTTACCAAGGAACGTGCATCAAGCCAAACAGACGAAAATCCCCTCTCGACGAAGTAAGCGTTAATCACATGAGTTGACAGAACTTCTCCTAAAGAAACAATTTGGTCGTATTCAAATGAAAAATTTTCTGAGAACGGTTTTTTAAATCTTAATTTTAATTGATCGAAAATATCTTCGATGATTCCGTAGATTTTAAAGTGTCTATCTGAAAATAATGACTGAAGGATTTGAAAATGAAAATCTTCGAGCTCATGAACCAATCGCATAAAGATATGTTCATCTCCTCGTTGATAAGCAGAAACGACCTCCTCGAGTTTATTGGTTGTTTTTCCCATGGCCGACACAATTACTAACAGTTTATCTTTAGGGTACTGTGATAAAATAGAGGCAACATTTTGAATGGCAGAAGGGTCTTTTACTGAAGCTCCTCCAAATTTGAATACTTTAACCATTTATGTTAATTTTTCTGACAAATTATTTACTGCTTCTTGTGGATTAATCCCTTGATAAATCACTGCATTAACCATTTCTAGAATAGGCATTTCAACTTTAAACTTCTGATTGATTTCAACCAATGACTTGGTAGCATAATATCCTTCGGCGACCATTTTCATTTCTAATTGTGCATTCGCTACAGAATATCCTTTTCCGATCATGAATCCGAAGGTTCTATTTCTTGAGAAATTTGAATAGGCAGTTACCAATAAATCTCCCAAGTAAGCACTTGTTTTTGTATCTCTATGTATTGGACTTACCTCATCGATAAATCGCTCTATTTCTTGAATTGCATTTGCAATTAAAACGGATTGAAAATTATCGCCGTATCCAAGTCCGGAGCAAATTCCGGCTGCTAATGCATAGACATTCTTTAAAATCGCAGAAAGTTCAGTCCCGAATAAATCATCCGACTCAGTTGTTCTTATGTACCTATTCGCCAACAAAGTAGCTACTGCATGTGATTTGGCATTGTCCAAGCAAGCAATTGTTAAGTAACTTAATCTCTCCATTGCAACTTCTTCAGCATGACAAGGTCCGCAAATGATTCCAATATTCTCGTATGGAACATTAAAGGATTTGTGTAAATAACGTGCAGGGATTGCATTGAATTCAGGTACAATGCCTTTTACAGCCGAAAACACAGTCTTACCCTGGAAATGCTCCTTTGACAACCCTTTAAATGTTGAATTCATGTACGCCGCTGGGACAACAATAATGATTATTTCGCAGGATTGTATTGAATCCACTAAATCTGTTGAAAGGGTAATGTTCAATAGATCAAATTCTACAGACTGAAGATAGTTCGGGTGATGCTTGAATTTACGAATATGTTCAACCGCTTTTTCATTTCTCATCCACCAATGAACAGAAAATCCATTTGAGGCAATAATTTTAGTTAGTGCCGTTGCCCAACTTCCGCCGCCGATAATGGCTACTTTTCCAATATGAGGTGAATGCATGAAAACAAAGATACAATTTCTCAAATTATTGAATTAAATTGAATGAAACCAAAAAATAAATTACACGTAAGTAGCTCTTTAAAATTCATGACATTCAAATCTCAAATACGTATTTTTTTTGCCAGTAAATGGGTGCGAATCCCTTACTACTTTTTATTATACACGTTTGCGATTCTAGGAGCAGGTGTTTTTTCCGCTTGGGTCATGTTTCAAAGTGGAATAATGTCTTCTAATGATTTTGGTATGGTGGACCCGAACAATCGCTATTTCCAAGAAATGGACGACAAATATAATCAGGGATTTAAAACCGACAGTGTTAATGTTGTTCGACATCGTTACGAAGCCTTAAACAGAATTATGCTTCTGAATCGCTATTATCCTCTGAACGCAAACTATATATTGAAGGCATGGACAGAAACCAAAGATGAAAAGTTAACCCTTAGAATGTTGGATGCTGTTGATCTTCGTTTGAAAGGAAATAGCCAGTATCAGTCTGATATAGCACAAATGCAAAATAATCTTTCACCTCGACAAAATACAAATTTAAGTGTTTTTGAATGGATGAATATTGCCGAATGGATTGCATTTAAGGAAGCTGTCAAAAAGGATAAATACTATATTGATTCTGCTGCGAAAGTGTCCGGAGTTGAGCCACGCTTGATTGTTGCATGTCTTGTTGGAGAGCAAATTCGTCTTTTCAATTCAAAGCGAGAATCCTACAAAAAATATATAGGACCTCTTAAAATTTTGGTGGTTGAAAATAATTTTTCCTATGGTGTTACGGGAATCAAAGAGACTACTGCACAACGAATCGAACAAAATCTAAAAGATAAAAATTCAACCTATTATTTGGGTGCTGAGTATGAACACTTATTAGACTATGATTCCACTCAAAACTTCGATGCAGCAGTAAATGAAGGGATGAGCCCAACGGTAAAACGACTCGTGCAAATGAAAAATCATTATTATTCTTATTTGTACACAGCCCTTTTTGTAAAACAAATTAAAATGCAGTGGGAAAGGGCTGGTTTTCCAATCAATGATCGTCCAGAAATTTTTGCTTCTTTGTTCAACCTTGGTTTTAATAAATCCAAACCTAAAGCAAATCCTGAAGTTGGAGGATCTAGTTTCGAGGTGGGTAATACACAATATACTTTTGGTGCCGTCGCCTTTGAATTTTACTACTCTGGCGAATTACAGGAAATATTTCCTTTCAAGCGGGCACGTTTTGATTACGAGAAAGTACCCGAGCCGAAATTATTTTAGTTTAATGGAGTTCTCCGTTAACGTTATAAATTGTTTTTTTAGCAATTTACCAACGGTTTGTTTAAATAGCTTTTTACTCATGCCGAGCACCGAAACAATTTCCTCTGGACTTGATTTATCGTGAAGAAAAATTTCTTTTTTCTCCTTTAGAAGATCCAATAGTATAACAAAAGCATTGTCATATTTTTCTAATCCCAATGCATCTATTTGCAGATCTAATTTTCCGTCCTCTCTTACTTTCCTTACATAACATGTAATCTCGTCGCCAATTTGAAGATTTTTATTGACATCATTTTTGAAGATCAGACCTTCGTAACGTTGATTTACCACAACCTTTACACCCAATTCGGTGCGTTGCCAGATCAATCCATTAACAATTTGTTCTTCTAAAGATTCTCGGCAGGGTTCAAGAACTTTACCAATCTTGCTGCTACCAAATAGGCGATCTGTTTGATTATCGTAACGCAAGGTTACCAAATAAGATTGACCTTCCTCCATTTTTTGCGCTTGTTCTTTAAATGGAACAAATAGATTTTTGTCTAGTCCCCAATCGACAAAAGCACCGTACATGTTTACCGTATCCACTTTTAGGTAGGCGATAGTCCCCAAAAGTAAAAAGGGTTTCTCTGTTGTTGCTACGATTCTATTTTGAGAATCTTTGAATACAAAAACATCAACAGTGGCTCCAACTTGGAAATCACTTTCGGGAACTAAATACTTTTTTGGTAACAGCACTTCGTCACCTTTAAAATCCTCTAAATACGCTCCGGGTGGTGTTATTCTATTAACAGTAAGTTTATTGATTCTACCTAACTGCATTATTGTCCATTGATTTCATTGAATTTCCGTGGTTTCCTTTTTGTTTTATATTTACCGGTGGTGACTTTCAGACTGTTTTTGGATTCCCGCTTACTGGTTTTTACCTTTTTTGGAACCATATTCATCTCATTTTTGGCAGATTCTAATTCTGATTCAGGAGTTCTTGCTACGTGATTAACTGTCTCGCCTGGTCTATCTTCATCTGGATTTTTCCATTGACGCATTTCTTTTTTTGCATCTCCTTGATTAACAGCAATTACATCTTCACGTAAATACCACATTCCATCTTCTAAATAAAATGCATCATATGACATGTCAGGAACATAATAGGATTTAACACCCGCCAAACTTTGTGCTTCAGGAGAAAGGTGATCCATTACTATTCGATTGTACTTCTTATCAAAGGTCAAGGTCATTTTCGCTTGCTCGGAAAACTCGTAAATCATTCTTTTATGAACCGTGTTTTTTTCTTTGAATACAGGACTTCCGAACTTGACTCCATTTGAGGACACTGTCATCACATCTATGACTTTAAAATTATTTCCCGGAGTTCCTCCATCCCAACCAAGAAGAACATATTCCATTTTGCCATTTCTCTCAAATGGAATCATTTGATAATACAAGGCGCCGTACCAATTTTTTGCATCAATTATGCCGGTTGGTCGCTCGGAATAAGGATCGAGAATGTCATTTAGCTCGAATAACTTAACTTTTTCTTTCCTGTCATCAAAATGCATAACTACCCCATCAAAGGCATAGGTAAAATCAGTGTATTCAATATTCCAAGTGATCAATCGTACAAGGCCATCAGGGCTATCTAATACTGAGATAGTTTTGCACGAATTAAATTTGTGAGTGAGTGCTCCCTCATTTTTAAGAAAGTCTAACATTTTCACTTTGAATTTAGCATTTAGTTCAGTCATTTCCTCGTCTGTTGTCGCTCCCCTGAGAAGAAGCAACGATTTATTGAGTTCATTTTCTTTCTCACTCAAATCTTGTGAAAAGAAATTAGAGGAAAGTAAAAATAAAAAAGTGAAGTAAATTAGTTTCATGAACATACAAACGCACTCTGAAATAAAAAGTTACTACAATTCACTTAATGATTTTATGGTAGCCAATGGTGAGTTAGAACCAAAGACAAAACTGCCTGCAACAAGAGCATCCGCTCCTGCTTGAATAAGAATTTTTCCTGTCTCTAAATTTACACCACCGTCTACTTCAATTAAGGCACTTGAATTTTTTAGTTTAATTAATTCTTTGGTTTTTGCTACTTTATCTGTTGCGGAAACGATAAATTGCTGACCACCAAAACCTGGGTTAACAGACATAACTAATACCAAATCTAGTTCTGAAATTATTTCTTCCAATACACTGATTGGGGTATGAGGATTTAATGCAACTCCTGCTTTCATTCCCAAGCGTTTAATTTCTGAAACTGTTCTATGCAAATGAGTACATGCCTCATAATGAACCGTTAAAATATTCGCGCCCGCAGCACAAAAATCAGCTAAGTAACTATCGGGATTTGCTATCATGAGGTGTACATCTAGTACTTTCGATGTGTGTTTTCGAATTGCTGTAAGAACTGGAAATCCAAATGAGATATTCGGTACAAAAACCCCATCCATTACATCAATGTGAATCCATTCTGCATTCGAGGAATCAAGCATCTGAACATCTCTCTGAATATTACCAAAATCGCAGGAAAGTACGGAAGGAGAAATAATAGCCATAACGCAAATTTAAGTAAACTTTTTATCCTCCAATTAATAACTTTACATATTCTTCCTCTCTTTTATAAAGGTCAAGGTGAAAGTACAAAAACTCCTTAGTTGCACTTACCGTAATATATTCCACGAAAATTGGTATTGACTTTTTCAGTGGAATACTGAAGTTAATTTCTCTATGTAAGATACTATCTATGGAGTCTCTAATGTAAATATTTCTATTTTTAGGACGAATCGAATCATAATCCAAAATTGTTTTCGCTAATTCTACCGGATTTTCACATCGCATACAACCATGAGAAAAGCTCCTATACCCTCGCTTAAATAGTGACTTAGACGGTGTATCATGCACGTAGACATTGTAGGAATTGTAAAATTCAAGTTTAATGATTCCTAGGCTGTTATGTGGACCAGGGTCTTGAATAACTGTGTATGGGAAATTCTTGCTGTATTTTTTCCAGGAGACACTACTCGGATTTATTTCGGTTTTTCCTCTGTAAATTCGGTAATGATTTTTCGAAAGGTAATTTGAATTTGCTTTAACCGCAGGCAATATTTCTTTATCTGCTATGGATTGTGGGACCTTCCAGAAAGGATAACAAACAATTCTATTTATCGTGGCCTGTAATTCCGGTGTTTGGTTAGATGTTTTTCCAATAATTATTCGATTTCGACTTCTCAATGTATCGTCAGCAACGAAAAACAATTCAAAGGAAGGTAAATTAACACGGATAAACTTCTTTTCGTTTGAAGTTCGCTGCCTCATCTTATCTAGTGCAATGGATGCGCGAACCACCTTAGTATACGAACTTTCGTTTAATGCCTGCAAGGTGGCATCATCGATATTGCTATCTTCATTGAAGCCACTGTATAATTTAAATTTCTTTATTGCTTTTTTATATTCGAGATCTGTTGCTTTGATGTTAAGAAATCCTTTAGCCACAAGACATGCCTTTATGTTTTTTTCAAAATTCAGAGTGTCTTCTTTTTTAGATTTTAATGTAAACGTATGGGTGTCTAAGGGATAGTTTTGACAATAATCATAAAGATGTTGCGCTAAATATAGATAGTTGGTGTCAATTGAGCCTTGTTTTATAATAAGTTTTGATAAAGGAATAGTATCTAATTGTTTTAATTGACTATTGAATTCCTTACCATCTAAAGGAATTATTTCCCTTAATTTCTTTTGCTCGAAATCAATTAATCCATTCTTCAAAACTCCCACCATGCTTAACAGATTAGATGTCATGATGATTTCTTTTTCAATCCAATGATTGTCTTTTTTCAAGGCAATCAATCTATTTTTTGGTACTCCAAATTGTAAAGGTTCCGCTAGACATTTTTCGACCGTCAATCCAAAATTGGTCAAAGAATCCTTGACATAATACTTAAACTTGAAAGCGTTTTCTTTGTAAAAACTAATAACCGCTTCTTGCTGTTTATTATTCATTCCCATGGAATTTAAAAAACTGGGATCTAGCGCTCTTGAAAACTTTTCTTTATCGGTAATTGAGGGGTCATTTAGAAAGGACTTGTCAACATGCTCGAATTCAACTTCCTTTTCCTCACTATTGCAACCACTAAAAAGCAGTAGCGTTAACAGTAAAAATAAAAATCTAGTCACCTCTCTTAATTATTTGGTTAATTTAGTAAAATATGTTCATCGCCTCCAAAGGATTGAGTATTATTTTACTTCTTATGCTATTAACTGGCGTAATTTCTGTTTTTTGTTTTAGTAATGAAACATGGAAAACTAAATTGACTTTCTTCCCATACCGAATGAAAAGGAAGAATGAAATTTACAGGATTTTGAGTCATATATTTATACATGCTGATTTTCAACATCTTGCATTCAATATGCTTTCCGTATTTTTTTTAGGGTCATTTCTTGAATACCAGTGGCGTTATCAATTTGGACCTGAGGATGGGGCGCTACACATCGCTATTTTGTATCTTTTTGGAGGGATCTTTGCAACGGGCTATTTGTATTATAAACATCAGGACAATGTATTTTACCAAAGTCTTGGAGCGTCTGGGGCTGTTTCGGCAGTTATTTTTGCAGCCATATTTTGGCATCCTACCATGAAACTTGGTTTGTTTTTTATTCCCGTGCCTATTCCAGCATTTGTTTTTGGCCCTCTATATCTATTTATTGAATATTTAGCGATGAAACGAGGAAACACAGGAATTGCACACGAAGCCCACATAGGAGGTGCTTTTTTCGGAATTCTTTATGTAACTTTGTTAGAGCCGAATAAATTATTAACTTTTTTTGAACTGATTTTTTAATGGCTGTATTATACGTCAACAATAATGGAACAATATTACCTGCTGATGCCCCAACCATTCATCCGGGAAACAGAGGGCATTTATATGGAGATGGTGTATTTGAGAGTATTCGCGTAATTGCTGGAAAACCACTTAATATGGACAACCATATTAAACGCTTATTGGAAGGAGCTAAAGCAATAAAAATGCGTACTCCAAGTTTTTTTAACGCTAATTTCTTTGAAGAGAAAATTAAAGAATTACTCTACCGATCAACTATCAAAGAAGGTGGTCGTTGTCGTCTTTCTCTTGACAGAGTCACTGGTGGAGCATATCTACCTGATTCTAATGAATGTACCTATTACATTGAAGTTTATCCTTATGATGTAAATCATTTTGAATTAAATGCTAAAGGACTTGAAATTGATATTTATCAGGACATTAAACTTCAGAAAAACTTTCTATCAAATTACAAAACAAAGGCAGGATTAACATATGTAATGGCCGCAATATCTGCACAAGAAAAAGGGCTTGACGATTTGTTTTTATCTAATGATAGGGGAAATATTTTGGAAACTTCTTCTTGTAATGTTTTTGTTGTGAGTAATGGTGTTTTATACACTCCCGGATTAGACGAAGGCTGTTTGGCAGGTACCATGCGCATGCAAATAATTAATTTAGCATTAGCAAACGGTATTAAAGTTTACGAATGTGCTATATTACCTCAAAATCTTTTAGCCGCTGATGAAATTTTTGTTACAAATGCTATTCGCGGAATAAATTGGATTGGTGGATATAGAACAAAACGATTCTACAACAATATGTCCAGAAAACTTGTGGTTCTTCTAAATGAGTATTGGGAAAAACAATTGGATTTATAATGCAACTGATCCTTGTAATAATTTTTGTTTTTACAGCTATTTCTTATCTAGCGTATTTATTTCACTCAAAATTCATCAAAAAACAACCTCCTTGCGAGGGTTGTGCTTTTGGTAAATCTGCACATCCAGAATCCCATGAGTAATTGCCAATTGTATCAATATAATACTTCATTTTTTGCTATTCAAAAAGAATCTAGTCGTTATTTTTCAGATAATTTTTTGGAAGGTGATATAGATACTGACCATGTGTATTGGCTTAATTATCATGGATTAGAAGATAAGGATACCATTGAACAATTAGCGACGAAACTAGGTATTGATAAGTTGGTTATTGAAGCACTTTATGCACCCTCGAGACGTCCAAAAGTTGAAGAATATCCAAATTTCCTTTTTTTTTCGGTAAAATCGCTTTTACCAAGTGACCAAAACGAGAACAACTTAATTGAAGACAAAATCAGTTTTATTTTAAGTGAAAATTATCTTATCTCTTATCAAGATAAATCCTCAGACCACTTCATTGATGTAAGGGATAGGATTGAAAAAGCTAGAGGTAAAATTAGATCAAAAGGACCGGATTTCTTACTTTACAGGATGCTCGAAGCCATTATTGATAATTACTTTGAGTTATTATCAGATACAACAAAGAATATAGAATCTATAGATGTCCAAATCTTAAAATATCAGAGTAAACAATTATTTAGAGAGTTGGAAAACGAGAAACGTAAGCTTATTTCCCTTCGAAAAATAGTACTTCCCTTGCGTGAAATAAGTAACGAACTCCTATCTTTTGATAGTAAATTCATCGAAAAAGATAATAAAAGATACTTTTTAAACCTACAAAAATCTTGCGCTAGTATCCTAGAGGAAATTGACGCTAACAAACAAATTATTGAAGGTATTTCAAATTTGTATTATGCCGCTCAGGGGCAAAGAATGAATGAGATTATGAAATTTCTAACAGTTGTTTCGTCTATTTTCATTCCTCTTACGTTCATTGTAGGGGTCTATGGGATGAATTTTAAGTACATGCCCGAATTAGATTACCCTTATGGTTATTATACAGTGGTTGGACTTATGATTCTCCTATCCTTCATTCTTCTCATATATTTCATTCGAAAAGGATGGTTAAAGAGAGAAGAATAGTGCTTGTTAACGAAGTGTTAAAAAAAACGAAGGATGGAAATAAGGTATTATCTTTGATTCGTAACATTTGAAAAAATTAATATCATGAAAAAATTATTCTTCTCTTTTGCATTTTTACTAGCTGCAATAGTTTCAGTAAATGCTCAAAACACGGCTGTTCAAGCTGGCGCTAAAATTGAATTTAGTAAAGAAACTCACGATTACGGGAACATTAAATACGATGGTGAACCTTACTGTACCTTCGAATTTAAGAACACAGGTGATCAACCCTTAATTATTTCAAATGCCAAAGGTTCTTGTGGTTGCACTGTTCCTGAATGGCCGAAAGAACCAATTGCACCAGGAGCTAAAGGTTCAATTCGAGTTAAATACGATACAAAAAGACCAGGTCCAATTAATAAATCAGTAACTATCAATTCTAACGCTGTAAATGTGGAAGGTGGTATTTCTGTACTTAGAATCAAAGGAGAAGTTGGTCCTGCACCAGAAAACGGTACACCAGTTAACAATTCTGGAGCTCCAACCAACAACTAATTAAATTGAAGAACTGGCTTTTAGTCTTTTCACTACTTGGAACCGCCACTGTGTACGCACAGTCGGCGGTTTTTTCTGTACCTTATAGAACGGCAAAATTCCCAAAAACCCCAGAAGGAAAAATAATCCATTTTACCTATTTAGTGACGAATAAAGGTAAGTCACCACTAATTATTTATTCTTCTGAGACTGAATGTTCTTGTACGGAAGTTGAGTTGCCTACCTCACCAATTGAACCAGGAAATACAGGTAAAATTGAAGTCTATTTTAACACTTCAGGTAAGTATTTTTATCAAGACAGGTTAATTACATTAACAACGAATTCAAGAAAGAGAGTAGAAAGATTGCGCTTAAAGGTTTTCGTAATTCCTAAGGATTGAGTCTCTGAAAACTAATTAAATTTGATGAAGCAAATTATTTACTTCATTAAAATCTTTTACTTTGTATAGTGCAGTACTGCTCATTCCTTGTTCACGCAAAACATGTATCGTTTTCAAACCAGCAGCACTTGCCGAATCAATTTCCTCTTGAATATCTGAAAGAAAAACAATGTCACAAGGATCAAGTCCAATTCGAGAAGCAATTTTCAGATATGACTCTTCACTTCTTTTAGGCCCAATATTGGTATCAAAATAATGAGATATCCAATTGGTTAAATCACCAGCTACTGAATATTTAAAAATTAGCTTTTGTGCATTAACGGATCCAGATGAATATATTCCGACATATAATCCGTTTAAAACCCATTTCTCTAGATTGCTTACAACATCATCGTAAACATGACCTTTCAATTCACCGAGTTGATAACCTTTATCCCATATAATCCCTTGAAGGGTTTTCAAAGGTGTTAATTTCCTGTCCTCTCTGCTCCATTGAAGTAATTTTTGAATAACCTCTTCGCTTGTCGTAATAACAATTCCTTCCTCTTGTTGGCATAGATTAATCACTTGCGAAAATGCTTCTTTTACTTCAGAAAGATGTGCAAACTGAGTGATTTCAGCAATGTGATTTCTAAAGTACGGAAAAAGTACATCGTATACATAAGACACTGAAGATGTTGTTCCTTCTATATCTGAAAGCACAAAACGGCAACGAAAACTCATTTAGGACATTTTAAAATCAGTAAAAGACTTTTCAATTTGAGAGTTCGTATAATGCGGTACCCATCCACTCATGTCTATAAATATGCGAATGGCTTTTACAAAAGGATTTGTTTCTCCAGCATCAAACCAATGTTTTGTTCCTTCTGGAACAGAAATTAAATCTCCTTTTTCACAAAGTAAATTAAAAATAGGCTCCCCCTCTAAATGAAACCAGAATAATCCCTTTCCATCCACGAAAAAACGAATTTCATCTTCTGTATGAATATGTTCAGCAAGAAATTTCGTACGAATAGCCTCATAATTCTCAGTAGTGGAATGAATAGAAATCACGTCTGCAGTTTGGTAACCACCATGTTTCATGAACGGAACTAAGTCCTTTTCATAAGCTTTCAATATTTCTTCTTGCGTTGCTGAATCTTCAAAAATCACATCGCAGGTCCATTGGTCGAAGAAAATTCCACGAGCTTCAAAAAAATGTCGTATTTCTTCAACATTTCGAGTTTGAAAGTCTTTCTCAGGTATTGATAATACTGCCATTACTTTGTATTTATGAATTCACATTGACAAAGATAATCCAAAGTTTCTAAATGTCTTTTTGCTTCAAAAAGTGTAGTTCCCCATGCGTAAGTACCGTGTTTTCTTATTATAAAGCAATTATTCCTTAATTGAGGTCTTCGATATGATAGCTCTTGCTTGAAATAGGTCATGTCTTGATTGTTCGAAAAAATAGGTATCAACGTTTTTGTCTCATGAGTGTATACTTCTGGAAAACCTTTCTGAATTTCATATCCTTCAACGGAAAATTCATTTAGCAATTTTATTGAAACTAATACTGGAAATGGACCATGACTATGCAAAATAAATTTAGTTTCTGGAAACAGATCGTAAAGCACGCAATGGATTAGAGTTTCTGCAGATGGTTTAACATTTGAATACTCACCAATTGATTCTCCAAGGTTAGAAACCGTAATAAAATCATCAACAGAAATTATTGATTTATCAATTCCGGATTTAGTAACCCAAATTTGTCCTGTTTCATCTTTGAATGAATAATTTGTAGAGGTAGCTGGAGACCATCCTCTCAAATTATAACTTTTAATTACATCAACCATTTCTTGTTTTACCTGACTCAACTTCATTTTTCAAAGATAAAAAAAACGCACTTTTCAGTGCGTTTCCGTTATGTGATTGTTGTTTGTTTATTTATTTAAAGCTTCTTTGACCAATTGCGCTACAACCTTCCCATCTGCCTTTCCTGCTAATCGTGAAGTTAAAAGCCCCATCACCTTCCCCATTTGTTGTGGACCATCAGCACCAGACTCTTGAATTGCCTTCAAAACTTCTTCTTGAATTTCTTCATTGTTCATCATCTTCGGTAAGTATTCTTCTATCACTTTGGCTTGAAAAATTTCATCCGCAGCTAAATCTTCTCTTCCTTGGGCCACATACAAATCATAGGTTTCCATGCGTTGTTTATGCAATTTCAAGCAAATTTTAATTGCCGCTTCATCACTCACTTCACCACAAGCACCAGAAGTCGCCTCAAGTAATAATTTCGATTTTATGTCACGCAATGCAGCAAGTCGCTCTTTCTCTTTAGCCAACATTGCTTGTTTAATAGCGTCGTTAATTTTCGCTGAAAAACTCATTTTAATCTACATTATCGTGTAAGAAATTATTATTTCTTAAAGAAAATTGGCCAGTTCCATCATCAGCTAACCCAAATCTTGAAAAATTCTCTTCTGAACTTGGTGTAGTAGAACTTAAGTTAATATTTCTTCTTACAAATGCAGGTTCCTTTTCAAACTCATTGATTCCGTCTGCTTTTTTCAATTTTGCTGTATATTCTTGAATACGAGACACACGCTCTTGCGTTCTTTGTTGTAATTCTTCTGCAGAAATTGGACGTTTCAAATCATCCGTTGAAACAGGAGAAACAACATCATCTTCTAACATATGTCTTACTACGTTTTGACCTGTCGCTAAAGGCACTTCTGCAGACGATACCGTATCCTCTTTGCTTTCACTTGTCAGTTCCCAAGTGAAATCTTCAGTCGTATCCTCTAATTCAGCAAATGGCTCAACGTCCTCTGCCGTATATTCATTACTCCATGTAGTTTCTGGTGTTTCATTAATCAAGGTTTCATTCCATACAGGTGTGGTTTCTTTTGTATCTGTAATTTCCTCTGTATTGCCGAACAAATCATAGGAAATCTTCTCCTCTGAAGAGGATTCAACTACAGGCTGAATTGGTTCACTAAAAGAGAAAACTTCCTCATTTACAACATCTGAAACAACTGTTTCTGAAGTCACTTCATTAGTACTAGATGTTAAAACTTCTTCAGATAAATTTGAACTCGCATAGTTAGGTAAAACTTCGCTTGTTTCTGTTTTTAAAAAAGGTTCTTGCTGTAATTGTTCTGTAACGGAAAGTTCTTCTGCCGCTACATCTGTCGTTTCGGTACTAGCATAAACAGGCGAATCAAGCGGTGTGGTCAACTCTTTTCTTGCTTCATCCTCTAAGGATACAACTTTACGCTCCGGTGCTTTTTCGAAACCTGTAAGAGGTTCAGAGCTGAACCCAGTTGCAATTAACGTAATACTCAAATTATCTCCTAAGGAACTGTCATAACCATGACCCCAAATTACATCTGCCGTAGCACCAGCGGCATCTTGAATGTAATCAGTGATTTCAGTTATTTCGTCCATCATTACTTCTTTTTTACCATAAGTGATATTCAATAACACGTATTTCGCACCGTAAATATCATTATCGTTTAGAAGAGGTGATACCAATGCATTTTGAACAGCATCAATTGCTCTATTTTCACCTTCACCGATGGCACTTCCCATTATAGCTCGACCGGAGTTTCTCAGTACTGTATTAACATCATTGAAATCAACATTTATTATTCCAGTTACTGAAATTACTTCTGCGATACCTTTTGCTGCAACGGTTAAAATATTGTCAGCGTGTCCAAATGCTTGAGACAGAGACATATCTTTTCCAAAATCGCGTAGCCTTTCATTGTTAATAATTAATAATGTGTCTACGTTCTCTCTCATCTTATTCAGTCCGTCTTCTGCTTGTTGACGACGCTTACGGCCCTCAAAATTGAAGGGAACTGTTACGATACCAACGGTAAGTATTCCAAGATCTTTCGCTACTTGTGCAATAACAGGTGCCGCACCTGTACCTGTACCACCACCCATACCAGCAGTTACAAACACCATCTTCGTATTTCGAGAAAGTAGGTCTCTAATTTCTTCAATGTTTTCCATAGCTGCATTCATGCCGATTTCAGGAATCATTCCCGCACCGCGTCCTTCAGTAAGAGCAGGACCAAGTTGAATCTTGTAAGGTACTGGAGAAATATCCAAAGCTTGGCGATCCGTGTTACACACAATGAAATCAACACCAACGATTCCTTGGTTAAACATATGGTTTACGGCATTACTTCCTCCACCTCCTACACCAATTACTTTTATGATGGAGTTGTTATCTTTCGGTAAATCAAATTCTAATGACATAGTTCTAATTTTATTTCGTTTTTAATTATCGTTATCTTCAAAAAAGCCCTTTACTTTTGGTAGTATTTTATCGAAAAAACTTCCTCTTTTTTCTTTCTCTGAATGACCAGCAACCTCTGATTTTAAAGTCGTTTCTTGAACTTGTGGTTCAGCTTTAAACTTCCTCTCGAATTCTTCGAATCCTTTCAGTACTAACCCAATTCCTGTGGCATACATAGGACTTGATAAATTTTTAATATCATTGGTATTTGCCAAGTGCTCGGTTGGATATCCAATTCTGGTATCCATACCTGTCATGTATTCAAAAAGCTGAGTCAAATGTTTTAACTGCGCTCCACCACCCGTAACAACAATTCCTCCAATTAATTTCTTACTGTAACCGGAGTTTCTAATCTCATAGTTTACGAGTTCAATAATTTCTTCCATTCTTGCTTGAATGATGCTCGCCAAATTTTTTATGGTAATTTCTTTGGGATCTTTACCTCGAATACCTGGAATACAGACCACTTCATTATCTCTACTTTCTGAGGCCAATGCGCTACCAAATCGAACTTTTAAAGCTTCAGCGTGGCGTTGCATTATCTTACACCCTTCCTTAATATCTTGGGTAATCACGTTTCCTCCAAATGGAATTACCGCGGTATGACGAATTAGACCGTCCTGGAAAATAGCTATATCTGTAGTTCCACCACCGATATCAACGAGAACCACTCCCGCCTCCTTTTCTTCATCGCTCAACACTGATTCTGCCGAAGCAATTGGTTCAAGAATAATTCCTTTCGTATTAAGGCCTGAACGATCGACGCATTTTTTAATATTCAACACGTTACTAACCTGTCCAGTTATGATGTGGAAATTCGCTTCCAATCGTGTGCCCGCCATTCCTATCGGATCCTTAATTTCCGGCTCGTTATCTACAATATATTCTTGCGGGATAACATCAATAATTTCTTCGCCAGGATTCATCACCAACTGGTACATATCATCTATAAAATTATCGATATCACGTTGAGAAATTTCTCCGTCTTTTGCTCTGCGGGTGTATATTCCTCGGTGTTGCAAACTTTTTATATGTTGACCTGCAATTCCAACAAAAACATTTTTAATTTGAAGATTGCCATCTTTGCAATTTTGCGCTTCTTGAACAGCTGTGGTAATGGACTGAATTGTTCTTTCGATATTTGAAACAACACCGCGCATGACACCAAGGGACTCACTTCGTCCCATAGAAATAATCTCAATCTTGTTGTGTTCGTTTTTTCTTCCTACAAAACAAGCAATTTTAGTTGTTCCGATGTCTAAGCCTATTACCACAGGACTTTTTCTAGTTGGCTGGTTGCTCATATCTTTTTCTGCAAACGATTTGTCCATCATAACTTAAATTAATTTCAGCATATTTATTCCACCCTTCAAAAGGCAATCCTTGCTGATAAAAGACCTTTAATCGATCAAATTTATCAGCGACGCTTCGCTCAGAATCTGCCTTTCCAAAAACAATCAATGCTTCTCCGACTATTGGAATCATTATAAAATCCCCATTCTCATCTATGTGCACTTGAGATATCAAATGATACAATAGCGGATCATTGCAAACATAATTTGAAATTCGGTAGATATCGTCTAATTTTTTAATACTTTTCAAGGAGTCGTTGTTAATAATCTGATTTATATTTCCCTCTTGAAATTTATCTTTAATATTTCCTGAAAAAACAAGTGTCCTCGCTGTGTGTAGTTCTGATCGGTTCATTAAAAAACCCTCGGCATCAAGGTAGAATGACTGGCCGGATTGATTAAAAATTCGAGCTATTGGTTTTCTTAATTCTAATTCAATATTCCATGTGCTGCCAATAGCTCTAAACACATGAGCATTTTTAACTTCTGGCATGTTATTAATAGCCTCTTCTATACTATTAATGTCCAACTCCATCACGCGTTGATCACTAAAAATTAGTTGTTTTTCTCTTAAACGATGTAACAATTCTTTCTCAGTCAACATTGCATTCTCTCCTTCGTAATGGATTGCAACATTGGGTGAATCAATGATTTTGTGTTCATCGAATTTATTTGCCAAATAAAAAATTAATCCTACACCGGTTAGTAGAAGAATCCATGCAGATATTTTTAGCCACATTTTCATTCGCTTAAATTGCTTTGAAGAATTTCTTTTAACGGTTGAACAATTCTATCAATATCTCCGGCTCCAATAGTTACAACAACTCCATTTTTTTGCTCTTTAAAATGTTGAATAACTTCAGAGGGGGATTTCAATGACTTATTTTTCAATTTAATTTTTTGCAATAGCCAATCGCTTGTAATTCCGTGAATTGGCTCTTCTCTTGCTGGGTAAATTGGCATTAAAATCAACTCATCCAACATGGATAATTCAGTTGCAAAACCTTCGGCAAAATCTCTTGTCCTAGAAAATAAATGCGGTTGAAAAATCCCAATCAAAGGTTTATTCGGATACAGCATTCTCAGCGAGGAAATTAAACTATTAATTTCCATTGGATGGTGCGCATAATCGTCTAGGTATATTAATTCCTCACTTCTAATATGGTATTCAAATCTTCTTTTAACTCCTAAAAAACTAGACAACCCCATTCTTAAATCTGCTTCATTCATTCCCAATTCAGTCAACAAGGCAATACATGCTAGGGCGTTTTCTGCGTTATGGAGTCCTGGTATTCCCAGTTTTACATTCGGCATATTTACTCTTCGACCTCTTACGTCGCCATGTAAATAACCATTCAACCATCGTAAATTATGCATGGAATAATCGGCTGTCTCCGAAAACAATGCATAGGTTATTACCTTAGATAAACTAGGTAAATTCAACCCTTCCTTTTGAACAGAAAATCCATTCATATCAGACTTCATTGCATATTGTCGAAAACCCTCAATGAATTGCTCTTTACTGCCATAAATATCCAAATGATCTGGATCAGCAGCAGTTATGATGGAACTGTGCGGGCTGAGTTGTAAAAACGACCTATCAAACTCATCAGCCTCTATAACTGTCCACTCACTTGAAGATGAGAGCACAATGTTTGAATTAAAATTTGTAGCGATACCACCAAGAAAAGCGTTACATTTCCATGTACTTTCATTCAAAATATGCGCGAGGATAGAGCTCGTGGTGGTTTTTCCGTGAGTGCCGGCAACACATAAACCTTTAGAAAATCGTGTGATTAAGCCTAAAACTTCTGCTCTTTTCATCACTTGAAAATCATGAGACTGAAAGTACATGAGCTCTTTCATGTTTTTAGGTACAGCAGGCGTAATAACTATCAATGTGTTTTCCGATTCCATAAATTCTTTCGGAACTTCTTGTATATCATCCTCGTAATGTAGCCAAGCGCCTTCCGATCGTAAGTTTTCCGTCAACTCACTCGATGTCTTGTCGTAGCCACCTACGCTTTTTCCAAGACTTATAAAATACCGAGCAAGTGCAGACATCCCGATTCCTCCTATTCCTATAAAATAGACAGTAGAAAATTTACTTAAACTTACCCTATTCATGATTGAATTGCTTTTTCACATTCATTTACTATTTCTTGGGTAGCATGTGGCTTTGCCAATGAACTGCAATTTGATTCTAGTTTTATAATTTCGGATTGATCAGCCAACAAGGATTTAACTATATGCATCAACTTATTATTCAATTCGTTGTCTTTGATTAAAATGGCGGCATTTTTCACTACTAAAGACATAGCATTTTTAGTTTGATGATCTTCTGCCACATTCGGAGATGGAACTAAAATCGACGCCTTACCCAAAAGGCATAATTCAGATACAGATAAAGCTCCAGCTCTAGAAACAACAATATCCGCGGAAGCATATGCTAAATCCATGCGTTGAATAAACTGCAGCAAAACAATGTTCTTGGCTCTACTTTTTTCAACTATTTCTAATAGGTTCTCATAATACAATTTGCCGCATTGCCAAACTACTTGAATTTCATTTTCAAGAGCTTTCCAGCCTTCAATTTCATTAGAAATCGCTTGGTTAATAGATCTTGCACCGAGTGAACCTCCAATAACGAGTATAGTTTTCTTATTTGGGTCTAATTTAAAAAACTCAAATGCCTCTAATCTATTCACTTGAACAGACATTTCTTTTCGCACAGGATTACCTGTCAACACGATTTTCTCTTTTGAAAAAAATGATTCCATTCCGTCGTAAGCTACACAAATCGTTTTTGCTTTTTTAGCTAGAAGTTTATTGGTTTTTCCTGCAAACGAATTTTGTTCTTGAATTAACGTTGGTATACCTAACAAATTTGCCATTTTCAGTGTTGGTCCACTAGCATAACCTCCCACTCCGATGACAAGCTGCGGTTTGAACGAACGAATAATTGCTCTTGCTTTTAACAAGCTTTTTGCAATTTTAAATGGTAACAGAAAATTTGAAAAAGTCAATCTTCTTTGAAGTCCCGCGATTGGTAAACCAACGATTGCATAACCAGCTTGAGGTACTTTTTCCATCTCCATTCTGCCTTGTGCTCCAACAAATAGAATCTCAATTTTAGGATTTCTATTTTTTAATTCATCCGCAATAGCCACAGCTGGGAAAATATGTCCCCCTGTTCCTCCTCCGGATATTATTACTCTTTCTATCATGATGCGTTGGCTGCTTGAAAATTCGTTTCACTAACTTCTATCTTTCTTTTTTGCAGGTTATAAGCAAAAGATTGTACAATTCCGATAGACGCGCACGCCATAATTAATGCTGAACCTCCCATCGCTAAGAACGGCATGTTTTGTCCAGTAACGGGAAAAACACCCGTACAAACGAGCATATTTATACTGGCTTGAGTGAGCAGATGTATACCTACACCCATGCACACATAGGTTTGAAAAAGATCATCTGTTTTTAGGGCTATTCTAATAATCCGTAGTAAGAGAATCATATACATTAGGATTAAAAATATTGCTGATACTAAACCGAATTCCTCAACAAAACTTGAATAATAAAAATCGGCATAAGCCTCAGGGATGAATTCTTTTAATTTTCCATCTCCGACACCTTGTCCAAGAATAGCTCCATTATGAATGGCGAGTTTTGCATTATTCGCCTGGGCATTTTTCAGGATATCTGCCGACGATTCATCAACTTTTGAATTATAACGACTTACCCAAGTGTCGTAACGAGGTAAAATATTCAATTGAGGCGCTGCTTTGTGAAGTGATATTACTAAAACCACTAAGCCTATACCTGCCCCCATCATTGTAAACAATTTCCCATAAGGCATTCGACCTATAAAAAGCATGGCAAATGACAGCATAAAAAGCATAGCTGCAGTTGAAAAATTATCTTTTAAAATCAAAAAACAAATTACAATAATCGGAAGCACAACGGGAAGAACACCTTCCTTCCAATCGTTGAACTTTTCTTTTTTCTTAACTAATAAACGAGATAAATAAACGATGAGCGCCAGTTTGGCAAAATCTGAAGACTGAAAGGTCAAACCAATAAATGGGATCTTAATCCAACGACCTGCATCGTTAACTTGCGTCCCAAAAAACATCGTAAAAAGTAATATAAGAATGGCTACGTAGTAACTGAATTTTGCTAACTGTCCTATGTACTTCGAATCGGTTCGATGAATGAAAAACATCACAAAAAAGGCAATGACGACATAGAGTAAATGCTTGCCAAGGTACTGAATTGGTGACCCCCCTTCGATTTTGACAAGGATAGGAACGAAACTATAAACCGTCACCAAAGAAAACCCCATAAGTAAGATGGTTATTATCCAAATCACAGGATCGCCTTTCAGGTATTTAAGGTATTCTCTCATTTTGTTTGCACCAATTGAAGGAATTCAGCGAATTTTCTCACGTTAAACTCAGTGTTACTATTGGAACTGGTGAAGAGTAAAATACCTGGCTTAAACTTCATTTTTACACATGATTCTAAGGCCCAATTCACATCTTTTTCTTTTTCAGGCGTGTCATAAATTAGCGTAATTAATTTATCCTCTTGAATGTTTCCACGATCGATTAGGGCCTGAATTTCTTGTGGATTTCCTATCCAAAGCACATTAAACGGGAATGAAAGAATTGTGCGTTCCAAGACTTCAATATTCGGATATTTCCAACTAAATGCATCCATTTCTAAAACCTTTCCTCGGGCAACTTGCGTGCTGTCCCTATCTAGGAGCAGTCCATTTTTTTTAGCCTCGGAAAGTTGATTTTCGATATGTTGAAGTTCTTCCTTGCTCATATTATAGCATTCTAACAGCTTGTTTGAACTGATTCCCTCGGTCTTCATAATTTTCAAACAAATCAAAGCTTGCACAAGCTGGTGATAAAAGCACGGTCTCGTCTTTTTTAGCCAATCGATAACCATAGGCCACGGCTTCAACAGCTGAACTCGCTTCCACGATGGTTTCAACGGTTGTTGAGAATACCTCAATTATTTTTTGATTTTCTGTTCCAAGGCAAATAATTGCTTTCACTTTGTCTTTAACAAGTTCCATCAAATCGTTGTAATCGTTTCCTTTATCTACGCCTCCTACAATCCAAACCACTGGTTTTTCCATACTTTCTAAGGCAAACCACGTAGAATTGATGTTCGTAGCTTTTGAGTCATTTATAAACTCAATACCGTTTACTTTTGCAACGAATTCTAGTCGATGTTCAACATTTACAAAGTCTTCGAGACTTTCTCGGACCACATCTTTACGAATTTCTACAATTCTCGCTGCAATCCCTGCTGCCAGCGAATTTTGGGTGTTGTGCTTACCCTTCAAAGCTAAATCATGAATGGACATAGTAAATTGATCTTTTATGTTTATTGTTAGTTGTTCCTTAGTTGCATACCCTCCTACCTGAATCTCTTCTTTGAGTGAAAAAGGTGCGGTTTTCATTGGGAGTTTTCTTTTGGCGATTTCTGCCTGAATTATGGGGTCATCGAAATTGTAGATGAACCAATCTTCATGGGTTTGATTATTTAAAATCCTAAATTTAGCGTCAACATAGCGTTGCATTTCATAAGCGTAGCGGTCTAAATGATCTGGGGTGATATTGGTTAGAATTCCAATGTCTGCCTTGAAATCAAACATATCGTCTAACTGAAATGAACTCAATTCAATGACATACCATTCGCGGTCACCTTCAGCTACTTGTTTGGCAAAACTATGTCCCACATTTCCCGCTAATCCAACATCCCAACCAGCTTTTTTCAGAATATGGTGTGTAAGCATGGTGGTGGTAGTTTTGCCGTTACTTCCTGTGATGCATATTTTTTTTCCTTTTGTATAATAACTTGCAAATTCTATTTCCGAAATAACAGGAATTCCTCTATTGCGCAGTGCTACAATAAGTGGAGCAGTATTCGGTATTCCAGGAGATTTTACAATCAAATCACAGGATAAAATACGCGCCTCATCGTGCTGACCTTCTTCCCATTCAATCTTTAAATTTTGCAGGTCTAGTTTAAATTCCTCTTTTATTTTTCCGGCATCAGAAACAAACACTTTCCACTCTTGCTTTATGGCAAGAACAGCAGCTCCGATTCCACTTTCTCCGGCTCCTAAAATCGCGATATGTTTTCCTTTTCCTTGCATCGACTATCTTAATTTTAGCGTTACGATGGTTACCACCGCTAGAAGCACTCCCACAATCCAAAATCGGGAAACAATTTTTGCCTCGTGTAAGCCTTTTTTCTGAAAATGATGATGTAACGGAGCCATTAGAAAAATGCGCCGTCCTTCGCCAAATCGTCTTTTTGTGAATTTGAAATAACCAACTTGGAGCATTACGGATAAATTTTCAATAAGGAATACCCCACAAAGCACAGGAATCAGCAGTTCCTTTCTGATGGCAATAGCAAATACGGCAATGATTCCGCCAATTGCCAAACTTCCGGTATCTCCCATAAAAACTTGTGCTGGAAATGAGTTATACCACAAAAATCCGATACATGCTCCTACGAATGCCGCGATAAAAATTACCATTTCTTCTGCTAATGGTATGTACATTACATTTAAGTAATCTGCAAACTTCGCGTGAGAGCTGACATATGCCAAAACAGCCAAGGCCAAACCAATAATCGCAGATGTACCTGTTGCCAAACCATCTAATCCGTCGGTCATGTTGGCTCCGTTCGAAACAGCAATAACAATGAATATGACTATTGGAATAAAGAGCAACCAGCCATAAGATTTGTCCATATCACCAATAAGCCAGTTGTAATTAAACTCATTCCCTTTGATAAAAGGAATGGTGGTCGTCATGTCGTCGGTTTTGATCCATTTATAGCTCTCACCGTCATTTTGAACGTGAAGGTGCGTAACAAACTCTTCGTCATTCTGTAATTTATAGTCTGCGCTTACTCTTTTGTGAACGGTTACATCATCAGAAAAATAGAGGATACATCCGACTATTAATCCTACTCCAATTTGTCCTATTACTTTGAACGAACCCTTTAATCCTTCTTTGTTCTTTTTAAATACTTTGATATAGTCATCTAAAAATCCAATCATGCCCAACCAAATAGTAGCGATTATCATGGTGATGACGTAAATATTATGGAGTTTTGCAAAGAGTATCGTTGGAATTAAAATAGCGCTAAGAATGATTATACCTCCCATTGTAGGTGTACCAGACTTTTCTATTTGTCCCGCAAGTCCAAGATCTCGAACCGTCTCTCCGATTTGTTGCTTGCGCAGTGCTTGAATAATTTTCTTCCCAAAAACAATTGAAACTATTAACGATGTGATCAATGCCATGGCTGCTCGAAAGGAAATAAAGTCGAACAAACCGGCTCCCGGAACATTTAGTTTATCTAAGTAATCAAATAAGTAGTACAGCATTATTTCTTCAATTCATTAGTTAATTCTTGTGTTATCTTGAAATCATCAAAATCGTATTTAACTCCCATAATTTCTTGGTATTTCTCATGTCCTTTCCCCGCGATTAAAATGATATCACCAGATTGTGCTAGTAGAATCGCCGTTTTAATAGCTTGTTTTCTTTCCAGAACAGAAATAGATTTTGTTTGCAGATCTGGGCTCAACCCTGATTCCATTTCTTGTAAAATTTGAGCGGGATCCTCTGTTCGTGGGTTATCAGAAGTTAAAATAACTTGTTGACTCATCTTAGCGGCTATTTCCGCCATCAACGGACGTTTTGTTTTGTCACGATCTCCACCACATCCTACAAGTGTGATGACTTTTTCTGTCCCCTTCTTAATTCCATTAATGGTCTGGAGCACATTTTCCAATGCGTCAGGCGTGTGTGCGTAATCCACAATTACTGTCAATCCGCCATTACTTCTGTAATATTGAAATCTCCCATCAACTGAATTTAATTTACTCAGGCCTGTTAATACTTCTAATGAATCAAATCCTAAAGAGGTGGCCACGCCATATACTGCCAGCAAGTTGTAGGCATTAAATTCTCCAACCAATTTGGTGTATACTTCTTTATTATTGATTTGAAGCACCAACCCACTGAGTGCGTTCTCACTAATTTTTCCTTTAAAATCTGCAGGAGTTTTCAGTGCATAACTTAACTTTTGCGCCTTTGTGTTTTGCAACATAAGCGTTCCGTTCTTATCGTCAACATTTGTCAAAGCAAAAGCAGCGCTGCTAAGGCCATCAAAGAAGGCTTTTTTTACGTTGATATAAGCAGAAAAGGTTTGGTGGTAATCCAAATGATCATGTGTTATGTTGGTGAAAACTGCACCATTGAAATGCAATCCAGCAATACGATGTTGATGAATTGCATGCGAACTGACTTCCATAAAACAATACCCACATCCCTGGTCGACCATTTTTCTCAATAATGCATTGAGTTGGACGGGATCAGGGGTGGTGTGTGTAGATGGTATTTCGTCGTCACCAATCTTATTTATCACTGTTGAAAGTAATCCGGCTTTAGTTCCTAGCTGTAAGAACAAACTGTGAAGCAGCGTTGTAGTGGTCGTCTTTCCATTCGTTCCAGTTACACCTACTAACTTTAGATTTTTAGAAGGATGGTCGTAAAAGTTACAAGCAGAAACGCCCAATGCGTGGGCGGAATCTGAAACTTCTATCACATTTGCATCTTCAAATGAAACCTTTGTGATATCTTGAACAACAAAATTGCGACAACCGTTAGCATAGGCTGCTGAAATATAATCATGGCCATCGTTGTTCGTTCCTCTGATCGCAAAGAATAGCGAAGAATGTGAGGCTTGACGAGAATCAAACGTTAATAATTCAATGGTATTATCAAGACTTCCTCTTACCCGAGAAAATGCAATTCCATTTAGTATATTATCTAATGTTTTCATTTAAATTCTAATCGTATAACTTGTCCTCTTGTTAGCGAAGTTCCTGGTGTGAGAGATTGTGACACCACCTTACCAAATCCTTTCATCTTCACAATTAACCCTTTACTCTCGAGAATATAGACTGCATCTTTGGCATTCATTCCAAGCACATTTGGTACTTTTCCGTCTAGTTTTAATTTACTCGAAATAATTACCTTTCCTTTGGTGGTATCAGCTCCTTGCCAATCGCCTAAAGATTGTATTGCGTATGGCAAGCCTAATTTTTGAGCTACCGAAATAATATCTTTGGAATATCCTGTTTTAAACTGTGGTAAATCTTTTGATTTGACTCCTTCGTTTACTGCCTTGTGGTATTTTAATGAGGACGCGTATACCTTGTTAGCTACTTCGGCAAATACAGTTCCTGCAGCTTCCGCACCATAATATGCAATTGCTGGATTTGGTTTTGAAATCACTACAATACAACTGTATATTGGGTTATCCGCTGGAAAGTATCCAACAAAAGAAGCCTGATAAGAGCTATTGGACTCATTTTCTCCGTATTGACCTTTGTCCCCTTGTATTTCGGCTGTACCTGTTTTACCTGCAATTTTAAACATGGAACTTATTAGTTGCTTACCTGTACCGTTTGTCATTACCCCTTTCATGCATTCCTGCATAATTTTTACGGTTTTATCAGAACATACTTTTTCACGCAACACCACTGGGTTAAAAGTTTGAATGGTGGCACCTCCCCTTCTTATTTCTTGGACAAAAAGCGGACGTACAAGCTTGCCATTATTTGCTATCGCATTATATAAGGATAAGGTCTGTAAAGGCGTTTGCAGCACACTATATCCAATAGACATCCAAGGCAATGAGATTGCGTTCCAAGCATCCGTTCCTGGTTTTGGAAACACAGGATTCGCTTCACCTTTCAGGTCAATACCGAGAGGTTCAGTTACGCCAAATTGTTTGAGTTTATCCAAGAATCGTTGCGGCTCATTTCGATAAGCAATATGTATAATTTGAGAAATAACATTCGAAGACTTTTCAAAAGCCTGTTGGATGGTTATTTGACCGTATCCATTTCCATGATTAGAATCTTTAAGTTTATGGCCAGCTGCGAAATTATAAGTCCCAACAGCATTCACTTTGTCGGTAATGTTAAATTTCCCATCTTCCAATCCCGCCATTAGAGAGGCCAGTTTCATTGTAGAACCAGGCACTTCTCCTTGAGCTAATGCATAGTTGAACTCGTCTGCACATGAGCCATTTGATTTTCTTTTTAAGTTGGCGATGGCGCGCACGTAACCTGTTTTCACCTCCATTACCACTACACAACCATGATCTGCCTCTAGCGCCAAAACTTGTCGATAAAGTTCTGTATGCGCAACTTCTTGAATTTCTTTATCTATGGTAGTTACAATATCTGCCCCTTCAACAGCGTCTTTGGTAACCTGACCGATTTTTTTCCATCCTGTCGCAAAACGTTGCTCGACCTCTTCTCCTGGTTCTCCTTTTAAGTAATTAAAGTATGCTCCATAAATCCCAATCATTCGGTCATCACCTAATGTTCTTGTAAGCATTGGGTTGTAAGGTTTTTCAATTTTCACATGCTCAACATCATCAATTAAACCTCCTTTGAAGCGGCCCAGTTTAAAAATGGGCAGTTTTCGTAATTTCAATCGCTGATCGTTGGTAACAGCCTTGCGAATCAATACACTTCTACTTCCCTCATTTCTTGCTTTAAGTATTAAATCCACGTAATAAGCCTCGTTATCTTGTGGATACATTTTATGAAGCGCTTGACCGAGTTCATTCAAATCTTTATCAAAAACTTTTTGACTCACAACTGTTGGATCCATGTAGATGTCATAATACGTAACATGCGTAAGAAGTGTATTGTAATTTCTATCTAGAATCTCTCCTTTTCGTGCCGGCCTTTCCACAGTTCGGTATGGGATTTTGTCGTCAGAACTTGAGAATACATTTGATTTCCCTTCCATTTGCAGAGATATCGTCTTATACAATACTACCAACATGAGCACTACAAAACCAAAGTATATGGCATAAGCACGGTAATAAAGAAAATTCTTATCCTGACTCATGGTTTAACTCGTATTACTTTGGTGGCATTTTTAGTTTCTTTAAGACCAGTTGAATCCAACTTTTCTACTAAACTTATCCTTCTGGTTTCTGTTTCTAACTTTGATTTAAGCTCCACATATTCAGCAGCACTTTGATCGAGATCGCGTTGAGCTTTGACTATATCCTTTCCAATTTGTTTTCCATAGTAGCCTTTGGCAACGATGAGAATAAGCAAGAACATAAGGAAGAATAGAAAACTCAAGTTATTTAAAAAGAATTCTTTGGTTAGAAAATCTCCATTTAAAATTTGAGTGAAGGCATTTACCTTCTTTGGGTTTTTGCTAACAGATTTAGGAGCATTGTTTTTCTTTTCTACTTTTTTTGCAGGCTCCTTATCTTCAGGCAGATTGTATACTATGTAGTCGCTATCTGTCATCTCTTCTCTGCTATTCTTAATTTAGCGCTTCTCGAACGCGAGTTGCGTTGAATCTCAATTTCATCTGCAACAATAGGATGGCGAGTCACCTCATTAAAAGGTTTCTGAACATTTCCAAAAAAATCCTTTTCAATATTCCCGTCAAACGAACCGCGCTTTATGAAATTTTTCACAAGCCTATCTTCCAGGGAGTGATAAGACATTACTACTAATCTTCCTCCTGGTTTAAGCAGTTCAGCAGCTTGTTCGAGCATTGATTTTAGCACCTCCAATTCTTGATTAACTTCAATTCGTATGGCTTGAAAAACTTGCGCATAAAACTTATGATCTTTATACTTTGGAGCAAATCGTCGCAATACGTCCATCAATTCAAATGTGGTATTGATTGGGTTGTCTGCCCGTTTGGAAATAATTGTAGCAGCCATGGCTCGCGAGGAAGTTAATTCACCGTAAACTTTGAAAATCTGCATAAGCTTTTCCTCTTCGTATTGGTTTACCACCTCATATGCAGACAATTTCGCTTGTTGATTCATTCGCATATCTAGGCGCGCATTTTCACGGATGCTAAACCCTCTTGCAGGCTCATCAAACTGATAAGAAGAAACACCAAGATCAGCCAGAAGCCCATCGATAGTTTGAACATTATGAAGCTTCAAATGATTTTTTAAATAACTGAAATTTGCAGGAATTAAAATGAAATTAGGTGCGTCCCATGCATTTTGCTGAGCAGCTTGATCCTGATCAAACGCGAAGAGTTTTCCTTGATTTCCTAAAGCATTAAAAATAGCCTTGGAATGCCCACCACCTCCAAAGGTAACATCTACATATATACCGTCTGGATTAATATTCAACCCATCGATACACTCATTAAAGAGCACTGGTATGTGGTAAGCCGTATTATTCTCCATTGTCCAAATCACCCATTACTTCATCCGCCAAATCAGCGAAATCAGCCATGTTTCCTTCGATCATATCGAAGTATTTGGATTTGTCCCAGATTTCAATTCTATCATTGTATGCAATAAGCATAACCTCTGATTCAAGGCCCACCCGCTCCATTAGCGCAACAGGAATTAACACCCTGCCTGCATTATCCAATGTCACCTGTTTTGCCCCTTGGTGAAATAAGCGGTAGAACATCCTGTTCTTCGGTTTGAATAAGTTCATTTTCGAAAGCTTGTCGCTTATTCGCTCCCAATCTGGCAACGGAAATAAAGTCAAACACTCTTCAAATCCTTTATTCAACATGAAATCTCGCTGAGACGACGTAGGAAGCTGCTTCCTTAATCCGGAAGGAAATAAAAACCGACCCTTTTCGTCAAGTTTTACTTCAAATTCTCCTACTAATCCTGCCATAGCTTAAATAATGGGTAAAATTAATGGAATAATTACCACTTTTTACCACTTGATTTTAAATTGTTGATAACTTCTAACGTTTAGCAAATATATTGGTTTCAATTGAGATTAAAAAATGTCTTAAATTCCTTTATTTTATTAGATTTTTTTGAAATAGTGGGAGTTTGTGGGAACTTTTTAACACGTAATTCACAATACGCGTTTACAAGTTTTAAATTGCTTGGAAATGTCGCTTCACAATTGACTTAAATTTGATGCATGACAAACGCTCTTAAAAGCTGGATTCTTTTGATTATCCTTTCCATCATCTGGGGAAGCTCCTTTATATTGATGAAAAAAGGCATGTATGGAAATAACGGAGAGCCAATTTTTAGTGCTCCTCAAGTTGGATCACTTCGCATGCTTATTGCTTCAAGTGTTTTATTACCCTGGGCAATAAAGGGATGGCAATCGCTCCAATCGAAGAAAGACATTCTTTATTTCTTCATTGTGGGAACTTGTGGAAGTTTCTTGCCTGCGTTTTTATTTACGTTTGCAGAAACAGGTATTACCTCCGGTCTCGCAGGTATGCTAAATAGTTTCACACCCATTTTCACCATTCTTCTCGGATTAGTAATTTTTCAGCAACGACTGAATTCTTATCAATATATTGGAGTAAGTATTGGTACTGTTGGAATTATTTTACTTGTTTTAACTGGCAAACAAAGTTCACTTTCAGGAGATACCACACATATTCTTGCTGTAATTGCAGCTACGCTATTGTACGCCATAAGCCTGAGTACCATAAAATACAAATTACAACACTACAGCTCCATGCAAGTTACAAGCATTTCGTTGTCTTTGATTTGGATACCTGCGTTTGTAATAGTTTTAATGTTGAACACACCAACCATCATTCAAGAAAATGAGCTGGCTTTTGATGGGCTTTATGCCATAATTGTCCTTGCTTTGTTTGGGACAGCTATCGCCACAATTCTCTTCAATGCCACTATTCGTTTATCATCTGCTTTGTTTGCAAGTAGTGTGACATACTTAATGCCTATCGTATCCGTTTTGATTGGCTGGCGTTTTGGCGAAGTAATAACAGCAGCACAAATTAGCTCCATGTTTATCATTCTCTTTGGAATTCTTTTGGCCAATTTACCCGTTTTACTAAAACTTAAGTAAAGCGAATAAAATACAATCATAATTAACAGAAATAAATCGTTTAATTTAGTTTGCTGAATAAGGATAATATCGTATCTTTGCAATCCTAAATTTAAAAATTAGCTATATGTACGCAATTGTAGAGATAGCAGGGCAGCAGTTCAAAGTGCAAAAAGACCAAAAGGTATTTGTACACAGATTGTCAGCTGAAACTGGTTCTAAAGTAGAATTTGACCGAGTTTTATTAGTTGATAATGGTGGTAAAATTTCTGTTGGCGCCCCGGCTATAGAAGGTGCTAAAGTCACCGCAGAAGTCCTTGACCATGTGAAAGGAGACAAAGTAATCGTTTTCAAAAAGAAAAGAAGAAAGGGTTACCAAAAAAGCAACGGTCACCGTCAGCAGTTTACGGCGATCAGTATTAAAGATATTAAAGCATAATCTCGCTTAGCGAATAAAAACATAAGAAGATGGCACACAAAAAAGGAGTTGGTAGTTCGAAAAACGGTCGTGAATCCCATAGCAAACGTTTGGGTGTGAAAATTTTTGGAGGACAAGCAGCTATTGCTGGAAACATTATTGTTCGTCAGAGAGGCACACAACATCATCCTGGCAATAATGTAGGCATTGGTAAAGATCATACATTATTTGCATTAACTGATGGTTTAGTAGAATTCCGTAAGAAAAAAGACAATCGTTCATTTGTTTCTGTCGTTCCGTTTGAAAAAGGAGCCGAAGCATAATTGAAACTATATTGGTTAGAAAGCTGTTCGAAAGAGCAGCTTTTTTTTTGCCGTAACTTAAATTCCTAACGTTTATCTTAATCAATAGAATACAATAAGTTTCCAATCGCTAAATACAATAATAAAATATCTCTATTAATTTTGTCGCATGACTTCACTTTCTAAAAAACAGCGCTACGCTTTTTCTACGTTAACAGGCCTGTTACTTACGATTTCGTTTCCATTTAGTGGAAGTTTAATGCCGCTCATCTTCATTGCTTGGATACCTTTACTTCTCGTTGAAAATAAATTATCGGAAAATTCAAAAAGTGGACCACATGTATTCGTACATGCCTATTGGAGTTTTTTTATTTACAATTTGGGAAGTACTTGGTGGATTTGGAATTCTACTTCTGTTGGAGGAGTTTTAGCATTTGTTTTCAACTCTTTACTCATGGCATTGGCCTTTCTTCTTTTTCATTTTTTGCGTAAACGAAGTGCTTCAGCCTATGATTTTTTGTTTTTTCCTATTGTTTGGGTTGCCTTTGAATATTGTCATTTCAATTGGGAATTGTCTTGGCCATGGCTTACCATGGGAAATGTTTTTTCAGAATTACCCAATTGGATTCAATGGTACGAATTCACTGGGGTATTAGGAGGAAGTCTCTGGATACTCTTAATTAATGCTTTGTTATTGAAATTATACCTTAAGTGGAAAACGACAAATGAACCCAAATCTTTGTTTCCTCTCGGGATCAGTTCAGTTTCACTTCTAATTACACCACTTGTTATTTCCTATTTGCTTTTAAGTTCTTTTAAGGAGGATTCCTCTAGAAAAATACATGTTTTAGCTGTTCAGCCTAATATTGATCCGTATAACGAAAAATTCTCCCCCTCATATACACCTGAAGATCAGTTGGCAAAATTTTACAGTATGATTGCTCCTTACCAGTCGAAAAAGATAGATTTGGTTATGGGGCCTGAAACCATGTTGAGCGCCGACATTTGGGAGGAGTACATCGATGAATTTGGTGTTATAAAAATGATGACGGAAGAAAAGAAAAATTGGCCTCAAACAGAATTTTTGGTAGGAGCTTCCACGTCCAATTTATTCAAAGAAAAAGTATCTTCTGCGGCAAAACCCTTACCTGAAGGGAATGGTTATGTGGAAAACTACAACACCTCTTTATTTATGAATAATTTAATGGAAAAAACCCTCATTCACAAGTCTAAACTTGTTTTAGGAGTTGAGAAAATTCCATTCGCAAGTTGGTTGCCTTTCCTAGAAAATTTCGCTTTACAAAATGGAGGCACTTCTGGATCCCTAGGTATAGAAAGTGAACCAAAAGTTATTCGAAGTAGTAAAGGCATTTTTGCGCCCGTCATTTGTTACGAATCTATTTACGGTGAGTTTGTTGCTGAACAGTGCAACAAGGGCGCTGAGGCGATTTGCATCATCACCAATGATGGGTGGTGGGGTGATTCTCCTGGATACAAACAACATTTTAGTTTGGCAAGACTTCGAGCCATCGAAAACCGCAGATGGGTTATTCGCTCTGCAAATACAGGTAAAAGTGGATTTATTAGTCCAACCGGTGAAATAGCACAAGAGACAGGTTATTGGGTTCCTGCTACCATCGATCAAGAGATTTCGATCTCAGCTGAAAAAACTTTTTATACGCAACATGGTGATTACCTCGGAAAAAATGCTCTTGTAGCTACGCTAGTAGCCTTAACTTTAACATTGTATCGACAATTCAGAAGAAAAAAAGCATAAAAAAAGGAAGCTGAATTTCTTCAAACTTCCTTTTTCACCAATCAACAGGTATATTCTATTCTTTAATAACCTGGGTTTTGAATGAGATTAGGATTTAAACCTAAATCAGCATTTGGAATCGGATATAAATCTTTAAATGCTTCGGTTGCAATACCATCTACTTCTCCTCCTTTAAAAGACCATAAATAGTCTCCACCGGTAAATTTGCCGAATCGAATTAAATCAGTTCTTCTTGTTGCTTCCCAACTAAGTTCACGTGCACGTTCGTCAAGAATATCATCTAACGAGAGGGATGCTACATTGAAAGCACTTGTATTGTATGCACGTGTGCGAATGAGATTAACATATTGAAGGGCCGTAGCTTGGTCACCTAATCTATAGGCCGACTCCGCTAACATGAGGTACACATCGGCTAATCTAAACATTGGAAAATCAATGTCAACATGTGCAGAATTCGCATTATTCGATCCGTTCAAACCAGCTTTTGTTTTATTTTTAAATTTAGGAAATGCGTATCCGTAATTGAATTGGGCTAATTGAGTTGGTGCTGTAAAATTTAATTGTTGACCGGTTCTGTAGAACAGGTAACGAGAATCTAAGGTAGAATCTGGGAATTTATTTACAAATTGTGGCGTAACTCGTAAACCTCCCCATTTTCCATTCACACCGTAATTTGCGGCATTCATTGCGCCACCAAGAGCTCCACAAACCAAGTATGTTGTACCACCCCAAGTTTGAGCGTACAAACCATCATAAACAACTGGGAAAATAATTTCAGGTGACGTATGATTATCTGCTAAGAACATGTCTTGGTATACGTCATCTAATTGAAAATCTCCCGCATTGATTATTTTTTCGCAATACGTTTTACAATCTGCGTAACGTGCTGTATTCGTATACACTTCAGCGTTCAAATACATTTTAGCTAAAAGCGCATGTACTGCCGATTTCGTAGCTCTCCCATATGGAGCAGCTCCTGGATCTAATAATAAATCTTCAATGCCTTTTAACTCTTCTTCGACGTATGCAAACAAGGAAGCTCTGTCAATACGTTCCGGTTGGAAGGCTCCAACGCGATCATTTTCATCAACAAATGGAATATTGCCAAATAAATCCATGGCATGATAATAACTCAAGGCTCGCAAGAATCTTGCTTCGTTTCTATAGGTTCTAATTTTTTCTACATCAGCTTGAGAGAATCCTCGCTCTGCTAACTTTTCATCTCGTGATTGCCATATAAACTCATTACACAAGGTAATTTGGTAATAAATTCGATAATACATTCCTTTGATCCAACCATCATCAGCTGACCAATCGCTTTTGTTAAGTGCAGGAATTCCAGGGTCTGACCAACCACAAAGTGCCTCATCGGTAGGGAGTTCTTGAAGATTCCATAATACACGCACGTATGCCGAAAATCCTTCGTCAATTCCTGCAATATCACCAGCACCCGCAGGACCTTGGATTCCCGTCATAGATAATCCAGAGTATAGCTTTGCTAGCACATTAATGTAATTGTTTGGATCGCTATATACTTTTTCAGCATTCAATCCATACATGGGTGATTGATTGAGTTGTTTCTTGCACGATGTGATGGATGCAAATGCTACTGCTACAATCAAAAGGGATGGGAAAATTGTTTTTTTCATGGCACAAACAATTAAAAATCAAATGATAAATTCAATGAATAAACACGTGGTCGCGGATAAATGTTGTTATCAATCCCTCCACCTATTTCTGGATCTAGTCCAGAATAATTTGTCAATACGAAAACGTTATTAATAACTAAAGTGGCGTTCAAACCAACTTTTTCTCCGAAATACTTCAATTTACCAAAATTATAACCAACGCTAAAGAAATCCATTCGGAGAAAGTCAGCTTTTTCCATGTAATGATCACTCAATAATTGATTCGTTGCAATTTTTTGAATTTCATCTTCGTAATACAACGAACTAATATTGTTTAAATACCCTTGTGTTCCGTTAACTGATTGAAACGTTCCGGCATTTGAATGAATGTTATTGTAGATATGTCCACCTAATTCACTTCGCATCGAAGCACCAAATGACCAATTTTTATACTGATAATTCAAAGAAAGACCTAAGAACCAATCAGGAACTGACTGATCATAAATATAGCGGTCTTTAATATTGATAACACCATCACCATTTCTGTCCACATAAGCGTGAATATCTTTCCACTTGTCTGCCGCCGTAATTTGACCATCGTTATTTATATCGATGTCAGCTTGCTGTCCAACTTGAATGACCGTTCCGTTTTCATCATAAATTTGCTCATATAATAAAAAGGAGAATGTCGGGTAACCAACTCTGTGAACTTGAACGGTGTTTCCAATTCCACCAGAGATACCACCCACTTGAACACCAACAGCATCTGGATCTTCGATTTGAGATAGTTTAACCACACGGTTAATGTTGTGTGAGGCATTGGCCATTAAATCTAAACGAGAATTCTTATTCGCAAATAGTCCAGCATTAATCGAAAATTCAATTCCCTGATTTTGCATGCTTCCAACGTTGGTTAGGATTTCATTCGTAAAATTAGTACCCGCTGCAACAGGGACAACTGCAAGTAAATCGGTCGTTATTTTACGATAAACATCTACTGAACCTGAGAATCTATCTTTCAAAATTCCAAAGTCAAGACCTATGTTGTAAGAGGTTGTTGTTTCCCAACGTAAATTGGCATCAAACCCTGAAGGTCTAAACACCAATAAGGTGTCTGGTCCAAAAATATATTGTGCAGTTTGACCTCCTATAAAGTAATTCGAAATGTAGGCATAATCACCAATACCATCTTGCTGCCCTGTTACACCGTATCCAGCTCGCAATTTCAACATGTTTAGCTGCTTGAAATTCTTTAGGAAAGGTTCATCCGTCACTACCCAAGCTGCGGAAACAGCCGGAAACAAGCCCCAACGTGTTTGCGGACTAAAGCGGGAAGAACCATCATAGCGAAGAGATGCATTAATCACATAACGATCCTTCAAGGTAAGTATCCCTCGCGAGTAGAAGGAAAGAAGCGCGTTTTTGGTGAAAAATGGATTTTCTGCTGCTGGAAAAATAACAGAGTCTTGTGCTTCGTTGTAAGTTGCCCAGTTTGGACTCGCACTGTACCAATCTTGGTAACTGTAACCTGCTGTCAGGTCAAGCAATGCATTTCGCGTAACACCAATTTTTCCGTTGTTATAATTAAGGTAAGCCTCCACTAATTTATTTCCCTTATTACTTCTGTATTCGCTGTACGAACCTTGAGAAAAATAACCTGACGCAGAACTCGCGGGAGTAATGGTAAATCCTGTACCTTCCGCTTGATCGATACCTCCGTTTATGACAGCTTTCAGTCCTTCAACTTGCGGAACTTTTAAGGTGACTTTTGCATTTCCAATATAGCGCCAAACGTTGCTTCTATCCTCTCTTTGCCATAGTAATCCAACAGGATTTCGTGCAGAAAGTGTATTTGGTTTTCCATTGTTATCTATCCATTCAAAGTATCCTCCATAGGTGGTCGTGTCAGAATATACAGGTTGTGTTGGATCAAAATAAGCTGCTCCAAGTGCCCCGCGATTAGCGAAGAATGAACGCGTATTAACCAATTTATTGTTTACTTCAAGTTGCACCACATCTTTGAAAAAAGAAGGTGTTAAGCTCAAAGAGAGTGAATTTCGTTGAAACTGATCACGCGTTAGGACACCATTTTCCAATCTATTTCCAAAAGACAACCTATAGGGCAAACCTTCAATTCCTCCTGTTAATGAAACGTTATTATCTGTCACATAAGCAGGTCGAAAAACTTCGCGTTGCCAATCTGTGTTGGCAGTTCCCAACAAGGCTTGTTGCGTTGGATTTCCTCTCCTCATAACCAAATTCCGTAAACTATCACCTGACAATACATCTGCATACTTAGCTACTGTTGATAAGGAATGTTTTGAGTCGAAAATTACTTTTAATGGCGTTTTACCACTGCTACCTCTCTTTGTAGTAATTAAAATGACACCATTAGCTGCTCGAGAACCATAAATTGCCGTTGCGGAAGCATCTTTAAGAACTACAAATGAAGCGATATCATTGGGGTTGATCAATGAAAGCGGGTTGGCTGCACCGGCAATTCCACCATTATCTAAAGGAACGCCATCTACCACAATTAGAGGATCATTACTCGCATTGATTGATGTTCCACCTCGCAATCTTAATGTACTTCCAGAACCAGGAGCACCATCGTTAGTGTTGATTTTCAATCCGGAAACTTTACCCATAATCAACTGCTCAGGTGTTGACATTGAACCTTGCGTAAAATTCTTTTCATTGATTACGACGGCAGATCCTGTCAAATCTTTTGTTCGTGTTGTACCATAACCGATAAGTACAACCTCATTTAATCCTTTTGGATTTTTATTAAAGGTAAAATCAACGGTTACCGTTCCTCCTTTTAGCTCAATTTGTTCACTAAGGGATTCAAAATCCACAAATCTACAAGACAAATTGAACGTTCCAGATCCTGATGCTGTAAATTTAAATTTTCCTTGATCATCGGTTCTAGCCCCCACATTTTTTCCCTCCAACACTATAGTTGCATTAAAAACTGGCTTGCCTAATGGATCTTTAACAGAGCCTGAAATTACAGTAGATTGAGCGTTTCCTACCAAAGTAACAAAAATAATAATGGTAATTGAAGCTATAATTTTCTTCATAGTTCACATGTTTAGATAGTTCAAATATATCTTTTATTTCTTAATGTCATTATGACACATTGAAAAAATTATTTCCAATAAAGTAGAATGTGGCCTTTTTTCAATAAATCAGCAGTAAGGGAAATAGTAATGGTCCCATCTTCAGCGATTTTAAATTGAGTTTTCTTGTTATTTAGTTTAATTTTTTTCGGTTTTTCATCTGCGAGATGAATGACTAGAGTACTTTGTTCAACAAATTTGAAATTCGCTAATGAAATAGACTGAACATTGATTTCACCCAATTTCTTTATTCTAATGTAACTAAAATTAAAAAGTTGGTATTGTCCATTATCAAAAGACCCCGAAGTTTTCCCGTCATCTTCGTACCAAATACCACTGCTTTTCTTTAAGGCTTCGTCGACGTAAAAATGAACGCTAACATCATTAGGATTATACGTGTCTGTTGAAGAATAAGTAGTATTCGCCATCGGAATAAAAGAGCCTGATCGCACGTATACAGGCAAATGTTCCAAGGTATTTTCCGTTGCTATAAAATTTGGAAGAGACGCTCCTTCCACTCCAACCCTTACCTTTTTACCTGTGTAAAAATCAAACCAAGTGGATTGTTTTGGTAACTGAAAATAGGAGTATTTTTTTGTCAACTTCTCAGTAATTGGTTTCACAAAAAAAGCATCTCCCCACATATAGGCTTCGGATAGGGTTTCGGACCAATGCTCAGCGCTGTCCACCATAAAAACCGGACGCATCAGAGGTGTTCCTTCCAAGTGATTAGCGAAAGCCAAGCTGTAATTATAGGGTAACAATGCATATCTTAATTCAATCGCTTCTTTGGCTCTTCGTTTCGTTTCAGGATCTTTAAAAATTGGTTCAGCAGCTACTTCCTCTTGCGCATGCGGACGAAAAATAGGTTGAAAAACACCATATTGCAGCCAACGCGTATACAATTCAGAATCGTCATTCTCCCCAGCAAATCCACCTAAATCCGAATGCATGTAAGGAATTCCCTGCATTCCCATTTGCATGGTGATTTCCATCTGTGGTCTAAGTCCTCCCCATGTTCTGTTTACGTCTCCAGACCATGGAATAATTCCAAATCTTTGCGAACCGGAATACCCGGAACGCATTAGAATGAACGGTCGCTTTTGAGGAAAATCTTTCATGTAGCCCTCCGCAATTAATTTGGCCCATTCATGGCCATAGATGTTATGAACTTCGTCAGCTGGTATATTTTCCCCATGTAATAAATTAGCCGGATGAACTTCAGGTTCGCCAAGATCTCCCCAAAAACCTTCTACACCAACTTGCAACAAGCCTTTATAAATATTCCAAAACCATTCCCTTGCATTGGGTTTGAAAAGGTCAATTAATCCCGTATTACCGAAATAGAAATCATATGTGAAAGGCTTACCTAAACTATCTACCGCCAAAACTTCTTTTTCGACTGCTTCTTTCCACTTTGACGAAGTCGTTAATATAAATGGTTCTGTGATAAGCACCGTTTTGATATTTTCCTTTCTGAAATCAAAGATCATTTGTTCTGCATTTGGAAAGGAATCTCGGTAGAAAGATAGATTTCCCAAGGTTCCTTGAATATCTTTTCCAAACCAGTACAAATCAAAAATAATTGCGTCCAAAGGAATATTCTCATCCTTATACATTTGAACAACATTCCTTGCCTCCTCTTCAGAATGATAACCAAAACGACTGGCAAAATTACCAAACATCCAACGAGGAGGAAGAGGTTGTCTTCCAGTTAAATAAGTGTATTCCTTGGTCAGGTCTTTCCAGTCTTCACCAATAATAACTTGATAAACTTTTCTTCCTCCAATGGTTTCGTATGTTAAACTATTTTCTCCTTTAGAATCTAAATCTAGAGCGCCAATTTGGGGATTATCAAAGTGGATTGCGTACCTTTTATTACTCAAGACCATCGGTATGGTATAATTCATCAAGACAGACTTCTCTTCGTAACCATAGTGAGCCCGGTTGTACAATTGAAGTTTATTCCCTCTCCTATTCATTCCCAGGGCACGTGCTCCTCCGCCGTATAAAATTTCGTCCTTTTCAATATTGAATTGAATTTTTTCAAGATTACCTTCTTTTTCATAACCCCAGCGCTCTGAAATCAACTCGTAACCGCCATGTAAATATGTGATTTTGAATGGCTTAAAATTCACTTTAACTAATATTTCACCCGTACTGATATAAGCCACTTTAAGTAACCTGTATACCTCTAAGGTCATGTGCTGCTTCGGAGCTACTGTTATAGCATGTGAATTTGATTGTTGCTTCTGTCCGTTTGGAATAAAACTACATTCTACTATCTTTTTGGTGTACGCTGAAATATAGTATTCGCCATCGTTGACCGTAATTTTTATCCGGTTATTGATACGCTCTATATCACTTAAACTTCTGCTCTTGTTTTGGGCATAAAGTGAGAGCGAGAAAAACAAAAAGCCAAATAGTACATACCTCATGACATGGTAAAAATAATCAATCTTTGGCGCTTACTTTACTTCAATTCTAAAATATAGGCTGTTTTACCTGAAATTTTAACGTCCTTATCGAAGTCTATTTTTACTCCTGATGTCACCTCTACACCATATTTCTTTTTATTAATGACTTCAGAAAATCTTTTTGGATCGATCCTTTGTTCCTCAGATGAATTATTTAGAATTACCATAACCGTCTCATTTTCATTGTGTCTAAAATAAACGTAAACATTATTTTGAGGAAGAAACTGTGTGAATGATCCAGTGTGTATTACGGACTTTCCTTTTCGCCAATTCCAGATTTTTTTCGAAAAATCAAAATAGGCTTTTTGTTCAGGAGTGCGACCCATTTCGGTGAATGCATTGTTAACATCACCTGGCCAACCACCTGGAAAATCTCTTCGAATATAGGCATCTCCCTTACCTTTATCTCCTTTCATTCCAATTTCAGATCCGTAATAAATCTGTGGAATTCCACGTGTAGTGGCAAGAAGAGTTGTTGCCAATTTATAATCTTCTAGGTTTGGACAATACTCATTAAAACGCTGTGTATCATGGTTTTCAAAGAAAATCAAAAGGTTGTTTGGATCTTTATAAAGAAAATCATTCACAAAATTCTCGTAAAAGCGAACCATTCCTTTGTCCCATCCTTGTTCAGGTTCATTGAAAGCTTGCATAAATGCATCATGAAGCGTGAAATCCATTACGGATGGTAAGTTTGAATTGTAACTTTGAAGTGCACCAATTGGACTATCTTTTTGCCAGTATGAAATTTGCGCCTGGTCGTGCATCCAAACTTCACCAACCATATTAAAATTGGGATATTCTTCCATTATTTCTCTCGTCCATTTCGCGATTGCCTCTTTGTCATTATAGGAATAGGTGTCTACACGCAATCCATCCAATTCAGCAAATTCAACCCACCAAATAGTATTTTGGATAAGGTAATTAAGTACCAATGGATTCGCTTGATTTAAATCGGGCATGCTTGTATCAAACCATCCATCTTCTGAGGCGTGTTTGTCTTTTTCACTGCGATAGGGATCCATTTGCGTGCTCGTTCGGTAGCTGGAACGAGTAAACGATGGAAATTGATGAATCCACGTTAGCGTCGGCAAATCTTTCATCATCCAATGTTTCCTAGACCAATGATTTGGCACCTCATCTTTTATAACCTTTAATCCTTTGCGGTGAGCTTCCTGCACCAAGAATTGAAAATCGTAAATGTTACCATAGCGCGGATCTACCTTGTAAAGATTCGATTGTGCATAGCCGTGATAGGAATATGTTTCTTCATTGTCTTCCAATAATGGAGTTGTCCAAATGGTCGTGGCTCCAAGTTCTTTAATGTAATCTAGGTGTTGGATGATTCCATGAATATCTCCACCATGTCTTCCATTTGGATTAGAACGATCTGCTTTTTCTGCGGTTTCGGGATGTGTGTCAACTCCAGGATAAAGATTGGCGAATCGATCTGGCATCAATAAATAAACCACATCTTCAGTTGAAAAACCTTTCCGAGTAGCAGAACCGTATTGTCTTTCTTTTAGCTCATAATCAATGGTAGCCACTACTTTCTTTTTGTCTAAAAGTCGAATCGGATATTTTCCTGCATTTCTATCCTTGGTTTCGATGGTTACAAACAAGTAATTTGGATTTTCCGTTTTAAGGATTCCTACAATTGGAAAACTCGGTGATTCAATTGTAAATCGTGAAATATTTTCCCCATGCAATAACAATTGAATTTGTGAATGCTTCATTCCTGACCACCAATTCATAGGTTCAATGTGTTCAATTTTATAGTTCTTTTGTGCAAAAACTCCTGAACCCAAACTACAAATTAGGCTAATCGACACTAAAAGTTTTCCTAGTTTTTCCATTTGATAATATTTCAATAATAACTTGATTAGATGAAGGTTTTTGGTTGAGTTTTCGGCCTAATAGGTCAAATCTTTCAACCACTTCAATTTTTTCCTGAAACTCATTAATTGACAACGAACAAGGGTTTTCAATTCCTTGAGAAATATCCAGCTGATTTGTTGCTGATTGCATCCGATTAGAGATATAATCACTGAAATTAGTTGTTACGTGATTGCCAAAAGTGGAATGAATCGCGTTTAAAAAATCTTGGTTTGTAAATCCATAATCCAATTCTTTGTACATATCATCAAATGCGGCTTGTTCAATAAGAGTTTGTTTAGATTCCAATTCTTGGATTAAATTTACTGTGAATACATTCGTCAGTGCCTCTTGCATAAATAAGTTGAACCTATCCTTGAAATAAGGAACAGAAAATAAGCGCTGAATCAACGGTCGGTTACCTATCTGCCAATTATTGATGTTTCTTACTGACCAATCAATTGAAAACCAATCAATTCCGAATGTGTTATCCATGTCAAATTCGATGAAAATGAATTTGCCATCCGAAGGGCGTTGATATAAATAGTAATTGTTTTTATTACCAGCATAGCCATCCCAATGCCCAATCAAAATTTCGTAAACTAAAGTTTTTAGATACAAGTCTACGTCAAAAACTTCTTGAATGGCGCATGGAAATTCAGTGGTTGAACTTGAATTTAACACTTCTAGAAAATGAATTAATCCACTGTAATCGTTTTGTGTTTTATTAGTTTTTAATTCGTAAACAGACGAATAGGCAAGGGCATTAGTTCCTTGATAGGTTAAATCTGCACCCCAAATGCATTTATATAAATTTCCAGAGTCATCATTTATAAAGCGAGATTGTAAAAATTCATCATCAATTGCTTCGTTATTCAAATAAAGCCCTTTGTATTCATTATTGATAAATAATTTAATGAAACTACTTCTTGATGCGGGTAATTGAGCGTATTGTAAAATCTGACCTGAAAGCCAGGCTCGTAATTGAGAAGGATCATTGTGGTTGCCCAGTAGATTCATATTATCAATATCAAGAAATTTTTGTCCAGGAACAAATTCATTGAAATCAATATTGAATGACTTTTTACCAGCACTTCTCGATGTATTTCCTCGAACACGAAATCCCACTTGAGCTAAGGTCAGGTTAAAATTTGAACTTTGGTAGGTAAATTGAGCTAAAAATTCGTGGTCGGTATACAAACTGTCTCCCAGCAATAAGTCCAGTTCTGAAGGAGAAAGAGTAATATAAATAGATGCGACTTCTTCTTGCAAAAAACCTTGATTATTGGGAGGATGAACGATTTGTCCTG
>CAZLHR010000005.1:0-1501 GCA_964559685.1 uncultured Lishizhenia sp.
TCTAATGTTTTACCAGGTGCAACCTACACATGGAATGGTCCAAATAATTTTAATCAAACGGGTTTATCCATTACAATTCCAAATGCACAATTAGCAGATTCAGGTTTTTATATCGTTTCAGGACAATTACCGGATGCTTGTATTTTATTACCTGACACAATACAAATTGTAATAATTGATCAGCCTTCAATTCCTGAAATTTTTAATAATGGCCCATGGTGTGTAAACGAAAGTGGAATGGTATGGCATAACCTTCCAGCCATGTTTGGTTATCAATGGACAGATGAAAATGGCACAATTTTACCGCAAAATGACACCTTGTATTTCTCCTCACTTTCGGGTCAATCCTCGTTAACAGTCTCTTTAACCTCTAACCTCAATTCATGTTTTTCTGCTGAATCCATTGAAATAATCCCAATTTATCAGTTACCTTCACTTTCAATTAACGCGCCTTATGAAACATGTGGTAATGAAATTGATCTAAATGCAACTGTTCAAAATGCAAATGGCGATTTAATTGATAGTATCTATTGGTATTCAATTACAAATAATGCAGTTATTGGTAATGGATCTTCAATTCAAGAATTTGTTACATCAACTGCACCAGAGTCTTCCATGCTTATCTCAGTAAATGCGGTGAGTGAAAATGGTTGTTTTAATTCAGATACCATGGAATATTTTTTTCATGCTATACCTAATCTTTCTGCTACAAGTACAGATTTGTGTAATGGAGAAGATGTTTTAATAAATATTCAAGAAGATTGGATAGGGAATCCTAGTTCCACGGATGCTATTTCAGGGGTTATTAATTTTGGTGATGGTACTACCCAACAAAATCCAACATTGAATTTTATTAAAACCTATGAAAGTCCCGGAAATTACTCGGTTACATATCCCGTTGAAAGTAATAATGGCTGTTCGGATACTTTGGTCTTTACAGTATCTCTGCAAGCTGTTCCGACAGTTTCTGTTGATATTGTCCCTAAATGTGTTGAAAAAGCAAATGTTACGGCTTCAATTCAAGGAGGTAATTTTCAGTTAGATTCGCTATTATGGAATTTTATCGGGTTTACAAGCTCAAACCAACTTACTTCCGAACAAACATTTCCTGGAGGTGGTTCGATTAATGGTGATTTAACTTTATGGTCGAATGTTGGATGTGAATTTGAATTTCCATTTCAATTTGAAATAGAACCAAGTGTTGAATTACCTGAATTGCAAATTCCTAACGTGATAACGGCAAATAACGATGGTATTAACGATAAAATTGAAATAAATCCTTTGTTTGAAAGCTGTTTTAGTTATGAGCTAACAATATTGAACCGTTGGGGAATAAAATTATTTACAAGCTCTTCATCTGCTCAACCATTTGAGGGTAAAGACCAAAACGGAAATGATCTTGTTCCAGGAGTTTATTTTTATACCTTATCAAGTGATCAGGGAGAGAAACACGGGTTTATTACGTTAATAAGATAATAAAATCAAAATAGGTTCAGTGAAA
>CAZLHR010000005.1:1511-35170 GCA_964559685.1 uncultured Lishizhenia sp.
CGTGTAGTTATTGGTCTTTCTGGAGGTGTTGACTCGAGTGTGGCGGCATATTTATTACTCCAACAAGGATATGAGGTTATCGGAATGTTTATGCGTAACTGGCACGACGAAACCGTTACAATTTCCAATGATTGTCCATGGATTGATGACTCAAATGACGCACTTCTAATCGCCCAGCAATTGGGTATTCCTTTCCAAGTTATCGATTTGAGTAAGGAATATAAAGATCGAATCGTGGATTATATGTTCAGAGAATATGAAGCAGGGAGAACACCAAATCCAGACGTATTGTGTAACCGAGAAATTAAATTCGACGTTTTTCTTAAAGCTGCTTTAGACCTTGGTGCTGATTATGTCGCTACTGGTCATTATTGTCGTAAAAAAGTAGATCAGAACGGAAATGTCGGGTTATATGCTGGGGTGGATAAAAATAAAGATCAATCGTATTTTTTATGCCAATTGAACGAAAATCAATTAGCTAAAGCGCTATTTCCAATTGGTGATTTAGATAAATCAGAGGTTAGAAAGATTGCCTCAGAACAAGGTTTAATTACTGCAGAAAAAAAAGATTCGCAAGGCTTATGTTTTGTTGGTAAAATTTCGCTCCCCATTTTTCTTCAGCAAAAATTAGCTTCAAAAAAAGGTGATATCATAGAAATCCCTGAGAATCACATAAGTTTATTACAATATCATTCACTGAAAATCACAAATGAAAACCTGGATGAATTATGTAAACCTTTCGTGTTTAATCCGGAAGGAGGAAAAAAAGTTGGAGAACACCAAGGAGCTCATTATTATACGATTGGACAAAGAAAAGGATTACATATTGGTGGTAGACCTCAACCCAGTTTTGTGATTGGTACGGATACATATAAAAACATTATCTACACAGGCCAGACTGATCAACATCCTGGATTAAATAGAATCGCCCTCAAATTGGAAAAAGGGCAAATGAATTGGGTGAATAGTTCAAAAGAAATTATGGAAGATGGAGAATTGGAAGTTCTTGCCCGAATTCGTTACCGTCAGCCCCTTCAAAAAGCGAAACTCATCCGAAAATCGAATGAGTTTTACTTACTATTTAATCAACCACAAAAAGGGATAACACCAGGTCAATTCGCTGCTTGGTATTTAGCTGACGAATTGATTGGATCTTCTGTTATTTTATCTTAGTTCATCGCTGCACTAAAAAAAACTGTATTGCGATTATCTTCTATTAATTCGGCGTTTTTCAATTTATCCATTAATGCCGCAACTTCAAATACGCTTAAGTTACTTTTGGTTCCTAATTCTCTGTGTTTCGAAAGTTTCAAGGCTGCATTTCTCGTCACTTTATTTCTCAATGAATTCAAATAAATTGTCATGTTGTTTGTTTTCGAGCTATTACGATACAAATCATGTTAAGGTTTCAATTATCGTGTTTTTAAATTCTATAATTTTGTTTATCAAATAGTTATCAATCATTATCTAAACAAGTCTTGCTGCTGTTTTTTTGTGAAATCGATTACAAATCATTGTGTATCTTTGTATCCATGTTTCGACATTTAATTTCTTTAATCGGAATTATTCCACTAATTATTCTTGTTTCTTGCAAAGAAGAATTGGCAGAAAGCGCGCAAAATGAAAATGAAACACAAGAAATGATGTTGAACGAAATCCCGGACAGTATAAAAAAAGATTTTTCTACATATTTAAGTCTTACGTTACAGGGAACCTTTCAAATTCTTCCTAACGAAAAATATACCTCTTCCCTCATTGAAACAGACTATGACGGAGATGGAATATTAGATAAGATAATATCTGTAAATCGATTAGAAAAAGCAAATCTGGATTTAAAAAACGACGACAACCCTTCAAAAATGTTAGAAATGGGTCAGATGGGTAATTACAATCATGTCTTACTTTTCAACGGACGAGATAGTCTTTTCCATTCCCCACTAACGATTCCATCCTCCCCATATCTTCCACTGAAGATTGAAAGTATACGTTTAAAAAATGAAATAAAAAGTGAAATTCAAATTGATTATAGAATTCGAAACGCATCCTACAGATCAATCTACTCCGTTCAACGAAATCAAGCAAAATTAATCTTTCAATGGAAACTATTTGATGGCCTAGGGACAATGCAATCGGAGGCTTATGTTATAGAGGTCGGTATTTCTGGAAAAACATCTGATTACAAAGATTTAAATATCTACAAAGCAGAACTTGAATCCTTACCAAATAATAAGGATGCCAATACGTATATTCCAAAGTTGACAAGAACTGGTGAGATTTTTACCTCTTTCTTTTACTTGGATAAGGAAAATAAATATTTTACTTTGCCAAAAAACTAATTAAAGTTCATCCATGAATAAAATTTGCCCAAGCGAGTGCTCATCTATTCTCAATCAGGGAAATGCTATCATTTTGGACATTCGAGAACAATTCGAATTCGATGCTGTCCACCTTGACTGTTTACACATCCCTATGGCCCAGGTCGCGGAGAGAGTTGAAGAGCTTAAAAAATTCGATAAGGTTATTGTGATGTGCCAATCAGGAAAACGAGCCGAGGCTTTGGTAAATTTCTTAGAAACCGAGTATGGTTTGGTAAATTTAATCCAAATGGACGGAGGTATTTTGGGTTGGAAGGAAAAAGTCGATGCAACTTTAAATTTTGATTAATTATGATAGAATTATTTAAACATATTTTGGAGCTTGACTTTGATTGGTTGTTTTCCAATTATGGAATGGCAATATATGTCGTACTTTTTATGATCATCTTCATAGAAACCGGTGTTGTAGCCATGCCATTTTTACCTGGTGATTCATTATTGTTTACTGCTGGCTTATTCTGTAAGTCCGGACATATGGATATTTTCATTCTACTACCCTTACTGTTCATTGCTGCTGTAATTGGAGACAACTCAAATTATTGGATTGGAAGAAAAATAGGTTTCAGTGTCTTTACCTATAAAATAAGAGGTCGGCAATTAGTAAAGAAAGAATATTTAAATCAAACTGAGCATTTCTTTCAAAAAAATGGAACCAAGGCTATCATTATGGCAAGATTTGTTCCGCTTGTAAGAACCTTTGCACCATTTGCTGCAGGAGTTGGTAAAATGAATTATAAAACCTTTTTCATGTTTGATGTTTTAGGTGGTTTTCTTTGGGTATTTAGTTTAACAATTGCTGGTTACTTATTAGGTGAAATTACATGGATAAGAGAACATATTGATTTGGTCTGCCTTCTAATAATTTTTCTTTCAATTTTTCCTATTCTAATCAAATATGTTTTTCAAAAGAAATTTCAACACTGGAAATAATCAAATTTTCGAAATAATGATGGTTAATAATTACCTTGAAATTCACTTTTAACGTAATCAATAGTCACCTCTACAGTAAGCTGCTCTAGCTGAGAAAGCATTTCAAAAATTTTCATAGAAAATTCCAAAGAAGTAGATATATCAGTCATTTGATCTCCAGCTAAGTTTATTATTCTAACTACGTCCTCTCTTGATTTCTTCATCATATCCCAAGCAGTGGAAGAAATAAATAGCTGTTGCACTACATTATGGTCGTATTCCTCACGTATCGATTTCAACATTTCCGCTTGAAGCAACTTAGCAGGTAAACCGGGCTTGTTAAGACGCAATACCAAACTATTCGGATGAATGCGTTCCAAAAATAAAATAGCGCGCTGATAGGCTTCAAATCGACTCGGTAAAAAAAACTCTTGACGTTGCTTTTTTAATTCTATTTGTAAAAATTTAATTTCTCTTGACTCTGCTTTTTTCAAAAATGAATGTATAATCCACACTATGCTCAATAAGGCAATTATTAAAACAACAACTATTAGCTCGTTCATCTGATTAAATGTTTTTTACAAATATATAGTTATGTTAAAAGATATGGTTACTTTTCGTCTGACATAACATAAAGCTTTTTAATTTTACTCAAAATAATAAATGTCACAAGCCCTAATTATAACTGTTCTTATTGCATATTTCGGAATTTTGATATTGATTTCATATCTCACTTCGCGTAATGCTAGTTCTGATACTTTTTTTACGGGAGACCGACAAAGCCCCTGGTATTTAGTAGCATTTGGAATGATTGGTGCATCGCTATCAGGAGTCACCTTCATTTCAGTACCAGGAAAAGTTGTAAACGACGGAATGGCCTATTTCCAAGTAGTATTGGGGTATGTATTAGGTTATGTCGTAATTGCGCAACTCTTAATGCCCATTTACTACCGATTAAACGTTACCTCGATATATGAATTTCTTGAAAAAAGATTGGGATTGGTAAGTTACAAAACTGGAGCTGCCTTCTTTATTTTATCACGAACTTTAGGTTCTGCTATTCGACTATACCTCGCAACTGTTGTTTTACAACTTTTCCTTTTCGATGATTTAGGAGTTCCATACTGGTTAACAGCTTGTATCACCATTTTATTAATTTGGGTATACACCTTTAAAGGAGGAATCAAAACAATTGTTTACACGGATACTTTTCAGACCTTTTTTCTAATTAGTGCGGTAGTTATTTGTACAGTCATTGTTGCAAATGCTCTGAATGTTGATTTACTCGGACTTTGGAATAGCATTAGTGAAACAAAAACAACTCAAGGAAATTCCATGACCAGGATTTTTGTTTTTGATGATCCGAATGCAAAAAATTATTTTTGGAAACACTTTTTTGGCGGAATGTTTTTGACAATTGCTATGACTGGTTTAGATCAAGATCTCATGCAAAAAAATTTAACCTGTAAAAATATCAACGATGCTCAGAAAAACATGTATTCCTTTACTGGAGTTCTTTTGGTAACGAATTTGTTATTTCTAATATTGGGAGGCGCGCTCTATGTGTACGCCTTTTCTGAAGGAATTGCACTACCTGCTAAGACAGACCACACCTTCCCTACTCTTGCATTAGATCATTTTGGCACCGTTGCTGGTATTTTCTTTTTATTGGGGATTACCGCATCTTCCTATGCCTCGGCTGATAGTGCACTTGCTGCTTTAACGACAGGATTTTGCATTGATTTCTTAAATTTTAAAAAGAGAGAAGAGACTGAAAAGAAAAAATTAATGCTTCTCGTACACATAGGTTTTTCCGTATTGTTTTTACTCATTATTCTAGCTACCAATTGGTACATCTCCATAAATCCAAAAACTGACATTATCGATGTAATTCTTACCTTGGCATCATATACTTACGGTCCATTAATTGGATTATTTGCATTTGGAATTTTTACCAATAGAGTCGCAAAAATGAATTGGATGGTTCCTGTAATATGCATACTCGTTCCAATTTCTTGTTATGTATTGGATAAAAATTCCCAATGGATTATGGGTAACTATAAGTTTGGCTATGAAATGCTCATCATCAACGGCGCCTTGACTTTTGGAAGTTTGTATTTATTCTCTGCCAGATCTAAAACAGATGCACATGCTACGTATTAATCTAAACGACAATGGGCAACACTTACGTTTCGCTCCTCTTTCCTTAACTAGACCTTTAGGCGCTCTTCGAATGGGCATTTTTACCAACGAAGAACGATGGAAAGTTTTAATTCCTTCCTCTGCTATTGGGTTTACAACTGAAAACTATCTTCAAAAGCGATTTATAAAAATTTCAGAGGCAATTGAAGTGAATGCGTGTGTCATTCCAACACCAAAACTAGCAAAAGAACTTTTGGAATTAGGTGATGATACGATATTAATGCAAGACAATACATGGATCGCCACAAAAGGAACTGGTGAAAGAAAAAAGACATATAAACATGAAAGTCTCATTTTAATAAATACTCGTTGGGATCTTTATGCGAAAAATCATGAAGTTATATGCATAGACTTCGATTTAAAAACAAAAGATAGGATTTCACAAAAATTAAGTGACTCTAACCGATTAATCGGTCCAAAAGAATTACTTTTTATAGAAGAAGAAGCTATCGTTGAAGGTACTATTATTAATACGAACACAGGTCCGGTATACATTGGAAAAGGTGCTGAGGTAATGGAAGGAACTGTGATACGCGGTTCACTAGCACTATGCGATCATGCTACCCTTAAGTTAAGTACAAAAGTATACGGTGCCACTACCATAGGACCATATAGTAAAGTTGGCGGTGAAGTAAATAATGTATTATTTCAGTCGTATTCAAATAAAGGTCATGACGGGTTTCTCGGAAATTCAATTATTGGTGAATGGTGTAACCTTGGCGCTGACACGAATACTTCCAATTTAAAAAACAACTATGGCAACGTAAGCACGTATTGTTATGAATCTCGCAAAGAAATTGACACTGAAATACAGTTCATGGGATTGGTCATGGGTGATCATTCAAAATGCGGTATAAATACAATGTTCAATACTGCTACAGTGGTCGGGGTTTCGTGTAATATTTTCGGCGGTGATTTTCCCGCTAAGTACATTCCTTCTTTTTCGTGGGGAGGTAAAATTTTGGTGCCATTCAAACTAGAAAAAGCCATCGAATACGCCAACAACATGATGATTCGTAGAAACTTAGAATTATCAACTGAGGAAATTGAAATACTAAATTATATAAATGCTAAAGAAAATTAACCGATGTATAATCGTATGATTAACAACATCAAAAGAATACCAGCGTAGATTGCGAAAACATCCCAATAATTTTTAATAAAATCTGTAATAGAAAAATTTCGACTGGTATTTTTCTTATTTGATGGTTTTTCCGACTCAAAACTAGGTTTAGTCTGTCCAATAGGTTCTTTTGGCTTAGGTTGTATGACCGGTTTTTCTACTATTGGTTCAACTATTGGTTTCTTGGGTAGTACTCTTTGCCAATCTATGGTAATATTTCCTGCAATTTTAAGTACATCTCCTTCTTTTAAAAGAATAGGTTCATAAACGCGTTTACCGTTCACAAAAGAGCCATTCATTGAAGATAAATCGGTAAGAAACACATTTCCATCGGCATCTACAAATAACTCTGCGTGGTATTTATTTACCGTTTGATGCGCACAAACAATATGATTATCATCTGCACGCCCAATTTTTATTACCTTTCCTTTAACTGCCATATTTTGCCATAAAACTAGTGAAAATTCCTATTACCACCATTTTATTTCTTCCGAATAAATTGAGTAAGTTCAGGCCTAAATTCAAAATGCATGGTATCGTAATGCACCCATTTTCCTCCCCAAATAAATCCATATTTTTCAAAAATTTCGACCAACTCAATCGGTATCGAATTTTTATACATTAAAGATTTCAACTCATCTGTGCAAGAACAATCCCATTGCCAATAGTTGGAATGTGCGACATTAATATCGATGGTCATACCAAAAGAATGAGCACTTAAGCGGGAAGTACCAGAAATCTTTCTCCAATTAAATGTTCCTCCAACTGTGGTTAAATATTTTTTCCATTCCGGATGCTTGTCCAAAGCTGCAGATACTTTACGCAACGAATCTGCAACACCGCATTTCTTTGTCACCTGAATACGTTGATTAACAAATGTAGGGCACCACACAATCGTTACTAAGTTTTTCTGTACTTCTGCAGCAGTTGCACCGTAAATAAATTTAAAGAAAGTTTCATTCCGTATCCTACCTGCATCTGTATTTGAGCTTGAGTTTTTTGACAAATTGTAATCAAATCGAAACTGATCCTCTACATCAGGATTATCAAGAAGTTTAACGACATTCTTTTGAATGTTATCATCAAATTTCATCGACTTTCCATTTTTAAAAACAATGATGTTGTTTTTGATAGTATCAATGTCCTGATAATATTTCATCAACAAAGATTCTATAGAATTTGCATCCTGCGTGCTATTGGTAGATATTACCCTTGATTCTTTTGTTGTTTTATTTTCATCGATACTTTCCTGTCCTGAACAAGATGAATTACCCATCAAGACTAAAAGAAAATAAATAATTGTGATAATTAATTTTCGCAACGTGAACTATATGCGGCTTCCGTAAAAATTTTTGGGTTTGCCTTTGGATACTCTTTTCCAATACAATCGTACCACAGATCAGTTGAAAATGCACCACTTACGGCTATTTGCCAAACACCTTTAGAATTCTTCACGAAAAGTGATTGAACTTGACAACAATCATATGCTCCGTCTTGATAATCTTTAGGGAAAATCAATTTTCCACCATTTTTAGGTTGAGCTTCTGCTTCTAACCACGCGTAATTACCCGAAACTAAAAAATGGTTTACGACGAAAACTACATCTTGATATATCTCTTTTTTCACTTCCGTACGAAGTAAATTTAGCATGGCTGTTCGCGGAGCTGCGTTGGCGCTAGATTTCTTTTTGTAATCTATTACTGTTTGGGCGTTCGCCGAAAAAGCTAACACTAAAAAAACTAAAACCTGTAAAGTCCTCATAAAGATAATTTTAGTCGAAGATATAACTTTTTATTACTTCTTTACTTTTTTTAGCAGCAAATTCTACTATGATACCAATCGTGGGCTGAACAATTCCTGATTTATTTTCCACTTCTTTCAATAAATACCGATTGGAATTATTTGGATCAACCACGAAATTTCCAGAGGCATCTGTCACAGCTAGATATATTGGAGCTAATGTAGCTTTATAACCATAAGCATTCTGGATATCTAAATAGAAATTAAGCGAGAATTTTTCTAAGAAAATCTTCTTGTCCACACGTACATTTAATTGATGAAAACTAGATTCTCTTCGCGTATTTAGTTGAGAATAGTCCGGAAATGCAAATCCATTAATTTCCCAATTTTGGATAAGAGCAGAATTTGCCACATCTGTTGGAGTGTAAGGAGAACCACCAGAATACAACCACCTAAAACCAACTTCCCATCCTTTTTTAAAGCGTTTACCACCTGTAAGGGAAATGATATTTCTACTGTCCCACGCTGTTGGAACATATACATTGTTTTTATCTTGAAATTCAGAGCGCACGTAGGTATATGCCAATACAGCATAGAAACCTTTAAACAGTTTTTGTTGGTATAAAAACTCTACACCATAGGATCTGCCTTGAGATGTTGATCTAATTTCTTCATTACCAACTACACCGAAGTCTGACCCAATATTGGCTAAACACAACGAGTCTTTTACAGAAAAGGGATAACGGTCGTATTTTTTATAGAATCCTTCCAACGTAAACCTTGAATTTGTTTTCGTTAAATATTCTGCCCCCAGTACAAAATGATCAGCTCTTATATATTTTGCGTAATCTTTATTTGCAAGTTCTCCTGAAGCATTTCGATATCCCAATATTGTATACGAAGGCAACTGATGGTAACGGGCAATATTTGCGTTAATTGCCCATTGTGTTGTTATTCGATAACTCGCTGAAAAAGATGGTGATAACTGATCTAATGGATTCATCATTAGTTTCGAATAATTATTGACATCACTTCTTAATCCTAACGATAAATTAATACGCTCATCCAACAAAGATCGATTTACTTGTCCGAACAAAGCAAACTTACTCATGAATAGATTTGAGGTAAAGTCAATTAAAACAGGAAATCCTTGAACTGTAATATTATTATAGGTGGAATTGTAATAACGAGCATATTCATATCCAACGCCTGCATTTACGCGCCAGCCGTTCTTGTTGTAAGTGTGTTCAAATCTAAATTTATTTTCAGCTTCAAACGATGAATAATCTTGTAAAAGACTGTCAGGAACTTCAACCAAGCCCTTGTATCGATAAGCCCTGTTGTTCAACATGTTGCGACTTGCCACGATATTTTGTATTGAGTGCTTTGAAAAATGGGAATAATTCACACCTACAGTGTAATTCCACTGATTTTGAATAGGTAAATTGTTGATAATATAATTGTTATATTCTCTTGTACTCGTATCAGTTTCTGCTATCGATTCGTTCACCTTTTGATTTAATTGAAACTGATCTATTGCTCCCAGACCAATAAAACTGATTTTATTTTTATCATTAATCTTATAATTGACCTTGTATTGAAAATCGTTGTATGTTGGTAAAATTGGTAATTTAAGCGCAGCAAAAAGAAACTGTAAATAAGACCGTCTTGCAGAAAAAATGAAATCTGCCTTTTTACCTATCGGACCATCAAAAGTCAGAGCTGCATCACTGGAACCCAAAGCGAAATTGGTGATTAATGCATCCGGATTTCCGTCTTTTTGTTTGAAAGCTAAAACAGAACTCAAGCCATTTGCTCTATTTGAAGGAAATGCGCCGGAATAAAAATCTACCTCGCGGATAAAATTGACATTTAATAGCCCAACAGGACCTCCACTACTTCCTTGCGTCGCAAAGTGATTTATGTTTGGAACTTCTATTCCATCTAAGTAAAATTTATTTTCTCCTGGAGATCCTCCTCGAATAATAATATCATTTCGAAAAGTAGCTCGAGAAGCAACACCCGGTAATGCCGCGATTACTTTACTAACATCTCGATTTGCTCCCGGAAGTCGCTCTATTTCAGTAGCATTTAGCGTTTTTAGCGATACTGGAGACTCAATTTTACGCACGAACGGTGAGGCCTTAAGCTTCACCTCTCCTTTCTCTTTTATTATTTCCTCTAATTGAAAATCTAACTCTACACTTCTTGCATTTGTAACCGTAATTTCATTTAAGATAAGTTCCTTAAAACCCGAAGCACTGGCCTTAAATGCGTAAACACCAGGTTTTAACCCCGAAATTTCATAACTACCATTATCCAAAGAAGTTGCACCTTTTTGCTGCTCAAGAACTTGAATTTTAGCAAACTCAATTGGCTTATTATTCGTTGCATTCAACACTCTTCCTTTAACGATACCTGATTGAGCATGTATCAAGTTGATAATAAGAATAGAAAGTATGGTAAATATTTTTTTCATTACGTTATTTTTAATCCAAACAAATTCGATGGGATAAAGTTCTGCATATTGGGTTAATTTCTTTAAATAAACTTTTAGGAAGGCAACAGTAGACTAATCATTATGATTTTTCCAATTAACCAGATTTTGAATTACTGCCATACCATTTTCAGTCAAAATTGATTCGGGATGAAATTGAACTCCAAATATTTTATCATATTTACTTTCTAATGCCATTACAACATGATTTTCTGAATATGCGGTAATGTATTTTTCATCCAATTTAATAACCTTCCAACTGTGATATAGACCAACTTTTGATCCGTTTGGAATGCCATTCAACAAAACACTACGATTCGAAATTGAAGCCAAACGAGTGGTGACACCGTGTTTTACCTCTTCTTGATTAATTAAGTTTCCTCCAAGAAAACTTGCTAAAGCCTGAAAACCTAGACAAACTCCAAACAAAGGGATTTTATTTAACTGGCAAAAGGCTATGCATTCAAACATATTTTCTTTTTCATGAGGAAGTCCCGGTCCGGGAGAAAGTACCACCAGCGAATATTTCAACAGCGTAGCTTTAACAAGATGGTCATGGTATACAATATCAACCTGTTCTCCTGCGTTTTCAAAATAGTGAACAAGGTTAAATGTAAACGAATCATAAAAATCTACAACCAAGACCATCTCTTCCTCAAAAATTGGTTACTTTGCAAAAGTAGAATAAATAACCCTTTGAGATGAAAAAAGCAATTTCGATACCTAATGCGCCTGCTCCCGTTGGCCCTTACAGTCAAGCAATATTATCGGGTAACATGTTGTTTGTGAGCGGTCAAGTTCCTATAAATCCAACAACAGGGCAATTGGTAAATGATTCCATTGAAGCCTCGACTCATCAGGTAATGCAAAATATTCATTCGTTGTTAACTGCTGCGGGATTTGAGTGGGAAAACGTTGTTAAATGCAGTATATTTTTAAAAAATCTTAACGATTTTAGTACTGTCAATGCCATTTACGCCTCTTATTTCGAAGGAATTCCTCCAGCAAGGGAAACAGTCGAAGTGGCAAGACTCCCGTTAGATGTTCAAATTGAAATTTCGTGTATCGCCGTTAAAAACTAGTAATTGAATTTAGATAAGAAAATAGACGTTAGTGTTATCATTGTAAACTACAATGTTTGTTATTTTCTAGAACAATGTTTAAGTTCAGTTGAGGCCTCTATTGGGAATATTACAAAAGAGGTATTCGTTGTCGATAACAACAGTGTAGACGAATCAATGACGATGGTAGCCACTAAATTCCCTTGGGTTCAACGAATAGAGAACAAAGAAAACGTTGGATTCTCAAAAGCGAATAACCAAGCTATACAACAAGCCTCGGGAAGGTATGTTGTGCTACTTAATCCAGATACTGTAGTAGAAGAGGATACCCTGGTAAAATGCATCAAATTTATGGATAGCCATCCAAATGCGGGTGGTCTAGGTGTTAGGATGCTAGATGGGAAAGGAAAATTTTTACCTGAATCAAAACGTGGTTTACCTTCCCCAAAAGTAGCTTTTTTTAAAATTTTTGGTTTATCTAGATTTTTCAAAAAATCTAAAAAATTCAATTACTATCACTTAGGTCATCTCAGCGAATTTGAAACCAATAAAATAGATATTTTGAGCGGTGCATTTATGTTCATGAGAAAAGAAGCACTTGATAAAGTTGGTGTACTAGACGAAGCTTTTTTTATGTACGGGGAAGACATTGATTTATCGTTTAGACTTCAAAAAGGTGGATATGACAATTATTATTTTCCGGAGACTAAAATCATTCATTATAAAGGAGAAAGTACCAAAAAAAGTTCAGTGAATTATGTTTTTGTTTTTTACAAAGCTATGATCATTTTTGCCAACAAACATTTCTCACAAAAAAATGCAAGTATTTTTTCGATAGCGATACATTCTGCCATATACATGCGAGCTACTGCTGCTTTAGCGCATCGATTTATAAAACAATCCATTTTACCACTAACAGATTTCAGCCTGACGTTGGGTGGTTTGCTCTTACTAACACATCAGTGGAAAATTCGCGATATTCATTTTACTGAGATAGCCTATCAAATTCAAATTCCTTTGTATGCATTTGTTTGGATTTTCTTTTCGTATCTGCTCGGACAATATGACAAAGGCTCAAGTAGAAATATCGTTTGGAAAGGAAGTTTGTTGGGTACTTTATTCATCTTAGTAATATATGCCTTATTACCAAAGGAATATCAATTTTCGCGCTTATTTATAATAATTGGAGTGTCTTGGTACATTTTGCAATTTTATCTCTTGAGAATTGTACTTAATTTATACCAAAATCATCAAATCGGTTTACCTAAACCAATACAAAAGCGTTTTGCTATTATTGGCACAGAATCCGAATTTTTACGAATTGAAAAATTACTTCATACTACCTATTCGAATATAGAAAGTACGCATTGGTTATCTATGGAAGAAATTAACAACAATACAAACAGAGTACAAGAATTTATTCAGGTTTACAAAATCAATGAACTCATATTCTCTTCAAAAGATTTATCTGCAAAAGATATAATCGGATTAATGTCTGCTGTAAATACTCAAGATGTTGATTTTAAAATTGCCCAACCAGAAGCCGAATACCTGATTGGCAGTAATTCAATCGATACCGCTGGTGATCTTTATATTCAAAATTTCAATTTACTTTTACGACAGGAAAATCGTCGCTCTAAAAGGCTATTTGATCTAATTACAAGTTTTGGATTATTAGTTTTTCTTCCTGCTTTAATTTTCTTCATTAAGAATAAGAAGTTCCTTCTGAAAAATCTAATAGATGTAATAACTGGAAAAAAAACATGGATTGGAGCTCCTATTGAAAGGAAAAATAGCTTTATTAAACCTGGAATTTTACTTCCAATTCAATTATTGAATGAGGCCGAGTTAATAGATTATCAAAAAATTAATCTTTTGTATGCTAAAAATTACTCTGTTCTATACGACGTGCAGTGTATGTTAAAAAATTGGCATTCACTAGGTAATTAAGCACTTTCATTCAACTTTATTGCAATAAAAACCATATATTTGCAAGGCAATTTATAAAGTATGGGGCAGATTGAGATTCGTTTACCTAAAATGGGAGAAAGTGTTACGGAAGCAACTATTACCAATTGGCTTAAGAATATTGGTGATACCGTTGCTATTGATGAACCTTTAGTGGAAGTTGCTACTGATAAAGTAGATAACGAGTTGCCTTCAGAGGCTGCAGGTATTTTGGTGAAACGCTTGTTTGAAAAAGATCAAGTCGCAAAAGTTGGAGATGTCATTGCCCTCCTTTCAACAGATGGAGCTGCACCAAACGATGAAATAAAAGCCTCATCACCAGAAGAATCAAAAAAAGAAGTTCAACTTACTGAAAATTTGACTGCCGCGGCTGAAACGACCAATTCAACGAACGGCTCCGCTCAAAAAATTTCAAAAAATGGAGAAAACGGAAAATCTTTCTCTCCACTCGTGCGCTCAATTGCCGAAAAAGAAAATATTTCATCGTCTGAATTGAATACAATTATCGGAACTGGTCTGGATGGAAGAGTTACAAAATCTGATCTACTTGGCTATCTTGCTTCGAGAGGGCAAAACACTGCTAAACCCGCAGAAAATGTTCAACCTCAGCCAATCGTCTCGAATTCACCAGTAATTACCTCCTCAAACGTTATAAAGGAGCCAATAGTGGTTGCCAACCCAGGAGATGAAATAATTGAGATGGATCGTATGCGAAAGTTGATTGCTGAGCATATGGTTATGTCTAAGCATGTTTCCCCACACGTAACTTCATATGTTGAGGCAGATGTTACCAATATGGTGTTATGGAGAAATAAAATCAAGAAAAAATTCCAAGAAAGAGAAGGTGAAAATATAACCTTTACTCCAATTTTGATGGAAGCAATTGCAAAAGCCATTAAAGATTTTCCAATGATAAACGTTTCTGTCTCTGGAACAACTATTATTAAAAGGAAAGATATTAATATCGGAATGGCAACAGCTCTTCCTTCTGGAAATTTAATTGTACCCGTAATTAAAAATGCGGATCAACTTAATTTAGTTGGCTTAACAAAAGCTGTAAATGAATTGGCAAATAATGCAAGAAATAACAAATTAAAACCAGAAGATATTCAAGGAGGTACCTATACTGTAACAAATGTTGGGTCTTTTGGAAATGTCATGGGCACACCGATAATTAATCAGCCACAAGTTGCCATTTTAGCTTTGGGAGCAATTCGTAAAGTACCAGCAGTTATAGAAACTCCAGCGGGTGATTTCATTGGTATTCGCCATAAAATGTTCCTTTCTCATTCATACGACCACCGAGTTGTTGATGGTGCATTAGGAGGTCAGTTCGTTCGAAAAGTTGCAGATTACCTCGAGAGTTTTGACATTAACAGAAATTATTAATTATTTTTACCTAAAAATATTGGCAATGAAAAATGTGTATTCAATAGTATTAACAACATTTTTTTTCGGAGTATGCAATGCTCAAATAACAGAAGAAGATGTAAAATCAATGATCAAAACAGCAAATGAAAAAGAGTTAGTTATTCATAGTTCACAATTTTTACAGGAAAATTTTTACCATTTCGCTGATTTAGTCACCACAAGATTGCTAGAAATATCCCCAGAAAATCCGAATTACAATTACAGAAAGGGTTTCATACTTATCGCGAAACAAGAGAGTCCAAAAGAAATTATTAAATTCCTTTCTAAATGTACAAAAAAAATACAAAAGAATTTTGATGCCTATTCAAAAAAAGAAGATGCGGTTCCTGTAGATGTTTTTTTTCATTTGGGAAGAGCCTATCATCTTGATGAAACAATCGATTTAGCTATTGAAAATTACACTAAATTTATTACTTTATCGCACTCAAAATCTGAATTGATAGCAGAAGCTAAAGTTAGACTGAATCAATGCGATGTTGCGCGCAAGTTAATGAGTTCCCCTAAATACTCTAATCCCAAAAATATAGGAAATAATATAAACTCGGAATTCTCAGAAAATAGGGTAATGATAAGTTTAGATGGTAAAAAAATGTTTCTGTCCTCTGGTAGACCTTGGTCATCCAATTCAAACGAAAATGTAAAAGATATCTATTATAACAATTATAAAAACGACTTTTATTCAAGTACAAAATCGAGTAATAATTTATGGTCGACTCCCTCAAAATATTCTTTCAATTTATCACAAATAAATGAAGATGGGACATTTGTAAGTAACGACGAAAGATTAATATATTTGAATAATGAAAGTTCAGGTTTAGGAGATGTGTTTTTCACTCAATATTCAAATAATTTATTTCAAAAGCTAAAACCGTTAGAATATATTGGTGTAAACACCTCTAATAGGTGGGAATCTGATTATTCAGAATCTAGCGATGGCACATTAAGATTTTTTGTTTCAGATAAATTAAGTAATAAAAGAGACATTTATTTTAGTGAATTTTTGAATGGAAAATGGAGTGAACCTAAAAATATTATACAAATTAATACAGAATGTGATGAAATTTCACCTTTTGTGAGTTTTGATAATAAAAGGCTCTATTTCTCAAGTAATTCTAAAGAATCAATGGGTGGATTTGATATTTTTGTTTCCGATCGTAATGAAAATGGAGATTGGACTTCACCAAAAAATTTAGGGTATCCAATCAATAGTGTTGGTGATGATTTCTCATTTTCACAGAATGCAAATGGAAAAAATAACTTTTTTATTTCATCGAGAAAAGGAAGCATCGGTAAACAAGACATATTTGAAATTAACGAAGAAATTTCTCCTGTAAATTCCGCTTTTCTTAATGGTAAAATTGTAAGCAAAAAAAACAATGGCATTCCTGAAAATACTTTTGTTTTAGTTAAATGTTTAAATTGTGAAGATAATTCAGAGAAGCAGCTTCTAGCCAGAGTTTCTGACGGATATTTTGGAATGAAACTAGAAAAATGTAAAGAATATGAACTGACTTATTACTATAATTCTTCCTCTAAAAATCCATATCGAGAAAAATTCGCTACATTATGTGACAACTCATTTGAAGAGATTAATAAAAAAGTTCTTCTTGACGAAGATTTAAAGGTAATCGTTCCTTTTATGGATTATAGTATAACTTTAGTTGTTGTCGATAAAACAAGTTCCTTACCGTTGGATAATGTTAAGTTATCTATTGTAGATAATGGTTTATCAAATTCATACACAACAAATGAAAAAGGAGAAATAAAATATAATTTAAGTAAAACTATGAGTTTCGGTCAGGATTTTAGTATACAGGTTTTAGTTTCGGATCAAAAATATGAGAAATTAGATTTTTCTATTTCAAAAAAATTAGACTATACTCAAAATTTGATTGAAACCATACCTTTAACTAGTCTTAAGAGAATTGATTCCGTGAGTATTTTTTATGCTTTTGATGATTACGACATAACAGAATATTCAAGAAATAAATTAAAAAAAATAATATCGTATTTAAAATCTAATCCTTCTTCTCGAATTGAAATAAGATCATATGCAGATGAACGGGGAAGCGAGGCATACAACATTGGATTATCTCAAAAGAGAGCAGAAAGGTCAAAAGATTTTCTAATTTCAAAAGGGATTAATTCCGAACAAATTTATTTTTTAAAAGGATTCGGCGAAGTTGAGTTATCTAATGAAAAAATGAAAAATGAAAAATTATTTATAAAATTTAGAAGAACCGACTTTTTAATTTTAAATTAGGATTTGATTTTTAATGTCAGTTACAGACTTATTTAAAATTTTAAATCTCAAAAATCCACTTTGCGTAATTGATATTGAAGCTACAGGTTTATCAATATCAAAAGATCGAATTGTACAAATTGCAATTTTAAGGATTGATCTAGATGGTAAAGAGTCTATTTTCAATGAAATAATTAATCCAGAGATGGTAATTTCAGATGACGTTATATCTATACACGGAATAACAAATGAAATCGCCAGTAAAGCGAGAACATTTAAAGAATTAGCTCCTGAAATTGTAAACTTTTTAGGTCAATCTGATTTAGTGGGCTATAATTCCAATAAATTCGACATCCCTCTACTCGCCGAAGAATTGCTGAGGTGTCAGATAGATTTCAACTTAGCGGATCGTCAATTTATTGATGTTCAAAATATTTTTCACAAAATGGAACAACGAACGCTAACTGCGGCTTTACAATTTTATTGTAATAAACCTCTTGAAGGAGCTCACAATGCGATCCACGATGTAATGGCTACTTGGGATGTTTTTGAGGCACAACTTAAGAGATACCCAAATCTTCAAAAAGATGTTATTTATCTGTCCGATTTTTCTAGGTCTCAAGCAAATCAAATGGTTGATTTTGCCGGAAGATTGGCTCGAAATGAAAAAGGTGAAGTAATTTACAATTTTGGTAAACATAAAAATAAAACAATTGCTGAAGTATCACAACTAGAACCAGGATACTATGGATGGATGTTAGAAGCAGATTTCCCCTTGCATACCAAAGATTGCCTTCGAACAGAAATGGAAGCTATTAAATCAAAACGAAAACAAGAAAACGAAGAGGATCTATCCTTAGAAGACAAATTAAATGCACTAAAGAATAAATTCAGTCAACGATGAAAATAATTTGTATCGGTAGAAATTATGCTGATCACGCGAAAGAAATGAATTCAGCATTACCTAAAGAACCTATTTTTTTCTTAAAACCGGATACTGCCTTGACACGTGAAAAAACATTTTATTTGCCAAAATTCACAAATGACCTTCATTTCGAGTGCGAAATTGTTGTTAAAATTGAAAAGGCTGGAAAAAATATACCGATAGAATTTGCTCCTAAATATTATTCCGAATATACCCTAGGTATTGATTTTACAGCTCGCGACCTACAACAAGAATGTAAAGAAAAAGGATTACCTTGGGAAAAAGCGAAGGCTTTTGATAATTCTGCGCCATTGAGTGATACTTGGATAAATAAAAATGATCTTTCACTGGAAAATTTATCTTTCCAGTTTTATCAGAATGATGAGTTAAAGCAAGATGGCAACACGAAAGATATGATTTTTTGCATCGACATGCTAATTTCCTATGTTTCACAATTTGTGACATTGAAAACTGGGGATTTAATATTCACTGGAACCCCTGGAGGCGTCGGGGCTGTATCAATTGGTGATGAATTAACTGGTTTTATCAATGGAAGAAAACTAATTCAATTACGAATCGCCTAGTATTTGATTACTTTATTTACCTTTTTCGAAATATCCGAAAACACGAAGTAAATTCCCGAGGATAAATTCACTGTTTCAATTTGGTTTTTTCCGGAAAATATTTTTTTCGATAGAATTATATTACCGAATAAATCGACGATGGTAATCTCAACTTCTTTGGAAGTAGCAATTTCCAAAATATCTGAGAATGGATTAGGAATAATAAAGATCTCGTCATCAATTTTACTTTCCTCATTTAAACCTACGCCGCCATTTTCTCCGTTCTCCAAATGAAAAATTCCTCCTGCATCTTGCCCAGTAAATAAATCTAAATTTCCATCACTATCTATATCTAAAACATACGGAGCCGAATAGGCCCCTATTTCTCTTGAAATCGTAAGATAATCATCTGAAACCTGATGGAAAGATTGCCCCGCTATGAGACTATCGCTAATATTCTTATAAAATCTCAATTTACCGTCAGCAGCCCCAACCATTAAATACATCGAATCGGCATATTCAAAAAAATGAGGCACAGCGTAACCATCAGGAGTATCCGTTGCGACATCAACCATTCCCAACTGAGAATTTTCTAGGATAAAATTGTAAGATGTGCTACTGGTATTGCGATAATAAACTATTTCTCCAGTTTTTTTTCCCAGAACCAAATCTAATATTCCATCCTTATTCAAATCAACTAACTGTGGGCAAGCATATTGACCTGCGGAGATTAATGATCCGTTAGCGTCGTTCAGGTTCAGTAAGGGAGAAGCAAAGGAAATCGATGATCCAACAGATGTGTTTTTGAATAAACCTATTGATCCATTTTCAAAACCAAAAATTATATCTTTTTTTCCATCACCATCTAAATCACCAAAACTTGGGATAATTCTTAATCCATATGGACTAGCTGACAAATTAAGAAAATCATTGTCAATTAAAGTAAAAGATGGTTGAGTGTTTGTTCCCGTGTTTTTATAAAACGCAATTCTCGACTCCTTCAATAAAGTTGGTTTATACGCATAGAAATTTGCTACAAACATATCCGTAAGCCCATCATTGTCAATATCACAGAAAACAGGAATGGAACCTGTACCGTGTTCAATCATGTCTTCCTGTAAAAAAGCATTTGTTTGATAAACAAAATTATTAGCATTATTCGATCCGGTATTTTTGTAAAATAAGACACCCTTTTCATTCTCTGAAACATTTTTCGCATTAGGAGCTACCAATAGATCCTTGTTATTATCAAAATCAACATCTAACCAAAAGGAAGCAGGAAAAAGCTGGATGTTCGCCTGAATTGAATTAGAAGGGAAATTTGGATCTTGATTTATTATTAATGAATTAGAATTAACTGTTGTCCCTCCATTCGTCAATAAAATCAAATTTGGATGCGCAACATCTCCTAAAAGTAAATCTTTGACACCCGAACCGTCGTAATCAAAAGCCAAAACAGTGGACCCAGCATGCGCTTTTAATTGATCATTAGGTTTAAATTCAGGATTGGGAACATTCCCTCCTTGACATGGAGGGGTTTGGTCATTTAGAAAAACGCTATTTGAATTTACATCCTCACGAAATCCTCCCCAGCATTCATTTCTTAATTCAAATTGAAGAGAATCAGAATGACCATATAATTCTTTACTCAAGTTCTTGTGATATTGTAAATATTCTCCACTAATATGGTAAGTGAGAATATCTATATCTCCATCATTATCTACGTCCACAATTGCTGGAATATCTGCTGAACTCACGTAAAGATTCAAACTAGCTCCCCAATTATCTGAATAAAGTAAATTCTTTGCCAACTCCCATTGCAATCCAATAGTGGAATTTCCTATATTCTTATAGACTTTAATCCCGCCAATTCCATAGGTAAATAAATCATTTTTTCCATCTTGATTGTAATCAATCGAAAACAACCTGTAACGTATGTCTGAAGGAAATAATGCGCTTGCATTAAAATAAGGAACGTATGTGTTTGCTGAATTTTCGAACAATCTAATTTGATCAGAACTTCTGTCAAAAATGAGTAGATCTAAATCACCATCATAATCAAAATCTAAATTAGTAAATTGTGCGTTATTAAGTCCTCCAGACCATGGAAATTGAAGGTTTTGACCAAACACACCCACAGGAATACTGTCTTTGAATGAAAAATCAAATTGAGCATTTAAAATATTCATTCCAAATAAGACAACTATAAGTAAACAAAACCTCATATATTATTTTCTTGTGTTAAATTTACGACATTATGAAGAAACTAAATTTTATTTTTGTTCTTGTCGTCTCACATTTTATATTTACGCAAGACTCAATTTCCGTATTATTTATTGGGAATAGCTATACCTCCACTAACGACTTGCCAGGTATTTTGTCTAATTTGACACAATCCAAAGGTGATGTAATTACAATAGATTCTAAAACCAATGGTGGATTTACGTTTCAAGCACATACCAATGATCCGTTAACTTTCTCAAAAATAAATCTTTCTTCTTGGGATTACGTGGTTCTTCAAGGTCAAAGCCAAGAACCCAGCTTCCCCACGCAACAGGTGAATACTTCTACCCTTCCTTATGCCGTTCAGCTAGCTGACTCTGTATATAATAACAGTTCCTGCTCACAAGTATTGTATTTTATGACTTGGGGAAGACAAAACGGAGATCCACAATGGGATTCAATCAATACATTTGATAAAATGAACAAACGACTTAGGGATGCGTATATACGAATTGCTGATAGTTCGAATGCATCCATTGCCGCCGTTGGTTCTGCTTGGAAATTTGTTCGTGATAACTATCCCGCCATAAATTTGTATAGCGGCGACGGATCTCACCCTTCAGTTGCTGGCACTTATCTGAGTGCATGTGTATTTTATTCCTCATTGTTTCGAAAATCATCTGTTGGTGCCACTTTCGTTGCCGGATTAGATGCAAACACAGCTAATATTTTGCAAGAAGTAGCATCGTTTTCGGTTATGGACAGTTTAAATCATTGGAACTTAAAATCACCCGACAGTTTAACATCCGCTACATTTACTTTTGAAATCACGGATAATTCAGTAGCTTTTGCACCCAATTTTGATCACGTAAATGTGTGGTCATGGGATTTTGGAGATGGAATGGTTTCTCAAGAGCTACAACCTGTTCATGTCTACAATTCCCCAGGAAATTACACAGTGAACTTAACTGCATCTGGACCTTGTGGTAATTCTTCATTTGAACAGTCAATCACGGTTAATTCAAGTGAGTTAATAGAATCACAGAAGCAACCTATTTTTAGTTGTATTGATGCAAAATCAATTCAATTATTTTCAGAAAATGGACCAATAGCGATCAAAATATTCAATTCTTTTGGGGCAATTCTATTGAATGAAATAAAATGTAATGCGGATATAATATCTTTTAAAGAAGCTGGCATATATTATATCCAATTCGAAAACAATAGCATTTCAGGTGTAAAAAAAATTGTAATAAATTAATCTACTTTAAGAAAGCCCTCTCAGTAATTTATTCGTTAATTTTGATTCAAAATAATTTAATTATGTACAAAAAGATTTTTTTAATACCCGTGACACTCTTCTTCTTGTTTTCCTGTGGCTCTGAAGAAAAAACCGAAGAAGCAAATGCTGGAAGTGCTATTACCTCAAAAGTTTCAAATTTCATAAGCAGTAGAGAAAATATTATTGCTTTTGGACATATTAATATGTTTCAAATTTTAGGGAAATCGGATTACAAAAAAAATTCACTAGTTAATGCCGTTATAGATCCATTCATCACTAAAATGGCAGCTTTGAATCAAAATTCACCTATCTATTTTGCTGTTGAAGTTAATGAGCAAAATATAAATGATTTTAATCCTTATGATATTTCGAATATCTCAAACTTGAAATTAAATGGATTTGCTTACGCCTTTATCGCAATAAAAAATAAATCTGAGATTAAAAGTCAGCTAGAGAAAGAGGTTCGTGTAAGATTTAAGAATACTGACGGAATAGATTACGCACAAGAAAACAACGGAACTTTCGCTCTTTTCGATGACTGCATGATGGTAATGGTGGATCTAAATGATCGAAATCAAGTAGGAATTGATCAACTTAATACGGCTTCAAAATTAATGACAGAAGGAAAGTCGACTGAAATAGTAAATAAGATGATGGCTTCGAACTCAGATTTTATGTTAACCTATGACATGGGGAAATCGGTAAGCTCTGTGCTTAAAGGACTTAAAATTTCGAACAGCGAAACCCAGCAATTGGAATCAGATTTGAAAGGATGTTTTAACACCACAAATTTCAATTTCGAAAATGGTAAAATTGTATTGACATCAGAGAACATTTTGTCTCCTGCCATGTCGAAATGGCGAATTACTAAACCTGATTCCAAAGAAATTGTTACGACACTTGGAACGGGAGCTCCAGCAGCAGCCGTCGCAATGAACTTGGATGTTGACCAAATCCAAAAAATACTTGATTCTTATTTAAAATCGAGCATGAGCGAAATCGAAAGCAAATTATCCGCTAGCGAGTTACTTGAATTTAATAGAATTAAAGCGGAAGGATTTTCGACTATATTCAATGGTAGATTGGGTATTGCTGCTTTCTTGAAAGGTGACGGTTATGGTTTTGTTCCGAATGTGAATTTCCAATTAGGAGCAGGCGCCATGTTACTTGAAAAATTAAAAGAACCTTTAGAAATGGCGAAAACAGGTGGTTTTACAATAGAGAATAAAGACAATATATTGTATGGTTACAATGGAACCGAAAACGCACCAGGAAAAGGTTCTTTAACACTACCAGATGGAGCTGAAGACTTTGGTAATTACCCAATTAATGGATTTGTGGATATGCAAAAACTTCCTTTGAATGAACTTAATTTACCTGATCAAGCAATGAAAATAATCGCCAAATTAAGTATTTTAAAGTTTAAGGTAGAAGGAGATAAATTCACTCTTGAAATTCAATTCAAAGACAAATCCCAAAATGCGTTAGCGCAAATAATGAACTCAGTTAGCGGATTAAGTTTATAATGGGGAAAGACAAGTTGATGCGTTTTGAAGCTATAAAAGGCTTTGATAACGTAACTGAGTTTAATTACAAAGGAGAAAACAAAATTCCTATTTGGAGCGAACACTTTGGAAATTCAAATCCCATTGTATTGGAATTAGGCTGTGGAAAAGGAGAATATACCGTAGGTTTAGCAAAACGCTATCCCCAAAAGAACTTTATTGGAGCGGACTTAAAAGGAAATAGAATTTATATTGGTGCGCGTGATGCCATAGCTAGTAAGTTAGGAAATGTACATTTTCTTCGTACTAGAATTGATTTTATTACCGAGTGTTTTACTCCAAATTCCATAGATGAAATTTGGCTTACATTTTCTGATCCTCAACCCAAAAAACCGAAAAAAAGATTATCCTCTAGAATTTTTATTGAACGATATTCTCGCTTTTTAAAACCAAATGGTATTATTCACGTGAAGACTGATTCTGACCTTCTTTTTGAATTCACTGTTGAACAAATTGAGGAATTCAAATATCCCCTAATTTATAAATCATGGGACATTTATAAAGATTTGCAGCAATTACCCCTTCAACTCCAAGAAGACTTGCTCATAAAAACGCATTATGAAAAATTATTTTCAAGTAAAGGAGCAACAATTAAATACTGTCAATTTTCTTTGCTCAAATCATTTTAAAAAATCGAATTAAAACACTACTTTTGCTTCCTAATTGAAAAAACATGTTTGAAGATTTTAGTTTTTCATCGTTCAAGTCCAAATTTAAGTCAGATAAAAAGTTTAGACTTATCTCCATCCTGTCAGGAAGCGTAATTGTACTTCTTCTTGGGGTGTTTGTTTACTATCAATTCGTTTATTTACCAAACGAAGAAGCTTCAAAGGAAATATATTTCGAGACTTTAAATTATGCTGATTCTTCGTCTAGAACAGATAAAAATATTAAAACTCTTGAAGCTAAAATAGACGAGTTCGATGGTTATACTGGTGCTTTGCCTGCTGAATTTATACTTGCGCGTCAATACATGAACAAAGGTCAATTCGATAAAGCGATTACGTCTTTGGAAAAAATCGAACCTGAAGACACGTATTTGTCTGTTTTTAAAGTAGGTTTACTTGGAGACTGTTACAGCGAACAAGGTAAATTATCAGAAGCGTTCGAGCAATACACGTTGGCTGCAAACACTAATACGAATGAATTTACAACACCTATATTTTTGTTTAAGGCAGGTTTAATCGCTGAAAAATTAAATCAATTTGAGGAAGCGGCGAATTGTTACAAAAAAATTAAAGAGAATTACAAAGAATTCGGACAGCTTAAACGTATTGACTATTACGTGTCAAGAGCTTCCAATACCAAGGTAAAATAATACCATGGCAACTTCATTAAAAAATTTGTCATCATTTGACAAATCTAACTATACCAACTGTGCCGATTTTAACGTCGGCATTGTTGTTTCTGAATGGAATCGAGACATTACAGAAAACTTATTAAAAGGAGCGCTAGAAGTATTTCAAACTATTGGTATACCTGCTAGTCAACTCAAGATTGAATGGGTTCCTGGGGCATATGAACTTCCGCTTGGAGCTCAATTATTGTGTCGAAATCCAAAAATTGATGGTGTGGTTGCAATTGGTGTGGTTATTCAAGGCGAAACTAAACATTTTGATTTTGTTTGTCAAGGTGCTACAAATGGAATAATGCAAGTAATGCTTTCCGAAAATAAACCGATTGGTTTCTGCGTGCTTACAGATAATAATATTCAACAATCAAGAGATCGTTCTGGGGGAAAACACGGAAATAAAGGAATTGAAGCCGCAGTCGCCTGCTTGGATATGATAAAAATGAAGAAAAAATTAATGCTATGACACTAATTAAATCAATTTCCGGAATTCGAGGAACAATAGGTGGAAATGTAGGTGAAGGATTAACTCCTTTAGATGCCGTGAAATTTAGTGCAGCATACGGAACATGGTTAATAAATAGAAATGCATCAAAAAAAGTTAAGGTTGTAATTGGCCGTGATGCGCGATTATCAGGTGAAATGATTTCACAACTCGTCTGTCAAACACTTGTTGGAATTGGTATAGATGTAATTGATTTAGGATTGTCAACAACACCTACTGTTGAAGTGGCTGTTCCTTTGGAAAATGCAGCAGGAGGAATCATTCTAACGGCAAGTCATAACCCCAAACAATGGAATGCATTAAAACTTCTCAACGAGAAAGGAGAATTCATTTCAGCTGAAGATGGAGCAAGTGTGCTCGAAATTGCTGAATTGGAATCTTTTGAATTTGCAGAAGTCGATCATTTAGGAACGGTAAAGAAAGATGAATCATACATGCAAAAACACATTGATCTCATTCTTAATTTACCACTCGTTGATTCAGCTGCCATTCGTTCTGCAAATTTTCATATAGTCGTGGATGCCGTAAATTCTAGTGGAGGAATCTTTGTTCCTGCATTGCTTAAATCCCTTGGAGTATCGAAAATCACAGAATTATATTGCGATCCAACAGGACACTTCCCGCACAATCCTGAGCCATTGCCAGAACATTTAACTGATTTGTCACAAAAAATCACCGCTGTAAAAGCAGATATTGGAATTACAGTTGATCCCGATGTAGATCGCTTGGCTATCGTTTGTGAAGATGGCTCCATGTTTGGAGAAGAATACACACTTGTTGCCGTTTCCGATTATGTTCTTACCCACACACCAGGTCCAACAGTATCGAACCTATCCTCCACTCGTGCATTACGTGATATTACAGAATCTAGAGGTTTGCAATATGCGGCTTCTGCGGTGGGAGAGGTAAATGTAGTGAGTAAAATGAAAGAAATAGGAGCCGTAATTGGCGGAGAAGGTAATGGTGGTGTTATCTACCCAGAATTACATTACGGAAGAGATTCTTTGGTTGGAATAGCTTTGTTTCTGAGTCACTTAGCACATAAAAAAATGAAAGTTAGTTCCTTACGAGATAGTTATCCTTCATATGTGATTTCTAAAAATAAAATAGAACTTACTCCTGAAATTAACGTTGACTTGATATTGGAAAAAATTGCAGCTAAATATGCATCAGAAGAAGTCGATACCACCGATGGTGTTAAAATTTATATAGGAAAAGAATGGGTTCATTTGAGAAAAAGTAATACGGAACCTATTATTCGTATATATTCAGAGTCTTCTACTGAAAAATCGGCTAATGATTTTGCATTGAAAATAATTCAAGAAATCAAAAGTCTAATTTGATACGTTAGACAAAAGCGATAAATGAAGTAAAGAAAGAGCAATTTCTTCTTCTTTAATGACAATGTCATATTCAGAGATTCCAATTCCACTCAACAAGGTACATCGAATTTTTCCTTTGTCGTTTTTCTTATCTTGATGCATTAATTGAATGACTTCTTTAATATCGTCAGGTTCTAATGTAATCATGGGGAAACTACCCGTTATTGTTTTCTCAATTTCTTTATATTCAACTTCCGTTATACGATCTTGTTTCATCGATATATAGGATTCAGCAATCATTCCTAATGCAACGGCATGTCCATGCGAAATGGATGTTTTGTCCATATAGTAGGACTCTAAAGCATGACCAACAGTGTGTCCGAAATTTAGGATTTTTCTTAAACCGCCTTCAGTTGGATCATCTTCAATAATCGAAGCTTTAATTTTTACAGAATTATAAATCACTTCATTTGTGGTAAGATCTTCTTCCGAATGGATGATTTTAATTTTATCCCATAACTCTTTGTCGCGCACTAACGCGTGTTTTAGCATTTCGGCATATCCATTGAAGATCTCCTCGGCTGGCAATGTGTTCAAAAAATTTCTATCGATAAATATATGAGATGGATGCGCAAAGGTTCCAAGTTGATTTTTAAAATTATTCAAATCAATGCCTGTTTTTCCTCCAATCGCTGCATCCACCATTCCGAGTAAAGATGTTGGAATATTTATGAAATTCATTCCTCTTTTATATACACTCGCTATAAATCCTCCCATATCCGTTACCACTCCTCCTCCTAAATTGATAACCAAATCTTTTCTTCCAAAACCATACTCCGTAAATGCATTCCATACTTGAAAACACACTTCCATAACTTTATTCTCTTCTCCACAGGGTAAAAGTATAATTTCGGCATTTTCAAGTTCAGGAAAATTTGTAATTAGAAATTCCAAACAAGAGTCATGGGTATTTTCATCAACGATAATGATGATATTCAACTTTTTATATTCTTCAAGAACACTAGAAAAACTTGAATCTATAAGTGATCCGATTTCGATTGAATATCCCGTACCTTGAAATAGATGCATAAGTTAATTATCTATCAAATGTAATTAAAGTTTTTATTGAGAAGCATTAAAAAAAAAGCAATTAAATTTGGGACATGATATCATTCGATAACACAGAGATTGCTTTTAGGAGTAAATCGAATAGAGACTTGAGCAGAGCTTATTGGTTATTTAAAATAATTGGCTCACCTGCTATTGTGAAAATTGGCAAAATATTCACTAATTTCTTGTTAGTTCTTCGTTTTCCTATCAGATGGGTAATAAAGCCTACAATTTTCAAACAGTTTTGCGGAGGAGAAACCATACCAGAATGTGATAAAACTATTCGAACTTTAGGTGCTTTCGGTGTGGGAACTATTTTGGATTACTCTGTTGAGGGAAAAACAAGTGATGAGGACTTCGATAAAACGGTTGAAATTATTATCGAAACGATACTTCGCGCGAAAAATGACCCGAATATTCCATTTGCTGTTTTCAAGGTTTCAGGAATTGGAAGATTCGATCTGTTGGAGAAAGCTTCCACGAAATCTATTCAAATGACCGAACAAGAATTAATTGGACTTAATGCAATCAAATCAAGAATAGAAAAAATATGTCAAAAAGCGTTTGAAAATCAAGTTTCGGTTTTTATTGACGCCGAAGAAACTTGGATACAAGATATTATTGATCAGTGGACTAACGAGCTAATGGTAAAGTTTAACAAGACTTTTCCTACAGTGTACAATACCTTGCAGATGTATCGTCATGATCGGTTAAACTATTTAAAAGAAATGCTCGAATTTGCTATATCTCATCAAATTATATACGCAGTAAAACTCGTTAGAGGTGCATACATGGAGAAAGAAAGAGCACGAGCGGTATCAAAAGGTTATCCATCACCGATTCAACCTGATAAAAATGCCACGGATCGCGATTATGACGAAGCTTTGAACCTAATTATCAGAAACAAAGAACATTTTGCTCTTTGCGCGGGAACGCACAACGAAGAAAGTTCTTTGAAATTATCAGAACTTCTCCAGCAATACTCCATTCTTCCGAATGATTCGCGGTTTTATTTTTCACAACTATTAGGAATGAGCGATCATATTTCCTACAATTTAGCAGATGCGGGATACAATGTGGCGAAATACGTGCCTTTTGGTCCCATTCGAGAAGTAATGCCCTATTTATTGAGACGTGCTGACGAAAACACATCAGTTGCAGGCCAAACGGGTCGTGAACTCAGTCTATTGACCAAAGAACGAAAAAGACGTAAGATTTAACATCATAACCGATAGATTTCAAAAAAATCATTTGCTGTAATCAGAATTAGGTTCAGATTAGGCTTTTTATTCGCATTTTTAACCAACACTAAGTATTCACAGCCTTTTGACTTAATACTTTTTAAAAAAGCTAACTCATTCAATTGATCATCTGAACAAACCCAACCCTTGCGATGACTTAGATACAAGAGTTGTGGATTACCGTTTCCATTTATTGCAATTTTATCATCACGAGAAATATACAAATCAAGAAATGACTCCAAAGTGAGCTTATATTTTTCTGTCTCCTTTATAAAGAAATCATGTTGCTGATTTGCTACTCCCTCTAGTGTGATTAATATCAACAGTGAGACAATAAGTGTTTTTTTATTCTCGAATAATGAAAATAGAAATCCAATAACCAAAGCCATTACAGGCACAAAAGGCAAAATGTAATACGAATGGTGGTGGAAAAAATAGCCTGATTTCAGCATGTAAAAGAAAAATAAAATACTCAAAATAGACACCATTAATACAATTAGTTTTTCTCCTTTCTTATAAATAAAAAATACTCCGAATAAGAAGACGCCAAATGCTATAAAACCTGAAAATGCATCAAAATAAAATCTTCTAGACGTATCTGAAAGATGAGAAAACACTTCAATAAAACCTTCGTTTAAGCTCATTCCTGTATTATACCATTGACCATAAGTTTCAGATAGATAAGGACACCACACAAAATACCAATAACTAGAAATTACTAATGAAAAAAAAGTAAACAATACAAACCAAGAAAGTTGTCGCAAGGAAGGTTTATTCAGGAAGATAAATGGAATGAAAATACTCAAATAAATTCCCGCTGGAATTTTACTTAAAATAGCTAAGGTTGCAAAAACAAAGTACCACAAAACATTAACTAATTTTCCCTCATAAAAAAACTTCAAACCGTGAAAAACCGCAATAAACATCAATGAAACACAAAATGTATCGGGCATCATCTTTCGTGAAAAGGCAAACCAACTCGATACTAGCAAAACGTATGACGCATAAAAAGCCAACTTTTCTGTGAAAAGTAAACGAAGAGTTTTATAAAAATAAAATACTCCAACTGAACTAATCATCAAATTGATAATCCGACCGTACCAATGGTCGTAATCAAAAATTAGCGCCATTAAATAATGTAAATAATTCAACAAAGGAAACTCCATTCCAATTATTCCTGTTCCACCTTGCGTATCGTCAATTCGAGGATAAAAAAGTGAAGCATCGGTTTCAAAGAAATTTCTAGCTACCATTAACCCAGTAACTTGTCGCCAATTATGTGCAATTTCAAGGGGAGCGTTCGTGATACCAATTAATCGAATAATAAAAAACAGTATTATCCAAAACTCTATGCGCGAAGCATAACGCTCTTTAATAATACGCCAATACCGCATCATTTAACGATTACTTTAACTATATGCGTTACTTTTTCGTTATTGAATTGAAACCAATAAAGTCCTGAACTTAATAAATCCAATTTAAGCTCAGATTTTCCTGAGGGTACCAACCTAGAATCTATAAGCCTGCCATCTTGACTGAGAATCAGACAATTCATGGAATTTGCTAGCTCCACGACTAAATAATCATCAGCAGGATTTGGATAAAGTTTCATCGACTCATGAGTTTGCTCTGAAATAGTCACCAATTGCCGTATGTCGTTTATTGTGGTATATTGGTTCGTTTGAGGAAACTGATTATGATTACCTACTTTCATTAAATAAATATGACCTCCGCCATTAAACGATGTTTCACACACCCATTGGCAATCGCTCGAACCAAGAAATACTGTCGAATTATCTGAAGTTGTAATGACTTGGCCAATATATTCCATCTGCTCGTATTCAATCGATACACTTTGATCTAACCAGTACATGTCATTTGCTTCAAAATTGGCCAATAACATATCATATGCTCTAGTTGGATGAGCGAAATCGTATTTGGGCATGGCCATTGCCATTCGGTTGCCAGCTGCAATGTAGACCATTTCATTTGGAATTTTGCTGGAATTATTCTCTACTTGAACATAACCTGCTATGTATGACCCATCCCAATTATATCTTCCAAAAAAAGGATCGTAATCATCTGCGGATTTTTTTGAATAGCCCATCCCGTAATAGAATGTAGGAGCCAATGCTAACTCGGTAATTCCCGATTCTCCAATTATTTCATTAATAGTGTCTTGCCAAACAATTTGCCCTTGGTTGTTAATTTTCATGACGATTCCTTTCACAAATCCAGAATCCGCTATGAACAATTCTCCACCGACAAGGTATAAGCTATCATCAACACGAATTACAGAGGAAGCCATATCCGGCCCTAGTCCTCCTATTTCTTTTGTCCATAAAGAATCTCCATTTTGATTCAACATTGCCAAAAACATATTGGATTCGCCTTGATCAGGAAGTGTTTCCCCAACAACTAAAAGTGTAGAATCTTTTGTCCAAATTGCATCATGAACACGGTCCCAACCAGGATGAGAAATAGTCTTTTCGGTAATAAGCGCACCATTCAAGTCAGTTTTAACAAAATAAAAATCGTAATCAGCTGCTGTTGAATAGGAATTTGATTGCCCGATGATGAAGAATCCACTGCCTGGTTTGTATAAAACCCTCTTCCCTCCGTCTACTTCTGCCCCACCATAAGCATGACTCGAAAGATAATTCCCTAAACTATCTACGTGTAACATGAAAGCCGCTTGATTGTCATCCCAACTACTGGAAGAACCAACAATAACAAAACTTGAATCTTCTAATTGTAAAACGTCTTCTCCTTTATCTTTTCCTGATCCACTGTACAATCTATAGAAGGATGTCTGAGCGAAACATGTCGCGCTCAAACAAAAGATAAAAATAACTAGAATGCGCATTGTAACTTAAATTTAAAGGATTCTCCCGATTGAAGTAAAAGATTTTCGCTAACCATTCCAAGAGCCCACTTTCCGAAGGATAAATGACTATAATTTCCAAACATCACATTTGCACTTCCACCATATGAAATACTTGTTCCAATATGCCAATTGAATTTTCCTTTCAGTGGAACCCTAAAATCAACCCCCGCAAAAATTTGAATATCTGACAAATAAAACATTCGCGCACCATAAAATTCCTGAAATAAGGATTTGGAAGATGAATTAACCATTTTTGAAAGTTGAACAGAAAAAGGCAATATTACCCATGAGGTTTCCTGTTGTTCCTCGATTCCAAGTTTTTGAAACAGGGATTGAGTTGAATCAAGCAAAGAGGTTCCATTTACCAATTCATTGAAAGTAAAGCCTGTAAACTGAATGAGCGTATCTGCTCTATATGACTGTGATGAACTAGCTCTAACAAGACCAATATTATTTAACTCAAGGCGAAAAAACAGCGGTTGTCCATTATTTTTAAGAACATAAAATCGCTTGTCTACTTCGAAAGATGCTCCCACGCCAGTTGAAAATTTCCCATCTCCAAATTGTCTGAATTTACCATTCAACAAAACTTGAAGCGTATCAAGCGCTTCTGATTGATATACCCCACCACCAAAAGCATGAAAATCTGTGTAATTGGTTAAATTAACAAAGTTTAAATGTACGGAAGAGCTAGTTCGCTTATCAATTAAGCCAAAACCGATTTTTTCAAAGGTGTAATTTTGAATTCTACTCCCAGAGATATCTGCGAATTTCCCTGTAAACGGGGCATTTCCAAAAAATGCTAAATGAAAGGCATCTTTGTTGAAATTAGTTGTTAAATAGGAGTTTGCTGCCAATTTTATTGACCAACCTAAGCGCTTATTTCTTAAAAAGTTACTTTTTGTATTCCGATAACTTACCTCTGACTGAATATCTGAATAGAATAGATTGACATTCTTCATCCGGTTCAAATTCTGTTCTTTAATGTCATTCGAAATATCGCCTCCATAAAATAGCTTAGATACCAAATTTCGATGCAATGAATTTCCGTTGTATTGAGCTCCTGCATCGAACCATATTTCAGTTGAATTATCAGATAAAGTATCTTGAGCAACGGGTAACCAATTTTGCGTCATA
>CAZLHR010000005.1:35180-76278 GCA_964559685.1 uncultured Lishizhenia sp.
TACCCTTTAACGATAAACATGAGATACAGAAAATGAGCAAAACGTATTTCATCAATATACGATTTTTGATTGCATGATGGCACTTAGTTTAACGGAAACATATGCTCCATAAGGAATTGAAACTGGTATATTGGCTCCTGTGTTAATTTCGGGAGAATCGACTCTCAACTCGGCTATTACTTTTTTAATTGAATTAAGCTGAATGATTATTTCTTCTGGTAAATTAAACTGCACAGTAGAGGTCTTTTCTTTAAGACCAGTCTGCGGATTTATAACACCCATTTCCGAACTCGAAATCTGTGCATCTCCAATTACCGTAAATAAAATGTCGCCAGCTTCATTGGCTAGGTACAGTACGGGAGAAACAGCGTATGGAAAGGCATTTGAGGCTTTAAGTTTTATAATGCCAGAGGTAAGATGAGATTTTGAAGTGTTTTGTGATAAAGATAAATTAAAGGTGTCTCTTAATGTCAACCCATCACTGCCTATCGTCATTGGCATCTGCGTACTGACTTTTAATTTAATTCTACTATTTGGAAAAATCTCGTCGGTACTACCTGAAATATTACCCCAAGGATTCAATTGTAATTGGTAACCTAATTCTTGATTTCCTCCCAAATTCTCTACATATTGCTCGATATTGCTATTGGAGGGCGTGAAATTTAGGATTGAACTAGATGGGGTTATATTGTTCCATGAACCTAGAGCAGCGTTAAGAAGAATTGGATTATTCATGAGTGACGATGATAATAAAACTGAATTTCCTTGGGAATTCGTGTTTTTTGCATAAGTCAATGCTGCTCGCATTGCTAATTTCATCCCATTCTCTATTTTAAATTGAATATCTGAAGAGGGAATATCAATATTTCCTGAAACAATATTTGATAAATACGGCACAGTAAATTGTGAGATTTCGCTTATGGTAGCGGATCCAAAATAACCTTTGGCATAGCTCAGTTTCAAGTTAGTTAACTTTGCCTGAAAGGTAAAATCATGGTTTGTAGTTACATTCGTAACAGGTCCGTTTGGATCTGTTTTAATGCTTAAACGCGACTGTAATTTGTTATAATTTAGTCCTGACTGTGCAGTTAAATCTAACTCATAATTGGAAATATCAAAACTTGTCTCGGCAAAAGAAGGAGATGCAATACTTCCTGCTGGAACACTGAATTCATGAGTCAAATTCACACCTCCCTGTTTCACACCCGGCATCTCAATTGTAAAAATCACACCTGTATTTAATGGATTAAAAACTTTTAAATCAATTCTACCGGAAGATAATATCGCTTTTTTCAGAATAACATCACCCAAAGCCAAAGGATGTTCCTCAATTGAATTTACAAACTGAGAACCAGGTTGCACGTTATTAATATTTAATGTTGGACTAAAAACTTGGGAAATCGTTGTATCCGGTATGGTGACGACATCGTTTATTCCAATATTTAAAATCGTTCTTGTCAGGTCAAGGTTTAATGAGCCGGGAATTACTGAAACTAATGTAGAATCATTGTAAAAATTCGATAAATCAATGGTATCATTGGCAATCGGAGAAACTAATTCTTGTTCCCAAGTTGTGGGTTGTTTCTTACATGAAGTAATCAAATAAAGAATAACAAATACACCAAGGAGAAGTCGCATGATGGCTAATTTAGTGAATTTCGCGAATAGTACAATTACTTATTTACATCTTTAAGTCGTATTATTCTACCTAATTCAGAAGTGTAGATTATTCCTTTCTTGTATGGAATCATAGAAAAACATTTCTCTTCTGAAATTGAATGCCAATTTCGACCAAAATCTGATGAAAAATCAACACCATTGGTTCCTCCACAAAATAAAAGGTTACTTTTCTCATTATATATTACCACTGACCTGTATCCTCTTGGTGAAACTTCTGGGGTTATCCAAGTACTATCGGCATTTATTTGTAAAAAAGAATTACTTTGTTGCTCGTCCGGAAACAGGTAGTCACCACCAACTATAACTTTAGTGACCAAATTTGATTTCGTTAGAACACATAAGGAATAAGCTCCACAACTTTCACATGATGAAAATGGAAGTTCTTGAATATCCCACGTTAATCCATAATCTGTGGAATGAAATAAACGCGAGTCAAGTCCACCAGAAACAAAATACCAATGTTTTGCGGAAACATGAACGGTAGTTCCACTTGCTGCAAAAGCAGCTTCTCCGGTATTTGAAGCAACGTTAGGTAATTTTTCCCACACGCCCGATGCACTTAAACTGTAAAGCGAAAACTCACCATCGACAGGATCTCCCATCAACAAACCCTTTTTTTTAGAAATACTAAATCCATCTAAAAATACGTTTTGACCGCTTGATTCAAAAGTTTGAATTCTTTCTAATTTATACTTGCCCAATAATCCCTTTTTAAAGCAAATCATTCGCCCGAGATTTCCGGTTTGCATCACATGTAATTTTCTTCTAACTAACTGAATACCTCGAATTTCAGGAAAGCTGTCAGTTGAAATTAAATTAGATTTATTCCCTTTTACTTTATAAATTTTCCCGAGATTAGTACCAATAAAAATAGTTTTTCCTTTATTACATATGGCGCGGGCATGTTCGTTCGTTTTACCAAAAACAAAAGTTTTTTGCGCACTAAAGGAGTCAAGATAGAAAATCACCAAATAAAAGGCGAATTTCAAAAGATTTTTCATCAAACGCGTTCTATTATTGTTGCATAGCCTTGTCCAACACCGATGCACATGGTTACCAATGCGTATCGTTTTTCAGTTTGTTGAAGTTGGCGAGCGGCCGTCAATAATATTCGGGCACCTGACATTCCAAGAGGATGCCCCAAAGCAATTGCACCTCCATTGGGATTGATACGTGGGTCATTATCTGCAAGTCCCATCGCTCGTGTGCAGGCTAATACTTGTGCAGCAAAAGCTTCATTTAATTCTAAAACATCCATATCGGCTAAGTTCAATCCTGCTCGTTCGAGTGCTTTTTGAGAAGCGTAAACTGGACCTATCCCCATAATGCGGGGTTCAACACCGGCAACTGCGGCACTCACAATTCTTGCTATAGGTTTCAATTTATGGGTTTTAACACCCGATTCTGAAGCGATTAAAAGAGCTGCTGCACCATCATTCAAGCCCGAGGCATTGCCCGCTGTAACAGTCCCGTCTCTTTTGAAGGCTGGCTTCAAACTAGCTAATGTATCCATTGTTGTTGATGCTCTGGCAAATTCATCTGTTCCGAAGTGAATTGGATCTTTCTTCTTTTGAGGAATCGAAACGGCAGCTATTTCACCAGTAAAAAACGCGTTTTCTTTTGCTTTCGCTGCTTTTTCCTGTGACCAACATGCAAAACGGTCTTGTGCTTCACGTTCTATTCCGTATTTCTCCACCAAGTTTTCAGCAGTCATCCCCATGCTGTCAACTCCGTAAATTTCCTCCATTTTAGGATTAATAAAGCGCCAACCGAAGGATGAATCAAACATTTGGGCATCTCTACCAAACGCAGATGATGTTTTAGAAATTACCCAAGGACCACGTGTCATGTGCTCTACACCTCCTGCAATGTACAAATCTCCAGCACCATCTTTTATGGCTCTAGCCGCATTCACAACAGCCGCCATACCTGATGCACATAATCGGTTGACCGTTTCTCCTGCAACTTCAACAGGAAGTCCTGCAAGTAGTCCTGCCATTCGGGCGATATTTCGGTTGTCCTCTCCTGCTTGATTTGCACATCCTAAAATTACATCTTCAACTTTAGAAAAATCTAGATTTGGATGTCTGTCCATCAACGCTCGAATGGCATGTGCCGCCAAGTCATCAGCGCGAATTCCTGACAAGGTTCCTCCAAACGATCCAATGGGCGTCCTTACCCCATCAACAATATAGACTTCTTTTGACATAATTGCAATTTTTCACGAAAATACAACTTTCATTTGAGTTCGAGATATGCAATCATTTGTTACTTTTGAGTAAATAAAAATTATGCTATCCCACGATCACTTGTCCTACTTTCAAGACCTTTTAGGGGACCGAGCAATCACAGCAACCGAAATAAGAAAAATTTATGGTTCTGATGAAACTGAAGACTTTAACTTTCCTCCAGCAATTGTATTGAAACCTAATTCTGTTGGGGAAGTTTCAGCAATTATGAAATTTTGTCATGAGCAATATATTACTGTAACTCCTGCTGGTGCCCGCACAGGATTAAGCGGTGGAGCATTGTGCGATCACGGTGGTGTGCTCATTTCAATGGAAAAATTCGATAAAATCATTGAAATTGATGAGAAAAATCATCAAGTAACAGTAGAACCAGGAGTGATCACTCAAGTTTTGCAAAATGCTGTTAAAGAAAGAGGATTATTCTATCCACCAGATCCCGCAAGTAAGGGATCCTGTTTTATAGGAGGAAATGTTTCGGAAAATTCGGGTGGACCAAAAGCTGTCAAATATGGTGTGACGAAAGACTACGTTTTAAACTTAGAAATTGTGTTGCCAACTGGAGAAATTATCTGGACAGGGGCCAATGTATTAAAAAATGCTACGGGTTATAATCTTACTCAACTTGTTGTAGGATCCGAAGGAACATTAGCTATCATCACTAAAATCGTTTTGAAATTAATTCCGCATCCAACACATGACTTGCTCATGCTGGTTCCATTTTTCGATGCCCAAAAGGCATGTGAAGCAGTTGCGGCTATTTTTCAAGCTGGAATTACTCCAAGTGGACTAGAATTCATGGAGCGCGATGCTTTACTTTACACTCAAGCATTTGTTGGCGAGTCAACGATTCAAGTAGCTGAAAATCACGCAGCACATTTGCTAATCGAGGTGGACGGGTTTGATCCAGATCAATTGATGGTAGAATGTGAAAAAATCATGACCGTTCTTGAAAATTTTGAAACGGATGAAATTTTATTTGCAGATTCTGAAGCACAAAAAAACACACTTTGGGGCTTGCGAAGAAAAGCCGGTGAAGCTGTAAAGTCTCAATCTATTTACAAAGAAGAAGACACCGTTGTTCCGAGGTATCAACTACCAACATTACTAGGTCATATTAAGCGTATAGGTGCGAAATACGGTTTTCAATCTGTATGCTACGGCCATGCCGGTGACGGTAATTTACATGTCAATATTTTAAAAGGTGACTTGTCTGACGAGTTTTGGCAAACGGAACTTACATTTGCCATTCGAGAATTGTTTGAAGAAGTAGCTAAATTAGGAGGAACAATTTCGGGTGAGCATGGAATTGGTCTTGTTCAAAAACCATATCTTGACATCGTGTTTGGAGAGACTGAAATGCGACTCATGAGAGAAATTAAAAAAGTGTTCGATCCACATCATATATTGAACCCAGGGAAGATTTTTTAAAAATTACCTATTGAAAACAGAAATTAAGCATTACCGGGACTTTAGTTTGAATGAATTTCACGACATGATTCAATTGCGAATAGCCGTTTTTGTTGTTGAACAAAATTGTCCCTATCAAGAGCTCGACGGATTAGATAAGCATTGTTTTCATGTCCTTGTAAAAAATGATGAAGACAAAATAATTGCTACCTCGAGAATACTACCACCTGAATTAGCTTCTTTGGAACCTGCCATAGGTAGGGTGGTGTCCGATCCCGACTTCAGAAATATGAAACTTGGACATTTACTTATGAAAGAAAGTATTTCATTTATCGAACAAACTTTTGGAAAAGTTACTGTAATTTTATCGGCACAGGAACATTTAGAGGGTTTTTATAATTCACATGGATTTGAAGCTACCTCAAAGCGTTATTTGGAAGATGGTATACCTCATGTTAAAATGATAAAACAACACTTATGAGAAATTTAGTTATTTATTTTTCACTTTTTACCTTACTTTTCGCCGCTTGTAAAAGTTATAAAGAGGTTAACTTCGACCCAAACGTAACAACAGCGTATAGTATTGTTCCTGGATATATGGATTTAAAAATGAGTCCCAAAGAAGATTTTTTCACCTTCTGCAATGGCTCTTGGGTAAAGTTTAATGAAATTCCTGACACTGAATCTAAATGGGGAAGTTTTAATGAATTAGATCAAAACAACAAATCTAAACTTACCGCAATACTTCAAGAGGCGCAAAATAACAATCAAGTTAAAGGAAGTGATAAACAAATCTTAGGAGATTATTACACCTCCTTCTTAGACATGAAAACCCGAAACGAAAAAGAATACAAAGGGATTTCACCTGAACTTTCTCGAATAGACATGATCAATAGGAAAGATTTTCTTGTAGAGGTAATTGCAAAGCATCATTCGGAAGGTGTGTCCGCAAATTTCAATTTTGGAGTAAGACAAGACATGAAAAATGTGAACGCAAACGTTTTCTACATGGGACAAGGCGGCATAGGTTTACCGAATAAAGAATACTATTTAAATGAGAATAAAAAAGAAATTCTCAAGGGATATGTAACTCATATTTCAAAAGCATTTGAATTAATTGGTTATACACAAGAAAAGGCCAATGCAGCAGCTCAATTGGTGGTAAAATTCGAAACAAGAATGGCAAAAGAAATGTATTCTCCTGCTGAAATGCGACAACCAGAAAAAACATACAATAAGAAAAGTTTTAATGAAGTACTCGAGCTTGTCAAACCATTTGATTTACGCTATTACTTGAATATATTAGAGAGCCCGACCCCTGATTCTATCATAGTAAGTAATCCTACATTTATGCAAGATTTTGCTAAAATGATTGAAGATGAGAATTTAGAGAGTTGGAAAGCTTATTTAAAATGGAAAGTAATTAGAAATTATTCCAAACACCTCGACCAAAAATTTGTAGACTTAAATTTTGAGTTTTATGGCAAAATACTTAGTGGTAAAAAAGCCCAAAAACCTGCAAATGAGCAAGCCATTGATGAAATCACATCTTCCTATTTTTCAGAAATTTTAGGAAAGTTATTTGTAGAAAAACATTTTTCAAAAGAAGCAAAAGATAAAGTTAATTCTATGGTCGACAATCTACTTTTTGTGTTTCGGGAACGGATAAATAAGTTAGATTGGATGACATCAGAAACGAAAGTTGAAGCCCTTAACAAACTCAATTCAATTGGTAGAAAGTTAGGTTTTCCTGATCAATGGGAAGACTTTTCAAAATTATCCATAACATCTTCTGACTACCTTCAAAACATAAAGAATATTTCCATCTACGCCACTAAAAAGAATCTAGCCGAATACGGGAAACCTGTTGATAAGAAAAAATGGGGAATGCCTGCTCACATGGTAAACGCTTATTATAGTCCACTCAATAACGAAATTGCCTTTCCTGCTGGAATCATGCAAGCTCCGTTTTTTAACGAGAAAGCTGAGGATGCTGTGAATTACGGTGGAATTGGGATGGTTATTGGCCACGAATTCACTCATGGATTTGATGATATGGGTTCAAAATTTGCTGCTGATGGCACCTTTAGAAATTGGTGGTCAGATGCAGATAGAAAAAGTTTTGAGGAAAGAACTAAAATACTAGGCGAAACCTTTTCAACTTTTTGTCCAATTGAGGGACATTGTGTAAATCCAGAATTAACAATGGGCGAAAACATTGCTGATTTAGGTGGATTAACAATGGCCTATTACGCTTACACAATGACGGAGGAGTTTAAAAAGAATCAAAAGGTCAATGGTTTCACACCGGCTCAGCGTTTTTTTATTGCCTATGCTCAGCTTTGGAAAATAAGTTACCGAGATGAAGAATTAAAAAAGATGATCGCTACTGACCCTCATTCGCCTGGAATGTATAGAGTAAACGGCCCACTTAAAAATTGCCCAGAGTTTTTTGAAGCTTTCGGCATTCAAGAAGGAGATAAGATGAGAAATAAAGAAACTAAAGTTTCTAAAATTTGGTAGAACCATTCGTAAGTTGGGGTGAGTTCGTTACTTCAAATAACTGTAAGAATTCTGGATAAAATTCACAATTCTTCGCCTCTTGCGACATTTCATCCTTTTCTGAAGCCGAAAGACCTTCTAAAAGACCATTACAGCCTTCCATTTTAGTCTCGGTTTGTTCGTTGATCTCGCGAATTTTTTTCTCATCATTTTTGCAAGCAGTAAGTTCCTTGTTAATATCTACTGATTTTTTCATGCATTCGCAAAGCGTAGGTTTTTCAGCACAAGCGAAAACAATAAACGTGGTAATTACCAGTAACGTAACTTTCATTAATTTATAATTTTAGCAATTCAGAATGGCTAAGAATTTGCTGCTCACCCGTAACCATGTTTTTCAAAGCTATGGAATTATTTTTTATTTCTTCTTCTCCAATAATCACAACGTAGGAGATATTTTTGTCATTTGCATACTTGAATTGCTTTTGAAGCTTCGCTTGAGTAGGGTAAATCTCACATATAATTCCTCGTGCTCTCAAAGCGCTCATCAATGGAGCCACATGGATATAGGTAGAAGTATCAAAGTTGATGAATAGAATCTTTTTTTCATTTACTATCTCTAAAGGAAATAAATTCAACTCTGTTAAAACATCGTAAATTCGATCTGCCCCGAAGGATATTCCGACCCCTGAAAGACCTTTCAATCCAAATAAACCAGTTAAATCATCGTAACGACCTCCGCCACAAATACTTCCCATATTTACATTATGTGCTTTTACCTCTATAATGGCTCCCGTGTAGTAATTCAATCCTCTCGCCAACGTAATATCCAACTCAAGAACACCTCTTGATAAGGGAAATTTATCAATTGTATCAATTAAATAGGACAATTCCTCCACCCCTTTCAATCCAACTTCAGAAGTTTTTAAAAATTCTTTTAAAAAATTCAATTTGTCAAGATTATTTCCAGAAAATGAAAACAAAGGACTTATTTTTTGAATAGCTGTATTAGAAATTCCTTTCGCTATTAATTCTTGAATCACTCCTTCTTCTCCGATTTTGTCCAATTTATCAATAGCAGTAACTAGGTCAACTAAGTTCTCCCTTTCTGCACAAACCTCTGCAATGCCACTCAATATCTTTCGATTATTCAATTTAATAGTAAATCCTGGAAGAGATAAGCGATTCAGCACCAAATCAAATATCTGAATCAATTCTAGTTCGCATAATAAAGAATCTGAACCAACCACATCTGCATCACATTGATAAAACTCTTGATACCTACCATGCTGTGGACGATCAGCTCGCCAAACAGGTTGAATTTGGTAGCGTTTGAATGGAAATGACAATTCATTTTGATGTTGAACTACAAAGCGTGCAAAAGGAACGGTTAGATCGTAACGCAACGCTTTTTCAGAAAGAGAATTTGCAAAACGAGGAAGGTTTTCTAAACTTAATGCTTCGATATCTGCCTTTTTCATTTTTTCACCTGAATTCAAAATTCGAAAAATCAAACGATCTCCTTCTTCGCCATATTTACCCATAAGCGTTTGTGACAACTCAAAAGATGGGGTTTCGATTGGCTCAAATCCAAATAACTGAAAGACGTCTCTAATCGTAGAAAAAATATAATTTCTTTTCTTTACCTCTTCTGGTAAAAAATCTCTTGTTCCTTTTGGAATAGATACTTTAACCGACATGCTCGTTATGTTTTTCTTTTTTGTAAAAATCGTAAATTATTCCATCCGAAAGACCCATTTTGGGGACACTTATTTTATTCGCTGAAAGTTCGTTCAACACGTACATGTAAATCTCCAAAGCTGGTACAATTACATCCGCTCGATCGGGTTTTAATTTATATTCAGACATCCTTTCTTCTATAGTAATAGATGTTAATTTGGCACTTAATTCATGCATGTCCCCATATGAAATAGAATCCGCATCGTGTTCACTTAATAATTTATGCACTTTATTGATGTTTCCTCCTGTTCCAAAAATAAGGTGTTCGTCACTTAAATCTACATAAAGTTGAATCCATTTCTTTATATCGGCCCATACCTGCACGTTAACTTTAGATTTCAACATTCGAATTGTACCAATATCGAAAGATCTCGAAGCTACTCGGTTTCCTTTTTCAAATACACTAATTTCAGTACTCCCACCTCCAACATCAATCACCAAAAAAGGCAAATCAACAGGTAAGTTCAATAAATCAAACGCACCAAAAATTAATTCAGCCTCTTCTTGACCCGAAATAATTTCGAGATCAATACCTGTTTCCTTTTTTATCTTTTGAATCACTTTTTCTGCATTCTTGGCTTCACGCATAGCACATGTGGATACAGCTCTTAATTGAGAAACTTCAAATATTTCTGAAATTAAACCGAATGCCTTCATAGTTTTAATAAATGCCTCAAATTTATTTTTGGAAATCTTACCTGTTTCAAAAACATCGTCACCCAATCTCAAAGGTATCCGCGTGTATGAAATTTTCTTGACAAATGATTTTTTTCGATCATTAATAATCTCACCAATTAGCAACCTTGCTGCGTTTGTACCAATATCAATAGCCCCATATATCATGAAAAACAAAGTTACAATACTCGACTAAACAGAATGTATTATTTATAAATTCTTTTTTACTTTGTGCATGGAACCTTTTGATTTAAATTTTAAAAACAACGAAAAGGTAAAAACGGGGAGTATATTAATCTCAGACCCCTTTCTTGACGATCGTTACTTTGGCAGGTCTGTTATCTTAATCTGTGGGTATGGAAAAGAAGGCGCCTTTGGTTTCGTACTAAATCAATATCTAGATGTCGATCTTCATAAATTAGACGAACAATTTCCCGACATCAATGCTAGAATAAGTTTAGGAGGTCCTGTTGATAAAGAACATCTGTTTTTCATTCATTCAATTGGAAATAAAATTGATGGTTCTACTAGCTTGTATAACGGGATTTACTACGGTGGAGATTTTGAACAACTAACAAAGTTATTTTACGATGAACCTGAAAGCAAAAATAAAGTTCGATTCTTTATAGGATATTCTGGTTGGTCTGAAGGTCAATTAGATGAAGAAATAAAAGAATCATCATGGTTGGCAGTGAATAACATTTCAACAGAAATGATCATGGATACACAAAATGATAAACTGTGGGAAATGTGTTTAGAAAAACAAGGGAAAAGATTTAAAGTTATTTCTAAATTTCCTCGTAATCCTGAAGATAATTAAAGAAATCCCATGAGCATAAGCGTTCCTACTGCGAAAAGAAAACATCCAATCACCCACTTTATAAACCTCATTTCTGTTTTCTTAAGCAATTGATTTCCTAGTATACTGCCTAGTATGGCAGCAGTAGCACCCGTAGCCACTAATTCAATTGGAATTTCTGAATCAAGTTGTTGTGAATAGGTAGAGATTCTAGTAAGATCGATTATCACACCAAGCAAGGCAGATGTTGCAACAAATTCAAATTTAGTTAGAGCCGTATTAGAAAGAAATGCAGATCTAATTGCTCCTTGATGACCAGAAAAGCCACCAAAAAAACCACTGACAAAACCTCCAAAAGGAATCCATGATGTTCCTATCTTTCGATTTTCTAAATAAGAAGTAAATTCCAGTATGGCAAAAATGAGCATAACTACTCCCAAAGAAAATTCAGTAAAATCAACATGATTCGTACTAAGATCGAATGAAACTGAATAAACCAATCCCATATCTCCAATAGCGTAAATGAGATAAGCTCCGAACAGTGACCCCAATAATGCAAAGCTTCCAAATTTGATAAATACAGTCCAATTAGTGTTTTTGAATGTTAGCGTTACTTTAAATAAACCATTAATTAAATGCACAAGAGCAGTTATAGCTAGCGCTATTTCAGGACTGAAAAACAAAGAAAATACAGGCAAAAGAATAGTACCTAAACCAAATCCAGAAAAAAAAGTACTCAACGAAGCCAAAAATGCTGTTATTGCAATCAAACAATAAGGAAGTATGTCCATCCGTTCATTATTTTTGTAAAAATACAAACATGATTGATTTAAGAAGCGATACCGTTACCAAACCAACCAAAGAAATGCTAGACTTCATGATGAGCGCTCCCGTTGGTGATGATGTTTTCGGTGAAGACCCCACGGTAAACGAGTTGGAAAATTACACTGCTGCTCTTTTCGGAAAAGAAGCGGCCCTTTTTTGTACATCAGGAACGCAAAGCAATCAAATCGGCATTAACCTTCATGTGAAACCAGGTGGAGAAGTTATTTGCCACTATGAAAGTCATGTTTTTAAATACGAAGGTGGTGGAATTGCACGTAATTCTGGCGCTTCTATTCGAACCATTGAAGGTGAACGTGGACGTCTCAAAGCAAGTGCTATTGAAAAATGGATAAATCCAACACACGATGTTCATTTCCCACTTACACAACTCGTAAGTATTGAAGACACGGCTAACAGAGGTGGCGGTGCTATTTATAATTTAGATGACATAAGAGAAATTAGAACACTATGCGAGGCGCATAATTTACCATTACACCTTGATGGCGCAAGACTTTTCAATGCATTAGTCGAGACAAAAGTAGACTATAAGTTGTACGCAGATAATTTTGATACAATATCCATTTGTTTGTCAAAAGGATTAGGAGCACCGATAGGTTCTCTTCTAATTGGAACTAAACAACACATCCATCAAGCTAGGAGAATACGAAAAGTCTTTGGTGGAGGCATGCGTCAAGCGGGTATTATTGCTGCAGGTGGATTATTTGCATTAAAAAATAATATCGAAAGATTAAGAGTTGACCATGCACATGCAAAGGAAATTGAAGGGGTATTACTGACTTTACCTTGGATAGTGGATGTTGTTCCTGTCGAAACTAATATAATAGTTGCCATCGTAAAGAACGATGAATCTAGAAACAATGTCATATCAAAATTAAAAGACCTGAACATTTTGTGTATGCCATTTGGGCCCCACATGATTCGATTTGTGACGCACTTGAACGTTAGCGAAATTGATGTGGACAATATTTGTGAAAGTTTGCGAAAAATTAACTAAAAAACATGTAACCTTTTCTGAAAATCAAGCTATAAAGTCTTGTGTATTTTCGAATGACAAAATTTTACATTTCAATTTTACTTCTATTCATCAATTTTCCGTATTATTCTCAAGGAAATTCATGTGAAAATCTTGACGCCAAATACGAAAAGAAATTCAGTAAAGCTCTGAGCGAAAAAGACCCAAATAAACGTTTAGAAAAACTTGAAAAGGTGGCTGTTGATTTTCCCGCTCAGGCTAAAACATATTTTTACTTAGCCAATATTGCCAATCGCGACGCTCAAACCCTTTTTGGGAAAGGAAATCAAAAAGAAGCATTCAACCAACAAAAAAAAGCAAATCTCTTCTACCAAGCAACGATTAAGAAATGTGCCAATTACCACGCAAGTTGTTATTATAACATTGCAGAAAATTTACTTTCAATGGGAGAGCAAGAATCCGCAATCCCCTTTCTAAAGAAATACATCGAATTTCCGGAAGATGATTTCGAAAAATTGGAAGAAGATTTTGTTTCTCGCAAAAGAAGCGCGCTATTAGTATTAGATGAATTAGAATTTGAAAAGCATTTATTCAACAACCCCGTGCCTTTTAATCCAACGAAAGTAAAAAACGTAAGTACGCAATTGGACGAATATTTCCCCATGATTTCTCCCGATAATGATTTACTTTTTTTCTCGCGAAAAGTTGATCGAAAAAATTTGGGCGACATTAGCGAAAATATTAGGGAAGAACTAACACTATCCATAAAGGATGAAAATTCTATTGAATTTGATAATGGCAATCCACTTCCAGCACCATTCAACGACGGTAGTTTTTTTAATTATGGTGCCACTACCCTATCTGTTGATAACAAAGAAATGATTATTTGTGCTTGTAAAAAAGAAATTGTCAGTAATCAATATTATTTAAATTGTGACCTTTACACCTCCAAGTATCAGCGAAAAGGTAAAGGTGGTAATGATTTCGAATGGTCCAAACTTGAAAATTTGGGACCTAACATCAATACTCCTGATGGATGGGAAGGGCAACCTACACTATCTTCTGACGGAAAACTATTGTTTTTTACGACGGTGAGAAAGAACTCACGTGATAATGATATCTATATTTCTGAGAGACAAACTGATGGAACGTGGTCCAAGGCTGTTCCCTTTGATTTAATTAACTCACCTGGAAAGGATAAAAGCCCTTTTTTTCACCAAGATGGTGAGACGCTTTATTTTGTATCCAGTACTTCTTCTAATCGTAAAGGAGCAGGTGGTTTGGATATATTCTATATTCGAAAAGAAGCAAACGGATGGACAAAACCAAAGAATATTGGATTTCCAATAAATTCAGTGGACGATGAACTGGGAATTTTCGTTTCAACTAGTGGTAGAGTTGCATATTTTTCTAGCTTGAAAGAGGGTGAATGGAACATTTATTCCTTTGATTTATACGACGAAGCACGTCCACAAGAGGTTGTCATTATCAAAGGTGATCTAAAAAATGAGGACGGCACACCTATTCAAGATGCCATAATCGACATTAGCTACAACGATAATGGCGAAACACAACAATTCAAAGTAAATGGCGACGATGGAAAATTTGCCGCAGTCGTTAAAATGAATCAAAAACAAGATGTTACAGTAAGTATTAGCAAAGAAAATTATTCATTTCAAGCCAAAGTAATTGAAAAAGAATCATTTGACTTAGCGCGTGATTCAAAATTAAAACTAGGTGAATTTATTCTAGAAAAAATGGAACTTGGAAAAACTTATCGTTTAGCTGACATATTTTTCTCGACTGAATCTTTCGAGCTTAATTCGAAATCCAAAGCTCTTTTGAATAGTTTCGCTTCCTACCTAATTAAAAACCCAACACTAAAAATTAGTATTAACGGACATACGGATGATGTTGGAGAAAACGATGCAAACCTTTTGTTATCTCAAAATAGAGCCAATGCTGTAAAAGAATATTTGATTAACAAAGGGATTGAAGCAGAGAGATTAAAAGCAATTGGATTTGGTGAGAGTAAACCTAGTGTTCCAAATTCATCTGAAGGTAACCGAGCAAAAAACCGGCGAACAGAATTTGAATTCATTCCTTAAATAAAGCAAAAAAAAAGAGGAATCTATTCCTCTTTTCATATGTTTTGATTTATTTACTATTTTGCAACAGTAAAATTCTTCTTCTCTCTGATTCTTGCTGATTTTCCAGTACGCTCACGGAAGTAGAAAATTCTCGCACGACGAACAGCACCTCTTTTCACGATTTCGATTGCATCAATAAATGGTGAGTTTATAGGTAAAATTCTTTCCACTCCAATATTACCAGACATTTTGCGAATAGTAAAAGTTTCTGTTGCTCCAGCACCTCTTCGTTGCAAAACTACTCCTTGAAATTGCTGAATTCTTTCTTTGTTACCTTCTACAATTTTGTATGAAACGTTAACAGTATCACCAGCTCCAAATTTTGGAAATTCTTTAGTGATATACAATTCGTTTTGGATTTCTCTAATAATATTCATCTCTACAAATTTTCAATTTCCCATTAAATTGGGGGTGCAATATTACAAATATTTCATCAATAACACTAACAAATTAATCATTTTTTTTACTGAATTTATTCAAATTGCCATTTAAAAATTGTTAGAATTTCCTTTCTACAGTTACTAAGATATAAACACCCCTGTAGATATCACGTTGAAAAGTATCGGTCGAATCCATATACTAACTCTTGTTTTTACCTTAACTTTACATTCAGAATTATGGGAAAAATAATAGCAATTGCGAATCAAAAAGGAGGGGTTGGAAAAACAACTACTTGTATCAATTTAGGTGGTTGTTTGGGTGTTTTAGAATATAAAACGTTGATCGTGGATGCAGATCCCCAAGCAAATTCCACATCGGGAACGGGTTTTGATCCTAAAAGTGTTCGAAATATCTACGACTGTTTGGTAAATGGTGTCCATCCAAAAGATGTTATTCTAACCACTCAAAGTCCCAATTTAGATATTCTTCCTTCTCATATAGATCTTGTAGGTGCTGAACTTGAGATGATTAATTTGCCACAACGGGAGTATTTACTTAAACAGGCACTAGAAAAAATTAAAGATGCATATGATTTTATTTTGATTGACTGTTCGCCATCATTGGGTCTAATTACGGTCAACTCATTGGTTGCTGCTGATGCGGTAATGATTCCCGTGCAATGTGAATATTTTGCTCTTGAAGGGTTAACAAAACTATTGAATACGATAAAAATAGTACAAGGTAGATTAAATCCCGAGTTAGAAATAGAAGGAATGCTTCTTACTATGTATGACACAAGACTTCGATTAGCTAATCAAGTGGTAGAAGAGGTAAAAACGCATTTCCAAGAATTAGTTTTTGATACAGTCATACATAGGAACACTACTTTAAGTGAGGCATCTAGTCATGGTAATACCATCATTATGTACGATGCAGGATCGAAAGGATCAATCAATTACTTGAACTTTGCGAGAGAACTATTACAGAAGAACAACTTAACAAAAATTGGTAACGACGAAAAAAATATCCAAATAGACCATGAGCTCTAATCAAAAAAAGCATCCTGCTTTGGGCCGCGGTTTGGGTGCACTTTTACAAAATTCAGGAACAGATATTACCTCCAGCACGGAAAGTCCTGTGGGCGGAATTGCTATGATTCCAATTGAACAAATTGAAGCAAACCCATTTAATCCTCGAACAACATTTGAGGTGGACGCACTCGAGCAATTAACAGCCTCCATTACTGAACACGGCATAATTCAGCCATTAACCGTTCGCAAAATGGGTAGAGATCGCTATCAATTAATTTCCGGTGAGAGAAGATTTAAGGCGAGTGCTCAAGCCGGATTGACAGAAGTTCCTTGCTACATTAGAATAGCCAATGACCAAGCCATGCTCGAAATGGCACTTGTAGAAAATATTCAACGAGAAAATTTAAACGCTATTGAAGTTGCACTCTCCTACCAACGTTTGATAGATGATTGTGATCTTACGCAAGAGCAGTTGAGCTCAAAAATTTCAAAATCGAGATCAGATGTAGCAAACCACCTGAGGCTGTTAAAGTTGCCTGCCGCTATACAAGCAGCAGTTCGCGATAGAAAAATAACCATGGGACATGCCCGCGCCTTACTTGCCTTGTCTACCGAAGAAGAGCAACTCGAAATGCTTACAAAAATTATCGAAGAAGAACTTTCTGTAAGAAGCGTAGAACTAGTTTCACAAGTTAAAAACAACTCGTCTTCTTTCAAAAAAACAAGTAAAACTCCAACAAATTCAGAATTTGAAGCGATTGCGCATTACCTCAGCGATCGATTTCGTTCAAAAGTTGAACTTGCCAAAAATGAGAAGGGAAAAGGAAAATTTGTGCTTCATTTTAAAAATGAAAAAGAATACCTTAAGTTACTTACGTTGCTAAAAAGCGAATGAATCATTTAATTTTTGTTTGGTCGTTCGCAATTGGCATTTCATTTTCTTCATTTGCTCAAACAGATTCTACCTCAAAAGAAAAACATCCTTACAAGAAAAGCATGTTGTTTTCTGCAATTATTCCCGGAGCCGGTCAAATTAGAAATGCTAGTTTATCTCAAAAAAAAATAAAACCAGCTTATTGGAAAGTTCCACTTATATACGGAAGTCTAGGAACAGCAGGATATTTCATTTACCAAAATCACAGTGCCCAAAACAACGTCAAAACGGAATATTACAACAGATTAGATGGCAATCCACCTGCAATTGAGTGGAGTAATTATGACAATTTTGGATTGATCGCATTACAAAAGCAATACCTCAATAATCGAGATTTATTTGTTCTATTATCTCTCGCTATATACGGAATTCAAATTATTGACGCCGGTGTTGAAGCTCACTTTCTGAAATTTGACGTTAGCGAAGATTTAAGTTTACGCATTCAACCCTTCATACTTCAAGACAAAGCGGGTATTGGTTTTAACTTTCAATTCAGGTAATATCGTTATCTTTGCCTCATGAAAATCGCATTAATTGGTTACGGCAAGATGGGCAAAGCAATTGAAATTGTTGCATTGGAGAGAGGACATCAAATTTGTGCCAAATTCAATTCTAGCAATCCTACAATTATTGAAAAATTAAAAAATTCACAAGCAGATGTCGCCATCGAATTTACCCAACCTAAATTAGCATCTTCTCACATAAGAACTTGCGCCGATGCGAAAATACCAATTGTAGTTGGTACAACGGCTTGGCTCGATGAGCTTCCAGAACTCAATGAATACATCAAAAAAAACGATGGTAGCATGTTGTACGCGTCAAATTTTAGTGTTGGCGTTAATATTTTTTTTAAAATAAATCAATTACTAGCTCGCTTAATGAACAAGCAGTCAGATTACGTAGTTTCCATCGAAGAAATTCACCATGTTCAAAAGTTAGACGCACCGAGTGGGACTGCCGTAACCCTAGCTGATGGATTAGTAAATGAGCTCGATCAATACAAAAATTGGAAACTTCTAAGCGATGAAACAAGCAACAACGAAACCATTCCTTTAAAAGCCACTAGATTACCCGAAGTTCCAGGGACACACATTATCAAATACGAATCTGACATTGATTTTATAGAATTAAAACACGAAGCAAAAAACAGGAAAGGTTTTGCACTTGGTGCTGTTATTGCAGCTGAGTTTTTAAAAGATAAAAAAGGTATATTTACCATGAACGATGTCTTAAATTTATAACCCATGCCATTTATTTATTTTTATTTATTTATTCTGTTCGTTAACCCTTATCTTTCGCAATGGTGGAAAATTTTCCCATTGGCTGGAAGGGAAAAATGGGAAGCGCTCGTTCCAGGCTACAACTATTTTGTTCTATATAAATTTACTCTAGGAAAGCCTTATTGGAGTTTATTACTCATATTTCCCGGTGTACATCTTGTGATGATGATGGTAGCTAATGTTACTTTACTCAGGAGATTTGGGAAATACTCATTCGTTGACACTTTACAAGGAATTATTTTTCCATATTTCCTTTATTGGAAAATTTGTAAAGAAAATACTGCCTATGGAAAAGAAACAAATTGGGCCAATACAAAAGAGGTTGATGACAGAAAATGGGGAGATCACATCGTTTTATTCTTGTGTGTTCCGGTTATTGGTCATCTGATTACCACAATTTTAGATGCGATTTCTCGCGACAAACCTGGTGAAAAATCGAGGGTTAAGGAATGGGGAGATTCGATTTTGTTTGCATTAATTGCAGCAGGTATCATTAGAACTTATGTTTTTGAGCCTTTTCAAATACCCACCGGATCAATGGAAAAAACTCTATTAGTTGGTGACTTCTTGTTTGTTAATAAATTGGCGTACGGTCCTAAAGTTCCGGTAACACCATTATCTCACCCATTAGTTCACAACAACGTACCATTCGTCAACATTCCGTCTTACACTACATTCGAAAAAGGAAGTTATTTTCGTCTACCTGGATTTGGTGACATTGAACGAAACGATGTAGTAGTGTTTAATTACCCCTCAGGAGACACAGCCGTTTTTGATCCCAGAATGCCTAATGGACTAATGGGACATGATTACCACGGAATTGTTATCAATGAGGCGAAAAGACTTTTTATAGATCAGTTCGAAAACGAAATTTACGCCATAAAATCTCAACTAGAAAAATCTAAACCTGGTTATGTTGCTCAATATTACACAATGGAAGCACGTGAGTTACTTTTACAAAAATATGCTTCTAGATTTATTAAAGAATTTCCAAACTGGACGGGAAAGGCAAGAAAAAGTTTAGCAGAAGACAAGGTGGCATGGGATGGAATGGAAAATACGTTAATTGAGCATTTTGGCTTAATTTACCGACCTGTGGACAAAAGAGAAAACTACATCAAACGCTGCGTTGCATTACCTGGAGATTTCATGGAAATTAAAAATGCAGTATTGTATATTAATGATCAGCCTTCGGAAATTTTTGAATTTCAAACGTTTAAATATCGTGTAAAAATGGGCGATGACTTTATGTTACCCTCTCCTGCAGATTTACAATCGACCTATGGTTTAGAAAACGATGAACAAGGACAAACACGAATGGATATTGAATATAGGGAATATATGGAAATTGGATCAAATCAAGAAAGTGTTCCTGTTAGAGAATATGTTTTAAATCTTACCGAAAACGAAAAACAACGTTTACTGGATGATTTTCCTGGTTTAAAAAATAGAATGACTAAAGTACTTGATGAGAAATTCGACAAAGCTAAACTAACGGACTACCAACGCATCAAAAATTTAGATTTTTTTCCGAAAGATTTAAATATTGTCAATGCAACCACACATTTTGAACGTATTCAAATACCATTTGAAGGTCAAGTAGTTAACCTGACTCCGAAAACTATTCCATATTACCGCAGAATCATCACGGCATATGAAGGTCATACGTTGGAAGAAAGAAAAGATGGATATTACATTGATGGTAAAAAAACAACTTCGTATACAGTTGAAATGGACTATTATTGGATGATGGGAGATAATCGCTACGGTTCCGCAGATTCTCGTTTTTGGGGTTTTGTACCGGAAGATCATATCGTAGGTAGAGCATCTCTTGTCTGGTTTTCAAAAAGTCCATACAAGGGAATTAGGTGGGATAGAATTTTCAAACTTATTGAATAAGTTGCATCCACTACCAACAGCTTACCTACCTTCCATAGCATATTTTCAGGAATTTTTACGTTCTGATTATTTTTTGGAAGTAAATGAAAGTTATGTTAAACAGACCTTCCGTAACCGATGTGAGATTTTGACTTCTAATGGAATTCAGCAATTAAGTATACCTGTTGTTCACGGAAAAGGGAAAAAGCTCAAAACAAAGGAGGTCGAAATTGATTATTCTTCGAATTGGCATACACTGCATTCAAGAGCAATTAAAACAGCATACGCATCTTCGCCTTATTTTGAAGACTATTTCCAAGATCTTAACTCTATAATTAATAAAAATCACCAATTTTTAATTGATAAAAACACTGAATTACTCTATTTTCTTTGTAAAAGTCTTGATATCTCGATTGAATTAATAGTAACATCTGAATTTGTATTAAACAATGAAAAATTTCTATCAAGGAATTTCCTTGATAGAAACATCGATATAGGTTTTGGTTATCAACAAGTAATAGGCTTTTCAAATGAATTTGTTTCAAATCTATCGATCCTTGACTTGCTCTTTAATGAAGGCCCAATGGCAAGAAAAAAATTATTCAACTAGCTGTTTATTCTGATGTATTTTGACCCAATAGGTCCTAAACAATTTAGAATCAACTAGCGTTTGCAAATTACCATTCTTCTCAAATCGTATTTTCACTCGTTTCCCAAATAAAGATAAATAAGTAGTGTTTAAATCTTCATATTTCTCATTAATTGTTTTCAAAAATCCTGAGTTACTCACGACATAAACATAATTATCTTTCGATCCTACGCAAATAGAAGAAGGAGACATGTCGGAACTAGAGATCTTCCATGATTTAACGGTATTTAATTCGTTAATATTTGGCTGAAAAGTATTTATTACGGCATTTTTTTTAGACTTATCGACACCGACTAGGTAAAATAAATTCTGATAATCACTATAAAAAATATCTTTATAGGTCACCCCTTCTTTTTCAAGATTATATGAATCTTCTATTTCATATTGCTTATTAAATTTTCTCAAAACAAAAAGAACATTATCCACCACAACAATACCTTTTGTGCGAGTAATCGTGGAAATAATTTCTTCTTCAGTTAATCCTTCCGAATTTAAATCGTTCGATACAAGATTCATGATTTCTTCTTTATCTGAGTTTTTCAATTTTTCAAAGAAAAAAAAGCTGTCTACTTTATCTGAAGGTATTAATTCAGGGTTTTTGAAATTATAATAACCATTTTCAAATGGGAAATTTTCCTCTTGCCTTAATTTAAAATGATGAAAGGTTTCTATCTTAAAAAATTGATAAGCCAAAAATGTTAGCGAGGCAGTAACAAAAGAAAATAGAATATTTTTTTTCATTTATTGATGTAAATATACATACATTTAAAGTAAAAAATGTCTTATTGTACTTTTTGCGAATCACTCGAAACCTCAAATATTCACCGGATATACCATGACACAGAATACGGAAAAAAAGTTACTAATGACAGAGAGCTTTTCGAAAGATTTTGTTTAGAAATATTCCAAGCCGGACTTTCATGGGACATAATTTTAAAGAAAAGAACATTTTTAAGAGACGCTTTTTCTTCTTTTGATATTGAAATAGTTGCGAATTATTGAGAAATAGAAATTCAAAAACTTTTAGCGAATTCAAAAATCGTGAGACATAGAATCAAAATAAAAAGTATCATTTTCAATGCTCAAAAAATCCTGCAGATTCAACTAGAATTTGGCAGTTTCTATAATTGGTTGATTTTAGAAGAAAGAAAAACTATTGAAGATTAGACTTAATTGTTAAAAAAGAACTTTAAATTTGTTGGTATAGAGATTGCTGCTGAATTTTTAAAGGGTTCTGGTTTGTTGCCAGGCGCTCACGATCAAAATTGTTATTTAAAACATACAAAATGAGATTCTATTTATTACTTGGTTTAAGTTTTTTCGTTCTAAGTAACGCAAGAACCCAGTTTTCTGTTAACGGAGGTACAGGATTTTTAAAAGGATTCAGCACACCTAATTATTTTTATGGATTGCATTTTGGTGGCGAATTACCAAGGAGTAATGAATTAACAATGTATGCAAGATTGGGCTACTATTTTCCGCGAAATGAAAACGATAGCTCATCAACCTTTTTAACGGCCTATGACTTCAACACCGTTCCATATCAGGTATTAACGAAATATGTTGCTTCCTTAAGCCACCTTACAATTGAAGGAGGTACACGTTACTACATCGGAAATGGATATGATAATGGATTTTCAGGATACGGAGGAAATTGCTTTATGATAATGAACAGTACAGTTAAAAGAAATTACGATTATTATGATAAATCGAAGTATGCTCTTCCTAATGGTGAAGAATCTAAAGGTAGTATTTTAAGTATTTTACTTGGTCTTCAAGGTGGAGTTAAATATACTGAACCTTCTATTGGCACCTTTTATATGGATGTGACTGGAGCATACGCTCTTTTAGCCTTGCCATCTAATGCCACTGCACAAAGTACAAACCAATACAGTCCGTTGATTTTTAATTTTTCAGTTGGTTTCAGGAAAGATTTTTATTAAGTAATAATGTTACCTGAGCAATTACCCAATTTAATTGCTCCTCTTTCGAAAGTAGCGTATTATCTAATAGAATTGCATCTGGAGCTTTCATTAAAGGACTTTCCGTTCTTGTGGTATCAATATGATCTCGTTCACTTAAATTATTAGCAATTTCGCTTTTTTCGACAACAATTCCTTTTGCCTTTAATTCTTGAAATCTTCTTTCGATTCTAACTTCTAAACTAGCCGTAACAAATATTTTAAGTTCAGCATTCGGAAATACAACGGTTCCAATATCTCTTCCATCCATTACCACTCCACTATAAGTGGCCATTGCTCTTTGTTCATTCACCAATTTTTCGCGGACTTCTTTTATTGCTGAAACTTGAGACACAAAATTTGGAACTTGACCTTTCCTTATGTCATCTTCCACATCGAGACCATTTAAGTGAATTCTCGGAATCACTGAATCTCTCTTGAATTCCAAGTGAATATCTTGTAGGAAAGCAACCAATACTTTTTCATTAACATTTCCATTAATCACACATCCATTTTGCAATGCAAATAGTGTGACCGCGCGATACATGGCACCAGAATCGATAAATAAGTAACCGAAATGGACGGCAACTTGCTTAGCTAATGTACTTTTACCGCAAGCAGAGTATCCATCAATTGCTATGATTATTTCGGACATAGTTCAAATATACAAAAAAGGCTCCTTTCGGAGCCTTATAGTTAATAGTAGATCGCGCGCTGAACTTTAGAAATGTACTTGGCTAATCGAATTACTTGTTTAGTATATCCGAACTCGTTGTCATACCAAGAATAAAGAACCACATTTTTTCCGTCTTTTGAAACAATAGAGGCATTGGAATCGAAAACCGAACAACATGTATTCCCAATAATATCACTAGATACTAATTCTGGATCAAAGGAGAAATAAATTTGATTTACCAAATCACCGTTCAATGCTGCATCTTTAATCAAGGCGTTAACTTCCTCAACTGACGTTGATTTTTCTAGTTCTAAACTCAAAATCGCCAAGGAACCATTAGGAGTTGGAACTCTTACTGCATTTGCTGTAAGTTTATCTTTTAATTCCGGAATAACCTTGGTAACAGCGCTTCCTGCTCCCGTAGAGGTAATAACCATATTTATCGCGGCAGATCTCCCTCTTCTTGGTTTTTTATGCATGTTGTCCAATAAATTCTGGTCATTGGTGTAAGCGTGAACCGTTTCAATATGACCTTTTACAATACCCAATTTATCGTTAACAACTTTTAAAATGGGCGTAATCGCATTTGTTGTGCAAGATGCTGCCGAATAAATTGTTTCATTCTCAACATCAAGTGTTCCTTGATTAATTCCATAAACAATGTTAGGAACCTCTTTTCCAGGAGCTGTTAACAAAACTTTAGCCACACCTTTGGATTTTAAATGTCGAGAAAGCGCCTCTCTTGTTGTGAATACTCCAGTATTATCGATTACTAACGCATTTTTTATTCCATATAGTGTATAATCGATTTCTTCAGGTGTAGAAGCATCAATCATTTGTACAATTTGTCCGTTAATGTTTAAGGTTTTATTGGATAAATCTTCAATGACAGATCCCTTAAAAGCACCATGAACAGAATCATTTCTTAACAAAGAAGCTCGTTTGATAATATCGTTATCACTATTTCCTCGCGTAACAATAGCACGTAACCTTAGCTGTTGTCCTTTACCAGCTTGTTTGATTAATTCGCGTGCAGACAAACGACCAATTCGACCAAATCCGTACAATATAACATCACGAGGTTCCGTTCCATTCTCACTACCAGCGTTAAGGCTTCCTATTTTTGACGATAAAAATGAAGATTTTGTTGAATAATTCTCTTTCTCTGCTAGCCATTCACTCGCCAGTTTTCCGATATCCAATTTTGCTGAGGTTAATGACATCGCCAAAATTTCTTCTGCAAGTTCAGATGTAGTGAAAACATCGATAGGTTTGTTCACCACTTTTCCGGCGTATTCATGTAAATTTAATATTTCGGATATGGTTACATCTGTCAAATGATGTCTAAACAAAACCAATTCTACTCCTTTATCGTAAAGTAATTCTCCTACTTTATTCTGCAATTTAACTGCAGCCCGTTCTCTTTCGATATGAGATTTGAGCTCTTTTTCGTAACCGATAACTGATTCCATATATTCTTACTTGTTGATTGTTGGGCAAAGATATAAAAGAAAAGGCTGTTGGTTAACCAACAGCCTTCAAAACATTTTAATATTCTCTTAACCTAAATAAGATTTCAAAAGTTTGTTTCGCGAAGTATGTCTAAGTCTTCGAATAGCCTTCTCTTTAATTTGACGTACTCTTTCTCTTGTTAAATTAAATTTAGCACCAATTTCTTCTAAGGTTAATCCATGATTCATTCCAATTCCAAAGAACAAACGAATGATCTCTCTTTCCTTGTCAGTTAATGTACTTAATGATCGTTCTATTTCTTTTTGTAATGACTCAGCCATCAACGCGTGATCTGTTTTTGGTGCATCCGAATTTGCCATAACATCCATCAATGTCCCACCATCTTCGTTTGTTGTCAATGGTGCATCCATAGATACGTGCCTTCCGGAAACATTCAATGACTCTTTAATTTTATCTTCTGGGACTTCCAATGCTTCAGCCAACTCTTCTGCAGAAGGTGGACGTTCGTATTCTTGCTCTAATCTAGAAAATGCCTTATTTATTTTATTTAAAGACCCTACTTGATTCAATGGAAGCCTAACAATTCTTGCTTGTTCAGCTAATGCTTGCAAAATTGATTGTCTAATCCACCAAACGGCGTATGAAATAAATTTAAAACCTCTTGTTTCATCAAATTTTTGAGCAGCCTTTATTAAACCTAAATTACCCTCGTTTATTAAATCCGGAAGCGTCAATCCTTGGTTTTGGTACTGCTTTGCAACAGATACAACGAATCTTAAATTTGCTCTTGTTAATTTCTCAAGAGCTCTTTGGTCTCCTGCTTTTATTTTTCTGGCTAACTCAACTTCTTCCTCTGCTGTGATTAACTCTTCTCGACCGATATCCTGAAGGTATTTATCTAATGACTGACTTTCTCGATTGGTGATTGATTTGGTAATTTTTAACTGTCTCATTCTCTCTTTTTCGCGTTGTTTATTTACTTAATTTAACTCTTTTGAACAGGTAGCAAAGTAAAACTAAAAAAAATGAAATTTAAAATATTAACACACTTTTTTTAGCAATTTTTGATAACTTTTTTTGTCACCAAAAACTATGCCCAAAAGACTAAATTTATAAGCCAAAACCAACATAATCTTTTCGACCTGAGGTGTTAATAATTTCCAATAGTACACCGCGACTTTTACCGTTTAATTTGGAGGTTAATTGATCTACTGTTTCAATGGTTTCGTTGTTAATTTTTGTAATAACAGTACCGACTCCTAAACCAAGGGATTTTAATTTCCCTGCCGTAATTGCCGAAATTTTCACACCAGAAGAAATGTTTAATTCTTTCTTCTCTTTTTCAGTTAATTCGATAAAGGTAGCTCCGAGTGCAACATTTCGTTTAATTTCTTCCTTTGAAATTAAGGAAGTTTCTCCTTCTTTGTTTCGCAACACTAATTCTTTTATCACTTCATCACCATCTTTTTTACGAACTAATACTTCAATTTTATCTCCAGGACGTTTCTTACCTATTTCTTCTTGAAGATTTGCTACAGAGTTTACCTCTTTTGCGCCAATCTTTAAAATAACATCTCCATTTTTAATTCCTGCTTTGTCGGCACTACCTCCGTCTACAACCTCAGCCACATAAACACCTTTTAAATCTTTTAATTTATTTTTTTCCATTAATTCTTGGGATACATCCGAAATCTTAACACCCAAATAACCTCGCTGAACAATACCAAACTCAATTAAATCGTTCATAACCTTTTTCACTAAGTTCACCGGAACAGCAAAAGAATAACCAGTATAACTTCCAGTCTGAGAAGCAATTGCCGTGTTAATTCCGACTAACTCGCCTTTGGTGTTTACTAAGGCTCCACCACTATTTCCTGGATTTACAGCAGCATCCGTTTGAATAAAGGATTCAATCGGAACAATATCTTGGCCACTTCGCTCACTCAGTAAATTGATATTTCGCGCTTTGGCTGAAACAATTCCTGCCGTAACTGTGGAAGTTAAATTAAAAGGATTACCTACAGCAAGCACCCATTCACCAATTTTTAAATCGTCGCTATTACCAATATTTACAGCTTGAAAGTTTTTTCCCTCAATTTTTAAAACAGCAATGTCAGTGGATGGGTCAGCACCCACAACTTTGGCAACATATTTTGAATTATCGTTTAGAACAACTTCTATTTCACTTGCACTTTCTATAACGTGGTTATTCGTAACTATATAACCGTCTGCCGAAACAATTACTCCTGATCCCGATCCCGATCCAAATTGCTTGAATTCTCTACCTCCGGCACCTGGCCCGTAAAAAAATTCTTGGAAAATATCCCGCTGAAAGGTAGTTTGAACAACCTTTGTATTCACGTGTACCACCGAATTAATGGTTTGCGCCGAAGCATCAGTAAAGTCAATGCCCGTATTGACTATTTTTGTCTCATGAATGACTTTTGATTCGGGTGAATTTTCTGCTATACGTTCAACTTTTGTTTCCGTATGTACTTCTCGAACTATTTCATTCGTTACAAAAGGAATACTTCCTCCAACTAAACTAACACCTAAAATTTTCAAATATCCGACGTAATTCATTTTAATTGATTTTAAGATTCACGCAATTTTAACAAAAATCAGTCCCAATTTAGTACAACGTGGCTGTTAAAGATTGTTAAGCTTATTTGCTTAATTTTGTATCCGTATGTCAATCATTCATTTCACGAAATATCAAGGTACGGGAAACGATTTTATCGTGATAGATAATTTCAGAGGACAAATCGATAACTTTTCAACACAAGAGATAAAAGTTCTTTGTGATCGACGTCTTGGAATCGGTGCGGATGGGGTTATTATAATTGAAAAATCAAAATCATCAGACTTTTACATGAATTATTTTAATTCAGATGGGTCAAAGAGCTTTTGCGGCAACGGATCACGTTGTGCTGTACATTTTGCGAATCGCCTTGGATTGATATCAAATGAAACGAAATTCGAAGCAATCGACGGAGTTCATTTCGCATCAATTCATGAAAAAAACATCAGTATTCAGATGCGTTCTGTGAGCAATATTGAAAATCGTAAGAATAATTTTGTTTTAAATACAGGCTCTCCACATTTTGTAAAAAATTCGGAAGATATCTCTTCAGAAAACATTCGAGAATTTGGAAAATCAATCCGTTACAGTGAAGAATTTTCAAGAGAAGGAATTAACGTAAACCTAATGAATATTTTAGGAGAGAACATCATTGAAATTGCAACATACGAAAGAGGTGTTGAAGACGAAACATTATCCTGCGGGACAGGTGCAACTGCCTGTGCAATTATTCTAAACGAACTTACTCCAACTGAAGGTTCAAGAACTGTAACGGTGAATGTAAAAGGAGGACAGCTAACGATAAACTATACCTGCAGCGAAGGAACGTATACAAATATATTTTTAACGGGTCCGGCTATCCCAGTTTTTAATGGAACAATTGAAATTTGAATTTCTGTTTAAAGATGTGCATTATGAGGTACATCCAAATTTAAATTCAGGTCTATATTTGTGGATTTGGAAACCAAATGAAGTTGCTCCACATGTGGGCTTTTCAATTTCAGGAAATTATTTTAGCCTAAAGGTTTCTGGTAAAGAACTTAGTGTTGAAACCACCAAAATACTTCACTTGGCAATAAAAAAAGCAACACCACTAGTATTTGTTGAGTTATTAATCGATTGTCAATTAAAGGATGTTTTGCATACATACGATTCTTTTGATAAAGCTGCAAATCTAAATTCTAGTTGCCTCCAACCCATTTCTAAACTCCTTAATGCTCCATCAAAAAAATTAACTGAGCTACTGCTCCAATTAGAAAAACGCAACTGCATAGGAAAATCGTACACTCTAAATATGGAAAAAACAAGCGTAGGAATTATCCGTTATGACGTTGAGGAAATTGAAAAAAAACTAATTTCGCTACAAAATGCTAAAAGGAAATAGTTGCTATTTGAGAATTGTAGAAAAAGATGATGCATTGACGTTATTTCAATGGGAAAACAATATAGACAATTGGAAGATTTCTAATACGGAAATTCCATTTTCTTTGCATTCGATTAATCTCCTGATTGATCAACAATCTGACCTAAGAACCTCCGGCCAATTGCGGTTTATTATTTGTCAAAACGAAACGAATAACCCAATCGGAACCCTTGATCTTTATGATGTAAACTTCAAACATGGTTATGCTTGTATAGGAATTCTAATTGCTTCAGAGAAAAATAAAAGAAAAGGTTTTGCCTCAGAAAGCATTCAGTTGGCGATATCTTATTGCCGTGAAATTCTCGACTTGACGAACCTACAGTGTTTCATTCACCATGACAATGAGGCAAGTATTTCTTTATTCGAACATTTAGGCTTTAAATGCGTAGGAGAGAAAATTAATTGGCTAGTATTCAAAGGAAAAAGATTTAACGAATTAACCTATCAATTATGTCTAAAAGAACTTTAGTAATAATTATTTCAGGAATTACACTTCTGATCAGTCTATTTTTTATCGTCCCAATGGCGAATATCTACTTCAAGGGTAAAAAAACATCCATTAATACCAAGGAAGTAGAAATCATTGTGAAAAAGAACACAAACTTATCTGCATTGGCTAATCAATTATCAGAAGCCAAAATTATCGATGATATATACGCTTTTTTAACCGTTGGAGAATATAAAGAGCTAAACGAAGATAAAATTGCTACTGGAAAGTATGTTATAAAACCAAATTCTAGTTACAAGGATATGCTGAATGGGTTTACTAAAAACAATAAAGGTAATGGAAATGCTGAAGTGGAAGTGGAAGTTACTTTTAATAATTGTAGTACAATTGAAGATGTTTGTGGTAAGGTTTCAAAATGTATTGATGTTGACAGTGTAAGTTTATTCAAATACATCAGAAATCCTGAAAACTGGAAAAAAGAAGGTATAAACTTAACTTATGAACAACTTCCTGCCGTTTTTATTCCAAATACATACAAAATGTATTACGATACCGATGCTGAAACATACTTTCATCGAATGGCCTCCGAATACAAAAAATTCTGGTCGGAAGAAAGAATTGCAAAACTTAATAAAATAGGTTTAAAGGAGCCTTTTGAAGCCACAACAGTTGCCAGTATCGTATACGCTGAGCAAAATTTAGTCCCAGAAGAATGGTCTACAATAGCTGCTGTTTACTTAAATCGAATTGAGACGAACATGATGCTACAATCTTGCCCAACAGTACGTTATTGCGATCCAATTGGAATTCCAAGTCAACCATACGAAAAAGATATCATGCGCGTAAAAGATTGTCCATACAATACTTACACGCAAACAGGTATACCTCCCGGCCCAATAAATATCCCATCTCCAAAAGTAGTAGATGCGGTATTAAATAGATCCAGTGAAAAATACTTGTTTATGTGTGCAAAACCAGACAATTCACACCGACATAATTTTGCTGTCGATTATGCCACTCATTCAAAAAATTCAACATTATTTAATAATTACCTAAATACCTTGAAAAGAGCTAAATGAAAAGAAGATCTTTTATAAAACTTGGCCTCGCAACAGGTGCCCTTTCAATGGTAAATCCTTTGAAAGGAAGAGAATTGTTAGAACATACATATGAATCTCAAGCTAATGGACCAATTGTATTATCCACTTGGATTCATGGACTTGAAGCTAATCGGGCTGCATGGACAGTACTTTCCAAGGGAGGAAGAGCAATTGATGCCGTAGAAAAAGGAGTAAAAGTAACAGAAGCTGATATTACGAATCGGAGTGTTGGAATCGGAGGAAGACCCGATAGAGATGGACATGTTACGCTAGATGCGTGCATTATGGACCATGAAGGAAGATGCGGCGCAGTTGGATTTTTAGAAGGAATAAAACATCCTATTTCGGTAGCGAGAGCAGTAATGGAAAAAACGCAACATGTGATGCTAGTAGGAGACGGCGCCAAAAAATTTGCCCTTGATTATGGCTTTGAAACAAGTAAAACTCCCCTACCTGAGGTAAAAAAAGATTGGAAAACTTGGAAGAAAGAAAACAAAGAGGTTTACAAAAAACCGGAAATAAATCACGAAAATCACGATACAATTGGCCTGATTGCTATGGATCAATTTGGTGATTTAAGTGGGGCGTGTACCACATCAGGATGGGCCTACAAAATGCATGGAAGAATAGGAGATTCTCCTATCATTGGCGCAGGTCTTTTTGTCGATAATGAAATTGGCGCATGTACGGCTACCGGATTGGGAGAAGCGATCATAAGGATTGCGGGAAGCCATACTGTTGTGGAGCTCATGAGGCATGGTTATTCACCACTAGAAGCATGCAAAGAAGCCGTCAATCGCATCATAAAAAAAAATAAAGACTTAACGAATCTTCAATGCTGTTTTTTAGCAATTGATAAGAAAGGAAATATTGGTGCGTACTCTGTATATTCTGGATTTAATTATGCACTAAAAACAAAAGACGAGGATAAAATGGTGGATTCACCTTTCGATAGAAATTGGTAAAATGAAAGGTGCTGTTTTTACTGTTATTTTCTTATTACTTTGGATTAAAATTAGCAGTCAAGACACGCTCATCTGGAAGTTCTTACACCCAATCAAAAATGAATGGAAAACTTTTGGAAGCAAGGGAAGCATTCAGCAAAAATTAATTTCAACTGGAGAATTGCCTGTTCCTTTTATAGAAAAAAACGACGAAAAATTCCGATGGATTGAGAATCATACTTGGCGTTTAAAATCCGAAATTTTCATCAATGAAAAGTTAAACAACCCTACCTTAGTATGTCAGAACATTGATACGTACGGGGAAATAATAGTAAATGGAGATAATATTTATTCTGCATCCAATTATTTTATTCCCCATGAAATTGCCCTCGATAAGTATTTAAAAAATGGAATTAATACGATTGAAATAATCCTCACACCTCCAAAGATATACCATAAAAAAAGATTTATTACTGAAGAATTTCATTACCCAGCTCCAAACGATGTTGATAGCTTCTACGTTTCAGCTCTTACGCGCAAACCTCAATTTCACTTTGGATGGGACTGGACAGCTAGAATAAATACCATTGGAATTGATAAGCCCGTAATTTTTTATAAAAACTCAACTTCCTTTTTTCATGATATTTCAATAGAAACACAAGAGATAATTGAAAATAAAGCCGTTTTAACAGCGCATTTAATACTTGACACGACATTTGAGGGTTTTGTTAAATCAAACTTCATTCCCAAAACAAGCATCAATAAATTTTCAAATCAAGACAAAATAACAATGTATATATTGGATGCAGAAGTATGGAATCCGGTGGGAGTTGGTAATGCTAAATTATATTACGATACATTGCTTTTGCTCAATCAAAAGAATGAAATTATTGAAATTAAACCTTTTTATTTTGGAATCAGATCTGTTAAATTAAATCAGAATCAAGATTCTATTGGCACCAAGTTTCAGCTCAGTATTAATCAGAACCCCATATTTTGTGTTGGAATGAATATAATTCCTCCACGAGTTTTTCTATCTGAACTCACAACTGAAGTTTATGACACTTTAATACAGCAAATAAAAGTCTCAAATGCCAATATGGTCCGAATTTGGGGAGGCGGCACGTATTTCGATGATTATTTTTACGAACAATGTTCTAAATATGGAATAATGGTCTGGCATGATTTCATGTTCGCATGCGCCATGTATCCGGGTGATTATGAATTTTTGGACAACCTAGAGAAAGAAATCGAATATCAATCGTTTAGATTGTCGAAGCACCCGTGTGTGATTATATTCAATGGAAATAACGAAGTTGAAGTGGCATGGAAATATTGGGGTCTGCAAAAACAATATAAGTTAGACGAATCTGCTCAAAAAACAATTGAAACTAGCTACGATCAAATTTTTAAAAAAAGCATACCCAGAATTTTAGCAAAAAATACAACTTTACCTTACACCCATACCTCCCCACTAAGCAATTGGGGACTTCCCGAGCGATTCGATCATGGAACTCAGCACTATTGGGGCGTTTGGCATGGTAATGACGAAATTTCTGATTTTTCAAAAAACATTGGAAGATTTAATGCAGAGTACGGTTTTCAAAGTTTCCCAAGTCCGAAAACCATGACCTATATTACTGATCATGAAAATTGGGATTTGGCGAATCCAATTCTTTCTCATCACCAAAAAAGCTATGTTGGAAATAAAAAAATAGCTCAGCATGCATTGAAGTACTTTAAGAAACCGAAAAACTTTATGGAATTTTTGTATCAATCTCAATTAGTACAGAAAATTGCTATGGAAACAGCAATTAAATCACATCGTTTAAATGCTCCAAGGTGCATGGGCTCTTTGTTTTGGCAGTTCAACGATTGCTATCCTGGACCGACGTGGTCTTCCCTCGATTACTTTAATCAACCGAAGGCGATTTTTTACACCCTACCCTATTTGTTCCATTCAAATGCAATATTTCTTGAAAAAGGTGAGATCTATGCCACGGCAACAAACTTATCTTCAAAAAATCAAGAAATAACATTCAATTTCTACACGAAAAAAGGTGTGAAAATCTCAAAAAAAAACAAATTCGTAGAACAATCGTTTTGGAAACAAAAATTACAAGTTGAAATTCCAGAAAAAACTCATATCATCGAAGTTATTAATCGCGATCTTCGGTATCTCGAATTTCTTTATCCGACAAGAAATTGTAGGTCAAAAGGCAAAATAAAACTTGAGAAGATAAATTATTCAAAGGAAACAGGCGTTGGAACTCTTTTTTTTCAGGTTAAAAAACCGATTCAAGAACTATTTTTTTACGACTCATCGCATCAACTTTTCTTCTTAGAAAACTTTTCATCGTATTTACCAGGAAACCATTCAATTTCTTTCAAATCAAATGAAGACCCGGGGAAAATAGAATTTTTCTATCATTAATTGCGCTCAATTAGTAAAGGTATCGTTAACTTTTCTTGTTTTTCATTTTCAAGACATACCAAATAATAACCCAATTGTAGTTTCTCTAAATTAATTTCCTGAGTGGCGGAAACTAACGTTCCATTCTCAACAACAACTCCGTTCAGAGCTACTATTTTATAGTTTGAAAAATCAAATTTCGATTGTTTAATGGTAATCCAACCAAAAGATGGATTAGGATATAAGATAATTGAGTTTTCTGAAAGTGTTACGATTCCCGCCAGACAATTATTAGAAGCAAGAGGAGTTGGTGATACATATGCAAAATCAGCACTTCCATCAGGACAACGAGCATACGCAACATCAGTCGTTTGAACACCGAACAATGCTTGATCATAAATCGCAGCTCCATTGCTAAATATGAGATTTTCACCTAATGAACTTAATTTAAAATTAGTGTGAATTCCTGCTTGTCCAATATCATTATCACACCACACCAAAAGGTATCCGTTTGCAGGAATACTTGTTCCAATAGGAATTGCCCACTTTAATAAATTAGTAGCGTCATCAGATAGATACATTCCTGACAAATCAATTGAATTCGAAGTTGTATTGTACAATTCTACCCAATCATCGCTTTCGCCATTCAAATCATAAGCTGAAGTGGAATTTGAAGCAACAATTTCGTTGATTAATACATCACCTACATTACAAAATGGTAGCGACACTGTTAAATTATGAAATTCGTGTTCTGCACGTTGTGGACTGAATATCCCTGCAATTGAGTTTTCGGCATAAATATAGTATTCAAAAACAGCTCCGTCAATCGTTACTTGATATCCAAAAACATGGTCGCCTGCTGCCCCGTCTCCATGTGCCCCATCGTCAAACATTTGAACACGGTTAAATTTCAATTGGTGATTACTGCGATAACCCAAATAAACAGCGGTTTCATTGGAACATGAAGCTGTGATGTAAATTGTTTCACCAAAAGTGGGCGCATTATTACTTGCACCAGTAGATGTAATGGTTGGAGATACTAAAATGTAATTTGAATTTGTAGAAAAATAGGTAGAACGTGCATCCATTAAGTTTTGCAAGCCAGGAATAGTTGATCCTGGAGGACCTCCACCTGCAATATTTGTTGTTAAACTACTTTGATATTGCGCATACGTGTAGAATTTATAAGGATCTGCTTGAACAGAAGCGTCAATGGTTGATCGTAAAGAATTAGCCATTGTTAAGTAATTCTGAGAGGCAAAATTTTCTTGTACAATCGTTCGAATGTGTGCCATATACATTCTTTTGTATAACGGATTTGCTAACATTTTTACAATCAGAGGATGATTAATTGAAGTACTATTCGACATAGGATCCAAACTAGATGCTGTAAATGGTCCTGAACCTGCACCACCTGGAAAACCTCCAAAACTCATATTTAAATCCCAAACTGTTGGTACAAATCGATTATTTAAATCCCATGTTAGGTAATAATTTTGCCTAAACGCTCCGTTATATGAATCAAGGTTAACCAATACATTATTGAATGCCAACATCCACAAGGCACGATCTACATCAAGCAAATTTTCAATACTTGAAAAATTATTATTAAGTGTATTAATTAATTCAACTAATCTGTTCCAGCCATATGTTGATTTCAACTCATAACCATTTAAATAGGAAGAGCTATCCATATTAATATATTTAAGGTCAGGACTTATAGTGGCTCCTGGTCCTGCCCCGCCAATAGGATTACATTTGAAATAAGTATCATTGCCCAAAAAATAATGTTCACCATTGAATTTTTTATTAATACTTTCTGAATTTGAATACATCCCGCGCAAGGTACCGTTAATGTAAACGTTCGCAAAATTTGCTTTTGGGCAATCCATATATTGTTCGAGAATAGCGTAAGACAATACTTCACGAATCATTGAGGGATCTGAATATCCGTTTTGAAGTTTAATATCTGTATACCCCTGATAATCTTGACTTCCTTTGATGTAATCTAATTCTAGATGTAAAGGATTCTTATTATTATTTGCATTGTAGGAACTATTTCCTTTGTATTTGACACCAACGCTATCGAAAACTACACCATTTATGCGAACCGAATCCGCGATAACATAAGCATCAGTGGATGTTGCAGCATCCAATTGCGTATCCCAATTTGAAAAAGCAAAGAAAATCTCTATCGTTTGAACAGTCGATCGATCGTAGAAATTCTGAGAATAAACTAAATTTACCGAAATAAAACAGCTAAAAAAAAGGAGAAACTTATTCATAAAGTAAGGTTTTGTTAATTAGTTGATTTATAAAAACTAAAATTGCGGTTGTTAACTAACTATTATTTCTAAGTTAAACTTTTTACTCGTTATAATTAACTTAAATATAAAATAATTTAATTGGATTCATTAACTCAAATTGTATTAGGTGGTGCTGTGGCAGAATTGGTCGCAGGAAAAAAAATGGGTAACAAGGCTATAATTTGGGGTGCGATTGCAGGAACTATCCCTGATTTAGATGTCTTCTTACGAGCTTTTTACCATCCGATTGACGCTGCTCTTTTGCACAGAGGATTTTCACATTCTATATTATTTTCAATAATTTTTGGACCTCTTTTGGCCTGGATGTTTTTTCATATATACAAGAAGAAATATTCGTTTAAGTGTTGGCTTCACTTATTTTTCTGGGGATTAATTACACACCCTATGCTAGACATGTTCACAAACTACGGCACACAGTTTTTATGGCCACTTGACACTCGTATAACTTTCAATACTGTTTTTGTTATTGACCCTTTATATACCCTACCGTTTTTGGTTTGTTTGGTTTGGGTAATGTTTATTAAAAGAAATAATCCTAAACGATTTAAAATTAATTTAATCGGTATTTCGTATTCCAGTGGCTACTTACTTTGGGGTGTTATCGTCAAATTAATTTTACTATCTCAAACCCAATCAGTCTTTTCAAACGAACACATATCTGTCAATAGATCGATGGTAACTCCTATGCCATTAACCAGCTTTTACTGGTATACTTTAGGAGAAGACGATTCTACTTATTATGTTTACTACACTTCTATTTTTAATGGAGATGAAAAAAAAATTGAACGAATACCCAAAGGAAACATTCGACTAGAAAACCTAAAATGGAAGGAGGTAAATTACAGTGAAAAATTGAATTTCATGTCGAATGGTTATTACCTTTTAGAACAAAAAAATGACACTATATCTTATTATGATTTACGCTTTGGTTTAACAGGAAAATTAACGGGAGAGAAAGTCAACAAACCAGTTATGGGCTATCAATTTATCACTCATAATAATGTAGTACAAAAAGCGGTACAGATGAATAGAGGGGAAGCTTTTAAATTTGTTGATTTTCACTATTATTTTCGGAAGGTTTTTGGAAATTAAATTCATAGGCATAGTTATTGACAAATGGCGTTTTGTAAATAGAAATTAAATAACAACATAAATACTTACACCATGCTATATTTGTCGAAATCAAATTTTATGAAAACATTTTTTTCAAGTTTATTCTTATCTATACTCTTATTTCAAAGTTGTGCACAGGATCAAACAAGCAAAGAGACTACTAACGTAAAAAATAAACCAAGGCCAAAAGTGGTTAATAGCTTTACTTTGGCTGATTATCTTTCTGATAATAAAGAACTAAATGCTCAAGTGGAAAGTGTTTTCAAGCAGCTGAACGAAAATCAAATTATTGCTCAATTAATAATGCCGGCAGTTGGTAAATATGGCCAAACAAAAGAAACAATCGATCAGCATATTAAAGATGGCGTTATTGGTGGTGTGCTTATGTTGAATGGAACAAAAGATGAATTTACGGGATTTATAAAGTCGTTTGAAGCCAAGAATAAAGAATTAGGTAATCTTCCCTTCTTATATAGTGCAGATGCGGAACCTAGCTTAGTCAATAGAAAAATAAATGGATCGACACTTGTAAAAAAAGCAAGTGAAATCAGTACCTATAATCAAGTTGTTGAAGTCGCAAAAACAATTTCGAATGATTTAAACGCTATTGGGATTAATTACAATTTTGCCCCTGTGGTCGACGTGGCTGGAAATGCTACTGTTGGATATAGAGGATTTGGATCTAAACCTGAGCAACTCATCCCATGGTCAAATGCATTCATTCAAGAAACACAAAAGCAAGGTATTATTGCTACAGCTAAACATTTTCCTGGCCATGGTTTGGTTTCAGGAGATACACATAAATCATTACAAATGATTGACGGAGAATTGAAAGAAATTAAAAATTACCCTGAATTAATTAAAAATGGCGTTCTATCCATTATGGTTGCTCATATTGCCGTTCAAAATAATGCCAAGTATAATACCAACGGACTCCCTTCAACATGTTCAGAAAAAATTGTAACTGATTTGCTTAGAAAAGAGTTAGGCTTCAAAGGACTGATCGTAACTGATGCCATGAATATGGGGGGAGTAGTTTCTGTCCCTCAATCTGCAACAAAAGCTATTCAAGCAGGCTGTGACATTGTACTTATGCCATTAGATGCAAAAAAGACACATGCTGAACTTTTAGCAATGTATAAAAAAGACGAATCATTTAGAGCTAAAGTTCAATCAGCAGCTATGAATGTGATTCGCATGAAAATTTGTTTAGGACTTCTGAAATAACAATTACTTATCCAAAACTTTGGGGATTCTAAAGTAATCAGAATCACGTTTAGGAGCATTCTTAAGAGCGTCTTCTTTGGAAACGGTTGTAGTAGCTTCATCCTCTCTAAGCACATTTTTTTCTTCTGACATAAAAATAAGTGGAGCTACTCCCTCTGTATTAACAGAACTTAGGTTGTCCATAAAACCAATAATTTTCTCTAAATCACCACGGATTGTTTGAAGTTCCTCGCCTTTAAATTCTAGACGTGCAAGTTTTGCAATGTGAAGTATAGTTTCTTGACTTATTTCCATGAAACAAAATTAATCTTTTTGATGAAGTTTTGGATACCTTTTTTCCAATGGTTTGCTTATGACCTCGAAGCAATATTCACGTAATTCTTTCACTGACATGCTCTGAACCTGCTCCTTAGAAACCACGTTGTGTATAATTACATGTGCGATTCCTGGTCTTGCGGGACCTAAAATCAAAGTTGGATCTGAAAATAGGTAAAAATTATTCAAAAATGTAATTGGAACGACTGGAATTTCTAATGATTTTGCTAGTTTGAAAGCACCATCTTTAAATGGAATCATTTTCGGATTGTTATCATCTGGAATTCCGCCTTCAGGAAAAATAGCAATTGACCAACCTTGCTGAACAGCCTTTTCTGCCAATAGTAAAGAGTGTCCAGCCTTACTTTTATCTTTTCTGTAAACAGGAATATTAAGATTTTTAAAGTATGTTCTAATTATAGGATAACTTAATATTTCGCTTTTGCCTAAAAACACAAACGGATGTTTTGGAATGAGTGAGTACATAAAAAAAATATCCAAATATGAACTGTGATTTGCAACGATTACATATGGACCATCAGGAAGTTTGCTTTCGGTTATTTTATTGACGTGATAAAAACAAAATAAACGCATCATCCAACTCCATAAAATAAATAAATTGAAACTCATTTTCTTCCACTTGGGATTCATGAGCACAATTAGAAAAAAGGGATATAAAAGTATGGCCAGCGTACAAAATATTATGGCAATATATAATTTCCAAATTAACCCAAAAACACCAAGGATGTTGCGCATGAACAAATCTACAATTTTAAAGTAATAACTTGAACTTAGAAAAAAAGAATTCCTTAATTTTACGCTATGTCAAGGATTCTAACAGGAATACAATCAACAGGAACTCCACATTTAGGTAATATTTTAGGAGCAATTATCCCAGCCATACAACTTTCAGCTGAAGAGAAAAATGAATCGTTTCTTTTTATTGCGGATTTGCACTCTTTGACACAAATTAAAAACGGAGAATTACTTAAAGAGAATACTTATGCAACTGCAGCTACATGGCTGTCATTTGGATTGAATACAAATAAAACAGTGTTTTACAGACAAAGTGATGTCCCTGAGGTTACTGAATTGATGTGGTATTTATTGTGTATGTATCCATATCAGAGGTTAACACTTGCTCATAGTTTTAAGGACAAAGCCGACCGACTTGAAGATGTAAATGGTGGTTTATTTTCTTATCCTATTTTGATGGCGGCGGATATCTTATTGTACGACGCACAAATTGTACCGGTTGGAAAAGATCAAAAACAACACATCGAAATGGCTCGAGATGTTGCCAACAGATTTAACCTTCAATATGGTGATACGTTTGTATTACCCGAAGAGAAAATTAGTGAAACAACTAAGTTAATTCCTGGAACAGACGGTGAAAAAATGAGTAAATCACGTGGCAATCATATTGACATTTTTTTACCCGAAAAAGAACTTCGCAAACAAATTATGTCGATAGTTTCTGACAGCACACCACTTGAGGCTCCCAAAAATCCCGAAACGTGTCATACTTTTGCGTTGTTTTCGCTTCTCGCCAACAAGGAGCAAATCGCAGAAATGACTCAGAATTATGTAAACGGTAATTACGGATACGGACATGCCAAACAAGCGCTTTTCGAACTAATTCTAGTAAAATTTGAAAACGAACGAAAAACTTTCAATGAACTCATGGGTGATAAGAGAAAAATCGACGAAGAATTGAAAATTGGTTCACTCAAGGCTAGAGAGGTGGCTCAGAAGGTCTTAAATCGTGTTCGAAATAAAGTAGGTTACTAGAAAAATTACGTTAGCGTAAATTTCAACATCTTTTTTCAACTTATTTCTTGTAAATTAATATACAATTAGTACTTTTGCCTCGGAGAGTTGGCAGAGTGGTCGATTGCGGCGGTCTTGAAAACCGTTGAACCGCGA
>CAZLHR010000006.1:0-15694 GCA_964559685.1 uncultured Lishizhenia sp.
TTAAACCCGGATATAGACGCTGTGTTTGTGGTGTAGATAGTATATTCTACAAAATGAATGATGATGTCGTAGAAATTATGACAATCATTGGGAGACAAGATCTCAATCAATTGATTTGATGTAAACGGTTGGTAATACACGTCTAGCGCAAGAGCCGGAATTTTGGGAAATGCAAAACGAATAATTGAAAACAAAACGTTCTTGGATCGCAAATAAAACTAAATTTAAATTATCGGCACCGTCGCCAGTCGTGGGAACGTTAGTCGACATTTTAAACAAACACGACCAAAAAATATATAATGTTAGAAACAGACAAACATAACGAACGAATAGCAAAATTGACTTTTGCTTCTGTTTTCCCTCATTACATTACAAAAATTGAGAGAAATGGCAGAACAAAGGACGAGCTATGCGTGGTTATTGAATGGTTAACAGGATTTGACAATAGTAAACAACAACAACTCATTGACGAAAAAGTGACTTTTGAAATTTTTTTTGAAAGAGCAACACTAAACCCGAATGCTGATAAAATAAAAGGATTAATTTGTGGTTGCCGAATCGAAGAAATTCAAAATCAATTAACAAAAAAAGTAAGATATTTGGACAAAATAATTGACGAATTAGCCAGAGGTAAAAAAGTAGAAAAAATTTTAAGAAAATAAAAAAACAAAAAAATGGCAAAACAAATATTTATCAATTTAGCAGTAGCAGACCTTCAAAAATCTATGGATTTTTATACTGCATTAGGTTTTTCAAATAATCCACAATTTTCAGACGATACTGCAAAATGTATGGTTTGGAGTGAAAACATATTTGTGATGTTACTAAACCACGAAAAATTTTCAACTTTTACTACTAAACAAATTGCTGACACAAAATCTAAAATTGCAGGACTTTTCTCATTGTCTTTAGAAAGTATCGATGAAGTGAATAATCTTATGACAAATGGGCTTAAAGCAGGTGGAATTGAACCCAATGAAATGAGAGATTATGGATTTATGCAACAACGAACTTTAGAAGATTTTGACGGACACACTTGGGAAGTGTTTTTTATGGATGTAAGTAAATTCCCAACTGAATAAAATCCATGTATGGCTGATAGCACCTACCCAAAAGGCGGGGTTTCGTGTTCGCATGAACATTTAATATTAAAAGTTCTTCAGTTTTTTAAAGTAATTTCGTTTTTAACCTACCACCTTTCGGTTGGCTGCGAATCCTTAAAGAAACTATTTTTTTGTTTCGAAACTAAAAGAAATAATGTATACGGAAGCACAAGCTAACACTAATTAATTCAACAATAACTAGACATATAAAAAATGAGAGTTTATTTGCCAATTGCTTTTCTAATATTTTTTATCGGATGGATTTTATACCGTCAGTTTATAAAAAGAGACCTTAAGGAACATTTAGATTATTTATACTTTGGCCTGCTTTTCATTGGAATTTGGATGCTATTCTATTTAATGATTTTAACTTGAAATTATGAAAGAAGATTAATATCCCTTGACAGCATGAGAAAAACACATTTTAATCAAAAATTGTCACCATTGGTTGCTCTTAAGCCTTGATTATAAATTCAATTATAGTAGAATGACAGACAATTTTAATCTAAACAGATTTTTAGATGCACAAAAAAACAATTATGATTTTGCTTTAAAAGAAATCAGAGCAGGATATAAGCAGAGCCATTGGATGTGGTACATTTTTCCTCAAATTAAGGGCTTAGGACAAAGTTCTGAATCAAAAAAATTTGAAATAAGAAGTGCAGAGGAAGCAAAATCATATTTAAGACATCCAATTTTAGGAAGTAGATTTATTGAAATAACAACCGCATTTTTAATTTTACCAGATAAAACGGCATTTGAAGTATTTGGAGGAATAGATTCTCTTAAGTTGAAGTCTAGTATGACACTTTTTGCTTCTGTGCAAAATGAAATTGATGTTTTTTCAAGGGTATTGAGTGTCTATTATATGGGTGATTATTGTGAATTTACCCGTTCTCAAATCGAGGTTAACTAATCAGTTAATTCTTTCTTTTGAGATTAACCAACCTATTTATGTTTTGGTAAAATGGGTTTTCTGAGCCGATGGTTTAGTTCATAGATTTTGAAAGAATTTCGTATCTTTACACCCCTTAAATCAGCAGAATGGCGAAGATTAAAAAACAAGATGCATTGGATTATCATTCCTCGGGAAAACCAGGGAAAATTGAAGTGGTTCCAACCAAACCCTATGCCTCACAACGCGATTTATCTTTGGCTTATTCGCCAGGAGTAGCAGAACCCTGCTTGAAAATTGCCGACAATAAAGAAGACGTTTACAAATATACCAGCAAAGGAAACTTGGTAGCAGTTATTTCCAACGGTACAGCTGTACTGGGATTGGGTGATATCGGCCCAGAAGCTTCAAAGCCGGTAATGGAAGGAAAAGGATTGTTGTTTAAAATATTTGCTGATATTGATGTCTTCGATATTGAAATCGACGCAAAAGACCCAGAACTTTTCATTCAAACGGTTAAGGCTATTGCGCCAACATTCGGAGGGATAAATTTAGAAGATATTAAAGCACCGGAAGCTTTTGAGATAGAACGCAGATTAAAAGAGGAATTGGATATTCCCATTATGCACGATGATCAACACGGTACTGCAATCATTTCTTCTGCCGCTTTGTTAAATGCCTTAGAGCTTGCAAAAAAGAAAATCGATAAAGTAAAAATTGTAGTTTCTGGAGCAGGTGCTTCTGCATTATCATGCGCTAAATTGTACCATTCGTTGGGAGCAAAATTGGAGAACATTTTCATGTTCGATTCCAAGGGATTGCTCACAAAAGACAGAAAAGACCTCGATCCAATGAAGCAGTTTTTTGCGGTGCATACCCGTTGGGTTTCGTTTGCAGATGCTTTCAAAAAAGCCGATGTTTTTCTTGGTTTGTCTCGCGCTGGACTCGTAAACAAAGAAATGATAGCCGCAATGGCAAAAGATCCGATAGTTTTTGCATTGGCAAATCCCGAACCTGAAATCTCTTATAAAGAAGCCACATCTGTACGGAAGGATATTATTATGGCTACCGGCCGTTCGGATCATCCCAATCAAGTGAACAACGTGTTAGGATTTCCTTTTATATTCAGAGGAGCGTTAGACGTACGTGCTACCACCATCAACGAGGAAATGAAGTTGGCCGCCGTTAAAGCTATAGCCTCACTTGCTAAAGAAACCATTCCGGAAGAAGTTATCGAAGCGTACGGAGAGAAAAATATATCTTTCGGCCGCGAGCAAATCATTCCAAAACCTTTAGATCCGCGGTTAATTTATTATGTCGCACCGGCAGTGGCTAAAGCCGCTATAAATTCTGGTGTCGCCAAAAGTCCGATTAAAGATTGGGAAGAATACGAGCAAACGCTGAAAAATAGATTAGGTCTCGATAATAAACTGTTGAGAAATATTACCTCTAAAGCACAAGCGAATCCAAAATCTGTAGTTTTCGCAGAGGGAGATAATGTGAAAATTTTAAAAGCGGCGCAACAAGCATACGAAGAAGGAGTAGCAAGACCAATTTTACTCGGAAAAAAGAACCGAATTCAAGAATTAATAAAAGAGTACGCCATCGAAATCCCAGAGTTGGTGATTATCGATCCAAAATCTGAAGAAGAAGAAAAGCGCAGAATAGACTTTGGCAACACCTTATTCGAACGAAGAAAAAGAAAAGGGCTTACTGAATTTGAGGCCATTCAATTGATGCGTGAACGAAATTATTTCGGCGCTATGTTGGTTGACAAAGGAATAGCAGATGCTATGATTACGGGCTTAACAAGAAGTTACCGATCCTCTATAAAACCTGCTCTTCAAATAATTGGATTAGAAAAGGATGTGAAAGTTGCGGCTGGAATGTATATTTTAAATACGAAAAGAGGTCCTTTGTTTCTTGCGGATACCACCGTAAATGTCAACCCTACTGCAGATCAAATTGCAGAAATCACCTACAATGTATCGAAAGTAATTCGCAATTTTAAAGTTACACCGCGTATTGCTTTGTTGGGATATTCCAATTTTGGTTCTTCACCAGGCGAAGATTCTGAAAAAATGTCCAAGGCGGTAAGGATGTTACATGAGAAATATCCTACACTAAACGTGGACGGAGAAATGCAAGCAAATTTTGCCTTGAATAGTGAGTTAATGAACGAGAAATTTCCGTTCTCACAACTAGCCAACAAAGAGGTAAATACGCTAGTATTTCCAAATTTATCTGCCGGAAATATTACCTACAAAACGTTGCAACAAATGATGGACGTGGATGCCATTGGGCCCATACTCGTTGGATTAAGAAAACCTGTTCACATTTTGCAATTAGGTTCGTCAGTCAGGGAAATTATTAACATGGTGAAAATCGCCGTAATAGACGCTCAATCAAAGTAAGATGATAGGAATGTTAAATGGCCGCATGGTCGAAAAAAATCCCACGGAACTACTTGTAGATTGTGGAGGTGTGTGTTACGAAGTGAAAATTTCATTGAATACGTTTTCAGTACTTGGAGATGAGGAATCCGTTAGGATTTACACGAAATTAATTGTGAGAGAAGATGCACACATACTCTATGGTTTTGCTGCGAAAGAGGAGCGTGAAATGTTTAATTTTTTAATCAGTGTTTCGGGAATAGGTCCGAATACCGCTATGATCATGCTTTCGTCTTTGGTACCTGAGGAGATTGCGCACGCTATTCAAACCGAAGATGTGGTGACCATACAGAAGATAAAAGGAATTGGAGCCAAGACCGCACAACGTGTTATCATCGATTTGAAAGGAAAAGTGTTAAAATTCACAGGCAATGCCGAAAATCTTTTTGCTCAAAGCAATACAAACCGATTTGATGCGTTAACAGCTTTAGTTTCTCTTGGTTTTGATAAAAAATCGGCCGAAAAAGTGTTGGAGAGAATCGATACTGGAGAATTAAGTGTTGAACAATTGATAAAAGAAGCATTAAGGCTTTTATGATTAAAATAAAAAGAGAGGGTAGCTTTTGGATGACATTGGTAGGAGTACTGATGCTTTCTTCACATGCACAAGCTCAGCTAAATTTGCCTTTCCCTATCTTTAACCCAATGAATCCTGGTCAGAACTTACCCCAGAGTTTTGATTTAGGAGACCCAACAAATCTTCAGCAGGGAATTGTTTACGATCCCGAAACTGGTAAATTTATTTTTACCGAAACGATAGGAAATGGTCTATTTTACCGCTATCCCTCCATGATGTCACTGGAAGACTACCTCGAATTTCAGGAAAAAAAGTCTCAAACCTTAGATTGGCAAGAAATAATTGAAGAGGAAACAGCTGAAAATCGCCAGTTCGAGTTGCCTATAAAGGTTGGCAGTAAAATATTCGAAAACTTTTTCGGATCGGATGAAATTAAAATTATTCCGGGTGGAAATTTAGAAATATCCCTTGGAGCCAACCATTCCAGAGTAGATAATCCGATGCTTCCCTTGCGTCAGAGACGTATCACACGCTTCGATTTTAATCAAAATATAAACCTTGATGTGACCGGCCAAATCGGAACAAAGTTGAAGTTAACGATGCGCTATAATACGGCGGCTCAGTTCGACTTTAACAACTTTTCAAATATCAAACACACGGGCAGGGAAGACGAAATTCTACAAGAAATTGCGCTAGGAAATGTTCAATTGAACTTGCCAACAACCTTGATTCAAGGATCGCAAACTCTTTTTGGAGTTAAAACACAATTAAAGTTCGGTCGTGCCACTTGGGATTTGATAGCTGCGCAGAGTAAAGGAAAACGAACAGAGATTAATGTTTCTGGAAAGGCACAGGTGCAAGATTTTCAGTTATCAGCAGATAATTACGAACAGAACCGTCATTATTTCTTAAATCTTTACCATCAACAACATTATGACACCGCAATGGCAGCACTTCCTGTCGTGAATTCCACTGCTTATATCACAAGAATCGAGGTTTGGATTACTAACAGGAACAGTTCGACTGAAAATACCCGAAACGTACTTGCATTTGCGGATTTAGGTGAGGCCTTGCAAACGAATTGCCAAGGTTCTCCCGGTGCTTATTCCACCTCTTCTATTTTGCCGGATAATGAATCAAATGGTTTATACAACTGGGCAGCAAATCAACCGCTTGTTCGTGGTTTTGCAAATGCAGTTTCTACCTTATCTTCTCAGGTTACAGCGCCGGGTCCATTTCAGCAAGCCATACATTATGAAAAAGTAGAAAATGCACGAAAACTTGGAGAAAATGAGTTTACCTACAATGCCTTGTTGGGTTATATTTCTTTGAATAATAGTTATAACAACGACGAAGTTATTGCCGTAGCTTACGAATATACCTACAACGGAGAAACCTTTCAAGTTGGTGAATTTTCTACCGATGGTTCTAGCGGTCAGGATGCATTAATTTTAAAAATGTTAAAGCCGACCATTACGATTCCAAACAACAAGGTTTGGGATTTGATGATGAAAAACGTGTATTCCATTAATGCTGCGCAAGTAGATCAATCGGGGTTCAAAGTGGATATTTTATACAATAACCCAAATCAATCGGTACTGATACCATTTTTACCTTATGAAGGTGTAAATTCCGTGCAAACAGTTACCCTCTTAGAAATGGATAAGCTTAATCAAAACAGCCAACCCTTTTCTGATGGAGTTTTTGATTTTGTTCCAATGAATCAAGTAGGTAACAAAATTGACAACGGAGGAACCATAAATAGAAAAACAGGTAGAATTTATTTTTCAACTGTTGAACCATTTGGAAAAACATTAAAAAATAAATTAACAGCAGCAGGATTACCTCCTTCAATTGTAGATAAGATTTCATTTGTTGAATTATACGATTCTACGAAAACAGCGGCACAGCAAATACCAAGTAAAAATCGCTTTTCTTTCAAGGGACAGTTTCAGTCGTCAATTTCATCTGAAATTTCATTGGGAGCTTTCGATATTCCGGAAGGAGCAGTAGTCGTTACGGCCGGTGGAATTCGACTTACAGAAGGTGTGGATTATCAAGTTGATTACGCACAAGGAAGGGTGAAAATATTAAATACAAGTTTGCTTGAGTCGAATGCGCAAATAAAAGTTTCGATAGAAAGTAATTCAATGTTTGGATTTCAGGCGCGCACCATGATTGGGGGACATTACACGTATCGTTTTAGCGAAAACTTAAAATTAGGCGCGACATGGGTAAGAATGACCGAAAGACCTGTTACACAAAAGGTCGATTTTGGTAGTGAACCTTTCAAAAACAATGTGATTGGCGCTGATTTTTCTTGGCGAACAAATGTTCCGTTTTTAACGAAATTGGTGGACCTTTTGCCTATTATTTCAACCAATCAAATGTCAACATTTTCTGTTCAAGGAGAAGTCGCTACCTTAATTCCAGGTCAACCAAGAGCAATAAACAAAGAAGGTACTTCATACCTTGATGATTTTGAAGCCGCACAGAGTGCCATAGATTTACGATCAGCAACAGCATGGAGGTTGGCATCTATCCCTCAAGGGCAACCAGATTTATTTCCAGAAGCCTCCATTAAAAATTTGGGACATGGGTTTAAGCGAAGTAAATTGTCATGGTATACCATTGATCCCGTATTTGTCCAAAATAATACCTTAACACCTCAACACATTGCTCAAGATGGACAAATGTTGGCGGATAGTAGGATGCGTTTGTTATTGATCACGGAACTTTTCCCGAATAATCAACCTCAGCAAGGTCAGATGACAAATGTTGCAACCTTGGATTTGGCCTATTATCCGAAAGAGCGAGGAATGTATAATTACGATACGACCAACGTGGATACCTCAGGAAATTTTGTTGATCCAGAAGCACGTTGGGGAGGAATTTCACGTGCCTTGACCACTAACGACTTTGAAACGGCTAACATAGAGTTTATCCAATTTTGGATGTTAGATCCTTTTAATGTGGATGCTGAAAATGCAGATCCAAATTCTTTTCATAACGGTGGCGATTTGTATTTCAACCTTGGAAATATTTCAGAAGACGTACTTCCTGATTCACGCAAGAGCTTTGAAAATGGTTTGCCTGCATTGACCTCTCTCTCACAAGAAAACATTGATACAACTCTTTGGGCAAGGGTCTCCTCACAGCAAATTGTAGTGAATGCTTTCGATAATGACCCTCAAGCGCGTATCAACCAAGATGTTGGAATTGACGGCTGGAAAAATGAAGACGAACGTTTGAACTATGGCAACTATGTGAATTGGGTAAACAATAACCCAAATTTAACTTCTCAAGCAAAGGCAAGGATGATCTCTGATCCTTCATCCGATGATTATACATATTATTTAGATGACAACTACGACAATCAACTAAAAAACATATTGGAGCGCTACAAGAAGTTTAACGGTTTGGAGGGAAATTCTCCGACTACCCAAATGTCCGATACTGCCAATGCAAAGGGTTACCCTACACAGGCAACAAATTTACCTGACAATGAGGATATTAATACGGATAATAACCTCTCAGAATCAGAAAACTATTTTCAATACCACGTTCGACTGCGCCCTAATGAAATGATAGAAGGTAAAAATTATATTACAAATGTTCAAGAAATACCTATTGGAAACAAAACAGAGAGGTGGTATCAATTTAAGGTGCCTATTGCTGATTTTGAAAAGAAAGTCAATGGAATACAAGACTTCAGGTCCATACGTTTTATGCGCATGTTTTTGAAAAATTTTGACGAGGAAGTAGTGCTTAGATTTGCGCGATTAGAATTAATTAGAGGAGAATGGAGGCGCTACAATTTAGATTTAACCCAACCTGGACTTAGTGTTCAAGTAGATCCAAATCTTACAACATTCAATATTGGCGCGGTGAATTTAATAGAGAATTCGCAAAGGGAACCAATTAAATATGTTTTACCTCCAGGAATTGTAAGAGAGATAGACCCCTCACAAGTTTTTCAGAGACAAATGGATGAACAGTCCCTGGTTTTGGATATTTGTAATTTGCAAGATGGAGATGCACGTGCGGCATATCGAAATGTAAACTTTGATGTGCGTGCTTACAAAAAGATGAAAATGTTTGTTCATGCAGAAAATATTGCTGAGTTTCAAAACCAACTTAAAAGTGATGACTTGACGCTCTTTGTTCGTCTAGGAACAGATTTCGTTGAAAACTATTACGAATATGAGCTACCTCTTAAGATTACAGATCCGTTGAATGCTTCAACAGCCGAGCAAATATGGCCTGAGGATAACAACGTTGAAATTACCTTTTCAGATTTAATTAATTTGAAAAAAGACCGTAATTCTAAAATTGAAAACAGTACTCCCGGAGTATCTTATATTGTGGAATACGAAGCACTCGACCCTCAAAATCTTCAACGTAAAATTAAAGTTAAAGGTAGTCCGAACCTACAGGGATTAAAAACAATAATGGTGGGCGTTAGAAATCCATTACAAAATGACCCTGATAATATTTGGAAACCAGATAATGGTGAGGCAGAGTGTGTGAATGTCTGGATCAATGAGTTACGTTTGACTGATTTTGTGAGTGAAGGTGGATCTGCGGCGATTGGTCAGATGCAATTACAATTGGCTGATTTTGCCAACATTGCTGCATCTGGAAATTATTCCGGAATCAACTGGGGAAGTGTGGAGAGCCGTGTTCAAGAACGCCAACGAAACGAGCGCATTGGTTTAGATATGAACTCAACGGTTCAGTTGGGTCAGTTTTTCGGAAAGAAAACTAGACTTTCGCTCCCATTCTTTTATGGATATTCGTTAGGAATAATCAATCCGGAATTTGATCCATTTAATCCAGACGTTAAATTACGAGATTATGACCCTGCCACACGAAGAGAAAGAGCGAAATTGGGTCAAGATTTTACAGAGCGTAAGTCTTTTAACTTTACAAATGTTCGAAAGGAATTAAAGGCCGGAGCTAAACCTCATTTTTGGAGGGTTTCCAATTGGTCAGCTACTTATGCTTTTGCTGAAAACATGAAACGCGATTTTAATACGCGATACGACATTACAAAAACATGGAATGGTTCACTTAATTATAATTACACATTTGCCGTAAAACCTTGGGAGCCATTTAAAAAATGGAAACCAGTTCAAAAAAATAAGAATTTAGCCTTGGTAAAAGATTTCAACCTCTATTTTTTACCTAAAAATATGACCTTTACGAATGAGTACGCTCGCGTATACAACGAGCGCCAGATTCGAAACAATATCGTCCCGGATTACGAATTTGCACCTATTTATTTAAAGAAATATGATTGGGTTAGAACCTATAACGTAGGTTACGATTTATCGAAAAGTATCAAAGCCACGTTTTCTGCAGTGAATAAATCCATTTTCGAGGAAGGAAATCATGGGGTGGATAGAAAAACAGATCCTGATGGATACCGAGAATTTATGGACACCCTGCGTTCTCAAGTTAATACATTGGGAAAAACAATGGACTATACTCAAAATTACAGTTTGAGTTATAACATTCCATTCGATAAATTTCCTTTGACTAATTGGATTACGGCTAACGCAAAATATACTGGTTCCTTTAACTGGCAGAGAGCTCCATTCGGTCAATCAGAATTTGGCAATACCATTCAGAACAACAGAAATTTAAATTTTACGGCACAGGCAAATTTTGTTAACCTTTACAATAAAATACCACTATTCAAAAAGGTATTATCTGATGGTAAATCTGGTGGAAGAGCTAATTTGAATATTAAAGGATCTAACGGGGATGATAAAAATAAAGGTGGAAAAGACAAAGAAGGAAATAAGGTTGAGGAAGAATTTAAACCAGATAAACCACTAGATGAAATGACGCCGAAGGAAAGAAAACAATTCGAGCGTAAAAAGAAGCGATGGGAGCGTAAAAAAGCACGTGAGAAAAAACGAAAAGAAAATGCAAAAAAGAAAGTAAATCCAATCGTTGGTACGGCTAGTCGTCTGGTTATGTCTGTAAGAAACATTTCAGGAACATATGCCCTTAATGACGGGACGCTTTTACCGGGCTTCAATCAGGAGACTAGAGTGTTGGGGATGAATAATTCAACAACGGGTCTTACAGGATTTGTATTTGGAAAACAGGGTTATGATATGTTAGGTAGAAGAACAGGATATAACGTGGCTGAGCAAGCAACAGATAACAATTGGTTGGTTCAAAATTCAAATTTGAATAAGCAATATACCATTACACACAGTGAAAATTTATCCTTGAAGGCTACACTTGAACCTTTTAAAGATTTTAATATCAATGTAAACGTGTTAAGAAACTACAGTATTAATGAAAGTGAATTTTACCGTTGGAATAATACGTCTTCAGCTTTTGAAAGTCAAAACAATTTTAAAACGGCTCAATTAACGTATACAACTCTTACGATGCCATCTGCCTTTCAGAAATTGGACAGAGAATATTCGTCTCAAACTTTCCAAACGTTATTAAATAACCGCCAAACAGTTTCACAATTTATTGGTCAACAAAATGCGAATTCTGGTCAGTTACCGAATCAATATTACGATGGTTATTCAGGATCCCAACAAGATGTGGTTATCGGAGCATTTCTATCCGCATATACCAATTCCTCCGTCAATAATAGAAGCATTAATCCGGTAAGAAATTTACCGATGCCGAATTGGACGATGAATTACAATGGTCTAACAAAATTTGAGTTTACAAAGAAGTTTTTAAAGAACTTTAAGTTAAATCATAGTTATGCCTCTACTATTGCCGTTAGTGGAATGCAAACAAACCTAAATGCTCAGCTCGATGCAAACGGTAATGCAACGTCGCGAGATTTAAACAATAACTTTATTTCAGAACTACAGGTTCAAAATGTTGTAGTCAATGAAAAGTTTGCTCCTTTGGTTGGGTTTCTAGCTACATGGAATATTTTTGGTAAAAGTTTAACTACCAATTTTGAATACAAAAAAGAACGTCAATCTACGCTTTCTTTAAGTAATAATCAGATTACAGAAAACATGAGTACGACTATTGTGGCAGGAACGGTTTTAACATTCCCTAAACTACAATTACCTTTTGAAGGTGTTAAGAAAAGTGACTTAATAGTCAACGTAAACTTTAATTTCCAAGACAACATTGTAGTCGTACGGAAGATTATAGAAAATTCCAATCAAGCCACTAGCGGTCAACGAATCGTTAGCTTTAAGTTGGATGCCAATTATAAGTTGACGGATTTCATTTTGGCTTCTTTTTATTACGAACAGCGTATTACTACTCCTAAAATTCAAACCAGTTATCCGACGGGTAACTTAAAAACGGGTATTACAATTCGCTACGATTTGAATGGTTTGAAATAATGGAAATTCGATCGGCAACACCTAAGGATGTACCCTATATTTTTGATTTAATCAAAGAATTAGCTCTGTATGAAAAGGCTCCAGAACAGGTCACAAATACAAAAGAGAATTTATATCACGATTTATTCGAGGCGCCAATTTGTGAAGCTATTGTCGCAGAAGAGAATAGCGAAATACTTGGGTTTGCCTTATATTATACTTCTTATTCCACTTGGAAGGGCCGTTGTTTATACCTAGAAGATTTTTATGTTAAAGAAAAGTTCCGACAACGAGGAATCGGAAAATTATTATTTGACAAAGTTGTGCGAGTTGCGAAAGAAAAAAAGGTAAAACGCATGGATTGGCAGGTGTTGGAATGGAACGAGCCAGGTCTACAATTTTACAGAAAAGAACGGGCTGTTCTCGATGCAGAATGGATCAATGGAAGATTATTTTTTGAAGAATGAAATCTTTTTTATGGGTTATTTTTACTTTTTTAACTAGCTACTTCTTGACTCAAGTTCCTCCACTTAGCACTCGTGGAAGTCAAATAATAGATGCCAGTGAATCAGTTTTTTTGATGCGTGGAGTAAATTGGTGGGGAGCAAACGGAAGTCAATATCCTTACAGTGAATTTCACAGCAAAGGAATTAATACCCACGCCATGCCATTTGGAATCCATATACAACACATCGATACAATAGTGGCAGCTATAAAATCAGCTGGAATCAATACCTTGCGATTGCCTTTTTCTAATCAAATGCTTCATGACACCACACGAGCAAAGAAAGAATGGATTGGTCCAAATTCGTTTTTATTGAATAAAACTCCGATTGAAGTATTGGATGAGGTTATTACCCGATTATCTGATGCTGGAATTTGTGTCCTACTAAATAATCACTCAACCACAACTCATTGGTGTTGCAATTTCGATTATAACGGCCTCTGGTTTGGAAAAAACAAATACTATAATCAAACAACAAAACAATGGATTAACGACTGGACATTTTTAGCCAATCGTTATAAATCCAATGTTTGGGTAATTGGCGCGGATTTGCGAAATGAGGTTCGACCACAACGCACGTCCTATTTTTTGCCGATAAACGCTAATTGGGGAAGAAAGAACAAAAAAGATTGGCACATTGCTGCCACCCAAGCTGGAGATGCCATTCATGCTATAAATCCGAATTGGCTCATTGTTGTTGAAGGAATTAATGCACGTGTAAATTCATTTATGCAATTGAGTTTTCCTCATTTAAAATCGGTGCGCAAGAAGCCTGTAATCTTAAAAGTTCCAAATAAACTGGTGTACGAGGTGCATAATTACAGCTTTTCATGGACAAAGGCCAATGTTTTGAGATTAAAGAAAAGTACTACTTACAATGATTTATCCTCAGAACAACGTATGAAATCTTATGAACAAAATTGGGGGTATATCACAAAGCTTGATAAATGCGCTACTCCCGTCATTGTTGGTGAGTTCGGTTGTAGCGCAAATGATAAACATGCAGAAGGATGGTTAAGGGATTTAACGGCCTATATGACACAGAATTCGATCGGAAGTTGCTGGTGGACATTAGAAGAGGAAATTGCTGAACCAAGTAGCTATGGAATATTGAATGACGCGTTGAATGAAGTTGATTATTTAAAAGATTGGAGAGGAATTTATTTGAATAAATATTGGCGACCCTAACACAATTTTCATATAAAAAAAGTCACTAAAGTGATAAACCATGGACGATTTTATAACGCCTTTATTGAATAAAGAAGAATGGGCCTATCGTCAATTTGTCAAAGAATATGGCAAACAGATTTTTAATATTTGTTTATACATTTTACAAGACCAAATGGAAGCTGAAGATACAACTCAAGATGTTTTTATTTCAGTTTTTCAATCTATACATACCTTTCGAGGAGATGCTCAATTTTCTACTTGGGTTCACCGATTAACTTTAAATAAATGCAATGAAAAGCTAAGGTTTAAGAATAGAAAAAAAAGAAAGGGAAATATGGTCTTGTTCGAAAATCAGGTTGATTTAGCAAGTCAAGATTCAAATCCAGAAGGTTTGTTAATAAAGAATGAAGAAACCGCATTGCTTTTTGATGCCATTAAGAGTCTTTCAGTAAATCAGCATATTGCTTATACCTTACATAATATGCAGGAGATGTCTTATGCGGAAATTGCAGAAAACATGAATTTATCTGTTTCGGCTGTGGAGTCTTTACTATTCAGAGCGAAACAAAATTTAAAGAAATACTTAATTGAAAAATTGAATGCTGATCATTGAATTCTATTTGTAAACACAAGAAAAGTTAAGAATAAGCAACAATAACACAACGATGAAAAATATTAATGAAATTATAGATAAAAAATTTGACAAAAGATTTGATATTTCAGCTGAATTACAGGAAAAGTTATTGAACATTTCCATTGTATATTCAAAGAAATCTGACGCATGGAGATATTGGTTGGTCGCCGCATCTATTTTACTTTTATTAAGTTTTCATATAGTAAATTTTGGTAAAGAAGATCAACAAAACGAGGATGAAATTGTAGAGGTATATAACGAAAATTGGAATAATCAACTTTAAATATGAAAACGAATTATTTATTGAGTTTATTGATAGGTGTACTCTTATTTAACGGTGTTGCCATATTTTTATGGCAAAGAGATTCAAGAAGCGGGCATCAACATAAAAGACCGCCTAAAATAACTGATGTACTGAACTTTTCGGGAGAGCAAGAAAGAATTGTAGAGAAGTTAGAAAATGAACATTTTCAGCAAAAAGATAATCTCATTGCTAAACAAAAGAGTTTGAGAAAAGAATTGTTCTTGGTTAATAATTCTCCAAATCATACGGATTCATTGATTCAATTAATTGGGACAAATCAAAAAGCCATCGAAAGCATGACACTTTCCTATTTTACTTCTATTAGAAAGTTATGTTCTGAAAATCAACAAGAGGAATTAAATAAGCTTATTGAAAAAATGATACAAGGTCCACCACACCACCATCGAAAAAAATAAAATGAGATTTCTTTTTGTTATTTTTCTGATTAGTACAACTTTGGTTCATGCACAACTCGCTTTTGAATTTAGATGGGGTATGCAAAAAATAATTCCAGGAAAAACCTACTACTACAAGGGGGATTCCATAAAATTTGAAGAATTGAAGGCCTACCTGTCGGATATTTATTTAAAACAAAATAAGGAACATACTAAAATTGCAGATGTGTGGCTAGTAGATTTCGAGGATCCTAAAAATGAACTTTTAAATGTAAAAATTCAATATGGAGAATCTTCAAACTTGTCATTTAATTTCGGACTTGATAGTATCTATCATGTAAATATGGAATACACAGGTAAATTGGATCCAATTCACGGAATGTATTGGGC
>CAZLHR010000006.1:15704-72686 GCA_964559685.1 uncultured Lishizhenia sp.
GCTGTTCGGCAGTGAAATTAAAAAATGGTTTATTAGATTATCATTTAGGGGGCTATCTAAAACCAAATCAAACCAATCAGCACTTGGAATTTAACTTTAACGGAACCACACTTTTCTTGGATTTATTACCTTTGTTTGAAAAGGGGATTATACAACCTGAATTATTACCTTCTGTAGTATTACCAGGAAAAGAAGCTAATAGGTTAATGAAGTCCTTGAGTAGCGAAATCGATTATGATTGAGAAGTTCTTAGTGTCTTTTTTTTTGAGTCTGCTAGTTTGGAGATCTGTTGATGAGACAACTCCTTTTTATATTCCAGAAGGATGGCCTGAACCCACTTATTATTTTGAAGGTAACCCCTTGAAAAGGGACAAGTTTGAATTGGGAAGAAGTCTTTTTTATGATCCGATTCTTTCACGCGATAGTTCGATTTCATGTGCTTCATGTCACATTCAATTTTCGGGATTTACTCATGTAGATCATCCTCAAGCGCATGGAATTGATGGATTAATTGGTACACGAAATTCTCCTGTATTAATAAATTTAGCTTGGTTAGATCAATTCAATTGGGATGGTGGTGTTGCCAATTTAAATGGACATTCAATAAATCCAATCACACATCCTAAGGAAATGGACAATTCCATGGAGGAGGTTTTAAAAAGACTTAATAACTCAACTTTTTACAAACGGAGATTTCAGGAAGTTTGGGGAGATACTGTAATTTACACGCCATACCTATTAAAGAGTATTGCTGCATTTACCGTTTCACTGGTTTCTGCAAATTCAAAATACGATCGGGTTAAGCAAGGAAAAGAACAATTTACAGAACAAGAAGCAAAAGGGTACAAACTGTTTCTGCAATTCTGTAATAGTTGCCACACAGAACCACTATTTACTTCCGGCTCTTTAAAAAGAAATGGTTTATCTTATGACACTGAACTTAAAGATTCTGGACATAAAATGATATCCGGAAGAAAAAAAGATTCCTTGCTTTTTAAGGTGCCTACTTTGCGAAATATTGAATTTAGTTATCCATATATGCATGATGGAAGATTAAAAAAATTAAAGGAAGTTCTACAACACTATAGCGTTATTCCGACAAGTAAGAATAAAGTAAGTAAGGAACTCAAGGTTATAAAAAAACCATTTTCTGATGAAGAACAAAAAGATCTAATCGCATTTCTAAAATCTCTTTCGGATAAGTCATTTTTATATAACAAGGAATTTATGTTTCCAAAAAATGAGCGTTAGAGCAAGTTTTTAATTAAAATGTCGACAAATTAATACCTAAAATTATTTTTATGAAGAAGATGATTATGCTTATTGGGTCATTTATAAACCTAGTGACATTCGCACAACTTAACCCTGCAATTACTAATTGGCTACAAAACACAACCCAAACTGGATCTTATTATACTACAGGAAATTCAACACCTATCGGAAATAATATATTAGTAAACTGCCAGGCCGTTCAGTATTCTTCAAATTGGGTTTATGTCACCACAACGGGTGTTCCGGCTTATGTAACAGGACCATTCCAAGATGGGAATCCGTCTCAAGCTCAAAATCAAAATGCGATATTTAAAATTCCGCTGAATCCAACTCAGAACACAGGAAATCCTACAGCCACAACCGGTGGTAATATTGGTGTTTTCATAAATGGTGTCGCGTTATTTGATTACCGGGATGGGGTAGCATGGAATTCAACAACCAATTCATTATGTGGGGGCCCTGGAAATCCACCTTGTCCTGGTGGGCCAGGAGCTAATATGTCATGGAATAGAGATGCGGTGCCCGCTGAAAAACCGGGGTTTGACTGTTCCAAAGGACATCCTGCAATGGGGAATTACCATCACCATCAAAACCCAAGTGCATATAACCTTGATTTAAATGTCATCAGTACGATTTGTGATTTGTATGATGCCGATGGTTTATATGCTATTGACTCAACTGTACATTCTCCTCTTATTGGCTATGCATACGATGGGTTTCCAATTTATGGAGCATATGGCTACAAAAATGCAAATGGAACAGGAGGAATAATAAGAATAAAATCAGGTTATCAACTAAGGGCAATATCATCCAGAACTGTTTGGGCAGATGGTACAGATGTTCCGGATGGACCGGCAGTAAGTACCACTTATCCTTTAGGTTATTTTAGGGAAGATTACGAATTTGTTTCGCATGCCGGTCAAGAAGATTACTTGGATGAGCATAACGGACGTTTTTGTATTACACCAGAGTATCCCAATGGGATTTATTGCTATTTCGCAACGGTTGACTCAGAATGGAATTCCGCATATCCATATGTTGTTGGACCATATTTTTATGGAAATAAAACTGCCGCAAAAGTTACATCGATAGGAGAAACAGTTACTACTTACACTTCAACAGCCGGAATAAAAGAATCAGAAATATCGGTAAATGTGTTTCCTAATCCAGTCAACGATTTGTTGATTGTTCAAACAAATGGACTGAATACTACAGATATACAAATAGAACTTCTAGATTTAAATGGACGTTTGATTTCTAAACAAACTATCCTTCAAGGCAGCACAATAGGATTTATTGATGTATCAACAATTTATACAGGCAAATATTTCTTGAAAATTAATAATCAATATTTTACCAAAACCATCTCTGTTGAAGTTGCGGATTAAGTGTAAAAGATAATATTCAACGAAACTACCAAAATAATAATTCGGCTCTTCAGAATATTCATTGTAGGGTTTCCGTTTGAAAAACCTGCGTTATCTTAGTTGTAGAAATAAGGAGAGACGCAGGTTACTTCTTATGTGTGCGAGGATGCTGTGCTGCTTGGAGAGGCAGTTTTCATTTTCTAGTTTGATAAGAGTTTAATAGTTTTTGGTCATTCTCATTAGTATACATAAGAAGTTCCTGTTCCTTAATTAGAAAAGTACCACCTAGACAACCTAGTCTACTAGCATGATTAGGAAAAAGCTTTCGTTACCACCCGGAAGCTTTTTTTATTTTAAATCAAACAAATCCTTGATACCCAATTGTCTATAAGAATTAAATCCTTCCGCATAATGAACTCCAATTGACCGTCCAAATCCTAGCATTCGGCCTTTTAGGAAATCAAAAAATTCTTCACCTGAAATAGGGGTTTCGGGTTCTTTAGAATTTGGATTATAAAATTGTGAATTATAGCATTTAATTAGTTCAATTTTTTCATCAACGAAAGAGCTGACATCTAACACTATATCTGGTTTGATGTATTGATCTTGGATGTAATGTAAAACTAAATTTGGTCGATGTACAGGTTGAAGAATGTCGTTCTCAAATGTTTCAATTTTTCTCAGGCCTGAAAGAAATGCTGCTTCTGCTACCAATTGTCCCGCCCGTGCATGATCTGGGTGACGATCCGAAATACTATTAGCAAGAATAATAGTTGGTTGGTATTTCCTAATAACTTGAATAACAGTTAATTTATTTGATTCATTGATTTCGAAAAAACCATCTTTCATTCTAGCATTTTCTCGAATTTCAAGTCCAATTTTTTCTGCAGCTCTTTGAGCTTCATCTCTTCGGATGTCGATGGAACCGCGCGTTCCAAGTTCTCCAAGAGTTAGGTCAACGATCCCAATTTTTTTACCCTCCTTCGCATATTTTAGAAGTGTAGCGCCCGCAGAAATTTCAACATCGTCGGGATGAGCGGCAAACGCAAGTATGTCGAGCTTCATTTACACATTAGCATATGATTCAACACTTGGACAGGAACAGATTAAATTCCTATCGCCGAACGCATTATCCACACGTCTTACAGGAACCCAATATTTTACATCTTTAAGGTAAGAAAGGGGATATGCTGCTTCTTGCGGAGAATACGGGTAATTCCAATTTTTATTGATGATGCAATCCGCGTTGTGGGGAGCATTTTTCAATAAGTTATTTTCTCTATCTGCGTGTCCATTTTCAATTTCACGAATTTCTTCACGAATTTTGATCATCGCTTGAATAAAGCGATCCAGTTCATCTTTGTCTTCAGATTCTGTAGGTTCTATCATAAGCGTTCCAGCAACCGGGAATGATACCGTTGGCGCATGGAATCCGAAGTCAATAAGCCTTTTGGCAATATCAGCTACTTCAACATCAGCCGTGCGCTTAAAGTCTCTGCAATCCAATATCATTTCATGGGCTACTGTTCCATTTTTTCCGCTGTACAGGGTATCGTAATGCGATTTTAGTGAACTCGCAATGTAGTTCGCATTAAGAATGGCTAATTCCGTGGATTCACGGAGACCGTCTGCACCTAACATTTTTATATATCCGTATGAAATCAGTAAAATCAAAGCGCTACCATATGGAGCGGAAGATACTGCATGAATAGCTTCTTTTCCTCCAGTTTTAACCATTGGATTTCCAGGTAAGAATGGAACTAAATGAGCTGCTACACCAATTGGACCCATTCCAGGACCTCCACCGCCGTGAGGAATTGCAAACGTTTTATGTAGGTTTAAGTGACAAACATCAGCACCGATATTTCCGGGGTTAGTTAAGCCGACTTGAGCATTCATGTTGGCCCCGTCCATGTACACTTGACCTCCGTTTTCATGAATAATCCCTGTAATTTCTTGAATTCCTTCTTCATAAACACCATGAGTGGAAGGGTAGGTTACCATTAATCCAGCAAGGTTGTCTTTGAGCTCAATTGCTACTTTTCTCAATTCTTCAATGTCAATGTTTCCATTTTCATCACAACCTGTTACAACTACTTCAAAACCCGCCATTACTGCTGATGCAGGATTCGTACCGTGGGCAGAAGAAGGAATTATCATTTTAGTTCGGTGGTGTTCTCCTCTTGACGCATGAAATGCTTTAATCACCATTAATCCTGCGTATTCGCCTTGTGCACCAGAATTAGGTTGCAAAGAAACTCCTGCAAATCCAGTACATTCGGCTAAGTCTTTTTCCAATTGTGCGAACATTTCATGGTATCCCGTTGCCTGATCCAATGGTGCAAAAGGATGCATATTGGCAAATTGTGGATTTGTAATTGGAATTAATTCGCTTGCTGCATTCAATTTCATGGTACAAGAACCTAAAGGTATCATGGAATGAACAAGAGAAAGGTCTTTATTTTCAAGTTTTTTCAAATAACGCATCATTTTAGATTCTGAATGATACGAATTGAACACAGCATGTGTGAAAACGTCATCCGTCCTTAAATATTCAGTTGAAAGCATGCTAGAGCCGACAGATGTATTCGCTTCAAAAATTGATAGAATTGAAGAAACATCTTCTAGGGTGTGAGGCTCTCCAAAACTAATCGTAATGTCACCATTTGGCACATAATTGAAGTTCATACCTAAAGCTTCTGCTTTTGCGCGTATTTTTAATTGATCTTGGCCCGCAATACAAATAGTATCAAAGAAATTCATTGATTTCAATATAATTCCTTTCGCTACAAGACCATTCGCTGTTGCACTGGCAAGTCCATGCACATGCGAAGCAATATTTTTCATTCCATCAGGACCATGGTAAACTGCATACATGCTCGCCATAACAGCTAAAAGTGCTTGAGCGGTGCAAATATTAGAGGTCGCTTTGTCACGCTTAATATGTTGTTCTCTCGTCTGAAGAGCCATTCGTAAGGCTAGGTTATCATCGGCATCTTTTGAGACTCCAATTATTCTCCCGGGCATGTTTCGTTTGTAATCTTCTTTTGCAGCAAAAAATGCGGCATGAGGACCACCGTAACCCATAGGCACGCCAAAGCGCTGGGACGAACCAAAAACAACATCAGCTCCCATCGAACCAGGTGATTTCAATAATACGAGAGATAAAATATCAGCAGCGACTGCAACTTGGAGACCTGATTTCTTGAAATTCGCTAATTGAGCTTTTAAATCACAAACGGCGCCATTAGCATCAGGGTACTGCAGTATTGCCCCAAAATATGTTCCATCGTCAATAAAACTATCAGGATTACCAATTTGAAGTTCGATACCAAGATTTAGCGCTCTTCCCAAAACAACATCTTTTGTTTGAGGGAATGCATTTTCCGATAGAAAAAATTTATTTTTCCCCTCTTTTACATCATTCCTACTTCTTGCGTTATAGAACATAATCATTGCCTCAGCAGCCGCTGTACCTTCATCCAATAAAGACGCATTGGCTATTTCGAGACCGGTCAGCTCTAGAATCATAGTTTGAAAATTCAACAGCGCTTCTAATCTGCCTTGAGAAATCTCTGCTTGGTATGGAGTGTAAGCAGTATACCATCCGGGATTTTCTAAAACATTACGAAGTATAACCGAAGGAACAATTGTTTCATGATAACCTAAACCGATAAACGATTTGAAAACCCTGTTTTTTTGACCAAGCGAGGTAACATGTAGCAAGTATTCTTGTTCTGACATGGCGTCATCAATCGCTAATTCCCTATGCAGTCGAATGTGTGATGGAATAGTTTTGTCGATTAATGTCGAAATGGAATCTATGCCAATTTTCTGCAACATTAGTTGTTGTTCTCGTTGGTTTGGGCCGATGTGTCTTTTAGAGAATTTACTCATGTTATAAAGGGTTTCAAGTGCTTGCAAATATACAATGCTTCGTCTTAACTTACAATGTTCAAACAAGCAAAACAGAAAAGAGTTTTAAGTAATTATTAACCAATTATTGCTTATCTAAAAAAGACTGAACGCGTAACTTGACATTCTCTTGAATGTCTTTCCAAAATAAATTGATATCACCAATATGATAATCATCCATGGTCCATGCTAGTGAACGGTATGAAAAATGAGGTGTGCTGATCCAGAGCGCACCGTCGATTAAATGTGTGTTGAAAGACTTCTCATAGAGCTTTCCGTTTGAAAATAAGAAGCCTTTGTGAGAAGATCTTTTTGCTGATGCTTCCAAGGTCCACGTAACAGGATTCACCACACATTTTCCTTTGTACCACATTTCATATTTTTCTTTACTGATTTTTCGTTTAAAGGTATTCCATGAAACGAATCCACCAGTTTGTGTTGGTTCGGTCATTAGCTTAATAGAACAAAACTCATCTTTAGCTAGACCAATCCCTGGTATATATGCTGCAATTAATTGTTTTTGAAGAGGTTTTTCATCGAAAAACTCTTTTAATAATAAGGTGATATGTGTAGATCCTTGACTATGTCCTGCCAATACGATAGGTCGACCATTATTGTGGTATTTCAGATAGTGAGAAAATGCAGCTCGAATATCCATGTATGCAAATAGAAGGGCATCTTTCCCTCCATTTTCCATCTGACGGTAGGCACGAATATGAGCTTGTCTATAAAAAGGCACAAACATTCTTCCTCCCTCCGCAAAAGCAGAGGCTTGGTATTTTACGGCACTATTCAATACTTTTGATTGTTGCACCGAGTCATCCAATTGTATATTCCAACGAAAATCTTTTTTATCCAAAAATAAGGTAGGATAAACATAAAAAACGTCAACCTTTGTTTGATTTGTGCTATCAGTAATACATCCTTTGAGTATAGTGCTAAGAATACTAGGGTGCACTGCCCAATTTGATAAATTATTATAGTCGGTTACCTGCGCACGAATTGACCAAGTGAAAAATATCGTTAAAAACAATAGTAAACGAGCGGAGTGCGTTAAATTTGTTGCATACATGTTCCACAAAATTACAGTACTTCTACTTTTATTGATTGGATTTCAAAATAATTTCCATTCTCAATCCAAGCAGGATAGCGTAAAATATTGGAAATTAAAGTCGCTTTATGGATTAAATGGTACGCAATCTTCCTTTGTGAATTGGAATGCTGGAGGTAAAAATAACATATCATTGATTGGTTCAATTTCTGCTAGCGCTTATTTTGCCAAAGATCAATTGAACTGGAGCACGGATTTGAATTTAGCACTTGGTGGAATTCTCTACTTTGATCCTGAACAGAACAATCCGATTCAGAAGACCGATGATAGAATTGACTTATCTACATCATATGGCGTTAAATTTTCAAAAAAGTATTTTATTTCTTTTGTTCAAGGTTTTAAAACACAATTCGTAAAAGGTTATACAAAGCCTACAGATTTGAATTTCGTATCTCGATTTATGGCGCCTGGTTATTTTAACTTTGCTCTTGGTACTGACTTTATTAAAGACGATAATTTCTCAATTTTCGCATCGCCAATGGCCTCAAAAGCTACCTTTGTTTTAGATGATAGTCTTTCTGCTATTGGAGCTTTTGGTGTTTTACCAGGACAAAAAAATAGGTTGGAGTACGGTGCGTTTTTTAAAATGAAGTATAACAAAGTTTTGATGAAAAATGTAGAAATGAAATCTAAATTAGAGTTGTTTAGTAACTACACGAACAATCCACAAAATATAGATGTAAATGCAGAAATAATTTTTGTTTTTCGAGTTAATTCCTTATTTACGTCAAGTGCACAATGGAATTTAATTTACGATGATGATATAAATATTCGGGATGCTAATGGTAATGTTGGACCGCGTACGCAGTTTAAATCCGTCTTGGGAATTGGTATATCATATAAAGTAGAAAATCTAAAAAAATGAAACAAATTATTATAAGTGGTTTACTGTTAGTTACTTTTTCTTACAATGCACAACTAACTGCGAACAGATGGCATGTATTCGGAAAGTCGAGTGGTGGTTTTATGGATTCTACCACTTATTTGAACATCGGAGCTTCGGCGGAATTTCTTTTTCGTGGAGGTCTGGCACTTAATTACAACCTTGAATATCAGAAACGCGGTGATTTTAATCACATTCATGGCTCCATGGGCTCATTGGTTGGCCCACTTCTTATAATTTCAGGAATTGTTTACGATGCGGCATTTAATCCGTTTGGATTCACGGAGGGATTGTCCTTATCTCGTTGGACGACCATTGGTGGATTGTTGATAGCCATTTTACCAGATGGGATTTCCTACCATGTTCCAATAAATTATCATTGGGATTTTGCACCATATGCAAATATAGTCGGCGTAGATTATATTTGGTCCAAGAATTGGTCATACTCGGAGTGGAAATATGCGCTTTCATTGGGAGGAAAAATCACCTATTGGAACTTCAATGGATTAACATTTAACTCTTTCATTGAAGCAAGAAAAGTTGCCTCAGCCAAATGGGGAATAGGTGCGGGAGTGGGAATTGGGTATTCATTTGCACCAATTTCAGATTCAAATAAAGTAAAACTACCCGTCATTCGTTAAATGTTTGTAAAATAATCAAGCTTGTTGATATTTTTAAAAACCAAACAGCTGTTAATGAGGTAATTTTGCCTCGTGAAAATTTTAACAGTACTTATTTTAGCTTTTTCTTTTCAGCTTAACGCCCAATTAAAGGCAATATATAGTCAAGCAGACTATCCATTTCTTTTACATTTGCCAGCTGATTCAATTTTAAAGAGCAAGCCACCCGTATTGATTTTCCTTCATGGTAGAAGTTTATCAGGTAATAACCTGGATATGGTTAAACGATATGGAGTAATACATGAAATTGAAAAGGGCAGAAAAGTACCTGCCATTGTAGTTGCGCCTCAAGTTCAAGCTGGGAAGTCTTGGGAGCCTGAAAAAGTGTTATCTGTCCTTCAATTCGTTCAAAAAACCTTTAATACTGATTCGAACCGAGTCTATGTTACCGGAATGAGTCTTGGTGGATATGGTACACTCGGTTTTGCGGGGGCCTATCCCGAAATTGTTACAGCGGCAGTTGCACTCTGTGGTGGCGGCAACACCAAAGATGGTTGCGATTTAGCTCAGGTACCTTTGTGGATTCAACACGGAACGAACGATCACGCGGTACCTATTTCGGAATCAGAGAAAATCGTAAAGGCCATTAAAAACTGTAATGGCGGAGAGAATTTAAAGTATACTGTTCATCATGGCGCTAGTCACGGCGCATTGGAAAGAGCATTTAGATCAGATGACTTATATAATTGGTTGTTTCAATTTACCAAGAATTACTAAGAGAACCAAACATCTGTAATTACTTTCTTCCCAGCAAATTCGTTGATACGGTCAATTATAATTTGTTTTCCCAGCAAAAGTTCTTCACGCATAACCGACGAATCAATCTTAAGGTAAAGCATATTGTTCTTAATGTTTATTTCTTTGGTACGAAAAGCGACAGCAGGACCCATCAAGTCAGGCCAAGCTTGAACTATATCAAGCTCTTTCATACGATTTTCCATTCCGTAGGCCTTAAATAGCTTGTCTATTACTTCTTTCAAGGGTTGCCCTTCTCCATATCTTCTGTGGTCTTCTGCCATAAATTAAAGTTACACTAAATTGATAACTTCAGAATATTCAACTTTAAATAGTTTTTTTTCTGTGACTAATGAATCTAACAAAATTCTCATTCTGACTTCATCCGTATCGGTAATAAATACTTGTCCAAAATAATCAGTGGTTACGAGATCAATCAATTTTTCTACCCTCGAATGATCAAGCTTATCAAAAATATCGTCTAATAATAATATGGGTGGGAATCCTTTTTGTTTTTTCACCCAATCGAATTGAGCCAATCGCAGGGCAATTAAAAATGATTTCTGTTGACCTTGAGAACCGAATTTTTTAACGGGATGCTCACCAATTGTAAAAATCAAATCGTCTTTATGAATACCTACATTGGTAAATTGCGAATAGGCATCTTTTTTTTCGGAAGCAATTAATCCATCAAATAAATTCTGATCTTGAAGTTGAGATCTGTAGGTGATTTCCGTGCTTTCTTTTTCGCTTACAAGTTTTCGGTAAAATTCATTGAAGACAGGGATAAAACCTTGTAGAAAGTTAGTGCGTTTTTCAAAAATACGTTGACCGGTTTCCGCTAAAGGGATATTCCATATCTCAATGGAATCTCTATCAAAAAGACGGTGCTCATACATGTTTTTAAGCAGTGCATTGCGTTGTTCAAGAGCTTTGTAGTATTTGAGTAAATCCTCTAAGTATTGACGATCTAATTGAACTAAAATGCCATCCATCCATTTTCTGCGCGTTTCGCTACCTTCTGAAATTAAATCATTGTCGTAAGGAGAAATAAAAACCACAGGAAATTTTCCAACATGGTCAGAAATTCTCTCATATTCCTTCTTGTTTAGTTTAATCGACTTTTTACCCCCGATTTTAAAAGAACATTGCTCTGAATATTGCTTATTATCCTGATTCCAATTACCGAAAATACTGAAGAATGATTCATTAAATTTCACATTCTGGCGGTCAATTGAATTCAAATAAGACTTACACATACTCAAGTAATGTACGGCATCTAAGATATTTGTCTTACCGCTTCCATTCTTGCCTACAAATGCATTTATACCCTTGCACAGTTCCATATCAGCAAGGCTGTAATTTTTAAAATTATGTAGTTGAATCTTGTCCAAATGCATGAAACAAAGTTAGCAAATGATCTTAAAATGAATTGTACAATTGAACATTAATGAACTTTTCAGATAAAAATAAATAATTACCAATTTATTAAGATTTAAATTTTAATTTTTTTATTACACCGAGAAGTAATAAAACAAAATTTACAATCATCAAAATCAAAATCAATGAATCGTATTTAGGTTTATTATGAATACTTAATTCATTACTTTCAAAATTAAGGCTTCTGACTAATGATTCTCTTTCTTCTTCTATTCTTTCACGTAATGAGTTAAGTTCTTCAAATGCCAAAGTATCACATAACTGTTCCTTTTTAAATAACAAAATGTCTTCTTGCATGGAATAAGCTCTATTTTTTAAAGCTATTTGATAGGCTGAATCCAAATATTTTTTTGAATTCAATAAATTAAAGTCTAAATAATACCCAGCCAAATTGAAATAGGCTTCTGAAATTTTTAATGGATGCTTCTGTTGCTTCCGAAGGAAAAGAATTTGTTGGAATAAATCTTCAGCTTTTTCATTCTCCTCACTATAGAATGCAAGAATAGCTTGATTTGTTAAGGCTTGTATCATCACATTTTGACTGTTCGACCTTCCCGCTACATACTGAAGTTCTTTTGCATATTTTAATGCCAATTCCAAATCCTCCTTTGTGAGATATAAATCAACAATTGTTGCATATGCATTAGAAAGTGACTCATACTTTTTAAATTTTTTTGAAATGAAAATGTAACGATTTAAATGTTCTAAGGCTACTTCATATTTTTCATCCTCGATATTTAATTTTGCTAAATTAATTTCTGCCAAAATACTCAAAAGTTCATCGTTCGCTTGTTCGCCAGAAAGTATAGATTGCTCATAGTAGTATTTAGCTTCATGGCGATTTCCTGACAATTGGAAAGCAATACCAATTTCATTAAGAATTTTGGTAAGTAATTCTAAATCTTGGAGTTGAAAAAAATACGATTTTGCTTTACTAAGTTGTTTTATTCCTTCTTCATAGAAACCTACCCTTGCTAAATAGGACCCGGAGATCAAGTGAAAAATTGCGGCATCATTTGGACTTTTTTGATGGATGTTTGTTAAATGAAAAATGAGAATTTTACATGAATCTAAATCAGATTGAATGTATCTCTCCCATTTCGATAAAGGGCTTTCTGTCTTAATCTTGTGTGGAAAAGTTGTTGTAAGGGCAAATGATTTTTTTACGAGAAAAATACTTGCGAAAATGATAAAAAAGGATGCTTTAGTCAATGTAACAAATGTTCATTGCAAGGATAGCCAACAATCGTTACTTTTGCAAGAAATAAATCTATATTATGTCAAATGCATTTTTTAACGTGCCGTTAGCCAAGAATGAACCGGTGAAGTCATATGCTTCAGGTTCAAAGGAAAGATCTTCATTATTAGCTAAATACAACGAAATGTACAATCAAGAGCCAATTGATGTTCCGATTTATATTGGTTCAGAGCAAATCAGAACCGCTTCAAAAAAGAAATTGACTAGTCCTCATGATCATCAGAAAGTTTTAGGCTACTACAATATTGGAGAACGCTTTCACGTCGAAAAAGCAATTGAAAGTGCATTGGCCGCAAGAAAAATGTGGGCCAATACTCCTTGGGAAGATCGAGCTGCAATCTTTTTAAAAGCAGCCGACTTATTAGCTGGCCCTTATCGTGATAAAATGAATGCTGCCACCATGCTAGCACAATCTAAAAATGTTTTTCAAACAGAAATTGATGCGGCTTGTGAGTTGATAGATTTCTTTCGTTTCAACGTGCAATACATGACTCAAATATACAAGGAGCAACCTGAATCGCTTCCAGGCATGTGGAATCGATTGGAATACCGTCCTTTGGAAGGATTTGTATTTGCGTTAACACCTTTTAATTTCACTTCAATTGCTGCTAACCTTTGTGCTGCTCCTGCCATGATGGGTAATGTGATCGTATGGAAACCTGCTGAATCACAAATTTATTCCGCTCAAGTGATCATGGAATTGTTTAAAGCAGCGGGTGTACCTGATGGTGTCATCAATATGGTAACGGTTAGTGGACAAATTGCTGGAGACGTAATTTTCAAGCACAAAGATTTTGCAGGTTTGCATTTTACTGGATCTACTGGAGTCTTTAGAAATCTTTGGCGACAAATAGGAGAAAATTTAGAATTATACAGAGGTTACCCTAGAATTGTAGGGGAGACAGGTGGTAAGGATTTTGTAATTGCACACGAATCTGCTATTCCGGCAGAGGTTGCTACGGCATTATCCAGAGGAGCTTTTGAATTCCAAGGTCAAAAATGTTCTGCGGCTTCCAGGGCTTATGTTCCAGACAATATTTGGCCAGATGTTAAGCGAATTTTGGTGCAGCAAGTATCCTCTTTCAAAATGGGCACTCCGGATGACACTTCAAATTTCATCAACGCCGTCATTGACGAAAAAGCGTTCGATAAAATTTCAGGTTATATTGATTTTGTAAAATCACAAACTGATGCAGAAATTATCACGGGTGGTAATTACGACAAATCCAAAGGATATTTCATTGAGCCAACAACTGTTGTAACGACGAACCCAAAATTCCGCACGATGTGTGAAGAAATCTTTGGTCCTGTCTTAACAATTTATGTTTATCCGGCAGATAAGTTTGAACAAACTTTAGACTTGGTAGACCAAACTTCAGAATATGCACTTACAGGGTCAATCCTTTCTCAAGATCGTTATGCCATCAATTTGGCTACAAAAAAATTGGAAAACGCTGCCGGTAATTTTTATATCAACGACAAGCCTACTGGTGCAGTTGTTGGGCAGCAACCTTTCGGTGGAGCAAGAGGTTCAGGCACAAATGATAAGGCAGGTGCAATGATGAATTTACTTCGATGGGTCTCCGCTCGAACGATTAAAGAAACATTTGTACCACCTACGGATTATAGGTACCCATTCTTAGGATAGGACAATTACTTTTTTCTGTTTTTGAATACTGCTTGAAAAGAAAATAACTACATTTAAGCGGTAAACTCATGAATAAAACAATACTTAGCGACGGTACAGAGGTTTTTTGTCTTAGGAAACCTGAAGCCAAAATTTTAGACCACCATGTAGATGGTTACCTGCAAAATGGTATTCGAATAAACGATGGAGATATTGTCTTTGATGTAGGAGCCAATATCGGTGTTTTTGGAGTTCGTGCTATGCAAAAGGCATCTAATGTTGAAGTACATTGTTTTGAGCCCATTCCAGCTATTGCTAATGTTTTAAGGAAGAATGCTGAGACTCATGGCAGCGGAAGATTTCATGTTCACCAATGTGGTGTTTCATCGGAAAATGCAAAAGCAACATTCACCTATTTCCCTAATACGCCGGCTTTGTCTACTTTACATCCTGAACAATGGGACGATAATCCAAGTGCATTCAAGGATGCAGTAAAAGGAACGATGAAAAACCCACCAGATGGGATGAAATGGATGAAATGGATTCCAACAGCATTTTCTGGAATGATTGCTTCATATTTAGTCAGTGGAAGTCAAAAAGTGACGTGCGAACTAAAGCCATTATCCGAAATAATTACTGAACAAAATATTTCCAAAATAGATTTGTTAAAAATAGATTGCGAAGGAGCAGAGTGGGATGTTTTAATCGGAATCAAAGATGAACATTGGCCAATTATTAAGTCAATGGTTGTTGAAGTACATGACTTAAATGGTCGATTAGAAAAGATGAAAACCTTGTTAAGAACAAAAGGTTTTACTCGAATTTTTGAAGAAAGAGAGGCAGGTTTAGAGCAAACGCCAATGTATAATTTATTTGTTCAACGTTAATGGATGCAACAACTGCCGCAATTGGTACCGCCTTATTATTAATCGGCTCTAATACCTTTGGATTTCTTTACACGTATGTTGTATTAAACTCTAATATTTTTGTGAAATACCGCATCCAATCGAAACCCTATAAAAAAGGGTTGTTTTGGAGTCGCATGCCTTTATTTTTGTTTAATTTAACTACACTTATTTTATTATCTGCTTTTGGTGCCTACTCAATGTTTGAGTTCTTTGAAACGTCATGGCCAGCATGGTGGGTGATTCCTGTACAAGTTTTAGTAGCGTTTATTCTCGATGATATTTGGTTTTATGCGTATCATCGTTACTTACACGAGAATAAATTCTTATTAAAAAATGTTCATTCAATTCATCATCGCGCTACAACCCCATTCCCATTAGAATACCTTTATGCGCATCCTATTGAATGGATGATTGGCGCTCTTGGCCCGGTAATTGGTTTTGGAGCAATCATGCTTGTTATGCCGGTAAATATATACGCGTTTTGGATTTTTGGTTTGTTGCGAAATCTACACGAAATCCATATTCATAGTGATCTTGAGTTGCCTGTTTTGAGTAAAATCCCTTTCATAAGCAAAACGAGACACCACGATGATCATCATGCAAAATTAACAGGGAATTATTCGTCAACTTTTCCTTGGATGGATAAAATTTTTAAAACTGATTTTTAACATGAAGTCAATCCTATTACTTTTCTTCGTTATTTTCTCGATTAATCAATTGAATGCTCAAAAAACAGTTGATATCACGGTAAAAATAACCGGGCTAGAAAATCAAAAAGGACTTATAGAAATTGCCCTTTATAATGATCCAAAAAAGTTTCCTAAGGTTGGTCAAACCTTAAAAATGGTGAGGTTAAAACCAAATGGAAAAGAGATTACTCATGTCTTCAAAGATTTAAAACCTGGGAAATATGCTGTTTGTACCTTTCATGATGAAAATTCGAATAAAGTATGCGACAAAAATATGTTTGGTATTCCCACAGAGGCATTTGCGTTTTCCAATAATTTCCGCCCCGTAATCTCTGTTCCCACCTTTGAGCAATGTGCAACCACTGTGGAAAAGGACAAATCCTTAAGTATAAAAATGGTTTATTAAGTTAATATTTCGAATTAATCTTTTCCTAAAACAAACTCTCGTATTTATTGTTAATTTTACCGTGTCTCTAAGGGGTGTCTAATTAGTTAGACTGAGATTATACCCATTGAACCGGATCAGGTTAGTACCTGCGGCGGGAAGATGACAAGTGCTAAAGATGTATAACCATCAAGAATTAGCCCCTTGTTCTTGTTTAATATAGTCAAATGAAAACAAGAATTATTGGATTACTCATTTGTAATTTATTCGCAATTGATATAGTTGCACAAATTAATTTATACGGTACTGTGCGAGATGCAAGTGGCAAAGGGCTACCTGCCGTTCAAATTACTTTTAAGGATTATCAATACCAAACCTTTACCGATTTATCAGGTGGATTTGTACTGAAGAACCTAAGAATTCCGGAAGAAAATTGGACCTTGTTTTTCAATTTGAATGCGTTCAATGAGCAAATTTACAATGCATCCAAAGCAGATTTGAATAGAAGCATTGAAGTCACAATGTTCTCAAAAACCCGAAACCTAGAGGAAATTTCGGTGAATGCATTGCGTCAAAATGCCACAAAGTCGTCGTCGACAATTTCTTCATTTAAAAAGAAAAATTTCGGTCAAGACATTCCATTTCTACTGGAAGAAAACCCTTCAGTGGTGACAACTTCAGATGCTGGAGTGGGAGTTGGTTACACGGGAATTCGTGTCAGGGGAGTGGATGCATCACGAATTAATGTTACCATTAATGGTATTCCGGTTAATGATCCAGAATCACACGATGTCTATTGGGTGAACATGCCAGATTTGGCTTCTTCTGTTGAGAACTTGCAACTTCAAAGAGGAGTAGGATCTTCCACAAATGGAGCGGGCGCCTTTGGAGCAAGTGTGAATATCAAAACTAATAACATAAGCAATGAACCATTTGCAGAAGTTGATAATTCATTTGGATCCTTTCGTACAATGAAAAACTCAATCAAAGCAGGAACAGGTTTGCTTAATAACAAGTTTTCTATGGAAATGAGGTTGTCGCGGATAAAATCAAATGGTTATTTAGACAGAGCAAGTTCTGATTTAAGTTCCTATTACCTTGCAGGTGCTTATGTTGGCGAAAGAACGGTCATTAAAGCAATTGCTTTTAGTGGTAAAGAAATAACTTATCAAGCTTGGTATGGTACCCCAGAAAGCAGAATAAATGGAGATGTAAACGCAATGAATGCATACGCAGACAGAAATTACCTGGATTCCGCAGATAGAGCGAACTTATTAAATTCCGGTAGAACCTATAACTTTTATACCTATGAGAACGAAGTGGATAATTACCAACAAGACAATTACCAACTTCATTTGAACCATCGCTTCAATGGTGGATGGTACTTAAATGTAGCAGGACATTATACCTATGGAAGAGGCTTTTATGAACAGTACCGCAAGGGAGATGAGCTCTCAAACTATGGTTTATCTAATGTGATTTTAGGGCAAGATACAGTAACTTCTACAGATTTGATAAGAAGACGTTGGTTGGATAATCACTTTGTCGGAGCGGTTTATTCAATAAATGGTCAACTTAGTTACTTGAAAACACACCTTGTATTTGGAGGGGCAACTAATACATACTTAGGAGCACATTTTGGGGAGATCGTATGGGCGCGATTCGCCTCTTCTAGTGAAATACGCGACAGGTATTACGATAATGACGCACAAAAGACAGAGGCCAGTCATTACTTAAAAACGAGTACGCACCTGACGCAGAACTTAACACTTGGTTTCGATATGCAATATAGATATGTGCACTATCAGTTTCTTGGGATTGATGAGGTAAATGGCAATCTAGTTGATTTACAACAAGTGATACCATTTCATTTTTTTAATCCTAAAATGTCATTGAATTACACCCTAGATAGCAAGCAACAAGTGTTTGTGAACCTTGCTCGTTCAAATCGAGAGCCCATACGTCGGGATTTCAGAGAGTCTACCCCGGAGAACCGACCTAAACATGAATCGTTAACTGATTTTGAATTGGGTTACCAATACCGTGCAAAGAACAGTTCTATTACCTTGAACGGGTACTTTATGGATTTCGACAATCAACTCATTTTAACAGGTCAAATTAACGATGTTGGGGGTTACACAAGAACAAATGTCAAGGATAGTTATCGAGCTGGAATCGAAATATTGGGAAGCGCAAGATTGAGGTCTTACATTTCAGTTCAGGGTGCTATTACATTAAGTGCAAATAAAATCGCTTCATTTACTGAATATATCGACGATTACGATAATGGTGATCAAGCTCAAATTTTGCATGAAGGAACAGATTTAGCTTTTTCTCCTAACCTTACAGGAAATGCCGGATTTAAACTCATGCCTATTGAAAATTTCACGATACAATGGATGACAAAATATGTAGGTAGGCAGTTTTTAGATAACACTTCGGCTAGATCAAGAAGCCTTAATCCATTTACTTTCACGAATGTTATGTTAAACTATCAGTTAATCACCAAATGGTCGAAGCAATTACTTCTTGGGGTTCAACTCAATAATATTTTCAATGCTATGTATGAAAATAATGGCTACACTTTTTCTTACATTTATGGAGGAGACACAGTAACCGAAAATTTTTATTATCCTCAAGCTGGATTTAATTTAATGGGACGAATTTTAATAGGATTTTAATGATTACTTTTAATGAAGTTAATTTTATCGCATGAAAAAACATCTTTTTATTCTGCTTTTTACAGCCACTAATTTTACCGTATTTTCACAAAACATGTATAATGCACAATGGGCAGGAATGGATTTTGGAATGATGACTACGGGAAGAAGTGATGAATGGAAAAATAATATTGTTCAGTCCTCCTCGTTTAGCTTAAATATTTATGAATATAAATTGCCAATTTTCAAGCAATACCTCGGTCTTACAACGGGGCTAGGAATCAATTTCAAAACCTTTACCTTCGATGATAAATATACATTAGTGTCCAGTGATACCAGTATATCCTTAGTGACTGGTTATCCAACGTTGCTTGATCCATCAGCAGAGGTGAGAAGTTCTAGATTAAACCTTGGATATTTTCAAGTTCCTTTACTTCTTGATTTTTCCATGAATAAGCGTGAAAAAAAGTCGTTTTATTTAGCCGCAGGTGTTGTTGGAGGAGTTCGTATGTTTGCCAATTACAATATTCGTGGCAAATATTCTGAGGGTGATCGTTTTAATAACACACTAACTGACAATAAAAAGTTTCATAGCAACCTATGGAATTTGGAGGCCATGTTAAGAGTCGGATACGGATCACTTGGCGTTTATGGCTCTTATAATTTAACGAGTTTATTTCATTCCGATGCAGCACTGAACATTACTCCGATTGTTTTCGGATTTACTTTTAACGTAGATTACGGTGCAGAAGATGAGGATAAAGAAAAAGACGACGTTGATTTTTAGTCCTTTGGGTAAACCCAATCACTCGGATTATTTCCAGCTAACCATTCTTTAACTGACATTTTTCGTTTTCCCTCTTGTTGGATATTCCGCACGAGAACACTTCCGTTTTTACATGGGAAAATCAATGCATCTTGTCGAGCTATTATTTTAGAATGAGTATCACTTAATAGTTCTGCATCAAATATCTTAAAAGTAGCAACACTATTTTTTTCAATATTAGTTAAACGACACCAAGCGGCAGGATACGGAGAAAGCCCTCGAATTTTTTGTTGAATTAGCGTAAATTCTTCGTTCCAGTTTAGTTCACAAGTCTCTTTAAAAATTTTGGGCGCATGTGGGGCATTTCTCGCAATATTTTCATCTTGTTGAATTGATTTCAAGGAATCTTCTTCCAGTTTATCTAATGTTTCTACGGTAAGTTGTGCACCAACAGTCATAAGTTCGTCATGTAACTCTCCGGCGGTGGTCATTTCGCCTATTGAAACAGATCGTTGTAATAAAATATTCCCTGTATCAATGACTTCATTTATGAAAAAAGTAGTGACACCCGTTTCTTTTTCACCATTAATGATTGCCCAATTAATTGGTGCGGCACCCCTATACTTTGGAAGAAGAGAGGCGTGTAAATTAATGGTACCTCTTTTGGGCATATCCCAAACTTCTTTTGGTAACATGCGAAAAGCTACCACTACATATAGATCTGCCTTTAATTTGTTTAGTTCATTAAGAAACTGGGGATCTTTCAATTTTTCAGGTTGTAGCACCGGGATATTCAATGGTTCAACACGTTCTTTCACGGCACTTTGACGCAATTGAAGGCCTCTACCTGCTGGCTTGTCAGCAGCTGTAACCACTCCAATTACCTCATGTCTGCTTTCAAGAAGCGCATTTAAAATTCCAACCGCAAAGTCTGGAGTTCCCATGAATACAATTCTCATATCATACCTTTTTATTCTTCCAGTTAAATATTCTTAAGTAGCCAATTGAAAGCGCTCCCAAAGAAATGAAATAAATATATTCCACTATCCATATCCAAAAAACTTCTACTTCCCAAGAAACAATTAAAAAATAGCTTGCAATGGAATAAATTATTACGGTTGTCAATTCTATTAACATCGAATGCAATGTATTTCCCGAACCATGAATCGTTTGAAAATATACAGACACAAAACCGAAAATAAGTATTGAACCCACAATAAATTGAAGAATTTCAGCACTTTTTTCCAAATAGGCCTCTTCAGGATTGATTAATTGTATGAGTTTTTCAGGATAAAGTATGGCACCATGAAAACTAATTAATAAAAAACCTATCGTGAGAACTTGAATTCGCCGTTGAATTTTTGGGATTTCGTCATATCTTTTCGCGCCCAAATATTGTGAAATATAGGTTTTAGTTGTACCTGCAAAACCCCAAATTGGGACAAATGCTAAGAAGTAGATTGAGCGGATGTTTTGTGATACCGTCAGGTCGAATTGTCCTTTTCTTTCAAGCCATGTAAAAAACAATGTCCAGGTTGCAAGGGCTAAGAATCCTTGAAACATGAGCGGACTACCCACCTTGAGCAACTCTTTCATTGAACGTATATTAAATGAAAAATGCCGAAATAATTTTAACGACCTAGCATCTTCTGAAATCAATAAGAAGATAAATAAGAAAAGCATTCCCATACCATCTGCTAATGTTGAGGCCAAAGCAGCTCCCTCGAGACCCATTTCAGGCATTCCGAGTTTGCCGAATATTAGGGTGTAATCTAACAACACGTTACTCAAGGCCGTAATTAATGCAGAAATCAATACTACCCATGTCTTTCCTTTCGCGAGGAAAAACGCTTGTATTGAAACAGTTATAAATGCAAAAAACAACGCGAAACTTCTAATTTGAATAAATTGACCTTGTAATGAGGCAATCGTTTGATTTTTGGAATAAGCTACAATTTGTGGAGGCATTAAAAAGTACAAGATGACAAACAAGAGTATGGCCAAAAGTAAATTAGTTATTACTGAAGTGCCAAAAACTCTGCCTATTCGTGACAATTGATTAGAACCGAATCTTCTGGCAATGATAATTTGTGAACCATCTCCCATACCCAAAAGACACATGTACATAGTAATATAGGCCAAGCCACCGTTCCCCACCGCGTCGAATGCTTCTGTAGAATAACGACTAATAAAAGCAGAATCGGTAATCATTACAATTGATTGGATAAAACCCGAAATCATCATGGGTATCGCTACTTTTAAAATCTGCTTATAATTATATTCCAGAATCATAAAACCTGAATTACAAGACCTTTTAAATACTCTCCCTCTGGATGAAAAGCACTAATTGGATGATCTGCTGGTTGATGCAATTGCTCAAGGATTTTCACTTCTCTGCCAGCTTCTATTGCTGCTGCTATAACCGTATGAGTAAATAAAGCCTTGTCTACTACTTGCGAACAAGAAAAAGTGAAAATAATTCCACCAGATTTGATTTGACGTATAGCATGCGCATTTAAGCGCTTATAACCTTGGATTGCTTGATGCCTTTTATCACGGTGTTTGGCAAATGCAGGCGGATCTAACACAATGACATCAAAATCTTCCGGAAGGTCTTTAATGTAATCCATAGCATCAGCAATTACCGAAACATGCTTTCCTCTGAAAGAGTTTAAATTTAAGTTCTGATCTGTAAGTTCAATTGCCTTCTTAGAGGAATCTAGAGAGTGAACTAGGGTCGCACCTTTGTTAAGTGCTTGAAGACTAAACCCTCCAGAATAGCAAAAGGTATTTAGAACTTTTTTATTTGTAGCATACCTGCCAAGTAAGGTTCTGTTTTCTCTTTGATCAATGAAAAAACCGGTTTTTTGACCGTTTATCCAATCGATATGATACATAATTTCATTTTCTAAAGCCGCATGTGGAACAGAGCAAGATCCGTGGAGGTATCCATCTTCAACTCTATCAATGCCATGCAGAGCCTCTTTGGATTTACAATAAATGGCAACTAATTGTTTGTCAATAACTTTAATCAGCGCTTCTTTAATCGCTGTTATTTGCTTGTACATTCCTAACGTATGACATTGCACAACAGCCACTCCTGCGTAGAAGTCAACTATTAATCCGGGTAAACCATCTCCTTCCCCGTGGCAAATGCGAAAAATTGAATTTGTCCGGGAAAGTAAACCAAGAGAAATTCTTGTAGCATAAGATTGTTGCAGTTTTAAGTAAAAAAAATCAGCATCTATGATGGAATCTTGAAAAGATAATATCCTTACCGCAATTGTTGCATGTTGGAAATGACCAATTCCCAATAATTTTTGTTTAGAGTCTAACACACTTACTAGGTCTCCGTCTTTGAGTTCGTCATCCACTAAATCAATTGCTCCTGAAAAAACCCATGGGTGCTTTCGATATAAGGATTGATCTTTATCTTTTTTTAAAATAATGCGTGGATAGTGCATGAGACAAAGGTAAGCACCATTGAGTTAATAATTTAAAAAGATTTCATTTTCAGTGCTATTTGTGGGAACAATTCCAATCATTTAATTAAGTGTTTAGGGCTTTTGTTTAACTTTGATATCATGAAGTTAATTGCCAATAAGCATCTATTTACGGGAATTATTGTTTTACTCTATATGCTTAACTTTCTGTTTTCAGACGGTTTTAATGGAGGAGCGGATACAATATCACATTATCATATTTCAAAATTTTCATGGGAATATCCCACCTTGTTCATGGATCAATGGGGCAAGCCCATGTTTAATATTTTTATGTCTCCATTTGCAATTATGGGATTCAAAGTGGTTGTTTTTGTAAATATTCTGCTCATTTTTATTAATGCCCTATTGGCATACCGAATTGCTGAACACCTTAAATTGAAAAATCCAATTTGGGTCTCTTGGTTGTACTTACTAACGCCAATTGTTATAGGAAATTCTATTTCCAGTCTAACCGAACCTTTGTGTTCTCTTTTTCTAATTGGATTTATTTATTTGGCGCTAAAAGAAAAGTGGATCTTAGCTTCCTTATCCTTAAGCTTTATGCCCTTCGCGCGGAGTGAAGGTTTTGTAATGCTACTTTTAGTACTTATTTTCTTTGTCTTCAGTAATCGTAAAAAACACATTCCATTCCTATTAGTAGGAACATTTATTTTTAACAGTATTGGATTTGCCATGACAGGATTACCGCTTTGGATTTTTCAAGCCAACCCGTATATTCATACTGACATTACTGTTTACGGAAGTGGTACATTCTATCATTTTTTTATTGCAGCCATTCCAATTTTCGGTTTTGTTTTTATCCTACTCGTCTCTCAGTCAATCAGGTTGTTCCCAAATTTGAAAAAAGTATTTTCGACTCAATCTTGGAATCTAAACGAACAGTTTTGGTTTTGGATTATATTAGGAAGTTTTTGGGGATATTTTTTAGCGCATGTAGTACTCTGGTGGTTAGGTATGTGGGCATCGTTGGGATTACTTAGAGTAATGTTCGTAATTGGGGTACCAGCAGCTTTACTCATAGTTAGAGAAATGGAATTTTTAGAGGAGAAATTTGTTTATTTAAAAAAGAAAAGAGCTCGTGTAATATTTTGGACTCATGTGATTTTACTTCCTTTTGTGATACGCTTATTTCCCTTACAAGAAATTGAAATATTTCCCCCGAAAGGTGTTGAAGAGGAAACGATTGATGATTTCATTAGTAACTTTAAAACGAATGAAATTTGGGACAACAGAAAATTATTTACAGGACATCCTTACATCCTCTTTAAATTGCAAAAAGATCCTTTCGACTCAGATAAGGCAGCAAATTTATGGGATTGGAAAAATGCAAAAAAGGGAGATTTAATTGTTTGGGATGGACATTTTGGACCAAATGAACATGGAGTACCACTCAAGGAGATTGATAATGATCATACATTTAAATTACTATTGAATGTTGAACCGGAAAGTGAATTTTATACGCTCAATAATAGTAAATTCTGTGTACGTTTGTATGAAAAACAATAACTATGGCAAGTAGACGTGACTTAAAAAAGAAGATAAACCAATTTATTTTGGCTGATGTGATTGATGAATGTATCTTCCTAGAAGAGCAGAATCCCGATTTAGTGGAGAGATGTGATAAAATTATTGACGAGGCCGTTGGTTTTTACAATGCTATGATGACAAAAATTAATCAAGCTAAAACGAAATCGGATTTCAGAGAAATAAACGAAATTTTCGATGCAAGGGTAGATGAGTTTGTCGATGCCTTGAACCAAATAAATGCCTAATCAGGAAAAATCGTTGAGATCATTTAAACACTACCTTTTGGTCGGTGTTTCTTCAGCTTTTATTTTCCTTTCATTTATTCTCAAAACCAAATTAGAACTAAGTTTTCTAATTGGGGGATTGATGATTTTTTTATGGGTTTTCGAGATAATACCAATCTACGTCACAGCTCTTTTACCAATTTTACTTGCAGTACCAATGGGTCTGCTCACTCCAAATGATGTGGCACTTTCTTATGGAAATAGCAGCGTTTTTTTGTTTTTTGGAGGGTTTGTAATGGCACTAGGATTAGAGAAATGGGGTGTTCACGAACAGATTGCGAGACGTATAATTGCGTTCGTGGGCGACGAAAAACCAAAAGTCTTGCTCGGCTTCATCTTGAGCACAGGTTTGCTAAGCATGTGGATTTCAAATACTGCTACAACGCTCATGATGCTACCAATGGCAATCGCTGTAATTCAATCCATGCCTAAACAACATCAAGATTCGAAATTTTCTTCGTTTCTGATGCTTTCCATTGCCTATGCAGCAAGCATAGGTGGAATGGCAACACTAGTCGGATCACCTCCTAATACTCAAATGGCTGCAATCCTTGAACAGAATTTTAATGTCTCCGTAACTTTCTGGGACTGGATGAAGATTGGAATACCTGTAAGTCTTTTTATCATGTTATTGATGTATTTCTATTTTTATTTCGCCCTTGGAAAAGAACGGGATGATCAGCATGATTTCAGCCTGAAAAAAGCACCATGGACAACTGAACAAATTAAAGCTATTATTATTTTTTTAATGGTAGTTGTTTTCTGGTCATTTCGCGAAATTATAATCGAGTGGACAGGATTTATCTACAAAGACGAAGGGCCAGCGATTCTGGGTGCAATTCTTATGTTCATTATTCCTGACAATCAACAAAAAGGGTATTTATTATCATGGAAAGATACAGAGAAACTTCCTTGGGGAATTTTATTACTGTTTGGTGGTGGTTTGGCCTTGGCAGCAATTTTTGAGAAGAATGGAGTAGTCACGAGTTTAACAAGTGCCTTTAGCACATATGCCAATGAAAGTACTTTTATTCTATTGCTTGTTGTGGTCTTTATTGCGATTTTTGTTACTGAAATAATGTCAAATCTTGCCCTTGTGACACTATTTGTTCCTATCGTAGGTGCTTTCTGTGTGGAGCAAGGTATTCCAGTATTACAACTTTGTTTACCATTAACCTTAGCCGCAAGTTGTGCGTTTATGCTTCCTGTTGGCACACCTCCAAACGCAATAGTTTTTTCTTCAGGAAGAATTCGTATGCATCAGATGGTAAAAGTTGGATTTGTGCTAAATATTATTTCTCTAATTACCTTAGTGTTAATCTCATATTTTGTTTTAAAATAAGTTATTTTATCAATTAAAAAGTCTTATGAAATTCACACTAATTTCATAGCTGTGAAAGTGTTTTATTCATATCTTTAGTTCTTTGGTTTTATTAAAAGAATAACTATGTCTGATTTTCCTTGGTTTAAAAGTTACCCTGAATTTGTTGATTGTTCAATTTCACTTGATAGGTATGATAATATAGTCTCTATTTTTGATGAGGCAGTGGCTAAATTCGGAAACAAAGTTGCATTCAAAAACATGGATGTTAGCCTAACCTTTAACCAAGTAAATGCCCATGTTGATAGTTTGGTATGGTACCTGCAAAATAAAACGAATTTAAAAAAAGGAGATAGAATTGCTTTGCAAATGCCAAATTTGCTACAATTCCCAATTACAATTTTTGCATGTTTGAAAGCAGGATTGGTTATTGTAAATACTAATCCACTTTATACTGCAGAAGAAATGAGACATCAGTACAAGGATTCTGGTGCAAAGGCCATCATTATAGTTGAAAATTTTGCGAGTAATTTAGAGAGTATAATCAAAGATACAGACATTGAAACTGTAATTATTACCACCATTGGAGACATGCTAGGAGGATTAAAAGGTTCGATTACCAATTTCGTGGTTAGGAAAATTAAAAAAATGGTACCATCGTATTCTCTTCCTTCAGCCATTTCATTGAAAAATATTTTAAAGGAGAACAAAGGTAAGAAAGGAAATACAGTTCAAATAGCGTGGGATGACTTGGCTTTTTTACAATATACAGGTGGAACAACGGGAGTTTCAAAAGGTGCATCTTTATCTCATGGGAATTTGTGCGCTAACGTACAACAAGTTGAAGCTTGGATTGGACATGTTTTTAAAGATGGTGAGGAAACAATTATCACCGCTCTCCCAATGTATCATATTTTTGCTCTTACAGCAAATTGTATTGTATTTTTCAGATATGGAGCGGTGAATGTGTTAATTACCAACCCAAGAGACATGAAAGCGTTTTGTAAAGACTTGAAAAAGAATCCTTTTTCTATTCTGACTGGAGTCAACACCTTATTCAATGGCTTACTTAATCAGGAAGTTTTTCAGCAATTGGATTTTTCAAAATTGAAATTATCATTGGGTGGAGGCATGGCTGTGCAAGATGCCGTTGCAGAGCGTTGGGAAAAGTTTACTAAAAGTCCACTGCTTGAAGCATACGGATTATCTGAGACTAGCCCAGCTGCTACAATTAACCCTATTAATGGCACACATCGAAGAGGCTCAATTGGTCTTCCCTTGCCGAATACAGAAATTAAATTATTTGATGACAACGGAAAAGAGGTCGGTGTCGGTGAGCCTGGAGAAATAGGTATCAAGGGACCGCAAGTAATGAAAGGATACTGGAATCGGCCCGATGAAACAGCCAAGTGTATGCTAGGAGATTTTTTCTTGACAGGCGACGTTGGTGTAATGGAGGAAGATGGATTTTTTAAAATAGTAGATAGAAAGAAAGAAATGATTTTGGTTTCCGGATTTAATGTCTATCCTAATGAAGTTGAAAAAGTAATATCTGAAAACAGCAAGGTATTAGAAGTTGGTGTTCGAGGCGAGAAAAATCCTGACGGAACAGAATATGTGAAAGCTTTTGTTGTTAAAAAAGACCCTAGTCTAACTGAAGAAGAGGTGATTGCTGAAAGCAGGAAATTATTGACAGGTTATAAGGTTCCACGTGAAGTAGTATTTAGGGATGAATTACCCAAATCGAATGTAGGAAAGATTTTAAGAAGATTATTAAAATAAAAAAAGTCCCGAGTAATCGGGACTTTTTAATTTGTGAAAAAAAGTTTTACTGTTTCTTTGATTGACAGCAAGATTTTTGTTGTGTTGAAGAACATGATTTGCTCTCAGCTGCACAACAAGCTTTTTTCTTCTTTTTCTTTTTCTTGTCGTCATTTTTCTTAACGAACTCAACTCCGTTTGCTGCAGCAAAAGAAGTAGTTGCCATAGAACCAACAAATGCAGTTAAGGCGAATACTAAAACTAATTTTTTCATAGCGCTATTTTTTGTAAAGATAATGAATTATTGAAACGTTCCCAAGCGTGTAAGTTTCGCTTTAACTTTTTCACCTATTTTAACATCAATTTTCGTACCTAAAGGTAAAAAAACATCAACCCTTGAGCCAAATTTTATAAAACCAAACTCTTCACTGTGCTGAACATTTTGACCTTTTTCACTGTAGAAACATATTCTCCTTGCTAAAGCTCCAGCAATTTGTCTAAAAAGCACCGCATTTCCATTCGAATGTTTTACAACAACGGTAGATCGCTCGTTGTCAGTAGAACTTTTAGGATGCCATGCTACTAAAAACAATCCTTTATGGTATTTTACATATTCTACGAGGCCAGAAATTGGATAATAATTAGCATGAACGTTCAGTGGTGACATGAAAATAGAGACTTGAATGCGTCGGTCATTAAAATACTCATTTTCTGTTGTTTCTTCAATTACAACGACTTTTCCATCTGCTGGGCAAACTATGTCATCTTCCCCAAACGGACTTACCCTAATTGGAATTCTAAAAAATTGAATAATTAAATACAATAGAATAGTAAGTAAAGACTGTATCAGCCAAAATAAAATAGGAATACAGAACAAGAAATAATAATTCGTTATACTACCTATAGCGAATAATATCGCTGAAATAGTCATAATACCAAATCCTTCTCTATGAAATTTCATGATGCAATATAGCGAAGATAAAACAATGACCAAAAATAAAAGAATGGAACCGCGAATAAAACCGCGTCAAATCGATCTAAAATTCCTCCATGTCCCGGTAAAATCGAACCTGAATCTTTAACGTTTACACTTCTTTTTACAAGAGACTCTAATAGATCTCCTAAAATAGCACTTGGTGCAGTAATTATAGCTGCTACGATCCAAAATATAATAGAAAATTCTTTTGTCGTGAAAGCAATAATCAAACTAACCAAAACCGTGAAAATAATTCCACCAATAGTTCCTTCCCATGTTTTTTTTGGAGAAATACGCGAGAAAAGTGGGGTTTTCCCAAAAATTCTCCCCGAAAAATAAGCAAAAGTGTCATTTGTCCAAATCAGCAAGTACATTCCTAGAGCCAATGGGAAGTTTACCTGCTCATCAAGTGATAATTTCCCAAGGGTAATTATCATGATAAATGGAATGAGCGTATAACCTACGCCAAATAGTAGAGTTGAAATATTCAGAATAGGATTTCCGATATTTCTCCAAAGTTCATTAACAATTACCAAAAAGATGATCGGGACTATTACCCACGTTAAGGCTTGGTCAAGGTCAAAGAAAAAGGTGCTAGAAATAATTAAATAAATTAACCCTTGTAGAAAGTAAGCCGAAAAGGTATCAAGCTGTACGGATTTATCTTTTTTAAAAAAAGAAATAAATTCATTTAGACCAAGGATCATGATTATACCATATAATACAACTTGCCAAATTAGAGGTGCAAAACAGGATGAAATTATTATTAAACCAAAGAAAAATCCTGTAATTGAACGTTGGGCAAGGTTACTTAAAGGCATTTTCAATTATTTCTTTAGCGAATTGTTCGTCTTGCGAAGATACGTATATTTCATAGGACCCAAAATTATTGTACATCGATGCAACTGTATTTTTCGTCTGAAAGGTAATTTCTTCAGCATCAAGAAGTAATTTAACTTGTTCGAATTGAAATACGTCCGTAGTGCGGTATATGAGTGACATTAACCCTCTTGTCCTGGTTTCTCCTCTTCTTTGCTTGCATCATTAGCGCCTTCAGAACTTTCAAAATCCAAGTCACTAACTATATCATCAATTGGTTCCGAAACTTCTGTGTCTTTTTTCTCATTAGGCTCTTCATTAAATTCCTCTTGAATTAATGGTTCCCATTGCCTTTTCCCAAAAATCTCCTCTAAATCTTCTTTAAAAATTACTTCATTACTCAATAATCGTTCAGCTAAAAGAGTTAATTTGTCTTGATTTTCGTTGAGAATAGTAAGAGCTCTCGTATATTGAAATTCAATTAGTTTACTCACCTCTTCGTCAATCACTTTAGCTGTATCATCTGAATAAGGTTTTGTAAACATATCCCTGCCTTGTGAATCGTAAAATGAAATATTACCCAAACGTTCATTTAATCCATAAATTGAAACCATGGCATACGCTTGTTTGGTGACCTTTTCTAAATCCGAAAGTGCGCCTGTACTTATTTTTCCAAAAACTAATTGTTCTGCCGCACGACCCCCCAAAGCAGAGCAAATTTGATCAAGAATTTGTTCGGTGGTGGTTATACTTCGCTCTTCTGGAAGATACCATGCTGCACCAAGAGATTGACCTCTCGGAACGATAGTAACTTTTACCAAAGGATATGCATGTTCTAACAACCAAGAAATTGTGGCGTGACCAGCTTCGTGAAATGCGATGGTCCGTTTTTCGTCTTTCGTAATAATTTTATTCTTCTTTTCTAAACCGCCAATTATTCTGTCTACCGCATCAAGAAAGTCTTGTTTTTCAACTGCTTTTTTATCTTTTCTTGCCGCAATTAATGCAGCCTCATTACATAAATTTGCAATGTCTGCTCCAGAAAAACCAGGAGTTTGTTTTGCTAAAAAGTCAATATCAATAGCTTTGTCAAGTTTGAGCGGCTTAAGATGCACCTGGAAGATTTCTTTACGTTCATTTAAGTCAGGCATGTCGACATAAATCTGCCTGTCAAAACGACCCGCTCTCAAAAGTGCGCTATCCAAAACATCAGCTCTGTTAGTGGCAGCAAGAATGATAACCCCAGAATTGGTACCGAAACCATCCATTTCAGTAAGCAATTGGTTCAAAGTGTTTTCACGCTCGTCGTTGGAATTGAAGCCATTGTTTTTTCCCCTAGCGCGCCCTATAGCGTCTATTTCATCAATAAAAATGATAGACGGAGCTTTTTCTTTGGCTTGTTTAAAAAGATCACGTACGCGTGAGGCGCCAACACCAACAAACATCTCAACGAAATCAGAACCTGACAGTGAGAAAAAAGGAACTTTAGCTTCGCCTGCAACAGCTTTGGCAAGTAAAGTCTTTCCCGTTCCGGGAGGACCTACAAGAAGTGCCCCTTTAGGAATTTTTGCTCCAAGTTCAGTGTATTTCTTCGGGTTTTTTAAGAATTCAACGATTTCTTCAATTTCTTCTTTTGCTCCTTGAAGTCCTGCCACATCTTGAAAGGTCACATTGGTAGACTTCCCTTTTTCATATACCTGAGCTCTAGATTTTCCAATGTTAAAAATTTGGCTTCCACCTCCACTACCGCCACCACCGGACATTCTGCGCATGACAAAAATCCAAATAGCAATAATTATTACAAACGGCAATAAGTAACTTAATATTACACCCAAATAATTTGTTTCCTTTTTATTCTCATAGTTTGAAAATTGCTTTTCTTTAAGCTCGTTTTCAAAGTTGTCATAACTACCTATATCTTCTAATTCAAAGACGACATTCTTTTCTGCTCCATTTTTTTCAATGCTTTGAGCCATTTCTTTGAATTCCCCATCTTTTCCTTTGAGGTATTTCTCACCGGTCTCGTTTAATTCAAATTCAGCTTTTTCTTTATTAATTATTGTAATCTTCTCAATGCCTTTTTGTTCTAATAGCGTGTAAAGAGATTGTTTGTTTTTGATGACAACGGTACTACTTGAATTGTAATACAATTGAAAGGCTATTAATCCTACCCCTAGTAGGGCGTATATCCAGTAAATGGAAAATGAACGTTTTTTTTTCTCGTCTGACATAAATTTTTAATTAATCTAAATTTGGAATATCCTCTCTTTTGGCATCTGACCACAGATCTTCAATCTGATAAAAATGTCTCGCGTCTTTGTAAAAAATGTGCGCAACCACAGAGATGTAATCCAAAAGTATCCACTCACTATTCGTTTTTCCTTCTATGTGCCAAGGTTTTTCTTTTAAATTTTTTCTAGTAAATCGTGTGACGGCATTGCTAATACCATCAACTTGCGTGCTTGAATCCCCACTACAAACGACAAAGAAATCACATACGGCACTTGATAAATGTCTTAAATCCAACACAACAATTTCTTTTGCTTTGTTTTCCTGCATCCCCTCGACAATTGCTCTACACAAAAGTTCTGACTCACTAATTTTTTTTGCTCTTGGCATTTCGATTTTAAATACTACAAATCTACGCGATAAATTTTAATTTTGGACCATACAATTCCACAGTTAGAAACAATGAAAGGTATTTTTGGGAGTCAAGAAATCAATTTAAGCGAGGTAGATTCCACCAACAATTTTGCTGCCACATTAATTTCTGACCAATTATGTCAAAATGGAGCGGTAATAATGGCAGACTATCAATCGAAAGGAAAAGGACAAAGGGGGAATACGTGGACTGCAAATAAAGGAGAAAACCTAATATTGAGTCTGGTTTATATGCCGGACAACCTGTCAGTTGCAGAACAAATTAAGTTGAATTGGTGCACGAGCCTAGCTATTGTCTCTGTATTAAGTGATTTTGAGATTCATGCAACTGTTAAGTGGCCAAATGATATTCTCGTTGGAAAAAATAAAATTGCAGGGATTTTAATAGAAAACCAACTCATCGGTCAAAGAGTGTCTTCGAGTATAATTGGTATCGGTCTAAATGTCAATCAACTCAATTTTGAACTGCCATTCGCAACCAGCATGAAGATCGAAAGAAAATCAACCTTCAGTATTCATGATGTAAATAAGAAATTAGTGGATAAAATGAATGATTTCATCGGGCTTGATTATAATGTATTAAAGGATAATTACGAAAAAATTCTTTTTCACAAAAATCAAGCAGCTTTTTTCGAAGACGTCAATGGGATTTTCGAGGGTGTAATACTGGGAGTGAATACCGATGGGTCCTTAAACATGAAAAGGGGAGACGCAGTAATCGTGTATGGGATGAAAGAAATTACTTATCGAATTGAACTTTAAGTTTTTCAGACATGTAATTGAACAACGCAGATAAAGGCTTTTCAACCATCATTTTCAGAAACATGTTTACCTCTCCGTTAAAAACAATATATCCTTCTGTTGAGTCATCATTCTCCTCTAGGTGAATCGTAAGTTTAAATGGAAATGGTGTTTTTTCACCGGATTTAAGCAATAACGTATTGTCAGTTGAGCCGTTATTGAGAAGGGATATTGTAATTCCTCCTTGTACTTTAAATGAACACCCATTTTCATCCGCTTTAAAATCACTCACTTTATCTTTAGGTAATAAGTGCCAAATATTTGAGGGGATAACGAGAAAGCCCTTAATTGCTTCCTTTGTTGCTTTGATTATTACCTTATTGCCTTTTAATTCCATAAATCTTAATTATTTTTCTTGCTTCCAAACGGATGGATTTTCTCTCCAACTTTGTAACAAGTTAAGATCAGCCTCAGCGATAAAATTGGAGTTTAGGGCCTGTTCAATTAAAATTGCATAATCTGTTAACGTTATATACGGACAATCCGAACTCTTAAAATTCTCTGCCGCTTCCTTGAAACCGTAACTAAATATTGCAGCTAATCCTTTCACATCTAAATCAGCTGCTCTTAATGCCTGTACTGCCTTCATACTACTTCCTCCTGTAGAAATTAAATCTTCAATCAACACCACTCGTTGCCCCTTTTCGTAATGCCCTTCAATCATGTTTCCGAGTCCGTGACCTTTCGCGGCACTTCTAATGTAAATAAATGGCAATCCAAGCTCCTGCGCCACGAGAGCTCCTTGAGGTATTCCTCCTGTAGCAACACCTGCAATAATATCTGGCTTTCCAAATCTATTTAAAATTGCCTCAACGAATGCTTGTCGGATGTAAGTTCTTTCTTTTGGATAACTTAAAGTTACTCGGTTGTCGCAATAGATAGGAGATTTCCAGCCTGATGCCCAGGTAAAAGGTTGATTGGGTTGAAGTTTTACAGCTTTTACTTTAAGAAGGACTTCTGCGATTTTTAAAGCATTATCTTTGTTGTCAATCATGACACAAAATTATAAAGTTTTCGTGGATAACAACGTTCTAATTTTTACTTCTACCAAATTGGAAGGAATTCCTATGTTCGATTTATCAGATCCTATAATCAATTATGAGCAATTAATGTCAAAACTTAATTTTCAGAATCACCAAATTGTAAGTGACAATCCTAAAAAAACATTGAAAAAGTTCTTTGAAGCTTTTACATATGTTAAAGCAGCAGGAGGATTGGTGAATTATCAAAACAAAATGTTGTGGATTTATAGAAATGGGAAATGGGACCTGCCAAAAGGCAAAATTGACCGCAAGGAAAAGAAATCACATGCTGCTTTGCGCGAGGTAAAAGAAGAAACTGGTCTACAAGGTTTTTTTTCGATTGAACATAAGCTAACGGTGACGTATCACGCCTATTTTGCTTATGAAAAGTCCGCACTTAAAAAGACAACCTGGTATAAAATGAGTTATGTCGGCGAATTAAAAGGAAAACCTCAAAAAGAGGAAGGAATTTCAAAAGTTAAATGGTTTTTATCAAACAAGTTAGATTTGCCTCTTTCTGTCACCTATCCCTTGATTCGTGACCTAGTTCTAAGTGAATAAAGTTAAAAAAATGTTATTCAGTAATGTTGTCCAAACAATATGCGTAAACTTGTAGTCAGAAATAAATATAAATAAATCATGAAAATTCTTAACATCCTTTTTCTTTTCATCGCATTTAATTTAAGTGCACAGGAAAATTCGAATAAGTCGGAAAAAACGATTCTGAAGTTTAAAACCTTAGAAATTATTCGAAATGAAATACCTTACGATTCTCCCGAGCAATTCGTATTTGAATTTAAGAACAAAGGAAAAAAGCCCTTAACTATTCAAAATGTAAGCACGAGTTGTGGATGTACAGCAGCTGAAAAACCGACAGAGCCAATTAAACCTGGTAAAAAATCTAAAATCGTTGTTTCTTACGATACCAAAAGGGTAGGAGAGTTCACCAAAACAATTACGGTTAACTCCGATCTTGCCCCGCCGGTTGTCCTTACGATCAAAGGAAAAGTTAAAGAACAAGGGCAGTAGTTATTAGATTTTCAATTTCGTTTTTTACTTTTCTTATTTGGCAGTTTAGCGAGAGGAAATACCTATCTTTGTATGTCAAAATTCTCTAATGGAAATTCCTAAAACCTACGAACCGTCAAAAGCAGAAAGCAAGTGGTATCCTTATTGGATGCAAAAAGGATATTTTAATTCTACACCCGATGAAAGAGAGCCTTACACAGTAGTAATTCCGCCTCCTAATGTTACAGGAGTTCTACATATGGGTCATATGTTGAATAATACCATTCAGGATGTTTTGGTGAGAAGAGCGCGAATGCTTGGAAAAAATGCCTGTTGGGTACCTGGTACGGATCATGCCTCAATTGCAACTGAAGCCAAGGTTGTTCAAAAGCTAAAGTCAGAAGGAATTTCTAAAGCGGATTTATCTCGCGATGAATTTTTAAAGCATGCGTTTGAGTGGAAGGATAAACATGGTGGTATCATCCTAGAGCAACTTAAAAAACTCGGAGCATCATGCGATTGGAATCGAACGCATTTCACGATGGATCAAGAATACTCAGATTCTGTCATTTCCGTTTTTATTGATCTTTACAAGAAAGGTAAAATTTACAGGGGTGTCCGCATGGTAAACTGGGATCCTGAAGCTTTGACTGCTGTTTCTGATGAAGAAGTAATTTACAAAGAATTAAATTCACGATTATTTTTTGTTCGATACAAAGTAGTTGACTCTGTTGATGAATGGATTACAATCGCAACCACACGTCCTGAAACAATACTAGGTGATACCGCAGTTTGTGTGAATCCAACAGATGAAAGATATAAACATCTCATTGGAAAATCAGTCATTGTTCCAATTGCTAACCGAGAAGTAAAGATTGTTGCTGACGAATACGTTGACCCTGAATTTGGAACGGGTTGCTTGAAGATTACTCCTGCCCATGACATCAACGATTACGAAATTGGCAAAAAATATAATTTAGAGACCATTGACGTATTTAATCCGAACGGAACCCTTAATGCTCATGGAGCTCATTTTGAAGGGAAAGATCGTTTCGAGGTAAGGAAATTAATAGAGAAAGAACTAGGAGATAAAGGATATTTGGTTAAAACAGAAGATCATTTGAATAAAGTTGGTTTTTCTGAACGAACCAATGCTGTTATTGAACCTAAGCTTTCCCTCCAATGGTTTGTTTCCATGAAGGAAATTTCAAAACCGGCCTTGGATAATGTGATGAATGGTAACATTAAATTTCATCCGGAAAAGTTTAAAAACACCTATCGTCATTGGATGGAAAATGTTAAAGATTGGTGTATTTCTAGACAATTGTGGTGGGGACATAGAATTCCAGCATGGTATTATGGAAATGGAATTAATGACTTTGTAGTGGCAAGAACAGAAGAAGAAGCTAAATCTTTAGTTCAATCCAAAACAAACCTACATTCAGCTGACATTACGCTGCGACAAGATGAAGATGTGTTGGATACATGGTTTTCTAGTTGGTTATGGCCAATTTCTGTGTTCAATGGTCTAACTCGACCAAATAACGAAGAAATACGTTATTATTATCCCACAAATGACCTTGTCACAGCACCAGAGATCATGTTTTTTTGGGTAGCGAGAATGATTATTGCAGGTTATGAGTATTTAGGAGAATTACCATTCAAAAACGTTTATTATACAGGAATTGTTAGAGACAAATTAGGACGGAAAATGTCAAAGTCTTTAGGAAACTCACCAGATCCCATCGATTTAATTGAGCAATTTGGTGCAGATGGTGTTCGAGTGGGAATATTGATTTCTTCCCCTGCTGGAAATGATTTGCCTTTTGATAGCGGGCAATGCGAACAAGGTAGGAACTTTACAAACAAAGTGTGGAATGCGTATCGCTTATTAGCCTCTTGGGAGGAAAAAGAATTTGAACAGCCTGAATCTTCATCGATTGCTGCAAATTGGTTCAGTGCTAGATTTAATAGGGTACTAGAAGAAATAAATGACGCGTTCGATAAGTTTAGAATAAATGAAGCATTAATGCTTACTTATAAATTGGTGTGGGATGACTTTTGTTCTTGGTACCTAGAAATGATTAAACCAGGTTACGAACAGCCAATAGATGGCAAAACAAAAAAGCAAGCCATTTCGTTTTTTGAACGTTTACTTCAAATTATGCATCCTTTTACACCATTTGTTGCTGAAGAACTTTGGCACTTAATACGCCAAAGAAAAGAAGGAGAAGATATCATTGTTTCAAAATGGCCTGCTGTAGAAAATATAGCATCTAATTATTTGGATTTGTTTGAAGTAGCCCAAGAAGTAATTACGGGAATAAGAAACATTAGAAAGTCAGGGAATATTGCAACTAAGGTACGCTTGGATTTAAAAGTGAAAAGAAATAGTGAAGCATCGGTCTTATTTGATCCTATCATAATTAAAATGGGTAACCTGTCTTCTTTGGAATATGTAGTTGAAAAACCACAACAAGCCAATTCTTTTCTAGTTAGAGGAAATGAATTTTATGTACCGTTTGGTGAGGAAATTGACCTTGCCGCAGAACGAAAAAAAATGGAAGAGGAACTAACGTATACAAAAGGATTTTTGCGCAGTGTTCAATCGAAATTAACAAATGAAAAATTCATGAGTGGAGCCCCTGCACAAGTAGTTGAAATGGAAAGAAAAAAAGAAAATGACGCACTAGTAAAGATAAAACTTTTAGAAGAAAAAATTAAAGAATTGAATTAAATAAATTCAAAATCAACTCTTCTGTTTCGTCGTTTGCCTTCCTCTGAATCGTTAGAATCTACCGGATTGTTTTCCCCTTTGAAATCGATTACAATTCGAGATTTTTCGATACCACAGGCGATAAAAAATTCAATTAGTGATTTGGCGCGGTTTTTTGAAAGGGTTAAATTATAGGAATTTGACCCGTCTCCATCAGTATGGCCAGTAATACGTAAACGCAAATCGGAATGGCTATTTAGCATTTTAACTATTTCGAGAAGATAGGTCGTGAATTCCTTTCGAATTGCAAATTCATCATAATCAAAAAAAACCGGTTGAAAAGCAAAAGATTTCAATTCTTGCTTTCGGACGGTAGGAGAGGAAACCCCATTTTTAACATCTTTTTTTAAGCGGTCTACCCAAACATGAGAAGTTTCCTGGTGAGTTTCTTTCCATTCAATTCCTTGTTTATACAATACCACTTTGGAGAATGATGAGGTTTGTCCTTTTTTTATAAGTCGACCACTTAAATACCCATTCGTAGGATTATAGCTTAAATGAAGTGAAAATTCTCCTTGTGAGACACCTACTTCTTTAATTTTTTTTGAAAAGTAAAGTTTCATTGAATTAAACTCAACCTGCCCATTAAGTAAATAAACACCAAATTCATTTTTTTGATAGGGTTCAATTTTGCATTTAGCATCGGCTAGCCCATTGATAACGTCAAGATTTAAATAGATGGCATTCATCTTTTCAGGTGAAATGGTGGTGTCCTCTTGGTAAAACCCTTGCCAAGTGCCAGAAAACTTTTGAGCATGGAAAGTGGTAAACCGAAATATATTAACTAATAGAACCAATAAAGTTAACCGATGAACCATATCCGTAGTATTCGATTTTAATCAAAAAATGTTCCGTTAAATTGTAGAACTATTTTTACCGATATTTGTTTCATTAAAAAAAGTTTATGAAAACAATATTATTAGCCATTTTATCTTTTGTTATGCTAACCACGACAGATACCAACGTAAATAAAACAGAATCGATTCATCAATTCAAGGTGAAAGACATCAATGGGAAAAGCTTTGAATTTTCGTCCTTAAAAGGAAAGAAAGTCATGATCGTCAATACAGCTTCGAAATGTGGACTGACGCCGCAGTATGAAAAATTAGAGGCTTTGTATCAAAAGTATAAAAACAACAATTTTATAATTATTGGTTTTCCTGCTAATAATTTTATGGGGCAAGAGCCTGGGTCTGATCAAGAAATATCAACTTTTTGTCAAAAAAACTATGGTGTAAGCTTCCCAATGATGTCGAAGATTTCCGTAAAAGGGAAAGACATGCATCCAGTCTATCAATTTTTAACTCAGAAAGCTAAAAATGGGCTTGAGGACAACGATGTTCAGTGGAATTTTCAAAAGTACCTAATAGATGAAGAAGGTCATTTAGTGAAGGTAATATCTCCTAGAACCCAGCCGGATGATGCTTCTATAATTCAGTGGATTGAAAAATAGTTAAAAAGTTAACATTTTGTTGATAAATAAAGGGTTTCCGACCCAATTTAGCCCCTCAGAAACGAGGGGCTTTTTTTATATTTGTTACGTTAATTATAAAAGCAGTTAAACAAAGATAAATATGTCAGAAGAAGAAAGAAAAGATAATTATTCAGCAGATAATATTCAAGTATTAGAGGGGTTAGAAGCGGTTAGAAAAAGACCTGCCATGTACATTGGAGATGTTGGTCTGAAAGGGTTGCATCACCTTGTATACGAGGTAGTTGATAACTCAATCGATGAGGCGTTAGCAGGATATTGTGATACCATCCATGTAAGTATTAATGAGGACAATTCAATAACGGTTTTGGATAATGGTCGAGGAATTCCTACTGCCATGCATACAAAAGAGAAAAAATCTGCTTTAGAGGTTGTTATGACAGTGCTTCATGCAGGTGGTAAATTCGACAAAGACACGTATAAAGTTTCGGGAGGATTGCATGGTGTCGGAGTATCATGTGTAAATGCGTTATCAACACATTTAATGGCAACTGTGCGTCGCGAAGGAAAGGTTTTTCAACAAGAATATAGTATCGGAAAGCCCTTATATGATGTTAAAGTTGTTGGAGAGTCAAATGAAACAGGGACGGAAGTTACCTTTAAACCAGATGCTACAATATTTGAATCAACAGAATATAATTTCGATACCTTAGCAGCGAGAATGCGTGAATTAGCCTTCCTAAACAAAGGAATTACGATAACTCTAAAAGACAAGCGTGTCACCGATGATGAAGGAAACCATCCGACTACCCGTTATTTCTCAGAAGGTGGATTGAGAGAATTTGCACAATATTTAGATCGAAATAGAGAAGCGCTAATCCAAGACGTTATTTATTTTGAAGGAGAGCGCGAAGGTATCCCAGTGGAAGTATCTATGACCTACAACACTTCATATACTGAGAATATACAAGCGTATGTAAACAATATCAATACGCATGAAGGCGGAACACATCTTTCGGGTTTTAGACGAGGCTTGACAAATACGCTGAAAAAATATGCAACTGATTCTGGAATGTTGGCAAAAGAGAAAATTGAAATTGATGGAGACGATTTTCGTGAAGGATTGACAGCCGTAGTATCGGTAAAAGTTGCAGAACCTCAATTTGAAGGCCAAACTAAAACGAAATTAGGAAATAGAGAAGTGACTGCTCCTGTAAGTCAAGCGGTTTCAGAAATGCTTTCAGCTTATTTGGAAGAGCATCCTACTGAAGCAAGGTTGATTGTTGAGAAGGTTATTCTTGCTGCTCGAGCACGTCATGCCGCAAGAAAAGCTAGAGAAATGGTACAGCGAAAGAATGTTTTAGCTGGCGGTGGACTTCCAGGAAAATTGGCTGATTGTTCAGAAAAAGATCCTGCAGCATGTGAGATTTATTTTGTCGAGGGTGATTCTGCAGGGGGAACAGCAAAACAAGGAAGAGATCGACACTTTCAAGCAATAATGCCGCTCAGAGGTAAGATTTTGAACGTAGAGAAGGCAATGCAACATAAAATATTTGAGAACGAAGAAATTAAGAATATTTATACGGCATTAGGGGTGAGAATTGGAACGGAGGAAGACTCCAAGGCACTTAACCTAGAAAAATTGCGTTATCACAAAATAATTATCATGTGTGATGCTGATGTCGATGGGTCCCATATCGAAACCTTGATATTAACCTTTTTCTTCAGGTTCATGAAAGAACTTATTGAAAATGGGTATATCTATATTGCGACACCTCCACTTTATCAAGTTAAAAAAGGAGCTAAAGCCGAGTATGCGTGGAATGAAGACCAGCGAGATAGGCTTATTCACGACATGAAAGGTGCAGGAAGTGAATCTTCGGTTAATGTTCAGCGCTATAAAGGTCTTGGGGAAATGAACGCCGAGCAATTATGGGAAACAACCATGAACCCAGAAAGCAGAACCTTGCGACAAGTCACAATTGAAAATGCTGCCGAATGCGATCAGATTTTCTCTATGTTAATGGGCGATGATGTGCCACCTAGGAGAGAGTTTATTGAAAAGAATGCTAAATATGCTAAAATTGATGCATAAAAGTCTAAGAAGTAATAATTACGTCCAGTTGAAATCAATTGGACGTTTTTTTTTAGGGATAAATTTATTTTTTTTCTTAGGACAATTGCATGCGCAACATCATTTACCGGTAGGTTGCAAGCATCCTGAATTTCCAAAAATACGAGATCACGAAACCGTCACCTTGCATTCAGGTTATTCCTTAGTGTATAATGAAAAACACGAGCAAGCATCATGGGTTGCCTACATTTTAACGAAAAAGGAAACACAAGGAACCATTGAAAGAGGTGACCGATTCATCGAAGATCCAAATATCTCCACCGGATCCGCAACGAATGCTGATTATAGTAAGAGTGGTTATGATCGCGGACATTTAGCTCCTGCTGCAGATATGAAATGGTCAGAAAAAGTCATGGCCGAATCATTTTATTTTAGCAATATGAGCCCGCAAGTTCCATCTTTCAATCGGGGAATATGGAAAAAATTAGAGGAAAAAGTTAGAGATTGGGCTATTTGCTATGATTCTGTATTAGTGGTAACAGGACCAATTTTAGAAAATGGGTTACCAACCATCGGTAAAAATGAAGTCAGTATTCCAAAATATTACTTCAAAGCATTGATTGACTATAAACACGAAAAGTCTAAAGCAATTGCTTTTATAATTCCTAATGGCGGATCCAAAGATCCACTAAAAAAATTTATTTGCAGTATTGATGAATTAGAACTTAGAACAGGAATTGATTTTTTCTACCAATATGAGGATCAACTAGAAAATACACTTGAAAAACAGAAATGCCCAACATGTTGGGGTTTATAAAAATTAAAAGAGCCGCATTACGCGGCTCTTTCTAAAATCTATTCTAGTTAAAATCAAAGTGAATAGGCATTGTAAAAGACGACCTTACTTTTAAGCCGCGGGTTTCACCGGGTTTCCATTCAGGCATGGCACGGATTAATCTTTTAGCTTCATTATCAAGTTCTCTCGAAATACCTTGAATCACTTCAACATTAGATATAGTTCCATCTTTTTCGACAACAAATTTGAGGTAAACTTTTCCTTTATCACCTCGTTCCATTGAAATTTCCGGGTATTGTAAATTTTCTTGCATCCATTTTTGCATGGCGGATTCACCTCCATTGAAAACAGCCTCTATATCTGGGAAATCCTCAACTGGTTCAATGATTGGAATAATTGGTACAATCGGATCTTCGATGTCAATAATTATAATTCGAGTGTTTGTGTCCTCGATATTGCGATTATCTATAGTAATTATCGGATCATTTAGATCAAGTGCCGCCTGAGGCGCTTGTTGAGGAGGCAGTTTCGGTAATTCAACTTTCAAATCTTGCTCTTTCTCTACCTCTTCGTAACTTGAAATTGACGCAGAGTTTTTAGCGTTTGAATCGTCTTTGTCTGCAATTATTTGTTGGTAAGAGAATGCAGCAAGAGTTATTCCGGCAACATAATTCAATCCTACTAAGAAAAATCCATGTCTAAAACGATTTGCATCGACATTTTTGTTTTTTTTTGTTTCCATAGCTTTTTATTTTTGAGGTTTCAAAAGCTATTTCAATTAGTGTGCCAATAAAAAATATAGTGTAAAAAAAAAAGACCGCATTAGCAGTCTTTTTATAATTGATAATAAATTTATTTAGTTTAATTCAAAATTAATAGGCATAGTGAAAGAGGATCGCACTTTCATTCCCTTACTTTCACCCGGTTTCCATCCTGGCATGGCCCTCACTAATCGTTTAGCTTCGTTATCTAAGTCGCGAGAAACACCCTTGATAATCTCCACATTTGAAATGCTTCCATCTTTTTCAACAACAAATTTTAAGTAAACTTTACCTTGCTCTCCCATTTCCATTGACATTTCGGGATATACCAAGTTTTGCTGCATCCATTTTTGCATTGCTGTTTCACCACCTGAGAATTCAGCTTCTACATCTGGGAAATCTACAACTGGCTCAACAATTTCTGTGACTTCAACTTGTTCTTCCACAATTTCAATTGTTTCGATGATAGTTTCTTTCTGCTCTTCGTTTTTGTTTTCTACAACCTTAATTTCCTGTGTAAGGTCAATTTCTTGCTGAGGTTGCGGTTGTTCAATTGGTTTTGGTGGTTCTTCCTTTGGTGGTTCATCTTTATTAACCTCCTCAGTAGTAGTGTTCCCAGAACCTGTATTTAATTTCTTTGGTCCATCTTCGTCAACTATATCTTGATAGGTAAATGCAGCAAGAACCAAACCGCTGATATAACAAAACCCTACCATAAAAAAACTAGAGCGAACTCTGTTTATGTCTGCGTTCTTATTTTTCTTAACTTCCATAGCTTAATGATTTTAAAGTTCTAAATCAATTTATGTGCCAATTAATGAACAAGGTTTCCATAAGCCTCAGCGGACAGGAGTTGAGAAATTTCATCATTATTTGAAATTTTCACTTTAACCATCCAACCATCACCGTAAGGATCACTGTTTACTAATTCAGGATTAACATCTAGTAATTCATTAAATTCTAGTATTTCTCCAGTTACGGGCATAAATAAATCGGAGACAGTTTTGACTGCTTCAATCGAGCCAAAAACCTCCTCTTGAGAGATAATTTCCCCGACCGTTTCAATCTCTACGTATACGATATCACCTAATTCGCTTTGAGCAAAATCTGTTATACCAACAGTAGCAATGTCACCTTCAATCAATACCCATTCGTGATCTTTTGTATATTTTAAATTACTTGGTATGTTCATGCTTAATTTCTTGTTGGAGACAAATGTAACAAAAGCGTTGCATTCAAACAATCAAAGGCATTTTTTTTTCTTTAATTTTGCATTATGACAACGGAGCAATATAAGGAGTTGGTGATTAGACTAGACAAAATAAAGAGTTTTCTAAAGATTGAAGAGAAACGAATACAATTGAAAGAAGAGGAACTAAAATCGCAAGACCCGTCGTTTTGGGATGATCCTAAAAAAGCTGAGGAGCAAATGAAAGTTATTCGAGGTCTGAAATATTGGGTTGAAAATTTTGACAATCAAAAATCTGCAGTAGATGACTTGGAAGTTCTTCAAGAATTTGTAAAAGAGGGTGTTAGTTCAGATTCAGAGCTTGAAGTTTCTTACCGAAAAACGGTTGATAGTATAGAAGAATTAGAACTTAAAAACATGCTTTCGAGTGAAGAAGATTCTTTAAGTGCGGTTATTCAAATAACAGCAGGTGCAGGAGGAACTGAAAGTTGTGATTGGGCATCAATGCTCATGCGCATGTACACGATGTGGGCTCAGAAAAAAGGATATAAGATAACCGAATTAAATTTTCAAGAGGGAGACGTTGCTGGGGTGAAGACGGTATCACTAGAGTTTGAAGGTGAGTTTGCATTTGGATATTTAAAAGGTGAAAATGGTGTGCATAGATTGGTTAGGATATCCCCGTTCGATTCAAATGCAAAACGCCATACTTCATTTGTATCCGTTTACGTTTATCCTTTGGTTGATGACAACATACAAATCAATATTAATCCAGCAGACATTTCTTGGGAAACTTTCAGATCGGGCGGGGCAGGGGGGCAGAATGTCAATAAGGTGGAAACGGCAGTTCGCTTGCGTCACGCTCCTTCAGGAATTATTATTGAAAATTCCGAATCACGTTCGCAGCTGGCAAATAAGGAGAAAGCGATGCAATTATTACGTTCTCAATTGTACGAACTAGAACTGCGTGAACGCATGGAAAAACGAAGTGAAATAGAGGCTGGTAAGAAAAAAATTGAATGGGGTTCTCAAATTCGTAATTATGTAATGCACCCCTATAAACTCGTCAAAGATGTTCGAACAGGTACTGAAACGGGAAATGTTGATGCGGTAATGGACGGCGATCTCGATCCATTCTTAAAGTCGTTCTTGATGATGTATGGTGGGTAATTAAAGATAAACAATGAGATCCTCTAATTTCATTGATCGTGAACCTTTTAGTAAAACAAGATAATCAATTAATTTAGATTTTTCTATATATTCAATTAGACTCTCTTTATTTTCAAAACCATTTTCATTGAATTTAAGAAATTGTTTTCCTAATGTAATAAAGTTTAAATTGTTTGCTTTACAGTAACGAATAATCGATAGATGCTCTTCGTCAGTATCTTTGCCTAATTCAAGCATATCCGCTAGAATAACTAATTTATTATTATGTTGGATTAATAAAAAACTGTCAAGTGCAGATTTCATACTAGAAGGATTTGCATTGTAGCAATCTACTATCAATGTATTTTTACTGGTCTTTTGAATTTCTGAGCGATTATTTTTAGGTTCATAATTAGAAATAGCCTCATTTATTTTAGAAGGTTCAATTTCAAAAAAAATCCCAAATGAAATAGCTGCCAAAAAATTGTAAAAATTATATTTCCCAAGCATTTTAGTTTGAATCTCTTTACTTTCGTAAGTTTTATATTTCCAAGTAAGCTTGATAAAAGGATTTAATTCAATTAATTTTCCTTTTATAACTCCGCTCTCGCCATAAGATAAATAAAATAAATCGTTGCGAAGTTCATTCATTAAAGCACTGTCATCGGCATTCACAATTATTGCTCCATTCTTTTCGAAAATTGCTTGATAGAGCTCCATTTTTGTTTTAAATACGCCTTCAAAATTGAGAAATCCTTCCAAATGTGCTTTTCCAATATTTGTAATGATTCCGTGCGTAGGATTAGCAATATCACAAAGTTCTTTAATATCGTGAGGTTTGTTTGCTCCCATTTCTATAATAGCAATCTCATGATTTTCATTAAGTTGCAAAAGCGTAAGTGGAACGCCAATTTGATTGTTTAAATTTCCTTTTGTGCACAGCACTTGATATTTTTGGCAAAGTACAACATTTATTAATTCCTTTGTACTTGTTTTACCATTACTTCCCGTTATTCCAATGATTGGAATATTAAATAAATTACGGTGATGATTGGCAAGTTTTTGAAGATAGACTAGACAATTTTCTACAAGAAAAATTGTAGAATTATTCGCGTATTTTTTTTCGTCTACAATGGCATACTTAGATCCCTTATCAATAGCTAGTTGCGCAAATTCATTTGCATTGAAATTTTTTCCTTTTAAAGCAATGAATAATGAATCATTAATGATGTTTCTTGTATCTGTACAAACTCCAGTTGTTTTATAATACAAATCAAATAAATTTTCCATATTCAGATTATCAAAAAAAAAGCCCGAATATTCGGGCTTTTTTTAATTTTAAAATTACCTTTTCTTTTTATTAGGTCTTGTACTTCCTATCCTATCCATGGCACATCTGAAACCAATCATATCAGAGCTCTTATCTTCATCTAAGAATCTTCTGTTTCCTGAGGATAACCAATAGGTTTTATCAGCCCATGATCCACCTTTGTAAACTCTTGATTTGTCTGAAATCAAAGTTGTTGGCCATCCTGCTGCACCATTATTAATATCTTTAAATTCAAAATCTTTATTTTCATGTTCACTCTGATACATTACTTGTTTAACATCTCGTTTTCCTTCATTTATATCATTTTTACGTTGCTGGTTATTATAGAATATAGATGACTCCAAGTCTCCGTCCATATAATCTCTATAATCGTCTTTTCTGTAATTTAAACGACCTACATTTTCTTCTAATGTTACATTACGCCATCGTTGACTTCCTTTAGTTTCAGTAATAAATTCAGTCAATCCATTTCTCAAAGTCATAATCCAAGTTGTAATTGTAGGATCCATAAAATAGGATTTAAATTTAAACTCTAGATATTCTTTACTAAACATAGCTACTGAATTTGAACTACCGTCGATAATTCCGATACTTGTTGGGTCATAGTTCAAGTTGAATGAAGGTTTGATAATATCAATTTTGAGGTCAACTGTCTGCTTGCCATCTTTAAAAACATCGGGTAGAGTCATATTAAATAAAACTCGTTCTATATATGCTGATGCAGCTATACTTCTACCTTGGTTGTATAAAGTAATTGCAGTATCTAGCAAAATATTTAAAGTATCTAAAAATTCAAATTGTAATTTCTCCTGATTTGTAAACAACTTATTATTGGATATAAAATTCAAAGAAGGTGAATTAAATCTGTATTTGAGGGAGTCTTGACGAGAATTTATTTTAGAATTCATTCTATTATTGTTCACTATGCTTTTGGTCGGAGTAGATTTTCCATTTGGAAATTGCTTCGTAATATTCGAAGCATAGGTAGTATTTGTGTCTTGTTGATAACTAACAGTTGCGTAATTCATATATTTTATCCTAGCAAATTCATTAACAAATTCTTTCATTCCATGAACGTCGTAAATATTTTCATTTGCTTTAACTGGTTTGTCATACAAACCATTCGGAACTAATAATTGAGTTGTATAAACATTTCCTCTAAAGGGCATAAATTCGTCAAGAACTTCACTAGAAAGAGGTCTGTATACATCCATAACCCATTCAGACACATTACCTGCCATGTGATAAAGTCCGTAATCATTTGGCCAAAAATCGTCCACGCGACAAGTTATATCGGCACCATCGTTTAATTGACCCGCTACACCCATCAAGTCGCCTTTACCTCTGCTAAAATTAGCTTGAATTGCTCCTGCGAATTGAGCTCTTTCATCCCGCACATAGTGACCATTCCATGGATATATACGTCTATCTGAAATGTTTTCAGAATTGGGGTCTAAGTTGTTAATCAAGCCTAAAGCCGCAAATTCCCATTCTGCTTCAGTTGGTAATCTGTAAGAAGGAAGAATTATCCCATCCTCCATTTTTACTGGTCTTTTTCCTAATCTTCCCGTTGCTTGATTATCATCCCCCACCTCTGCATATACTGGGTCAAAATTTTGTAATTGATATGGATCACGCGGAATTGGACGATTTGTTCTTTTGTCTAAAGGAACTTTTTTACTTTTTGAAACCGTATAACCACCTTTAGATAATTCGTTTTTTTCATTCAATTCACCACTTTCGACAACGTAATTCCCGTTTAGATAGTTTTCTGTACTGAACATGTTTTCAGGTTTTGATTGGAAGTCTTTATCATATTTTGGATCGTTTGCAGCACCAATGTCTCCATCTTGGAAATTTGCATTATCGGCAAAATGCCATTTTAATATTCCTTCGCGTACAAGTATTGCTTCGTTTACTCGATCGGTTCTCCACTTGCAAAAATCATTTGCCTGTAACCACGAGACTCCTACTACAGGATAATCTCTGTAGGACGGGTGTCTTAGGTAATAGTTTACATATTTTTCTCTGTAACCCAATGCTTTTCTCCAAGATAGGGTATCTGGGAGACATTTTTTGTATACATGAGGATAAGTTTTGTAGTAAACCCTCTTCATCCAATTCATATATTCCTGCCAATGTAAGTTCGTAACTTCAGTACGATCCATGTAGAAAGAACTTACAGTAAATCGTGCTGAACGAGCATTCCAATCATACATAACATCTTGTTCAGTTCTACCCATCGTAAAAGTTCCACCTTGAATGAAAACTAAACCAGGACCAGTTTCTTGTTCTTTGGCATTTACTTTTTCAAACCCACCATTTTTATAGTTATTATATTCCCAACCTGTTGAGGTTGATCGTTCCTTTACACAAGAGCCAAACAATAAAATTGCTGTAAGTGTATATCCGACGGTTTTTAAAAGATTTGTTTTCATTGTTTTTGTATTACTGACAATATTTAACTTTTTAAACTAAATTTTGTTACATTCCCTTAGAACGAGGGACATGAAATTTTCCTGAAATTTTTGGCTTTTTTTCTACATTTAAGATTAAAGCCCAAAGAAATTTCATGAGAACCTCCAGATATCCCATTGCCCAATTTTGACACAGTTAAATCATAACTATATCCGAATTTGAATTTTTCAGTTACTAAACCTAAACTTAGGATGAAGGCATCTCTATTTCTGTACCATGAACCAAATGTTAGATTGCCAAATTTTATATACGTTCCAATATTCAATTCTTGAAAACCATTTTGATATTGGTAAATTATATTGGGAAGAATACTTGTTGTATTTGAAAATCTTCCTCTTCTACCTAATTTAATTTCAGCTCCCGCATGACCTGTAAAACGCATAGGCAGTTCTGAATTTCCTAAAATCATGGATTCGTCTGGTGTGTTTAAATGATGGACAGCTGCACCGAAAAAATAATTCTTTCCAAATCCCACCATTCCAAAAGAAGCATCAAAAAAACCACGCCTTCCATTTCCGCGGGGAACATCTCCAGTTTGATAGATAAACCCCCTTCTTGGATCTATCATATCTCCAAAAGTCAATTTATCCCAATCTAAAAATTTCTGGAAGTATGCCGCTCGTACACCAAACATCACAGAAAATTTCCTAGTTGCTTTGAGATTGTAGGAGTATATTCCACCTAACATAGTTGTTTGAATGGTTGCTTGACCTTGCATGTCGTGCATTGCAATTAAACCAACACCACCAGAAATAGATTTAACATAAGTATCAAAAGACGCAGAAGAGGTTACATAATTACCAGTAAGTTGAGGCCATTCGTTTCTATAATTTAACCCCACTCTTGGACAACCGGTAGAACCAGCTAGTGCTGGATTTAAATAAATAGGATTTGAATAAAATTGAGTAAAAGTTGGGTCTTGTGAGAAAGAAAGATTATTAAGCAGAAGAATAAATCCTAAAGCAAAAAATGTTGGACGAATAAATGACTTCACAAACATAGTTTTAAGCACGAACAATATCTACGTTAATTTGGTTAATTAAGTTACAAATATCGTATATTTATTCAAATAAATAAAATAAAAATTCGTTTTTGTTATAATCATTTAATATTGAAGACGTGAAAATACAGTTATTGATTTTATTTTTCTTTCTTTTTTTTTCTGAGTCATTTACAGCGCAAGAAACAAACTATGTAATAACTTGGAAAAATTCAACATTACTTATCATAGGAGAAAATCAAGTTTATCAACCTCAATTTGAAAACATTCAAATAGATAATGCACGTCCACTTTTCTATTTTAAGGAAAAAGCAATCAGCACGAAACTTTCTTACCTATTGAACTATACAAGTCAATTAGCTGACCAAAAGGATATAGATTATTTTAATAGTTTGAATATAAATGTCACAGAAGAATTAGAATTACATCATGGTTTTCGAAACGAGAGGAGTGAGCCTTATTTCGTAATTTCATTGTTTCCCTTTGTGAGAAAGGAAGGTAAATTACATCGAATTAATTCTCTCAATTTTTCTTTTTCAAATAATTCAGTTCAACAAAATAAAGATTTTGTCACTGAATCGGTATTAAAACAAGGAAATGGATCTTGGTACAAGATAAGCGTGAGTAAAGATGGAATATATAAAATTGACAAAACTTTTTTGGAAAATTGTGGAATTAACGTATCCTCTATCTCTCCTAATTCAATTCATATTTTTGGTAACGGAGATGGTCAATTACCTGAACTTAATAGTATTGCTAGAAAAGATGATCTAATAAATAACGCTATTCAAATTGTAGGTGATGAAGATGGAAGTTTTGACCAAAATGATTACATCCTTTTTTATGCACAGGGCCCACACAAATGGTATGCAAACGGTACGGCAGAATTTGATCAAAAAAGAAATTTATACAGCGATGAATCTTACTATTTCATAAATATTAATGCCAATTTAGCACCTTTGAGAATAACAAACGAAACGCTATTATCTGATGATCCAAGTGTTGAAGTTTCCTCTTATGATTACAGAGATATTTACGAAACTGATTTAGTGAACCTTGTTTCTGGCGGTCAGCGTTGGTATGGAGAATTATTTGATTCTGAGCTTGAAAGAACTTTTAATTTCGCTATTCCAAATATCGATACCTCAGCAGTTCGATTTAAAACGGCGATTGCAACTAACTCACCATCTTCATCAGGAACATCTCAAAAGTATTCTGTCAACGGACTTGTATTATTAGATGCAAATCTGCCAGCTGTAGGTGCTGATTATGCACGATCAGCGAAAGTTTTTCAACTTAATTCGCCTGCCAGCACTATTCCGTTAAAAATTTCTATAATCCGTAGTACTCCCAACACCTTTACTTATTTGGATCGAATACTTTTAAATACAAGAAGAAAACTTGTTTTTTTCGGTACGCAATTTGGATTTAGGAATTTAACAATTCAACAAGCAGGAAATGTTGCAAATTATTCAATTTCTTCATTTCCGAGTTCAGGTTTTGTTTGGGATATTTCGGATGTAAATAACCCAAAAAAGATACAAGGAATTTTACAGAATGGCACATTTCAATTCAAGACAGATTACAGTTACAAGGAATTCATTGCATCAAATGGAACAAGTTTCTTTACTCCAAATAGAATCGGACCAATCGAGAATCAAAATTTGCATGCTTTAGAAGAACCTCATTTATTAATTGTTTCTCATCCTGCTTTTCTTTCTCAAGCAGAAAGATTGGCAAATCTTCACAGAGAGGAAGGATTAGTTGTACATGTTGTAACCAATGAACAAGTCTATAATGAATTTAGCTCTGGAGCACCAGATCCAACAGCCATTAAAATGATGGCCAAGATGTTTTACGATAGAGGTATTGCCGCAGGGAATTTAAAATTTAATTCCTTATTATTATTTGGAGATGGCACCTTCGATCCTAAGAATAGAGTGGCAAATAATAACAACATGATGCTCACTTATCAAATGGAAAATAGTGAAAACCATATTGAGGCTTTGGTAACAGATGATTATTATGGAATGCTCGATAATAACGAATCAATTAGCCCGAATGATTTACTAGATATCGGAGTAGGAAGGATTCTTGCTTCTGATATTACGCAAGCAAAGCAACAAGTAGATAAAATCGAACATTACATCAAAAATGGCTCTTCACTTTTTAACAATTTAAACGCATCTTGTTGTTTAGGAACCTCAAATGAAAACACTTTTGGTGATTGGCGAACAAAGTTTATACAAATAGCCGATGATGAAGAAAATGGTTATTTTATAAATATCGATACGGAGCCTCAGTATGAGTTGGTGAAAAACCAGCATTTTGAGATGAATTGTGATAAACTATACATGGATGCATACCCACAAGAAGTTACTGCCGGAGGACAACGTTATCCAGATGTTCTTAATGCAATTACGGATCGGGTTCAACGTGGTGCCTTGATTGTGAATTATGTTGGTCATGGTGGCGAAGTCGGACTAGCCGAAGAGCGTGTGGTTACCATACCTCAAATTAACTCATGGAGTAATATTAACGCACTCCATTTATTCGTTTCAGCAACTTGTGAATTTACTAAATACGATGATCCATCGCGTGTTTCTGCCGGCGAATGGTTAGCACTGAATCCGGCGGGTGGAGCTATTGCCCTGATGACTACTACAAGATCTGTATATTTTGGTGTTAATAGTTCTACAGGACAAGCTTTTTATTCGCATGTTTTTGATAGAGATGCAGAAGGAAAACCGCTTAGCTTTGGTGAAATTATGCGACGAACAAAGAATAGCGCTGGTTCTTCGACAAACAAAAGAAGTTTCACATTAATTGGAGATCCAGCTTTAAAAATTGGATTACCACGTTTTAACATTGTGACCGATAGCATTAATGGCAAAGACCCTTTGCTCTATGTGGACACCATGAAAGCGTTGAGCAAGGTAACAGTCAAGGGTCATTTAGAAGATGATAATGGAAATCTAATGACAACTTTCGATGGAAGAATATTGCCATCCATCTACGACAAGGTAAAAATTCAAAAAACGCTTGCTCAAGATCCGGAATCACCAGAAATATCCTATGAACTCCAACGTAATATTGTATATAAAGGAAAAGCTTCAGTAAAAAATGGTCAATTTGAATTTTCTTACGTGGTACCTAAAGATATTACACTTTCTTATGGAAAAGGAAAGATTAGTTATTATGCGGAAAATGATTTAGTTGATGCGCAAGGATTTGATACAAATTTCAGAATAGGAGGAATTAATCCGAATGGAATTAATGATGAAACAGGTCCTGAAGTAACACTATTTATGAACGATTATTCGTTTGTTGACGGATCTATTACAGACAACAATCCTGTTTTAATCGTTAAAGCCATCGATGAAAACGGAATAAATACAGTTGGAAATGGCATCGGTCACGACCTTACGGCTATACTTGATGGTAATACAGCAAAACCAATAATCTTGAACGATTATTACGCTTCTGATTTGGACAGTTATCAATCGGGTGAAGTACGTTATCAGTTCATGAACTTAACGCCAGGACCGCATACCATTCAAGTTAAAGTTTGGGATGTGAACAATAATTCATCCACTATGGAAATAAAATTTGTTGTTCAAAATAAAGAAGAGCCCTTTTTAACGAGAGTATTAAATTACCCGAATCCATTTACTACTTCAACCTCATTTATGTTCGAACATAATCAATCGTGTAGTAGTTTGGATGTTCAAGTGCAAGTAATGACAGTTTCAGGTAAGTTGGTAAGATCGATTCAACAAACTATTCCTACTCAAGGTTTTCGGGTGGAAGGCCTTCAATGGGATGGAAGAGATGATTTCGGAGATCAACTCGCCAAAGGTGTTTATATTTACCGAATTAAGGTGCGAACTCCTGATGGTATTACAGCCGAAAAAATGGAAAAATTGGCTATTTTACGTTGATTGTACAATAAAAAGTGTGTGTTTTCGTATATTTACCATCTTAATTATTTTTAAATGAAAATTTTATCTTTATGGTTGTTTCTTTTAATTCCCCTAGGAGATGTTTTTGCACAACCGACTGGAGGTAGTGGCGCTTCCGACAATGATTTGCAACTCAATACCATTACTACTGCTCTCCCATTTATGGCAATCACTCCTGATTCTAGAGCAGGTGGAATGGGAGATGCTGGAACAGCCTTGAGTCCAAGTTCTACCTCAGTTTATTGGAATACTGCCGGAATTAGTTTTGCAGAACAGAAATCTGAGTTCAGTTTATCGTACACTCCTTGGTTACGTCAACTTACCAATGATATTCACCTTAGTTATCTTTCTGGATTTTATAAAATCAATAAAACTCACTCCGTGGGAGGATCGTTACGTTTTTTTAGTCTGGGAGAAATAACTTTTACGGATGCTCAAGGAAACGTAATTCGCGACGATAAACCAAGTGAGTACGAACTTACAGGAGCTTATGCATTTCGTCTTACAGATAAATTCAGTATTGGTTTGAACGGAAAATTCGCCTATTCAAATTTAACTGGAGGTTTAACAGTTGGCGGGATTAATACCAAAGCAGGAATAGTTGGTGCAGCTGATTTATCTTTTTGTTACAACAACGATGAAGCAAAAATTGGTAAAGTAAAAGGAACCTATCGCACAGCTTTAACGTTAAATAACATTGGAAACAAAGTTGCCTACTCTGAACTTTCTCAACGAGATTTCATTCCCATGAACATGAAAATTGGAAATGCTTTTGATGCACAATTTGATCAGTACAACAAAGTAACATTTTCTTTAGATCTTCAGCGTTTACTTGTTCCTACGCCCGCGTATTATGACCTTGTAGATGGCACTGTTACGATGATTTCAGGTAAATCTGACGATGTGGGAGTTATTTCTGGAATGATTCAATCATTCTACGATGCTCCTGGAGCTCCAGTTACGGATGATAATGGCGATTATATTCAAAACACAGATGGGAAATATGAAGTGGCAAAATGGTCAAAGTTAAAAGAAGAATTAACTGAAATCAATATCGCTACCGGTGTTGAATGGTGGTACAATAATGTGTTTGCTGTTCGCGGTGGTTTGTTTTACGAAGCTAGAAATAAAGGTAATCGTCAGTTTATTAATTTGGGGGCAAGTTTAAAGTACAATGCATTTGCCATAGATTTTTCGTATTTGGCTTCAATCAGCGGTCGCAACAGTCCTCTGGCTAATACCTTACGTTTTACGCTACGATTCAATTTAGGAGAAAACTTCTCGAGCCAATCATCCGCTGGGCAAGAATAATGAAAATTCGCATTGGTTACGGTATTGATGTTCATCGATTAGGATCGGGATATGATCTTGTAGTTGGTGGAGTTAAAATTCCCTCAGAATTTGGTGCAATTGGACATTCGGATGCGGATGTATTGCTCCACGCTATTTGTGATGCCTTACTTGGTGCGGCGAATTTGAGAGACATAGGGTTTCATTTTTCCGATACAGATCCAAAATACAAGGGAATTGACTCGAAAATTCTATTGAAAGAGGTTGTTTCTTTGGTAAAAGCAAAAGGATATAGCACTAACAATATTGACGCTACCGTGGTACTTGAGACCCCAAGATTAAACCCCCACATACCCCAAATGCAAAAAGTAATTGCAGAAATTTTAGAGGTTGACATTGAGGATGTTTCAATCAAAGCTACTACTCATGAAAAAGTAGATTCTTTTGGAGAAAAGCGTGCCATAAAAGCCTATGCAGCATGCCTGTTAACGACAAATTAAAAGTTTGAATTCCTTTTTTTTGAAATTAGTGGTTTTAGGTTTATACTAGTATATTTGTAATATGAAAGTAAATCCGGACTATCAAACCAAGCAAGATTTATTGGCTTTATACCATAAACCATTGTTAGAATTAGTTTTTGAAGCAGCAACAGTTCATCGCAAATTTCACAATCCGCGAGAGGTTCAAATGTCTTCTTTATTAAGTATAAAAACAGGTGGGTGTCCAGAAGATTGTGGTTATTGTCCGCAAGCCGCACGCTATCACACGGATGTGAATGCACATAAATTAATGAGTGTTGAATCCGTCATTGAACAGGCAAAAAATGCCAAGGCAAATGGCTCCTCAAGATTGTGTATGGGAGCAGCTTGGCGGGAAGTTCGTGACAACAAAGATTTTGACCATGTAGTGGAAATGGTTCAGGAAGTAAATAATCTTGGAATGGAAGTGTGCTGTACGCTTGGCATGCTGAACGAAAATCAGGCAGTACGATTAAAAAAGGCTGGATTATTTGCTTATAACCACAATTTAGATTCTTCTCCAGAATTCTATGGAGATATAATTTCAACAAGAGAATACGAAGACCGCTTATGTACAATTGAAAATGCCAGAAAAGCAGGAATTACAGTTTGTTCTGGTGGAATTATTGGAATGGGTGAAGCAGTTGAAGATCGAATAGGATTATTGATGAGCTACATGAAAATGGAAAATCCACCGGAAAGTATTCCAATTAATGCCTTGGTTGCTGTGGAAGGCACTCCGTTGGAAGATCAAAAACCAATTGAACAATGGGAAATGATTCGAATGGTAGCCACAACACGTATTGTTTTTCCTCAATCAATTGTTAGGTTATCTGCAGGACGAACAA
>CAZLHR010000007.1:0-3520 GCA_964559685.1 uncultured Lishizhenia sp.
AATTTCCTCATCCATTCGAGCATCTAAGACAGAAATTAAACAAAAAAATCAGAATAATTTTTCAAGGATTTTGATAATTTCACAACATATTTTTCCAATTCAAAGTCCTAGGGCAAATCGTACTACGGAATTAATCAAAGAATTGGCAAGACAAGGGCATCAAGTAGTAGTATATGCTGTGCTTGGAAAATATGATTACAGTGAATTCTTATTGGAATACCCATCAGTGGTTTTAAAAAAAATTGAATTAAATTGGATGTATCATTCTTACAATAGTGATGGAGATGGTAAACGATATTTGTTGGATAAAGTTTTATCTAGGACTCTCGGCCCACGATTTTTATTTCCGGATTTTGAGTTTTTCTATAAAACAATAAAAATTCTTAAGATAGACAATCAGTATGATGCATTAATTTCTATTGCAGAACCTCATCAAATTCATTGGGGAATAGCACGATATAGAAAGATGAACCCTAAAAAGTTTCCAAAAGTTTGGATTGCAGATTGTGGCGACCCTTTTATTAACAATAATCTCAATGATTATATAAAAAAGAAATATATAAAGTATGAACACGAATTTTGTCAACAATCCGATTATATTACAATTCCTGAACCACAAAGTGCATTAGGCTTCCAAAAGGAATATCAAAACAAATTAAAGATAATTCCTCAAGGATTCGCGTTTGATTTGAAAAGAAATACGCTTCAACCAAAAAACGATGTTATCACATTTGCTTATGCAGGGACCTTTAATAAAAAGTTCAGAAATCCTAAAAAATTATTAGAAATCCTTTCATTAATTGATCGTCCTTTTCAGTTCCATATTTTTTCTAATCAAACGGAGTTAGTAAAGCCTTTTAAAAATATTTTGGGGGAAAAGCTAGTTTTACGAGATCAAATCCCTAGAGAGGAATTATTGCTTGAATTAGAAAAAATGAACTTTCTTGTTAATTTGGAAAATTTCAATCTGCCCAGTCAGGTTCCAAGTAAATTGATTGATTATGCTATAGCTGGAAGACCTATATTAAATTTAAAATCCGAAAATCCAAATAAAAATGAAATTTTCGAATTTTTGTCAGAGAACTATCAAGCGGAATATAAAATTCAAAATTTAGAGAAATATAACATTTCAAATGTAGTTAGAGAATTCATGAAAATAATAAACCATTAGAGGAAAAACTCCGAAACCAAAAAAATTCAATTTTTAAGTAAAATTTTTTTCACGATTCGGTAAGAAACTTATGTAAAACATCCATCCCTTGTTCATGGCTTTTTTCAGGATGGTATTGAACCCCAAAAATGTTATTTTTTTCAAAGCCAGATACAAAACTAGTTTCATAAGTTGTATTATGTAATACAATTCCGTGCTCCTTGGGGATCTCTGCATAAAAACTATGAACGAAGTAAAATTCTTTTTCGGGATTTCTCAAAAGCCTACTGTTTTCCGCTGCCACTGTATTCCATCCTATATGTGGAACTTTATATTTTACTAAATTTGATGTTCTAAAACGGATAATTTTTGTATCAACCCATCCAAGTCCTCGGGTATTGCCTTCCTCACTATAATTGGTCATCAATTGCATTCCTAAACAAATTCCGAGTATCGGTTTTTCCTGAACTTTAACGAATGTATGTAATGCGGATAGTAGGTTTCTTTCCTCCAAGCGTTGCATGGCCATTCCGAAATGCCCAACCCCAGGTAAAATCAAACGATCGCATGAGTCAACTTCCTCTGGAGTATCGATGATTTTAAAATCGGAATGCAACAAATGCAATTTTCGTTGAATAGAATGTAGATTCCCCATACCGTAATTCACAATGCCAACCATAGTACAAAAATAAGAACAATTCCGATGTGTTAGTGACACTCCGGTTTGGCTATTTAAAATGTACTACATTATGTCAATAATTCAGCGTAAACCCTTAACTTTATTCACGAAATGTACCGACCGAGAATTATACCTGTGCTGCTTTTGAAGAATAATGGATTGGTAAAGTCTATTCAATTTAAAAACCATAAGTACATAGGTGATCCTATTAATGCTGTTCGTATTTATAACGAATTAGAGGCCGACGAAATCATATTTTTAGATATTGAAGCAACAAAAAATGGCCGTTGTTTGGATATTCAGCTGGTTAAGGATATAGGTGAAGAGGCGAATATGCCGTTTGGAGTTGGTGGTGGGATTAATTCGTTGTCTCAAATCGAGAAACTTATTCATGCAGGAGCAGAAAAAGTAGTAATTTGTTCAGAAGCTCTTCAAAGGCCTGAGTTTATTAAAGAAGCAAGTCATGAGTTTGGTTCTTCTACCATTGCAGTATGTATGGATATTGGAAAATCATTTAAAGGCACAACAAAACTTTATAGTCATTCTGGAAGTAAAGCGCATGCGATAGAAATTGAAAGCTTTGCAAAAAAAATGGAAGATTTTGGAGCTGGGGAATTAGTTATTCAATCCATTGATCAGGATGGCAAAATGTCGGGATACGATCATGCGATATCAATTTCAGTTGCCAAGAAAATAAGCATTCCTATAACAGTTTTAGGTGGTGCAGGCTCTATGGAGGATATTAAAGTACTTCATGCACAAAATCCTTTCAATGGTTATGCGGCAGGTTCACTTTTCATTTACCAAGGAAAACACAAAGGAGTGTTAATCAATTATCCAAGTCAAAAAGAAAAAAATAACAGTGTTTTTAATTTTAAATAATTTGTGCAAGCAATTTCTTAAAAAATTTAAGTTTATAAGATAAAAAGAAGATTTTCTCCAACTTTCACTACTTTTGCACGAAATGAATACAGATAAAAAAATATGTCATCGTTGTTTAATGGATACAACAGATCCAATAATTAGTTTTAACGATGCCGGAATTTGTAATCACTGTTCTGATTTTTTAAATGTAAGGTCTGCTTATAGTTATAATGGAGAGCAATCAGAAATTAAGTTTAAAGCTTTAATTAACGAAATAAAATCAGCTGGTAAACATCGCCAATACGATTGTGTTGTAGGATTAAGCGGTGGTATAGATAGTTCCTACGTTGCCTATGTAGCAAAAAAAAATGGTCTGCGTTTATTGGGTGTACACATGGATAATGGTTGGAATTCAGAAGAAGCGGTTCATAATATTCGAAACATCGCTCAAATTCTAGGAATTGATTACGAAAGTTATGTGTTGGATTGGGAGGAATTCAAAGAAATACAATTGGCTTTTTTAAAAGCATCTGTTCCTGAAGCGGATACCCCAACAGATATCGCCATTTTATCTTGTTTACACAAAGTTGCTCATAAGTATGGCGCCAAATATATTATTAGCGGTGGAAATTTTGCAACTGAAGGAATTCTACCCAAACATTGGCACTACAATGCAAAGGACCTAACATATTTTAAACATATTCATAAAACTTTTGGAAAAGGGAAAATAAAAACCTTTCCAACTTTTGGCTTCAGAAGCGAAATGTACTACAAGTTGGTGAAGAAAATCAAAATGGTTTATCTATTGAATTATGTTCCTTACAACA
>CAZLHR010000007.1:3530-35368 GCA_964559685.1 uncultured Lishizhenia sp.
AGCCATTTCACTTTTAGAGCAAGAGTTAAAATGGAAGGATTATGGTGGTAAGCACTACGAATCCAAGTATACTGGGTTTATTCAGTCTTATTATTTATTCAAAAAATTCAACATAGATTACCGACGAGCGACTTTATCATCCCAAATCTGTGCAGGTTCTATTTCCAGAGAAAAAGCCATTGAAATCTTAAAAACGAGTCCATTCAAACAGGAGGTTGTCGATCGTGAAATTGAATATATCGCTAAAAAATTAGGAATTTCGGTTGATGAAATGAAGCAAATTGTAAATCTTCCACCACATTGGTACCACGACTATCCAAATGACGAAAAATGGTTAAATTACGTTTACAACACTTACCGTAAGGTTTTCAAAAAGGAAAAACTCGCTAGTTTTTAATAATGTAATCCTCACATTCTCAATTTTATGCGAACTGAGAAGTGATTCTCCTCCCATTGAGGGAAGACTATGGAGGGTGAAATGAAAAAGTTTAATCAATAAATTTTATTAAAGTAATTCGTCATCCCCCTCTATCCCCTTCTGACGGAGACTGATACTCGACAGAGTCGTCAGACTTCAAAGGGGGAAGAACATTCCCTCAAAAACTCCCTCACCTCACCACATATCTCTTGAACCTTCTCAATAGCCATCTCCACGTATAAAGGAAACCTTACCAAACAATTAGAAAAACGCTCGGAATTCGGCAAATAAATTGCCTGATTTCGATCGAGATAATACTTTGACTGATGCAATGCCTGGTAATGAAACGAGAGCTGAATATCTTTTTTAGCCATAAAATGAATCAAATCATCTCGAGTTTCTATTGAATTACAAATGATAAAAAACCCATGACCATTTGATTTCGAATGATTTGGAATTTTAGGTATGTCAATTAAATGTGATTCAATTGTTTTAAATTCTTTTAAGTACGCATTCCAAATCTCAAGTCTCTTGTTTTGAATTAAATCAAGCTTTTCCAGCTGAGTAAACAAATAGGCTGCTGTAATCTCATTAGGCGCAAAAGAACCGCCAATGTCCACCCATTCATACTTGTCAATAGTGCCCTTTAGAAATTGCTTGCGATTGGTACCTTTGTCTCTGAGTATTTCTGCCCGTTCAATAAATTTTTGGTCATTCACTACCAATAATCCACCTTCTCCGCAAGAAATATTCTTCGTTTCGTGAAAGGAAAAAGCAGTAAAATGTCCTATACTTCCAATGTACTTGTTTCCGCATGTGTTATTTATCGACATTGCGGCATCTTCAATTACAAATAATTGGTGTCGTTCTGCAATCTCCATAATTCGATCCATGTCGCAAGAAACTCCGGCATAATGCATAGGAACAATAGCTTTTGTTTTGTGTGTAATTAGTTCCAACAGTTTTTCAGGATCTAAATTCGGAAATTCTACGCACGAATCAACAAAAACGACTTTTGCGCCCAATTTTTCAAATACATTAGCTGTGCTTACATAAGTATAGGAAGGTACGATGATTTCATCACCGGGCTTAATATCAATAAGTAAGGCTGCCATCTCGAGTGCCGTTGTACAAGAAGTCGTGAGTAATGCACGCTTGAAACCATATCGTTCCTCAAAAAATAGTTCGCATTTTGTCGTGAATTTTCCATTGGAAGCTATTTTTCCTGAAGCAATAACCTCTTGAATGTAAGAGTATTCATTCCCCGAGACATATGGCTTATTAAATGGAATCATTGCTAAAACGAATATACTTCAAAGTAACCAACTATTTTTATAGATTGGTAATGAAAGGTATAAATTCCTCTTTCTTATTTATCCCAAGCAAAAAAAATGCGTACATTCAATATTATATTGCTTTTTATGGATATTATCTTTAATCAACTAAACCTATGAAATCAATCGTCTTTTTATTTGTTCTTTTTACAACTGCGACCATTTTCGGTCAGCAACACAGATACTGGGAGCAAAATTCACAATTTTATGCGAAAAACATTAGCACTACCTTTGACGGTGGTTACATTGTTTCGGGTTATGCAACAACCCAATTCGGACAGAACGATTACGTGATAAGTTTCGTATGCTATAGCGATTCTTCAGGTCAAAATCATTGGGAAAAATTGTACACAAACTTTGCTGATACCTTTTCTTTTGAAACGGTAGCGCAATTGCCGGATGCGAGTTTCATTGTTGGTGGTAAACAATTTAATCCCATAACGAATCAATTAGGAGGAGCTTTATTGAAATTAGATTCTCAAGGAAATGAAATTTGGAAAAAATCCATTTCTGATAGTTCAGGAGCTGATATTGTTATATCCGATCTGTTAATTGATTCAGACACTTCATTTTTTCTGGTTACAAAAAAAACGGGAACAGCAGATGGAAACGGCGTCATATTAATGGATACCTCAGGTAGCATCATTTGGCAGAAAAGTTTTGAAATATTCGGAACGGACAAATTGGAAATTAATGCACTTAAATTAGGGGCTGACAAGTCTATTTTTATCGCAGGGAGTCTCTTTTTCGGAAATAATCAAGCCGGTGTTTTGATGCGTTTAGATTCGTTAGGAAACCTACTTTGGATCAAGAAAAATGCCTACCCAAATTCAAATTTCACGGATCTTCTTATTGATAACAATCACTTGTTCTGTAGAAATTCTACCACAAACCTCGGTGATGTGATCTTGAGTTCGTTTGATTACAATGGCAACCATCTTTGGAGTGTGAATTTATGGGAAGTTGATGTCACTTCTTTTCCATTAGAATTGAGTAGGAGAAAACTATCATTTGATAGTGACTCGAACCTAATTACGCATTGTTCTAATTATGCCTACAGTATTTTTAGTTGTTTTTCTCGAGAAGGGACCTACATCGATGCACTTGCTGGATTAGGTGTTTCGCAAGGTGTTGAGTTCTTTCCAAATGGGTCTTGTATGTATTTGATGAGTGGTCCGTCTGTTGGGCTGAAAAGTATGGAAATATACAATAGACATTTTGCTGTTACGCGAAGTGAAAATTTTAATTCATTTCCCAATAACTGCTTTTGGGAATACCAAATCCAATATTCTCAAATTTCGGATAGTACCACTTCGATTAGTATCATTCCTAGTTCAATTTATTCTGTTTCAAATGCCATGATGGAGAGTGTTTCTGCTTTTATTTCCATTGATAACAGCTGCGTTGATTTTATAGGGAGCATTAATGAAAATGTGTACGATGACTTTGAGATTTACCCAAATCCCACTAATGGAAATATTCATTTGACCTTCCATGCAGAAGGTGATCTACCAAGAAGAGGATATTTGATGGACGCACTTGGAAATGAAGTATTGAATTTTGAAATCAATTATTCAGAAAAAATAGTTGACCTTTCCATGATTCAGGCGGGGATCTATTGGCTAAAAATTGGTGACGCATCAAAGAGACTCATAATTCGCTAGATCAATTTGATGGGTATTACAAAATCCTTAGGAATTACCTAATTTTGCACTTATGTCTTTTTCAAACGATACGATTTGCGCCTTGGCGACTGCAAATGGAGTAGGAGCCATCTCAATTATTCGCATTTCAGGAAAAGATGCAATTAAACAGGTGAATTTATGTTTTACAAAAGACGTTTCAAGAGTTCCTTCACATAGCGTACATTTTGGTAATTTTTACTTTGAAAATGAAGTAATTGACGAAGTATTAGTTTCTGTTTTTACTCATGGAAAAAGTTTTACTGGTGAAGAATCGGTGGAAATTTCGTGTCATGGTTCATCATTTATTCAACAACAAATATTAAGAGCACTTATATCTGTAGGCTGCCGCATCGCCGAACCAGGAGAATTCACACAGCGCGCATTTCTTAATGGTAAATTGGACTTATCACAAGCGGAAGCTGTCTCCGACTTGATAGCCGCACAAACCAAAGCTATGCACCAAATGGCGCTGAGTCAGCTAAAAGGTAAGTTTTCCAATGATCTTCAGCAATTGCGGGAACAGCTCATTCATTTCGCTAGTTTAATTGAATTGGAATTGGATTTTGCAGAAGAAGATGTGGAGTTTGCCGACCGAACGGCGTTAACCAGTCTTATTAAGGAGCTTTTAGCGAAAATTCGAAGACTAATTCAATCCTTTGAATTGGGAAATGCGTTGAAAAATGGAGTTCCGGTGGCCATTGTGGGAGCACCGAATACGGGAAAAAGTACATTGTTGAATCAATTACTTGGAGAGGATCGTGCTATAGTCAGTGACATTGCGGGAACCACACGTGATGTAATTGAAGAAGTTTTGGTAATAGATGGTATTACGTTTCGCTTAATCGACACTGCAGGTATTCGTGAGACAAAAGAAAGGATTGAAGCGATGGGAATCGAACGTTCTATGCAAAAGATTGAACAGTCGCAACTCGTTATTTGTCTTGCGGATGGTTCACGAGCAGAAGAGGTGGAACAGGCCGCTCATTGGACTGCTACATTACAACTTCAATTTACTGATAAAAAAATGTTTTTTGTGGTGAATAAACAAGACATTGCAGCTTCAACACCTTCATGTGATTACATCATTAGTGCCAAAACAGGGGAAGGATTAGATGCGCTGAAATCGGCATTAGTGGAAGCGATAAAACAAGATTTTGATTTTGCTAACGATACCATTATTTCCAACTCAAGACACTTGGAGGCTTTACAACATACAAATAACTATCTAAGTGCGGCACAACAAGGATTAGTTCAAAACATTCCTGCAGATTTGATCGCAATGGACATCCGCGCTGCCATGCGTTCATTAGGAAACATCACGGGCCAAATAGAAGTAGATACCGATATTCTAGGTAATATCTTCAGCAAGTTTTGTATCGGGAAATGACGAAAAGGAGAATGAATATTCACTTTTCAAATCGTAATCAATTTATTTTCTAACTATTATTTCAAACTAACCTTTAAACATTATGAATAAAATCTACTTTTCCCTTCTGCTGTTTTTTACAGTTTCTATTTCTTTTGCTCAAGCAGATCAGGCCTAAAAAAACAAAGTGAAATTGATGATGCAAGCATCCGGCGGAATTGAAGCATACGATGCAGCGATTTCTCAACTGTTTACGATGAATAAACAACAATCTCCAGAAGTTCCATTTTAATTTTGGAACGAATTTGAAAAAGAATTTTCAAGCACCTCAATGGATGAGTTGGTCTAGTTGTTAGCTCCGGTATATTATCGTCATTTAACAGCTCAAGACCTAGATCAGATTATCGCCTTTTATGCAACTCCCGCAGGAAAAAAGTTGTCAGGTTCAAAGGCCGCTATCACTGCAGAATCCATGTCTGTAGGACAAGAATGGGGTGCGTTGCTTGACGAAAAATTACTAAAAAAATTAAAAGAAAAAGGGTACTAAACTAACCTCACTAGCAATAATTCGTCCTCTTTACTAACCTTCAACAGATTATTTTTGGTTAAGGTTTTTATTGACGTGTCCCAAACCTTGTTGCTAATGTCAAACTTAGCACGTAATGCGGACAGTGGCATTTCTCCATGCGACTTCATCACTTCAAAAATCTCTTTTTCTTGATTGTTTAAGTTCGCTTTCGACTTGCTTTCTGGTCGCATTTGAGGGAAGAACAACACCTCCTGAATGGATGGGTTGTTGGTAAGATACATAATCAATCTGTCCATCCCGATGCCCAAACCACTTGTTGGTGGCATTCCGTATTCCAATGCTCGTAAAAAATCTTGGTCGATAAACATCGCTTCATCGTCTCCTCGCTCTTGTAACTTTAGTTGTTCTTCAAAACGCTCACGTTGATCAATTGGATCGTTCAACTCGGAATAAGCATTCGCAATTTCTTTTCCGCAGACCATTAATTCAAATCGTTCAGTTAACTTTGGATCCTCGCGATGTACCTTGCACAGCGGCGACATCTCTTTCGGATAGTCAGTTATAAATGTAGGTTGCACGTAGTTACCCTCACATTTGCCACCAAAAATCTCGTCGATTAGCTTACCTTTTCCCATTGACTCATCAACCTCTAATCCCATTCCTTTTGCGGCTGAACGCAGATCTTCTTCCGATTTCCCTTGAATATCAAAACCGGTGAAATCAATGATGGCCTGACGCATGGTTACACGCTTATATGGGGCTTTGAAGTCTATGGTGTGCTCTCCGAAGGTACATACCGTTGTTCCATTAACGGCAGTTGCACAATACTCTAATAATTGTTCAGTGAACGACATCATCCAATTATAATCCTTGTATGCAACATAAATTTCCATTGCGGTAAACTCAGGATTGTGAGTTCTGTCCATTCCTTCATTTCGGAAATTCTTAGAAAATTCATATACGCCATCAAAACCCCCAACTATCAATCTTTTTAAGTACAACTCATTGGCAATTCTCATGTACAAAGGAATATCCAGGGCATTATGATGTGTAATAAATGGACGGGCAGATGCTCCTCCAGGTATTGATTGTAGCACCGGAGTTTCTACTTCAATATAACCGGCATCGTTAAAAAACTGACGCATGGCGTTGAACAATTTTGTTCTTTTCACAAAAACATCCTTTACTTCTCGGTTCACTACTAAATCTACGTAGCGTTGGCGGTAGCGTAATTCAGGATCAGTGAAGGCGTCGTGTACTTTTCCATCTGCATCTATTTTCGGAAGAGGTAATGGGCGTAATACTTTTGATAAAATAGAAAATGAAGTAACATTGACTGATATTTCCCCAACTTGTGTTTTGAATACAGTTCCATGAATCCCAATGAAATCGCCAAGATCGAGTAGCTTTTTAAAAACTTCATTGTACAATGTTTTGTCTTCGGTCGGACAAATTTCGTCACGATTGAAATAAACTTGAATCCTACCCGAAGCATCTTGTAATTCCGCAAAAGAAGCTTTACCCATAATCCGTTGAGACATCATCCTACCTGCTAAACAAACACTCTTTCCCTCTTCAAAATCGCGTTTTAGCTCCTCTGCATAAGCATTTACAGGAAAAAGTGCTGCAGGATAAGGATCGATGCCCATTTCCCTTAATTTGGATAGATTTTCTCTTCTTTGAAGTTCTTGTTCAGTAAGTTCTACTTGACTCATTAGCTTGTTTTTGAGTCGCAAAGATAGAGAACTTGAACCAAATTGATAGAATCAATTCCTATTAATCATGGATTATCTTGCTTTTGAGAAAAGACGTAAAGTACATATTCATTAAAGACGACGATGGGATTATAACAAGTCTTACCTCGGTATTCAAACACCCCGGGAGTAAAAAAAACCACGGCTTTTGAACCCTTTGTAGACCATGGACCACTGGTCATGCCGATTGGAACGATGTAATTACCCCTCAATGCTTTTGGAACAGGTAATGAATCACCAGGACGTTCTTTAAAACTGAGCTTGTTAAAGTAACAAACAGAATCTGTAATAAGCCCTCGATTTCCGTAATAAAGTTTCATTTTCTCCGTTCGCATATCAAATTTGTCTGTCAAGGTATCGTGCGACATAATTAACGAATGAACATCCATTTGTAAATTTCCTTTCAGCGACAAAGAATTTTCATCCACGTCTTCTAAAAATGAAGAATCTTCAGTTGTAGTGGCTATGCGTTCTTTAAAATAAACGAGTGAATACGTGTGTCCGAAAATATATCCATCGAACACATCCTTCCTTGAAAGTAAATCGATTTGATTGTCTACAGGTTTTCGTTTCTGATACTCCGACATGGAAATGGACTCATCTTGCCTGTTTTCTCCACAGGAGAACAACAGCAGAAAAACAAACGAAAAGGATAAAAAAGGTAGTACGAAAAGCATAAATTACAGTTTAGCTTTTCTGAATTTTAAAAATCCTCCGACCTCTTGATGTTTCACTTCGTATGCCTCGCCTGGAAATGTATAAGCAATACTCGCATTGATGTAAAATAGAGAACCTGCTCCAATCCCTTGAAAAAACGGAAGCCCAAAAGGACCTACATTCGGAGTGTTTTTGGACTCTAAATCATCGATAAGCGCGTCGCCTAATAAGTACTTATAAGCTTCAGGGTTATCGGCGTAATAGGTTGATCTAAAATCCGTAACGCCTTTAATGGTATGTGCGTATTGAAGTCCTTCTTGAATTTCAATACGAAAGTTCTTTGCCCTTCCAAATCGAAATTGTTGACCAATTCCTCCACCCAATGAAACATAGCTCCCGAGTTTAGTATTTCCCACGTACATACCAGACCAACTATCTTCGTATAAAATGGGATGCCAAACTTGTCCATATGCAACTCTTGCAAAGTAAAAACTACGATGGCGTTGCTTAGGAATAGGATATTGTCGATACTCGAAAAACACATTCGTTCCGTAATCCAAATTTAAAATGTAATGTGTACACAAACCAATTTGATAACTTCTGGAAGCAATCGGTTGGTATTCATAACGAATTCGAAACTTACCAAACAATCCGAAGGTATTGAGGTAAACACCATGTTTAGGCAAGAAAATCTCATCGTCTTTACTACTGATTTTTAAGGTGTCTCCTTCAACTGAACCTGCCATAAAAAGACTAACTTGTGTGAGTAAAAGTATGCTAAGGATTAACTTCATAGTATATTGCTTAAACAAATGTAATGAAATGTTTTAATGCACGGAACTAATCGTTTCGTTGAACTTTGAAGTAATCATAAACGTTAGAAACTCATGAGAGAAGAACAAGAATTAAAAGAACTACGCCCAATAGTAGCAACATTGCCAACGGACAACGAATTAGAGGTCTTTCAAAATGATGTTCTCAGACCAATTTTAAAATATCAACATGAGCTTTGGAGTTATATTTCTCGTCAGGAACTATTTATTTCAAAAGCGATTTCTTCAGGAAAATCTGCGTCAGAAAAATGGAATTTATTAATGAAAACAGCGACTAAAAATCCATCCTTAAAATACCAATGGATAGGAATGGTGACCGGATTATTAACCAACGTAGAATTTGCTTTTTATTATCAAAACAAGAAAGAAATTGACAAGAGAATAATGGGAATGTTAGCGCAGCGAATGGTTGATTGCTACTAGGATACTCGCTCTTGAACGGTGAGTTTTGTTAATTTTTCGTAAGCCTCTTTGATGTGGTGTACAGGTTCAATTACTAATCGCAATTTATCTTGTTGTTGCACCAATCTGTATCCGTCTCCTGCAGCCATAATATTCGTCAGAAGAGCCGTAAACGCTTCTGTTTCAAAAAATGGAGATTGAGGATTCGCAATGAAATAACCCACGAGTTTCGAAGACTTTATTACCAAACGTTCAATTCCTGCATTTTGAGCCGCCCATCGCAATTTGAATGAAAAAAACAGTTCTTTCACTTCCCTAGGAATTGGTCCAAAACGATCTTTAAGCAGAACAGAAAAAGTTTCAAGTTCTTCCTCATTTTTTAATCCATCTAATTCTTGATACAAGCTCAAGCGTTCACTCACCTGATTTACATAATCGTCAGGAATACGAACTTCCAAATCCGTTTCAAAAACACACTCGTTAACATATGATCCGAAAGTGTCCGTTTGCCGCTCGTCGAACAAATCTTTAAACTCACTTTCGCGTAGTTCATTCATCGCCTCATTCAAGATTTTTTGATACATCTCAAAACCAATCTCTGAAATAAATCCACTTTGTTCACCACCCAACATATTTCCAGCTCCTCTTATATCCAAATCTTTCATGGCAATATTGAAGCCAGCACCTAAATCAGAAAACTGTACCAATGCCTCTAAACGCTTTCTTGCCTCAGCAGTCATCATGCTAAATTTTGGTGCGACAAGGTAACAAAATCCTTTTTTATTGCTCCGCCCAACACGTCCTCTCAATTGATGTAAATCGCTCAGGCCAAACGTGTGAGAATCATTTATGATTATGGTATTTGCATTGGAAATATCGATCCCACTTTCAATAATCGTCGTGGCAATTAACACATCATAACTTCCTTCAATGAAATCCATCATCACGCGTTCTAATTTTTCGCCGTCCATTTGTCCGTGTCCGATACCAATGCGCACTCCGGGGCATAATCGTTGAATCATTCCCGCTAATTCTCGAATATTTGCCAATCGGTTGTTGACGAAAAATACCTGACCACCTCTAGAAACTTCGTAGGCGATAGCGTCGCGGATAACCTCTTCATCAAAGTGAATGATTTCCGTTAGAACAGGTTGCCGGTTTGGCGGTGGTGTATTGATAATACTCAAGTCGCGAGCCCCCATAAGCGAAAACTGTAGGGTTCTCGGAATAGGTGTTGCCGTAAGAGTTAAGGTATCAACAGTTGTTCGAATCGTTTTTAATTTGTCTTTTACTGCTACACCAAATTTTTGCTCTTCATCGATAATCATGAGGCCTAAGTCTTTAAACTTGACTTTTTCAGCCACAATTGCATGTGTTCCGATAAGTATGTCAATTTTTCCTTCAGCTAATTGCTTCAACGTTTCAGTAGTTTCTTTTGCACTTTTAAAACGGTTGATAAAGGAAATGGAACAAGGAAATTCTGAAAGTCTTTCTTTAAAACTTCTGTAATGTTGCATCGATAAAATCGTCGTTGGCACTAAAACAGCAACTTGTTTCGAATCGGAAACCGCTTTAAATGCAGCTCGTATAGCAACTTCTGTTTTACCGAAACCTACATCTCCACAAATTAATCGGTCCATTGGTCGCGAAGATTCCATGTCCTTCTTTACATCCTGTGTTGCTTTGTATTGATCGGGTGTGTCTTCGTACATAAACGATGCTTCTAACTCGTTTTGAAGATAAGAATCGGGTGTAAACGCAAAACCTGGCTGACTTCGACGCTTTGCATACAACTGGATCAGGTCGAATGCTAATTCTTTTATTTTTTTCTTGGTTTTATTCTTTAATGTTGTCCAAGCTTGTGTGCCTAATTTGTTCATTTTGGGCACTGTACCGTCCTTACCCGTAAATTTTGAAATGCGATGAAGAGAATGAATCCCGACATACAACACATCTCCATCTTTATACACTAAACGAATGGCCTCTTGTGGTTTGCCGTTTACGTCAATCGTTTCCAATCCTGAAAATTGCCCAACCCCATGGTCAATGTGTGTTACATAATCGCCTTTTTGAAGGTTATAAATCTCTTTCAAGGTTAGCGCTTGCTTCGCTTGTCTAAAACCTTCTTTCAACCTAAACCGATGATACCGCTCAAATAATTGATGATCCGTGTAACAGGTAAGCTTCAATGAAGGAAAAATAAACCCTTCGTGCAATGCAATCGGAATCGGACTAAATTCGACATCTCCGCCAATGTCTGCGAAAATTTGAAAAAGACGTTCTATTTGTTTAGGTTGATTGGAAAAAATAAGATTTTTATGCCCGTCTTTCTGTCGATTTAACAAATCAGTTCGAAGTAGGTCAAAATTTTTATTAAAACTCGGCTGAGGTTGAATGTCAAAAGTTATAATTTCCTTTGTCGAAAAGTGGTAATCTGGCCCCCATTCAATACAATTACGTTCCGCGAGATTTTGTTGCAAATTGCTGGGTGGTAGGTACAAATCTGATGGCAACGTTCTTTTCACCGTGTCGGATAATTCTAAGTACCGCGCAGTTGCTTTTTCGTATTCCTTTTCTATCACAGAAAGGAGTCGCGAGTATGAACTTATCCATACCTGACATGAAGGATCTAAAAAATCAAAAAACGAAGCAACACCCTCCAGTATCATTTGTCCTTGGATGTTCGGAATAATCATGAAAAACGCGTGTTCGGAAATAGATAATTGGCTAGCAGCATCGAAGGTCCGAATTGATTCTACTTCGTCGCCAAAAAATTCTATTCTAAAAGGGTGATCGTTGCTATAAGAATAAACATCCACAATCCCACCACGAATGGCAAATTGACCGGGTTCATAGACAAAATCAACGCGCTCAAAATGATATTCTAATAAAAGCTCGTTCATGAAATCTAAGGAATAAGATTTCCCTACTTCTACACGCATGGAGTTCTCCACAAGTTTTTTCTTAGTTGGGACTTTTTCAAAAAGAGCTTCAGGATAGGTAACAACCCAAGCATTTTGATTACTTGAAATTCGCTCTAACACCTCGGCTCGAGCCACCACGTTGGCATTGTCGATTTCATCAATTTGGTAGGGAATTCGGTATGAAGCCGGATAAAATAAAATGCGCTTATCATTCGGATAAAGACCTTCTAAATCATTTAAAAAATAGGCAGCTTCTTCTTTATCATTTAGAATAAACAACTGATGGGACGGCAATTGTTGCGCTATACTTGTTGCCACAATACTTTTTGATGAACCTATCAAACCTTTGAGGTGAAGTCGCACGTTCTCCATACTCAAGGTACTTGCTGCGTAATCTACTTGAGGTAATTTGGCGAATGCCGAGAGTATCGCGCCTAATTCCATAATTGAGCTGCGAAGTTACTTAATTATTGTTAGGATATTTACGTTAAAGGTGGCTTTTATTTTCTTGAAAGCAAGGTATATCGAAATCTACTATATTCGCAGTACAATTGAAATTTTCAGAAAGGAATTCCATGAAAGTGCTAATCAAAAACATTAAAGGACTTGTGCAAGCAGGAGAAGATATACCACAAGTCATTTTGGGCTCCAAAATGAAAGATCTCCCCATTATTCACGATGCTTTTTTAGCTCTTGAGGACGGCGAAGTTGTGGCTTATGGTCCCATGAGTGATTGGGAAGGTATTTCCGATTGGCGTGATTTGGAAATAATAGATGGGACAGGTTGTTACGTTTTTCCTTGTTTTATCGATGCGCATACACACACCGTTTTTGCCAAAACGAGAGAAGAAGAATTCGTTGATCGCATTATGGGCTTGAGTTATGAGGAAATTGCCTTGAAAGGTGGAGGCATACTGAATTCTGCGCGAAAACTTCAAGAAATGACAGAAGACGAGCTTTTCACTTCTGCTCAAAACCGAATTAATAAAATGAGTGCACTAGGAACCGGAGCTTTGGAAATAAAATCAGGATATGGCTTGAGCGTGGAGGGTGAACTTAAAATGCTACGGGTCATCAAAAGACTTAAAGAATGCAATCCGATTCCCATTAAAGCTACATTTCTTGGTGCACATGCTTTTCCAACGGAATTCAAAGAAAATCACAGGGGGTATATTGATTTAATAATCAACGAAATGTTACCCGAAATAGAAAAAGAAGGCCTAGCAGATTACATTGATGTTTTTTGTGAGCGCAATTATTTTTCGGTAGAGGAAATGGAGGAGATTCTTTTAGCGGGTAAAAAACACGGGCTGAAACCAAAAGTTCACGTGAATCAGTTTTCAGCGATGGGAGGTGTTGCAAAAGCAGCAGAGTTGGGCGCATTATCCGTAGATCACCTTGAAGAATTAACAGAACAGGATGTAAATGCATTAAAAAATACAAGTTGTATGCCTGTTTTTTTACCTGGCTGCTCGCATTTTATTTCCATTCCCTATGGAAATGCAAAATTATTGATGGAAAATGATATTCCTGTGGCTCTTGCAAGTGATTTTAATCCTGGTTCCACACCCAATTACAACCTATTTACCATTTGGTCCTTGGCTTGCGTAAAAATGAAAATGACACCTGAAGAAGCATTTAATGCATTAACCGTAAATGCCGCCTACGCCATGGATTTAGGTGAAACGCACGGTAAAATCTTCCTTGGATATCGTGGAGGCATCGTACTGTCGAATGAAATTCCATCTTTTTCTTACATGCCATATTCTTTCGGGGAAAGTCATATTCAGCGCATTTTTAATCTGTAAAATTCCCAATTGTTTCGTAACAATTTGTTAAATTCTCTATTCTTAAACGTGTTAGACCCACGAAAATAGCTAACTTTGAGTGTTCATGAGGATCGTTAGTTTCATCTGCATATTTTGGCCTTTTATTTCGTTCGAACAAACTACTTATGTGGAGAACGAAAAACAATTATTATGGGAAATTTCACATCCCAAGGTAAAAGAGAAATCCTACATTTTTGGAACTATTCATTCCAACGACAAGCGAGTTTTTGATTTGGCCGATTCTGTCTATGTCTTGATGGAAAAAGCAAAGATGGTCGTTTTGGAAACCGATGTTTTTGCCTTGTTTAATAAAATTGATACACGAAAAGGATTGCCCAATACCCAATACGACAAAAACGGAAACCCCTACACCGCAAGTACACAAGCATCCAGAACAGCCTATGGAGATGAGAATGGCATGCCCCAATTTTTAGATGCTTTCTTTGAAGAATTCTGCTTCAACAATAAAAAGCAATTTTTTGCGCTAGAAAGCTACGACGCACAAATGAATGTATTGAATAATGTCAATTATTCCAGTAGGAAATTCGTTAATACCTCACTCAATAATTTTGCACAGGATAAAATCATGGATTTATACCTTCAAGGTGATATTCAAGGGCTTGATAAATTAACAAAAGCTTCCTTAACTGTTGACCCGGAATTGTATCCTAAGTTAATCAGTGGTAGAAATATTCGAATGTCACACCAGCTAGATTCGCTGTTAAAAAATCAAAATAGTTTTTTCTGTGCCGTTGGTGCCGCCCATTTAGGAGGTTCTGAAGGAATTATCAAACTTTTGCGCGATAAAGGATACAGATTAAGGCAAGTAAGTTGGACGATAAATGAACAGCCTTCTAAAATAAAGAAGCGTATCCGAATGGAACGGGCATATGCCTACAGAGACTTAAACACAGGGATTACTGCTGTTTTTCACGGAAAACCGTACGTAGAAGAATATAGCGACGGAAGCATCAAAATGATTTACAGAGAATTGGGACAAGGGAATAGTTATGTGGTGGAAGTTTTTCCTCTCGATACTACTTTGTCATTGGATCAGATTGCGTCTACATATATTGCTAGTCCACCGAATACTGTTTTCAAAAAGCGATTTTTGGAAGATGGTACCGTGCAATTTGAAGGGTTGAGTGATACCTATCCTGAAGGTCTGAATTGGGTGCGAATTCAATTTAATCCAACCCATTTCTCTGTTACTAAAGTTTATGGCGGAAATAAATTCTTACACTCCGATCGTCCGCAAAAGTTTTTTGATAAAGTTTGGTTTGAATAGTCGCTTATGTCACGTATTTACGATGCCTTATTCAAAGAAAAATTAGTGACCAACAAGATCATTTGGGTAGAAGGTCCTATTGGTGTAGGAAAATCAAAATATGCTGCCGAAGCTTTAACGGATAAAGGTGTAGCATTCGAGACGATAGATTTTCGTTCGAAAGAAGTACGATCCAAATTCAACAATCTAAGCAACGAAGAAATTGGATGGTATTTCAATCAGAATAGTGCATATGTTTTGAAAGATGCTCAGTACTTTAAATCACTTCAACTCCTTATTGATAAGGTACTTAGCCAAGAAGTCAAGTCATCTCTTATTCTTACCACAGCTTTCAAACCAGGTATGAATGATGAATTAAAGGAAGCGATTAAATGGGAGGGCCTTTCCTTTTATTTTGCTCCAAAAACATATTATGAAAACACCATGACCAATGGAATGGTTTATGAAGAAAAAAACCTAGAAAACAGATTGGTTTTCGGAAATTTGTTTTCGAAATTTGAACATGATTCCGTGCATTATTCCAATCAACTAGCTCTCCAAATTGATCAAATTTTAAATCACCAACTCGGAGCATTTGAACGTATCAACAAGAAAAAACCGTTACAACGCCTTCTTCAATTGCTTGCATTAAAAATAGGGGAGAGTATTTCATACAATGAATTGGCCGAAATAGTCGAATTGGATAACGAAACGGTAGAACGTTATATATCTTTATTTCAATCAGCGCATTTACTCATCGTGCTTCCTACATTGTTTAACAATAAAAGATATGAAGTAAAAAAACAACATGTGGTTTACTTTATTGACAATGGAATAAGAAATGCTCTTATAGGTAATTTCACCAAATTTGAAGATCGCTTCGACAAAGAAGTTCTTTGGAAGAATTGGCTAATTTCGGAACGCTATAAGTGGTATAAAACAAATCAAAAAACACCTGAATTTTATTTTTGGAAATCACATACAAGGCAATTCATCGACCTTATTGAAGTAGAAGACAAAGATGTTTTTGCCATGCGATGTTCTTGGAATAAAAAGAAAAAGGTAAAGGAACCACCCCTGTTTGCTACATTTTATCCAAATGTGATATTTAAATCGGTTAATCGTAGTACCTATTTGGGATACTTAACAAAGAAATAATGGCTTTCATACCGCGCGTAGCAAAATTCATCCACGAAGGAAACTTTGACTTAAAGAGTTTAACTATTATATTACCATCCCAGCGCGCGATAAAATACCTTTCAAACGCACTTGTAAAGGAATTCGGAGGTCCAATTTTCGCTCCTAAAATGTTAACTATTGATCAATGGGTGAAAACTTATTATCCTAATTGCATTGATCGAACTCGTCTCTTGCTTAATTTATATGAAGTCCATAAAGAAATCGAAGCGATACCAGAGACTTTTGAAGATTTTGTTCAGTGGGCAACCATGTTGTTGAGTGATTTTGATGACATTGATCGTTACATGTTAGAGCCGAAAGAGGTATTTAAAAACCTTCTCAACATTAAAGAATTAGAAGCTTGGAACTTAGAGGAAAAGGAAATTTCGGAAACACAGAAAAAATTCTTGGAATTTTGGGAGAAATTGCCGGAATATCATGAAAAATTAGAACAAAGATTAAAGCAACGTGATAGAATTACCACTGCACGAGCATACCGCAACTTGGCCGAGGAGAATATACAATTATTGACCGGTAATACAATGATATTTGCGGGTTTCAACGCATTAAGTTCAGCTGAAACCACCATCATTAAAAAACTTATTCGCTCTGGACAAGCACATTTTTTAGTGGACGCGGATACCTATTATATGGAGGATACGATTCATGAGGCAGGATTATTTATTCGAAGAAATATTCAGCAACTTGAACTTAATGACCCCAACTGGATGATTTCTAACATCGGAAATATGCCATTGGATGTCCGCATTGTTGAATGTCCTCAAAAAACAGGACAAGTTAAAGTGGCAGCAGAAGCGCTAGCTAAATTAACAGAGGAAGAACTGCAAAACACAGTTGTCATACTTGCGGATGAAACGTTAATTTCTGCATTAGTACAGAATATTCCTGCGAATGTGAAACAAGCCAATATTACCCTAGGACTTCCACTGACACAAACGCCGGTGAAGTCATGGGTTGAGACCATTTTTAGGATTCAGGAAAATAAAAAAAGATTCAAAACATCAGCCATTTACCACGCCGATTTGATGAGTTTCATGCATCAGATTTTTATTCTTTTGGTAGCTTCTGAATTTGAGAAAAATAAAATGGCAGACATAGAGCTCAAAACATCGAGTAAAAATAAAGTTTTTCAGTCTCCTAGTAAGTTGGACATATCCCCCAAAATCAACGAAATATTACATGCAATCACAGAGTCATGGGACAATGACTGGATAATAGCAATAACGCAAATTCGCAAACTCAATCAACTTTTAATTCAAGCCACGCCATCCTCAAATCAATTCGAAACAAACTGTTTGTTGACATTTGATAATGCCATTACTTCTTTTCAAAAAATTGTGGAAGAAGGATTACCAAAAATGGCTTTGAAAAGTTTTAAATCATTATTTTATCAGCATTGGAGTATAGCAAGTTTGGCTTATCACGGAAATCCAACCAAAGGATTGCAGGTTATGGGAATTCTCGAAACGAGGATGTTGGATTTTGAACGATTGATTATCTTAGGATTTAACGAAGGTAGCCTACCCACAACAAATCCCATAAAAACCTTAATTCCATTAGATTTAAGAAGCATACTTGGTCTGCCCTCAACACGCGACAAACAAGGTGTCTTTGCCCACCATTTTTACCGCTTGCTTCACGAAGCGAAACACATGACAACAACATTTACAAGTGCCGCAGATAATCTTGGAAGTCATGAGAAAAGTAGGTATTTGCTACAGATGGAACTAGAACTTTCTTCACTTAATAAAAGACTCTTTGTCAATCATGAAATGTATTCAGTTCCGATTGACGAAGTATCGAAAATCGAGGCTGGTATTCTCACGAAAACACCTTTTATTATTGATAGAGTACATCAGTTTTTTAAACGTACGATTTCTGCATCAAGTATTGCGAAATATTTAGCTTGTAGCCTGGATTTCTATTACCGATACTTGGTGGAATTTGGCGAAGATAAATCCGTCGAGGAAGATATTGAAACACATACTTTTGGAACCTTTATTCACAATACCTTAGATACTTTATATGCTCCTTATGCTACATTTAATAAGGAAGGTGAACGCATGCACATAGATACTCCTCCAATTACCGAAGCCATTATAGATAAAATGATTGCGGATTTCCCTCAGGTTTTGAGGAAAGAGTTTATTGACTATTTCGATGGAGATGATACACTTTTCCAAACTGGGAAAAATGCACTTAGTTTTTCTGTAGCGAAAGAAATGACCTTGAAATTTTTAGAGGCTGAAAAAGACTTTGTGATGAATAGCCAAGAACCCCTAACAATTGAACGTTTGGAATCGCGTTTTGACACCTCTTTTACTATCGAAATTGAAAATGAGGTAAAGACAATCAAAATTGGAGGGTATGTGGATCGGGTTGACAAAGTGGGAAATCGATACCGTGTAATTGATTATAAATCTGGTAAGGTAACGAAAGAAAACGTAACCATTGGTCGAAAAAAAGGAAGTGAAAAGTTAAATTTTAAAACCACAAAACACGCGCTTCAGTTGGCTTTTTATGCGTTGATGTTTGAGGATAAGTATGGGGTATTACCAGATGAAGTGCTCATCATCTCATTAATTGACGCCAAAGGAAACTATCCTTTATCTGGAAAAGAAAACCAAAGTATAACTGAAATTTCCGAACAAGTAAAGGAGTTTGTTCAAGAAATATACTCAGAGATGATCGATTCAAGTATCGACTTCACACACAATAAATCCGCGTTTTACTGCCAATATTGTAAATAATTAAAAAAAAGCCTGAAAAGAATAAAAGAAACCACCCTTAAATTCTTTTCAGGCATCTGCAAGTTAAATAAAACCAAAAGTGAACAAACGTTTTTGTTCAACATTTAAATGACGTCGGTAGACCTATAAATGTTGCTTGAAAAAAATATTTTTTTAGAATTAATATAATTCTGTCTTGAGAGCAGAACGATAATCTTTGATTTCTTCACGATTTATCTTGTGTTCTGCATTTTTTAGTAAGTTAAGAAGGTATAATAAATTCTCCTTGTCTTCAATACCTTCTACAGGGTATTCATTACCTTCTTCATCTTCTTCGTATTGCGCCTGTACATCAAAACATTGGTTTTCATCCAAAAACTCATATGTTAATCGCAACACTTTAACTACCAATGGATCTTGTTCTTGCAAAGCTAATTCACGCAAAGATTTTAAATCAGCTACCAAACCGGAAGCTTCAATACCTTTCTTTTCAATTTTAGCAATTATTTCATCTAATTTTTTGTTCGCTGTTGCAGTTCTCATGTCAAGGGTAAATTATTACTTCGCAAAGTTAAAGAGTTTACTTGAATTATTCACAATTGATTATTGGAATCATTGTATTTTTATTCAAAATTGCTTAAGAATTGTAGCTATTTTTGAACATGCAATTTTACATTCAAGCAATTGGTATCGGTTTTTTATTGAGTGTAATTCCTGGTCCAATATTTTTTTCATTACTAGAAACTAGTATAACCAAAGGCATAAGAGCCGCCTTATCTTTTAATTTTGGTGTCATTCTTAGTGATTTAATTTACATTGTATTTGCTTCCATTTTTTTTATGGAATTACGCTCACTAGATTCAGGTGATCATAAATTACTTTTTCGTTTTGTTAGTGGATTAATTTTTATTGTTTATGGGGTCTTTAATTTCTTTAAAAAAGTGGAAATTATTTCGGCAAATAAAGGTGAGGATAATGCGATACAAACCAAGCATCATTTACTTTTAAGCTTGAAAGGGTTCATACTGAATTTTGCTAATCCTTTTGTGGTGTTTTATTGGCTTAGTGTCATGTCGCTTGCACAAACCCTAACAGATTCAGAAAGCGATATTGAGGTATATTATTTTCTTGGTGTCTTATTGTCAACCTTTATTTTGGTTGATTTAACAAAAATAATTTTAGCAAAAAGTCTTCGCCCCTTGGTGACAAATTCACTTTTAAAAGGGATCAATCAATTAATAGGAATAGTTTTTACGCTTATTGGGATATTTCTTATTGTTCAATATGTAAATAAAGTTTTGTAACGATTCGAAAGTTCATCAATTAATCTATCTCCATGAAGAGCATATTACAATTAATACTTTTTATTTTCTGTTTCGGACAATTCTCAACTGCGCAAAAGGTAGAAAAAGAAAATCTTGGCCCTAAAGTTCGCATCTTTTGGGATTCTGGAAACAAACGTCTACAAGCAACAGGTTCGTATTACATCAATGAGGATAAAATTGTCTTAAACAAATCCGAAAAACATGGTAAATGGTCCTTTTATTCCTATGAAGGTGTTTTAGAGGAAGACCGCATGTATTACCGAAATAGAATTCATGGTAAGCAAATTACCTATCATCCAAATGGCAAGATGAAAACTTTGGCATATTTTACTTTCAATGTGCCGGATAGTATTTTTAAAGAATTCGATGAAAATGGCAGACTCATAATATCAGGAAATTACGCTTTAGGAAGTCCTGATGGGAAATGGGAATATTTCTATGCCGACGGCAGGTCAAAATCCATAGAGCATGTAGAAAATGACACGACTTATTTAATGAATTATTGGGAAGAAGACTCGCTTCATACCCAATCAATTAAAGATGGAAATGGCTATTTGAAATCGTATTACGTTTCGGGAAGAATCAAGGAGAATTACACTTTCGTTAACGGTTTAAAGTCAGGTTATTTTGAGGAAAGAACCGCAAATGGAGCTATAGCTGTAAGAGGAAATTTTGAAATGGGCAAAAAATCTGGCGAGTGGTTAGTTTTTAACCTAGGCGGTGCAATAGAGAAACGAATGAATTATTCCAATGACTCACTACATGGTGCTTATGAAGTTTATTATAACGACACGCTTTTAAATACTACAGGACTTTACACCATGGGAATGAAAACTGGGAAATGGGTTTGGAATTTTCCCGATGGAAAACCTGAAATGATTGGAGATTTCAATAACGATAAACAACATAACAAATGGGTGTATTATTATCCGAATGGTGGAATATCCTATGAAGCTCATTTCGATAACGGTAAAAAAACAGGTAAATGGCACTATTTCTATGAAAATGGCCAAGATTACCGACTCGGAAATTATGTGAATGATCAAAAAGATGGAAATTGGAAGACATGGTACGAAAACGGAACTTTGTTGATGGAAGGTGATTATAAAAATGGCAAAGAAATAGGACTTTGGAAAAATTATTGGGATAGTGGAATTATAAAGAACCTGGCGAATTTCAAAGACGGAAAACTCGACGGTTCATGGGTTTCTTACAACCCAAATAAGGTGAAAACTTCAGAAGGATATTACAAGGAGGGATTGCGGGTTAAAGAGTGGAAAGAATATTATGATAATGGCCGCTTGATGCAAATTAGTAATTATAAAATTGTCACAAGAAAGAATTACGCAAATGGTATAGCTGTAATGGGAATGAAGGAAAAACTCAGCGAGTTACATGGTGATTTTACAGCTTATTCTCAGCTTGATTACATGGTAAAGGCTCACGGAAAATACAGCAATGGATTAAAAAATGGTGTTTGGGTTGATTATTATCCCGGAGGTCAAATCCCAACTATTATTTCACCCTACAAAAAGGGAAAATTACATGGTACTATGAAGCAATTTGGAAGACGTGGAAATTTGATTTACGAAACAAACTATAAAAATGGTTTAAAACACGGTTGGTTGATTATTTATGATAACCGAGGTAAAGAATCTGTTCGCAAATTATTCTACAACGGAAGCGAAGTACCCAAGAAGAATGAGGGAGATATGTTTACTCCTTAATGGATTCAATAAATAAAGTGAGTTCTTCAAAGTCTGAAACACTAAGTTGTTCCGGACGTTCTTGTTGAAATTTTACTGGCAATTCATGACCTTTTAGTAACTGCTTTAATGAATTTCTTAATGTTTTTCTTCTTTGGTTAAAGGCCATTTTTACAACCTGGAAAAACAATCTTTCGTCACAAGAAAGAGATTCCCTATTGTTTCGAGTACAGCGAATTACACCTGATTTAACCTTTGGCGGAGGAGAAAAAACGTGCTCATTGACAGTAAAACAATACTCTATATCGTAAAATGCTTGTAACAAGACACTTGTAATGCCATATTCCTTTGAGCCTGGTTTCTCTGCAACCCTTACCGCTACCTCTTTTTGAAACATACCCATGATTTCAGGGATGCGATTCCGGAACTCCAAACACTTAAAAAGAATTTGAGAAGAAATGTTATATGGAAAATTCCCAACTACGGAAAAATTAACATTCGGAAAATAAGTGTCAGGATGTAATCGTAAAAAATCACCGTACAGGATTTGCTCTTTTTTTTCTGGATACTTTTCGTGTAAAAAATTTACCGATTCTTCGTCAATGTCCATTAATATCACATTCAAATCTTCTTGAAGAAATAAAAAATGAGAAAGTGCTCCCATTCCGGGTCCGATTTCTAACACATGGTGACAATTTTGATGTCTTGAAAATGATAACGATATTCTTTCGCAAATTTTCTCATCCTTCAGAAAATGCTGTCCAAGGTGTTTTTTGGCTCTTACCTGCATAGTTTAAATTCTTCTATTACCGTGAGAAAGGTTCTAAATGCCGCAAATTTACCTTCGAATCGTTTGGTATGTGATGCCTGAAGTGCGGGCGCAAAGTGCAATTGATAATGATCCAAAGTTTCTTGATTCGGACATAAATAAAGTATAGAATAGCTTCTGCCGCCATCTTCTTCTCCGTGAATCTTTGACAATCGACATTCTAAAAAACATCCAGTTTCTAGTACTTCCGGAATGTGCGTCGACCTCATCCAGCTCAACCATTCCTCCGTAACAGAAGCGTCAATAGATACAGTTACATTATAAAGAATCATGCTCAAAGTTACCTAAATTCCCTTTCTAAAGCGATTAAATTTTTGTCTGTCGAAGATGCATTTTTATTAATCGCTATAATTCAAATTAAAAAATATGTACATTTGGACTAACATTTAAAACTAGATTATGAGAAAAACTTTACTTTCATTTTTATCGATTGGTTTTGCTTCTATGGTAGCATATGCACAACCTCAATGTACGCCAGATCCTCAATATGCCGATTCAGTATATGGAGCATGGCCAGATACAGTAACTAATTTTCCTCCCGCTACTGCTGGTGTTTATTACGAAGCAGTGTTGAATTTTAAAGCTCCAGCAACTGTAACGGCTGATTTAGATCCTTCCGGGCAGTTTGTCGGTTCGCCTATTCAATCCTACAACGTAACTGATGTAACAGGTTTGCCTACTGAATATCTATATAATTGTAATGCAGCTAATTGCACCTACACGGGGGGAACTCAAGGCTGTGCAACAGTATATGGAACGACATCAACAGTAAATACGTATAATGTGGAGATATTCATTGACGTAACGGTACTTGTAACGCTATTCCCAGGCTTACCACCAACGCCAGTAACTCAATCTACTTCATTTACAGGTTATAAAATTGTTGTAAGTAATAACGGCGCATTTTTAGAAGAAAATAGAAATTCGATCTTGTCAGCATTTCCTAACCCTGCAAGAAATGAAGTTGCGGTTAATGGATTACAATCTCTAATAAATGCATCTGATATTACGTTAACTAATGTTGAAGGTAAGGTGCTTACCAAAAGAAACATTGGACAAAATCAAGAGAATTTTGACATGAGTGCTTTGAAAGCGGGAATTTACTTTGTAAACGTTTCTCATGCCAATGGCGTTGAGTCAATTAGAATCATCAAGGAGTAAGATTCAAAATATAGAATTTAAGCTGTCTGAAAAGGCAGCTTTTTTTTTGCTTATTTCTCTATGCGGTAAAGTATTGGCCTACTCGGACTTGCGTCATTTTCGAAGGCAGCAACTTGGAGTTCAAGCAGGTATTCTCCATCTGCCACTGAATTTGGAACGTAAATAAGTTCAGTAATGGTTCGTGTGTAATCCGGGTTTTCTGGCACCTTCCAAAAGGCATGATGAAATGCTAACTTTCCCTCATCTTCTTCTCGATCTACGGAGGGTAAATCCACTAAGAAGTGTTTGGTTCCTAATTGATCTAATAATGGAATAAGGTCCAAATCAAAATAAGTAGGGTTAGAGTTAGAGTAATCCTTAGATATTTTTAAGTTATCATTTGGCATCGTACGAATTAAAACAGCTTCAGAAAATGAACTATTAATATGATTTTCAATGTGTTTTCTTTTGATAATAGTATCCCCATTTTCAAGATAATCTGGAGTTACACTGACCAAACTCGCTTTCCAGAAAAAAGATTTTAGATGTTGGTTGATTGAGTAAACTTCCGTTGAAATATGCCCTAAACATTCCGTGTGTGTGCCATGGCCATGTGGATTAAAAAAAACATCTCGAAAATTCGTTGAGCCTCCTTCTGCCACAGAACCAATAAAACCATTTGCCCTTACTATTTCAAATTTTGGAGGATCCACATACCATGCTCTTACATGATCATTATCAGAACGAATAGGAATGGAGACATCAATTGGTTGATTCGTATTTATAAATTCAGAAGAGTTCAAATACAAGCGCATAACATCAAATTTAGGTCAAAAATATTAGATGAAACTCCCAGTTTTATGATTTGTTAAATTCCCATTGTTAAAATTCCTTTTTCAGATTGATTTTTCCATAAACTTAGCATGTATCTTTGCATCATGGAACAAAATCAGGATCGACTTAAAGACATCATTTCTCATGCAAAAGAATACGGGTTTGTTTTCCCTTCTTCTGAAATTTATGATGGACTTGCAGCAACATATGATTACGGTCAACTGGGTGCAGAACTTAAAAACAACATCAAAACCTATTGGTGGAAAGCAATGGTGCAAATGCACGAAAATATAGTTGGTATAGATGCAGCAATTTTTATGCATCCTACCACATGGAAAGCTTCAGGACATGTGGATGCTTTCAATGACCCACTCATCGACAATAAAGATTCGAAGAAAAGATACCGTGCAGATGTTTTATTGGAGGAGCACATTGAGAAAATTCGTCAAAAAATCAACAAAGAAGTTGAAAAGGCTAGAACACGTTTTGGCAGTGAATTCAATGAAAATCAGTTTTTAGCTACCAATCCAAATGTGCTTCGAAATCAAGAAAAAATTGATTCAATTGAAGCGAGAATGAAAAGTGCACTTGAAGCTAATGATTTAGAAGGTGTTCGGCAATTAATTATTGATTTAGAGATTGTGTGTCCTATTTCTGGTTCAAAAAATTGGACGGAAGTGCGGCAATTCAATTTAATGTTTTCAACGGAATTAGGTTCGGTAGCAGGAGATGCATCTACAATCTACTTGCGTCCAGAAACAGCGCAGGGAATATTTGTTAATTTTTTGAATGTCCAGAAGTCTGGAAGAATGAAAATCCCATTTGGAATAGCGCAAATTGGAAAAGCTTTTCGTAACGAAATTGTTGCGCGTCAATTCATTTTTAGAATGCGCGAATTCGAACAAATGGAAATGCAGTTTTTTGTGCGCCCAGGTCAAGAAATGGAATGGTACGACTATTGGAAAGATCTGCGCACAAAATGGCATAAAAATTTAGGCTTAGGAGATTCGAACTATAGGTTTCATGACCACTTGAAGTTAGCGCACTATGCAAACGCAGCTTGTGATATAGAGTTTAATTTTCCAATGGGCTTTAAGGAATTGGAAGGAATTCATTCTCGTACAGATTTCGACTTGAAACAACATGAAAAATTTTCTGGAAAAAAATTGCAGTTTTTTGACCCAGATTTGAATCAAAATTATATTCCATTTGTTATTGAAACATCCGTTGGTCTGGACAGACTATTTTTAGCTGTCTTGAGCGCAGCATTGAAAAGTGAAGTGCTTGAGGACGGTTCAGAACGAACCGTATTAAGCATTCCGCCGGTTCTTGCACCTTATAAGGCAGCTATTCTTCCCCTAGTAAAGAAAGATGGTCTACCTGAAAAGGCCAGAGAAATACAAAAGACACTTCAGCTAGAATTTAATGTTCAGTACGATGAAAAAGACGCAATTGGTCGTCGTTACCGAAGACAAGATTCTATTGGAACTCCTTTTTCGATTACGGTTGACCATGAAACCCTCGAGCACAATACCGTTACAATAAGAAATAGAGATACCATGAAACAAGAGAGAGTCCCTGTGGCTGAATTGTCAGGCATTATTGCTAAAGAAGCAAGTTGGAAATCGATTTTAGAAAAACTGTAAGTTGAAATATATACTAGTTCTTACTTTCTTTATCTTTTGTAGCGTTGATTCTACATCGCAAATGATATTGAATCAAGAAGGTCAAGCATTTACGGATATTCCTTTTTTCAATGCTACTTTTGTTCGAACAAGCGGATTGAAATCGCTGGAAGGAAAAGTATCAATTAAAAAACCTGGGGATATTATTAGAGAGAGTAAAGATTTTTTTCGAATTGAATTTGATAGCTTAGGGAGAGTTATTAAAATAACAGAAACAAAAACGGAAGCAGATAAAAAAGACACTATTTATCAGTCTTTTCAATACAACGCGAATAGTAAGTTGGTTTATTTTGGTAAATATGAATCTGGAGGATTAACGGCAAATTATTTGATTTTCAACGAGGAGGAAAAATTAGTGAAGCTTGAGCAAAGAAAAGACATTTTGAGTAGAAGTGGGGAACTCGAAAAAACAGTGCTTGTTAACACAGAGCTGTATACCTACCAAAAATTACCTATTGGAGAAAAAAAGATTTACCTTAATAGCTATAATTTACCATACATGGAAGAAACAGAGGAGCGGAATCCAGATGGGTACTTGCTCTCTCGCACGCAACGATTGAAAATGTCTGAAGCACAACAAACTAAAAGGTATACCTACAACGATAAGGGCCTACTAAAATCCTATGGGATTTATTATAACAATTCCGATATTCCAATCGAAGAGCAAGTTTTTCGATACGATGAACTCGGAAATCTAATAGAAAAGCACTCCTACAAATCAGGAACTTTTGTCGAGGATTTTCAATTAATTTACGATCCTAAAACAGCAATCTTGAGCTCATTTATTCAGCTCAATAAATCAACTGGCATGATGAAAATTGTGAGGTTAAGTCAGCTTTCTTTTTTCTAGTCTTGTATTAACATAATTTTAACATTCGCTTCAATTCCTTTTATTTTCTGCCAATTTAATATCAAATCTCTCTAACAAGTTGCTATAGTTAACTTTTTTTTAGACTTTTGGCATAATAATGGAAATGTTCCATGTTCAAATACAACGAAATGAAAAATATTTACTTTTCTCTGCTATTTTTTACCGTCTCATTTCTTTATAACAGTCAATCGGTTCGTGTGGATTATGATAATTCATCAAAATGGTTTTTAGGAATTAATGGAGGAGGTACTTGGCACTCAACTGATTTGAAATATCAAGTTGGAGGTGGATGGGGATTAACTCTAGGGAAATCCTACAATTATAACTACGGTAGACCCTTATCTTTTGATATTCGTGGCAGGTACCTCAATGGAAATTGGTATGGACAAGACAAAGATTCAACGGCGCTTTCGGGTTTAACACAAGATAATGCGCTTTATGGTTATCAATCAGCTCCTGGTTATACATATCATAATTTCAAATCGAATATTCATCGATTAGCCCTTGAGCTTGCGATTCATTTGAATGCAATTACTCAACGCACTGGTTGGGATCCTTATGTGTTCGGTGGAGTAGGAATTACTTGGAATCAAACGAAAGGTAACCTTACGGATTCGAGCGAAATTCTTTTGAGTGCAAATCCTTATTCATATGGACCTAACGGTCTTGGTGGAATTACATTTGACGACAGCTATGAGACACCTTTAGATGGTTATAAAAAGTACAATGTCAATTTTATGCCGAGTTTAGGTTTTGGATTGGGTTATCATATTGGTAAAAGAACAACTTTTGGGATTGAACATAAAACCACCTTTACTTTAGCGGATGATTTTGATGCTGTGCAATCAACCGTTCGTCCAAAAAATGATCTATATCATTACACATCTTTGTACCTCCAATTTCGATTGTGGGGAGGAGTACACAGAACGAACGAGAATATTAATAGTAATTCCAACATTAGCAATTTTAATTCTCCCTGTCCAACTCCTGAAATAAATATCACGACTGTAAATTCAATTTCAGTTACCAACCCTTCGTATAATTTAGAGTTTTTTGTTCAAGGTGTTAATGCTTCAAATGAAATTCAAATTTTAAATAATGAGAATATACCTTTGCTTTTCCAATATAACCACTCAAATCGAAAAGTCTTTTTCCAGACTAATTTGAAACAGGGATTAAATCAATTTAAAATTATTGTTAAAAATAAATGTGGTACGGATAGCGATATTATTTCAGTACATTATGAAAATTGCAAATTCCCTTCTGGAATTTTTACTAACCCAGCATCGACAAATTTGACAACAAATAATGCTTCATATCTACTGAATGCTGTAATTCAAAATGTTCAGGATAAGTCAAATATCAAAGTTTATGCGAATGGCATTTTAATTCCTGATTTTTATTTCAATAATTTAAATGGCTTGATTCAAGCAAATATTCAGCTGCAGCCTGGAATAAACGTATTTAGAATTGATCTTTCAAATTCTTGTGGTAATGCGAATATAGAAAATAGTGTTTTTTACGATAATTGTGTTTCGCCAACGATTAATTTCACAAATCCTACTAGTCCAGGAATTACTGTTAATAAATCAGTGTTTAATTTTAGCGCAAAAGTTACAGGTGTTTCGAATAAGCAGCAAATAAATTTTAGTCTCAATGGCTTAACTATTAATGAATTTTCGTTATTAAATGGTACGGTTAATGCCAATTTGAGTTTATTTCAAGGTCAAAACAATATTGTACTTACTATAACCAACGCTTGTGGAAAATCAATCCAACAAACTTCAATTATATTACAATCTTGTAATGCACCATCAATACAATTATTGAACCTTCAAAGTAATGCAAAAGTAAGTGTACCGAACTTTAAGTTACGATCTAAAATTGAAAATATAGAAAAAAGACAGAATATTAGCTATAAATTAAACAATTTTGTCTTGGCTGATTTTAATTATTCTCCAAGCACTAGGCTTTCTGAAATATCGCTTAGCCTTAATCCAGGTGTTAATGTATTACAAGTAATTGCCTCAAATGATTGTGGAGTTGATATTGAAACAGTCAATATTGAATATGAAAATTGTAAAGCTCCTTCAATATTAATAACAAGTGCTTCAACTAATGTGGTAAATAGTTCTTACAACTTGACTGCTGTTATTTCTGAAATGTCAAATTCTTCAGGAATTATTGTGACAAGAAATGGTCAAAATTTGGGATTCACGTACTTAAATAATCAATTGATTAGTACAGTTAATTTATTGCCAGGAATAAACACATTTGTAATTAAATCTAGCAATGCATGTGGTACTGATAGTAAATCAATTTCTATAAATTATATAAATTGTTCACCTCCAACACTTTCCGTAATACAACCTTTATCTGGGATTACAGTAAATTCAGATCAAATAAATGTTCAATTCTCTTCTACGAACGTAAATTATATTAATCAAATTGAATTAAGTATTAATAATCAGTCTGTATCTCCAGTACTTACAAATGGGTTAATTTCGGCAAATGTAAGTCTGTCAGAAGGCAGCAATACTATTTTTATTAAATTAACTAATTCATGTGGAACTGTTTCAAAAACTGTTCAAGTTATTAAAAAAAGTTGTGTTCCTCCCTCAATTTCTTTCCTTACTCCAGCGCAAAATTCAATTGTGAATTCTTCAATTTGCGGAATTACTGCAAGTGTTGTGAATACGGAAAATTATTCAATTTTTTTGAATGGTAATTCAGTTTCGTCAACCAGAAACGGGAATAACGTCACATGTAATCTTAATTTAATACCAGGAAATAATACTATTCAAATTAATGGTACAAATTCGTGTGGGACTGATTCGAAAACGTTGAATATTATTTACAATAATTGCCAACCTCCTGTTATAAACCTCAATATTGGAAATTTAGTTTCTTTAGACCCAGTATTTTTACTTTCAGCAAACATTTCAAATTCTGAACAAACTTCTATTGTTCTAACTTGCAATGGAATACAAAAGAACTTTAATTACAGTTCTGGGCAACTTACAGCCAATTTAGATTTATCCCCTGGAGTTAATATGATAAGTCTTTCAACTACGAATTCTTGTGGAAATGATATGGAAAATGTTTCAATCAATTATAATCCATGTATTGTACCACAAATTAATATTCAAAATCCGAGCACTCAAGTTTCAACATTAAATGTAGGTTCATTTATTTACCAAGCATTAATTACAGGTACAGTTGAATTAAATCAAATATCCTTTGAACACAATCAAACACCTATTTCGAATTTCTCTTTTTCGAACGGAGTATTTTCTGCGCAAGTTAGTTTAGTTTCTGGTTCAAATTTATTAAAGCTGAAAATTCAAAATGATTGCGGCATTGTCAATAAGGAGGTTAACGTTGTGGGAAAAAATTGTTCAATTCCACAAATATCTTTAAGCTCTCAAATGATGAATATTGTATCCAATCAGCAATTTGTATTTGCATCCACGATCGAAAATGTTTCTGCATCAGATGATATTACACTTTCTTTAAATGGAACAATAGTATCTCAATTTAGTTTTGTAAATGGTAATATTGAAGCAAACTTGACGTTAAATCAAGGACAAAATACAATTGTATTAATAGCTGAAAATGAATGTGGCAATACATCGAAAACTTTTTTTGTGACCTACACTGCACCATGTTATCCACCCACAATTACATTTATTAATCTTCCACCTTCAGGGAGCTCAATTAATGCAAACACGCTTTCCTTGTCTGCACAAATTGCAAATTATTCAGAAAGTACAAGTGTGACTGTTAAAGTGAATGGTAATATTACGAGCAACTATCAAAATAACAACGGGTTTCTAACTGGAACAATAAATCTTCCAAACGTTCCAATGATTATTGAAATTATTGCAAGTAATTCTTGTGGTACTGCATCTGAATCCTATACGATTAGTAAATGTAAGCCTGCTAGCTTATCCTTAGTTTCGCCGACAATTAATAATTATACAACAACAAATAACAGTGTTGATTTATCGTTCAACGTCTACAATGTAAATAATGTTAATCAAGTTCAAATTACCAATAATGGGCAATTGATTTCTAATGTAAACTTTAACGGTTCACAAGTTGGAGCAATCGTTCCACTTGTGACAGGTAGTAATGCCATTAAAATTTCTATTTCGACAAATTGCAATACATTATCAGAAAATATAAATATCTTGTATACTCAGCCCAACTCGAATGTGGAAGGGAATACCACAATGATTATTTGCACAAAAATAAATGAAAGAGAAGGATCATATCAAACTATTGTAATTCCTAGTTCAGAATGGCCTAATTATCAAGCACTAGGTGCTACGCAAGGCCCTTGTTCCTCGAGTAACAATATCGGCGGCACATCCAATTCTTCATCGCCATCACAAAATAACTCAAACTCACAAAACAATGGTAGTTCCATAGGAAATGGCTCAAATAATAATGGGGGTTCGACAAATTCTTCATCGCCATCACAAAATAACTCAAACTCACAAAACAATGGTAGTTCCA